>NZ_CP045529.1:3600000-4208275 GCF_009429125.1 Luteimicrobium xylanilyticum
CGGAGCCGCTGCGCGACGGCGAGGTCCTCGACGTCGACGGCCTGCCGATCGGGATCCTCGCGACGCCCGGGCACACGTCCGACTCGGTGAGCCTCCACCTGCCCTCGGACCGCGCGCTCCTCACGGGCGACACCGTGCTGGGCGCCGGGTCGACGGTGCTGATGGAGCGCGACGGAGGGGACCTCGGCGACTACCTGGCGTCGCTCGACCGGCTGGCCGCGGTCTGCGCGACGACGACGACGCCCGTCGTCGGGCTCCCCGGGCACGGTCCCGCGATCGAGGACCTCGCGGCGCGCGTCTCCGCGTACCGGACGCACCGGCTCGAGCGGCTCGACGAGGTGCGGGCCGCGCTCGACACCCTCGTGCTGCCGACGGCGACGGACGACGCCGTGGTGAGCGCCGTCGTCGGCCGGGTGTACCCGGACGTGGAGGTGGGGCTGCTGCCCGCCGCGACGCAGAGCGTACGGGTCCAGCTGCGCTACCTCGCCCGCGGCTCGAACTAGCGAGGACCGGGCAACGGGCGCAGGACGAGCGCCGCCAGCACCGCGGCCGACACCGCGAGCCCCCCGACGAGGACGCCCAGCGCACCCCACCCGTGCGACGCGAACGCGTACCCCGCCACCCAGCCGACGACGCTCGACCCGGCGTAGTAGAAGAGGTTGTACAGGCTGGTCGCCTGCGCCCGGCCCTGCGGCGCACGCTGGCCCGTCCACCCCGACGCGACGGCGTGCGCCCCGAAGAACCCGGCGGTGAAGACCAGGAGTCCGACGAGCACGACCGGGAGCCAGGCGACGAGCGTGAGCGCGAGCCCGACGAGCTCGACGGCGATCGACCCCACGAGCGCGGTCCGCCGACCGAGTCGCTCGACGAGCCGCCCCGAGGTGCGCGACGACACCGTCCCGGCGAGGTAGGCGAGGAACAGGAGGCTGATGGCGGCCTGCGGCAGGTCGAAGGGCGGCGCCTCGAGCCGGAAGCCCAGGTAGTTGTAGACCGCGACGAACCCGCCCATGAGTGCGAAGCCCTGCCAGAACAGCACGAGCATGTCGGGGCGCCGCAGGTTCGCGAGGAGGTTCGCGCCCAACCCCGGCCCCTGTCCCCGGGCCACCGGTGAGAACCGCCGCGCGGGCGGGACCAGCGTGAGGAACACGGCCGTCGCCGCAGCGGCGAGGACCGCGACGGCGAGCACGCCGACGCGCCACGACGTCGCCTCCCCGACCGGCCCGGCGACGAGCCGGCCGAGGAGCCCGCCGATCGTCGTGCCCGCCACGTACGTCCCGGCGGCCCCCGGGACGTGCAGCCGGTGCACCTCCTCCGCGAGGTACGCGACGGCCACCGCGGGCAGCCCGGCGAGCGCCGCACCCTCGAAGAACCGGACGACCAGCACCGGACCGAGACCGGGGACGAACGGGACCACGAGACCCAGCACCGTCGCGGAGACCGTGCTCACGCTCATCGCCCGCACACGCCCCCAGCGGTCCGCGACCGCGGACCACGGCACGACGGCGACCGCGAGCCCGAGCGTGGCCGCCGAGACGGTGAGCGCCGCGCGGGGTGCGCTCACGTGCAGGTCGGCGGCGAGCAGCGGGAGCACGCCCTGGAGCGAGTAGAGCTGCGCGAACGTCGCGACACCGGCCGCGAACAGCGCGACCAGGATGCGCCGGTAGCCGCGGGACCCCCGGGTGTGGCCCTCCCACGGCGACGGCGCGGCTGCGGGTTCCGTGGCGGCGATCCTTCCGGGGCGGGGGCGGGCGGGCCGTTCCACGCTACTGCCGCCTGCGCTGCGACCGGTCCCGGACCGTGCCTACGGTGAAGAACACCACACGGAGGGAGCACACCATGCCTGACGCCGACCTCGACGGACGCCGCGTGCTGGCGATCGTCACGAACTACGGGGTCGAGCAGGACGAGCTCGTCGTGCCCGTCGAGCACCTGCGCGACGACGGGGCCGAGGTCACCGTGGCCGCCGTGTCCGCCGACCCGATCGAGACCCTCGTGGGCGACAAGGACCCCGGCCGCACCGTCCAGCCCGACACGACGATCGCCGCGGCCGACCCCGACGCGTACGACCTGCTCCTCGTCCCGGGCGGCACGCTCAACGCGGACAGCCTGCGGCTCGACGACGACGCGCTCGACGTCGTCCGGGCGTTCGCGGACGCCGGCAAGCCGATCGCGGCGATCTGCCACGGACCGTGGGCGCTCGTGTCGGCGGGGGTGATCGAGGGCAAGGACGTCACGTCGTACGCGTCCCTGCAGACGGATCTGCGCAACGCGGGCGTCGCGTCGTGGACGGACACGTCGGTGGTGCGGGACGCGACGCGCTACCCGCTCGTCACCTCGCGCGACCCCGACGACCTCGACGACTTCCTCGGCGCGATCGACGAGCTCCTGAGCGCGGACTGACGCCGCCGCGCGGCGCGCCCGGCCGAGCCGGGCGCGGTGCTTGACTGGCCCCGTGACCACGCCCGACGCCGTGCCGAACCGCCGCGACCACGTCTCGCCCGCCGAGCGGCTCGCGATCGGCACGTTCGCCGGCGCCGTCGTCGGGGTCCTCGCGGGCCTCGTGCTGCCCGTGGGGCTCGCGGTGCTGCTCGGGTGGTGCACGGTGGCCGTGCTGTTCGTCGTGTGGACCTGGGCCACGGTCTGGCCCATGGACGCGGACGCCACCGCGTCGCACGCGACCCGCGAGGAGCCCACGCGGCTCGCGACGCACGCGACGGTCGTCGTCGCGTCGGTGGCGAGCCTGGTCGGTGTCGGGTTCGTCCTGCTCGGCTCCGACGTCACGGACAAGGCGCTGGCAGCAGCCGTCGCCGTGGCGAGCGTGGTCGCGTCGTGGACCACCGTGCACACCCTCTTCGCCCTCGGCTATGCGCAGCTCTACTACACGGGACCCGACGGTGGGGTCGACTTCCACCAGGAGGAGCCGCCCCGGTACTCCGACTTCGCGTACGTGGCGTTCACCGTGGGCATGAGCTATGCGATCTCCGACACCGACGTCGGCTCGTCGGCGATCCGGCGCCTCGCCCTCGGGCACGCCTTGCTGTCGTACCTGTTCGGCACGGTCATCCTGGCGACGCTCGTCAACCTCGTCGCGGGGTTGTGAGGTCCGCCCGCACCGCCGCGAGGACGTCGGGGAGGGGGATGATCGCGCCGCGCAGCGCGCCCGGTGTGGCGTGGAACGTCACCGCGGTGCCTCCGCCGTCGGGGGCGACCGACGCGTAGCCGAGCGCCGAGCGCACGGTCGCGTCGGCCGCCTTCGTGGCTCCTGCGACGGTGGGCTCCCCGCCCAGGAAGAGGACGACGTCGGCGCCCCGGCCGGGCACCTCCGACTCCAGCGGGAGGCCCTGGTAGCCGGGCGTGGGCGTCGCAGCGTCCGCTGCACACCCCTTCGGGTCGATGACGGAGAGCGTGATCTCGAGCTGCTGACCGTCGCTCAGGGCGGGCTGGCCCGGCCGGACGGCGACGACGTCGTCGACGGTCACGTGGAACATCTCGGTCACCGTGGCGTGGGTCTCGTCGGCCGGCGCCTGGCTGGCCTGCGCGGCGTCGTCCACGACGTGCGCCCGCACCACCGCGTCCGTGAAGGTGTCGAGGCTCTGCAGCGAGGTGTAGCCGGCGGCGTCCACGACGCACCGCTCCTTCGAGCCGCCGACGCCCGAGGCGCAGCCGGAGAGCGCAGCGGCCACGACCGCCGCGCCCAGCACGCCCCCGACGAACGTCGCCGAGGACCTGACCCGGCCCCCACGCGTCATGCTCCGACGTTATCCGACGCCCTCCGTGCCGTCCTGTCGGCACCGCCCGCCGGTGCCGCCAAGGGGACCGCGAGGTCGCACGCGGCGTCGTCGGGCCCGGCGGTCCGCCAGTCGGCGATCATCACCTGCCGCGGCGGCCCGGCGGAGCGCCGCCCGGACCCGTCCACCGAACGGCGCAGCGCGTCGAGGGCGTCCAGCACCTCGGCGCCCCGGAGCTGCGCCGCGGTCAGACGCACGAACGCCTCGTCGTGCGTCGGCTCGACCAGCGCCTGGACGTCCCCCAGCGCCTTCGCGGCGGCCACGGCGTCGTCGTGCGACGCGATCGGCCTGACCACCTCGACGGGGCCGTCGCTGTCGTCGGAGACCTCGGCGTGGTAGACGACGTACGGGCAGCCCTCGATCCCGGGCAGCCCCGGTCCGGCGGAGCGCATCCGCCCCAGCGCCTCGCCGAGCACCTCACCCAGCCCCTCGCTGTGGACGCGACGCGTCCAGCTCAGGACGGCCCGGCTCGGAACCGTCCGTGTCTCGATCGTGTACTGCTCCATGGCGTGCCTCCCGTTCGGGTCGGCGAGGAGGCGGCAGACGTACCCGGCGAGCTCGGACCGGGCCTGCGCGGCACCGGCGTCCGCGGCGGCGTGCTCCTGCACGACCGTCGCTGCGGCGGCACCGTCCAGGACCAGCACGCGGGCGATCTCCGGGAGCGACAGGTGCAGCTCCCGGAGCAGACCCACCAGACGGGCCCGTGAGGCCTGTCCCGGGTCGTACCAGCGGTAGCCCGTGACCGGGTCGGTGCGCGCGGGCACCACGAGGCCCAGCTCGTCGTAGAGCCGCAGCGCCTTCGGCGAGAGGCGGCTCAACGCCGAGAAGCGGCCGATCGGGACCAGCACGTCGTCCATCGTCGTCTCCTCGAGGCCGAGCACCCTGCCCGGCCACGACCACCGTGGACCTTCCCCCGAGGTCAAGGTCAAGCCTGCCCGTCGTGGGTTCAGGTCGCGTCCCACAGCGCGCGGTAGTACGCGGTGCGCTCGGTGTCGACGGCGGTGCCGTAGGCCGCGAGGAGCTCGTCCTCCCAGCCGGGTCCGTAGTTCCACTGCGTGCTCCAGGCCGCGACCGCGAGATCGGCCCACGCGTCGGCGACGCCCAGCGTCCCGAGGTCCACGTGCGCGAGCCAGCGGCCGTCGTGGCCCAGGAGCGTGTTGGGGGCGCAGGCGTCGCCATGGCACACCACGAGCCGCTCGGGCTCGGGGGGCTCGGCGGCGAGCCGGTCGAGGAGCGCGAGGTCGGCGCCGGGGCGGAGCCGACCCCGGGCGACGCGCGAGCCGACGCCCCAGTCGAACGGGCACTCCGCGACGGGCAGCGCGTCGTGCAGGGCGCGCAACCCCTCCCCGACCGCCCGGACCGCCGTGCGAGGGTCGGCCCGCCACCGGTCGCTCACCGCACTCTCGCCCGGCAGCGCCGCCGTCATCAGCCAGGCGGCGCCGTCGTCGTCGGTGCCGGCGTCCAGGACGCGCGGGACGGGGGTGAACGGTGCCGCCCAGGCGAGGCGCTCCGCCTCGGCCACCAGGTCGAGCTCGGCCGCACGCTCGGTGGGGGGCACCCACTTCACGTACCGGGCGCGCGAGCCCTCGCCCAGGCGGAACGTCAGGCCACCGACGGCGTTCTCCCACACCGGGACGACGACGTCACCCGCGGCGAGGCGGTCCACGACGGCGGGCACGGCGACGTCGGGCGGGGGCGCACCGGCGAGGTCGGAGGGCGCGCGGGGGGAGCCCACGGGAGCCGGTTCGGGCACGGCGTCAGTCACGCCAACGAGCCCCCGTCGCTCAGGCGGCGACGAGGTGCGCGAGCACCGAGGTGAAGAACGTCAGCCCGTCGGTGCCGGAGCGTGGTCCGGCGTCCGCGGCGGGGCCGAACCCCGCCTCGACGGCGTGCTCGGGGTGCGGCATGAGCCCGACGACGTTGCCTCGGGCGTTCGTGACGCCCGCGATCCCGCGACGCGAGCCGTTCGGGTTCCAGCCCTCGTAACGGAACACGACACGACCCTCGCCCTCGAGCTCGTCGAGGGTGTGCTCGTCGGCGACGTACTGGCCGTCCTGGTTCTTGAGCGGGACCACGATCCGCTGGCCCTGCTCGTACTCGTTCGTCCACGCCGTCGACGCGTTCTCGACGACCAGCGGCTGCTCGCGGCAGATGAACGACAGGTGGTCGTTCTTGATCATCGAACCCGGAAGCAGGTGGACCTCGGTGAGGACCTGGAAGCCGTTGCAGATGCCGAGCACGGGCAGACCGCCGTGCGCGGCGTCGACGACCTTCTCCATCACGGGCGCGAACCGGCTGATCGCCCCGGCCCGCAGGTAGTCGCCGTACGAGAACCCGCCCGGCAGGACGACCGCGTCGACGTCGTGCAGGTCCGCGTCGCCGTGCCAGAGCGACACGGCCTCGGCGCCCGCGAGCCGGACGGCGCGCGCAGCGTCACGGTCGTCCAGGGTGCCGGGAAAGGTGATGACGCCGACGCGAAGGCCCTGCGCGCCGGCCGTGGCGGTGCTCACGCCAGGCCCTCGGACGCCACCGTCGCGGCCGCGTCCGCTTCGATGTCCGCAACCCGGACGACGTCCTCGATCACCGGGTTCGACAGCACGGTCTCGGCGGCGCGCTGCGCCGCGTCGAGCACCTCGGGGGTGACGTCACCCTCGACCTCGAGCTCGAACCGCTTACCCTGACGGACGCTCACGAACTGGTCGAAACCCAGACGCGGCAGGGCGCGGGCGACGGCCTTCCCCTGCGGGTCGAGGATCTCGGGCTTGGGCATGACGTCGACGACTACGCGTCCCACAGGGGCTCCTTCGAGGGGGGCGCCGCCGGCGAGGAGCGCCGGACGGGCAC
Source organism: Luteimicrobium xylanilyticum (assembly GCF_009429125.1). Taxonomy (GTDB): domain Bacteria; phylum Actinomycetota; class Actinomycetes; order Actinomycetales; family Cellulomonadaceae; genus Luteimicrobium; species Luteimicrobium xylanilyticum. The sequence goes on from NZ_CP045529.1 coordinate 3,606,633, forward strand.
GGGGCGGCGGGGATCCGCTGCCCAGTCTACCGGCGGGACCTTTCACCCGCGGACGCCGCTTGGCGGCGGTGACCTGCGTCACGTAGCGTGACGTTCGCAGCGCGTGGCTCCGCCTGGAGACGCACCCGTGCTGTGCACGTCCATCGGTGCCCCCCTCGTTTCGCACGCGGAGCCACGGGCGGGGGTCGGTGCTCGCGTTCGAAGGAGAACACGAGAAGTGACATCAGCACACCGCCGGCCCCGTCGGGGCCGGAACGGCGCCGCGCGCGCCGCCACCGCCGGGCTCGCCGCCGGCGCGCTCGTCGCCACCGGGCTCGTCGGTGCGACACTCGCCGCGACGTCCGCCTCCGCGGCCACGGCAGACAACCCGTTCGGACCGAACGTCACGGTCTTCGACCCGTCGATGTCGACGGCGGACATCAACAGCGCCCTCGCCGCCGCCCAGGGGTACGGCGAGTTCAGCACCGACCGGCACGCCTTCTTCTTCAAGCCCGGCACGTACGGGAGCGCGGCCGGGCAGGACAACCCCGCCACCGCGACCGACGTGATCAACGGGCAGGTGGGCTACTACGAGACGGTCGCCGGGCTCGGCTCCAACCCCGACGACGTCACGATCAACGGCGCGGTCCACGCGGAGGGGGTGCCCCCGACGAACGTCTGCCCGTGGGACAACAGCGGCGGCGGCGACAGCGCGCTCACGAACTTCTGGCGCTCGCTGTCGAACATGAAGATCAACCCGATCCAGCAGCCCGTCGCGACGGACACCGGCGTGAAGGGCGTCTGCTACCCGACCGACGACAACCCGGACGGTCTCCTCAACCCCGAGGGGGTCGCGGACGCGCACCAGCTCCGCTGGGCCGTGTCGCAGGCCGCGCCGCTTCGCCGCCTCGACGTGACCGGCAGCCTGTCCGTGTTCCCACGGTTCGGCGGGTTCTCGTCCGGCGGGTACCTGTCCGACTCGCGCGTCGCCGGGACCATCACCTCGGGCTCCCAGCAGCAGTGGTACACCCAGGACAGCCAGCTCCAGACCTGGGACGGCGCCGTCTGGAACCAGGTCCTCGCGGGCGTGAACGCGGACGCGACCTACACCACGGCGTCCGGCAAGGTCACGGCCGACCAGCTCACCTACCCGACGCCCGCCTACACGGTCGTCCCGAGGACGCCCGTCAGCCGGGACGCGCCGTTCCTCACGTGGGACAAGAACCACGGCTACGCCGTCTTCGTGCCCGACGCGCGGACCGACAGCTCGGGCGTCTCGTGGGCGGACGGCGACGACGCGGGCGCCTCGCTCCCGATCTCGTCGTTCTTCATCGCGCAGCCGGGCGACACCGCCGCCACGATCAACAAGGCGCTCAAGAAGGGCAAGAACCTGGTCCTCACGCCGGGCGTGTACTCGCTCGACGAGGCGCTCGTCGTGCCCAAGGCCAACCAGGTCGTCCTCGGCCTCGGTATGGCGACGCTGTCCCCCACGAACGGCAACGCCGCGATCGTGACAGGCGACGTCAAGGGCATCAAGATCGCCGGCATCACGGTCGACGCGGGCGCCGTGAAGTCCGACGTCCTGGTCCAGGTGGGGCCGCAGGGTGCGAAGCACTCCGACGCCTCGAACCCGACGACGCTGTCCGACGTGTTCGTGCGCGTCGGCGGCCCGCACGAGGGCAAGGTCACGACCGCGATCGAGGTGAACTCGCCGCGCACCCTGCTCGACGACATCTGGTCGTGGCGCGCGGACCACGGCGCGGGCGTCGGCTGGGACCAGAACACCGCGGACCACGGCCTCGTCGTCAACGGCGCGCACGTCACCGCGACCGGTCTGTTCGTCGAGCACTACCAGAAGGAGCAGGTCGTCTGGAACGGCGAGGACGGCACGACGGTCTTCTACCAGTCGGAGCTCCCGTACGACCCGCCGACGCAGTCGGCGTGGATGGACGGCTCTCGCAAGGGCTACGCCTCGTACGCCGTGTCGCCCGACGTGACGACGCACACCGCGTACGGGCTGGGGGTCTACTCGTTCTTCGACCCGACGCGCAACGACGGCTCGGACATCCGGCTCGAGTCCGCGATCACGGCGCCCGTCACGAAGGGCGTCACGTTCACGCACGCGGTCTCGCGGTTCCTCAACGGGGTCGGCGGGATCGACCACGTCGTCAACGACGCAGGCAAGGCCGCGGTCGCCGGCACCAACGACGACTCGACCACCTACCTCGACACCTACCCCGGCCCGCTGCCCCCCACGGTGAAGTCGATCTCCGTGCAGGACGGCGACGTCGTGAGCGGCAAGGCGACGTTCAAGGTCGCGCTCGAGGGCCCGGCGTCGGACCTCTCCTACACGTACATCGAGCTCAACCGCGGCGCGGGGCACACCTGGGTGACCGACAACACCAAGGCTCCCGGCTCGACGAACTCGGGCACCCACCCGAAGCTCGTCGTCGACACCCGGACTCTCCCCGACGGCGTCTACGGCCTCAAGGTCGACGCGATCGGGAAGAACGGCAAGGGCGTCGAGAAGACCGTGTCCTTCACGATCCACAACGCGCCGGTGCTCACGTTCAAGAGCCCCGCGACGGGCGACACCGTCTCGGGGACGACGAACGTCAAGGTCAAGCTCTCCGGCGCGAACCAGCAGGCGTACAACCTGCGGGTCGACTCGGCCGGGCTCGACTACGTCTACCAGCCGACGGCGGGGACGTTCGCGTACAAGCTGGACACCCGGACCCTGAGCAACGGCACGCACACGCTCCTGGCCACGGCGACGGACAAGGACGGCGACAAGACCACGGTGACCGAGAAGATCACCGTGCAGAACTGACCCGGCCACCGGACGCCGACGGCGCGACCACCCTCCCGGGTGGCCGCGCCGTCGGCGTGTCAGCTCAGAGAGGTCAGGACTCCTGCTCGAGCGGGCTGCCCGTGAGCCGCTCGTACGCCTCGAGGTACCGGTCGCGCGTGGCCTGCACGACGTCGTCGGGCAGGGCCGGCGGCTCGGCGCCCGACGCGCGGTCCCAGCCGGAGGCGGACGACGTGAGCCAGTCGCGGACGAACTGCTTGTCGAAGCTGGGCTGCGCGTGCCCGGGCTCCCAGGTCGTGGCGTCCCAGAAGCGTGAGGAGTCGGGGGTGAGGACCTCGTCGCCGAGGACGACGGTCCCGTCCCCGGTGCGCCCGAACTCGAGCTTGGTGTCCGCGAGGACGATGCCCCGCTCGCGGGCCAGCTCCTCGGCGCGCGCGTAGACGGTGAGCGTCAGGTCGCGGAGGTGTGCGGCGTCGTCGGCGCCGATCGTCGCGGCGACCTGGTCGAGCGTGACGGTCTCGTCGTGCTCGCCGACCTCCGCCTTGGTCGACGGCGTGAAGATCGGCTCCGGGAGGCGCGAGCCGTCCGTGAGGCCGTCCGGCAGCGCGATCCCCGAGACCTCGCCGGTCCGGCGGTAGTCCGCGAGACCGGAGCCCGTCAGGTAGCCGCGGGCGATGCACTCGACGGGGAACATGTCGAGGCGACGGCAGATCATCGCGCGCCCTGCGACGACGTCGGGCACGAGCCCGTCGCCCGGCTCCGCGCTGACCTCGGTGCTCACGACGTGGTTCGGGACGACGCCGTCGAGCCGCTCGAACCACCACAGGCTGAGCTGCGTCAGGACGACGCCCTTGTCGGGGATCTCGGTCGCGAGGACGTGGTCGTACGCGCTGATCCGGTCGCTCGCCACGACCAGGACGACGTCACCGAGGGGATGCACCCCGCCGATCGCCGGGAGGTCGGGCTCGTACAGGTCGCGGACCTTGCCGGAGTAGACGTGGCGCCAGCCGGGGAGCGTGAGGGTCTCGGTCACGGTGCCCAGTCTCCCAGAACTCGCACCGGCGGCCACGCCCTGTCCGACGGTCGCCACCTGTTGCTGGCGGCGACGGATGTTCAGACGAAGGTGGTCCGGCGGTCTCCCCTCGGTTCACCGGGCGTTCGCGTGCCACCGGCACCGTGCGACCTCATGAAGAGAACCCGCACCGGCGCCGTCGCCGCGTCCGCCCTCGCCTCCGTCCTGCTCCTGGGCCTCGTCGCCCCCGCCGCCTCGGCACACCCGACGACGGCGCCCGCCACCCAGCACCTGCTCCCCTCGTCCCACGCCATCCCGTTCACCGCGGCGACCGTCACGGACCACGGTGACGGCACGTTCACGATCACCTGGACCGCCCCGGGCATCTCCCACGTCCGGATCTACACCGGCGACGAGCAGAACCGGATCGACACGCGGCACGTCGTCGCCCAGGGCGGCTCGCGCGGCAGCGTGACGGTCACCGTCACGGCACCGGCGGACCGCCGCTGGTTCCGTCTCGCACCCGACCGCGGCGAGTCGTTGACCCTCGCGGACCGCCTGGTCCGGCTCGACGGCACCGTCAACTTCCGCGACCTCGGCGGGTACCGCACCGAGGACGGCCGCTGGGTCGCGATGGGCAAGGTCTACCGGGCCGACGCGCTGAACAACCTCTCCGACGCCGACCTCGCGAAGCTCCGGCGCCTCGGTGTCCGCACGGACGTCGACCTCCGCACCGCCGACGAGCGCAGCGCCGCACCCGACCGGCTCCCGGCCGGCACGAAGTACGTCGTCGACGACGTCCTCGGCGGCTCGACCACCACGACGTTCAACCCGACCACGGCCGACGCCGCCCACCAGCTCATGGTCGACGCCGAGAAGACGATGGTCTCGTCCACGACCGGCAAGGCCGCGTACACCGACCTCTTCGAGGAGGTCGAGCGCCGTCCCGGAGCGCTGGTCTTCCACTGCTCCGCCGGCAAGGACCGCACCGGCTGGGGGTCCGCAGCCCTGCTGACCACGCTCGGCGTCCCCGCCGACGTCGTGCAGTCCGACTACCTGCTGAGCAACGTGTACCGCGCGGACGCGAACGCCGCCCTGCTCGCGTCGATGCCCGCCGCCGCGGCAGCCGTCTACAAGCCGCTCCTCGACGTGCGTCCCGAGTACCTGCAGTCCGGGTTCGACGAGGTGCAGAGCACCTTCGGCTCCTGGAACGGCTACCTGACGAAGGGCCTCCACCAGAACGTGCTGGACCGCTTCGTCCTGGGCGCGCGGCTCCTCGAGGGCTGACGCGTCAGGGCGCGACGCGCCCGTGCTCGACGAAGGCGGCGTGGGTCAGCGGCATGAGCCGCTCCCACGCCGCCTCCATCTGCTCCGCGCACAGCTCGATCTCCCGCTGCGGGAACGACGGGAAGGTGCTGCCCTCCGCCCGACGGCGCAGCGACAGGAAGTTCATCAGCGAGCGCGCGTTCATGGTCACGTACATGGACGAGTAGAGGTCGAGCGGGAGGACCATCCGGGCCACCTCGCGAGCGACACCCGCGTCGAGCATCGCGCGGTACGAACGGTAGGCGTGCGTCGCCACCTCGCGCACGGACGCGTCGACGAGAGCGTGCTGCTCCGCGCTGCCCGGCAGGAACTCGTAAGCCCCGGGCTTGCCGACCTGCACGAGGGCGCGGTCGTCGTCGGGCACGTAGAACACGGGCCGGAGCTCGCGGTACCGGCCGGACTCCTCGTTGTAGGACGCGATCCGGTGCCGCATGAACTCCCGGAACACGAAGATCGGCGCCTGGACGTAGAACGTCATCGAGTTGTGCTCGAACGGCGAGCCGTGCCGGTCCCGCATGAGGTAGTTGATCAGACCGCGGTCACGGGGCGCCGCCCCGTCGCCCGGTCCGCCTCCCCGAGCGCCGTCGAGACTCTGCTCCCCGAGCGTCGAGACGCGCGCCGCGAACAGGACGTCGGCGTCGGACGCGCTCGCGCGCACCAGCTCGACCGTGACGTCGCTGCGGAACTGGATCTCGTCGTCGGCCGGCGCGAGCCCGGTCACGCTCAGAACCGCTCGGCCGGGTAGTTGTCGTGCAGGTCGGCCGCGTGCTGGACGTGGTGCGGGCCCGCCGCCGCCTGGGCGATGTCGGTGCGGTAGTGCGACCCGGGCAGGATGATGCGCTCGATCGCCCGGTAGGCGCGCGACCGCGCGTCGAGCAGGTCCTCCCCCACCGCGACCACCGACAGCACGCGCCCGCCCGCGGACCGAAGCTGGCCGTCGTCGTCGAGCGCGGTGCCGGCGTGGAGCACGTGCACCCCGGGCACGGCGTCGGCGGAGTGCACACCGATGATCGGGTCACCCGTGCGGACGTCGCCCGGGTAGCCGTGCGCGGCGAGCACGACGGTCACCGACGCGTCGGGCGTCCAGCGCAGGGGCCCGACGTCGGCGAGGGTGCCGCGCGCCGCGGCGTTCATCACCGCGGACAGCGGCGTGACGAGCCGCGCCAGCACGGACTGGGTCTCGGGGTCCCCGAACCGGGCGTTGAACTCCACGACCCGCACGCCGCGGTGCGTGAGCGCCAGGCCGCAGTAGAGGACCCCGACGAACGGCGTGCCCTGCTCGCGCATCACGTCGATCGTCGGCTGGGCGACGCGCTTCACGACCTCGTCGACGAGGTGCTCCGGCGCCCACGGCAGCGGGGTGTACGCGCCCATGCCGCCCGTGTTCGGACCACGGTCCTCGTCGAACGCGCGCTTGAAGTCCTGAGCGGGGGCCAGCGGGACCACGGTGGTGCCGTCCGAGATGCAGAACAGCGACACCTCGGGCCCGTCGAGGAACTCCTCGATGACGACCTGCCCGTCCTTCTTCGCGAGGCACGCCTTGGCGTGGGCTACCGCCGCCGAGCGGTCGAGCGTCACGACGACGCCCTTCCCCGCGGCGAGCCCGTCGTCCTTGACGACGTACGGCGCACCGAACGCGTCGAGCGCCTCACCGACCTGGGCGATCGTCGTGCAGACGTGGGCCATCGCCGTCGGGACCCCGGCGGCCGCCATGATCTCCTTCGCGAACGCCTTCGATCCCTCGAGCCTCGCGGCGGCCCCGCTCGGGCCGAAGACGGCGATCCCCGCCTCCCGGACGGCGTCGGCGACGCCCGCGACGAGCGGGCCCTCCGGGCCGATCACGACGAGGTCCGCGTGCAGGCGGACGGCGAGCGCGGTCACCGCGTCTGGGTCGGTGGCGACGACGTCGTGCAGGTCCGCGTGCTCCCCGATACCCGGGTTCCCCGGGGCCGCATGGAGGTCGTGGCGGATCCCGTGCAACGCCTCCTGCGCGAGGCTGTGGACGATGGCGTGCTCGCGAGCACCGGACCCGACGACGAGGATCTTCATGATCATCGATCGTAGTCACGTACCCCGCTCCCGGCGGGGTTTTCACCACTCTGCGGACGGTGTTCCGACGGGTGATCCCCGTCAGTACCAGAAGCTGAGCCGCGGCGCCTCGTGCCAGCCCAGCACCCGGGCCGCGTGGGCCGGGTCGGACGTCGTCGCGCGTCCGGCCGCCACGAGGGTCGCGAGCGAGACACCGCCCAGGTAGGCGATCGCGAGCTCGGTGACGCCGAGCTCGACGGTGGTCGCCCCGGCGGGTGCCGCTGCGCCGTCGGGCCACGCCTCGACGACGCCGCGGCCGTCGTCGTCGACGTCGAGCAGCCAGCGGCCGCCGGTGATGCCGAGGGGGTCGGTGACGTCGAGCGCGAGGACCCCGGGCGCCCCGTAGCGCCGGGCCTCGAGCGCGGCGGAGACGTCGAGGATCCGCACGTAGTGGTGGTCGACGACCTCGACGTGCGCGGCGCGCTGGTCGGCGATCATCCAGCGCAGCGGCTCGTCGACGGACAGCTCGGACGCCCGCACCTCGCCGATCAGGTCGAGCCCCAGCACGAACCGCCACAGCGCCGCGTGCGCGTCGGGGTTCTCGGCGAGGAGCAGCGACACGGTCGCCGTCGAGCGCGGGTAGTCGACGGGGTTCTCCTCGACGCCGTAGACCAGCAGCCCGCGGACCTCGCCGGCAGCGTCGGTGTACTGGACGGCACGGTTCTTGCCGGCCTCCTTGGCGTCGGGGCGCGTGCCGGCGAAGGAGTCCCACTGCCCCGCCGGCACGGGGACCTCGCCGACGACGCGCGGCCGCACGCGCTCGTGGAGGGCGGGGGCGAGCTCCCGGAACCGCTCACGCGACACGAAGTCGACGCGGCCCCCGGGTTCGGGCCCGATCCAGCCGGCGCGGCGGTTGTCGATCCGCCACGACGTCACGGGGACAGCCGCCCCGAACCCGTAGCGCCCGTACAGCTGTGACTCGCTCACCGTCAGGCTCGCGAGCGGTACCCCGAGCGCGGCGGCCGTCCTCAGCTCACCCTCGACGAGCGCCCGTGCGATCCCGCGCCGGTGGTGGGTCGCGGCGACCGTGACCGCGCTGACCGCGAGCGTCGGGAGCGTGGCGCCGCCCGGCACGGTGAGGTCCGTGACCCATCCCGCGACCGAGCCGACCGGCGCGGCGGGCTCGGGGGCCGACGGGTCGTAGACGCCCACCGCGCGGCGGTACGTGCTTCGCTCGCGGACCGCCGCGAGCTGCCCCGCGTCGCGCTCGGTGTCGAGGAACCCGCGGGCGACGCTCTGCACCCAGGCGTCCCGCTCGTCGTCGGTGGTGACGAGGCTCAGCTCGAGGCCGTTCGCCGCGAGCCGTCGGGCCGACTCCTCGTCGACGGGGGCGGTGCGCTGGCGTGTCACCAGCGCGGAGAGGGCGTCGGCTGGGTGAGTTGTCATCCCCCCAGCCCACCTCATCCGAGCAGGTCGTGCACCTGAATTGTGGCGTCCCGGGCCGGGCCGACACCGATCGCGGAGATCCGCGTTCCCGACATCTCCTCGAGCGCGTGCACGTACCGCTGCGCGTTCACGGGCAGCTCGTCGAAGGTCCGCGCCTGGGAGATGTCCTCCCACCAGCCGTCGAGCTCCTCGTAGACCGGCGTCGCGTGGTGGAACGCCGTCTGGTCGGTGGGCATCTCGTCGTAGCGGACGCCGTCGACGTCGTACGCGACGCAGACCGGGATCTTCTCGATGCCCGTGAGCACGTCGAGCTTGGTGAGCACGAGGTCGGTGAGGCCGTTGACGCGCGTCGCGTAGCGGGTGATCACCGAGTCGTACCAGCCGCAGCGCCGCGCGCGGCCGGTGGTGACGCCGAACTCGCCACCTGTCTTCTGCAGGTACTCGCCCCACTGGTCGAACAGCTCGGTCGGGAACGGCCCCTCGCCGACGCGCGTCGTGTACGCCTTGACGACGCCGATCACGCCCGTGACCCGGGTCGGACCGATGCCCGAGCCCGTGACCGCGCCGCCGGCCGTCGCGCTCGACGACGTCACGAACGGGTACGTGCCGTGGTCGACGTCGAGCATCGTGGCCTGGCCGGCCTCGAACAGGAGCGTCTTGTCGTCGTCGAGCGCCTTGTTGAGCACGAGCGACGTGTCCGTGACCATCGGCTTGAGGCGCTCGGCGTGCTGGAGCAGCTCCTCGACCGTCTCCTCGACCGTGATGGCGCGGCGGTTGTACACCTTCACGAGCAGGTGGTTCTTCTGGTCGAGGGCGCCCTCGACCTTCTCGGCGAGGATCTTCTCGTCGAACAGGTCCCACATGCGGATCCCGACGCGGTTGATCTTGTCCGCGTACGCCGGGCCGATGCCACGGCCCGTGGTGCCGATGCGGCGCTTTCCGAGGAAGCGCTCGGTGACCTTGTCGATGGTCCGGTGGTAGCCCGCGATCACGTGCGCGGAGCCCGAGACCAGGAGCCGCGAGACGTCGACGCCGCGCTCGATCAGGGCGTCGAGCTCCTCGAACAGCACGTCGATGTCGACGACGACGCCGTTCGCGATCACCGGGACGACGCCCGGCGAGAGGATGCCTGACGGCAGGAGGTGGAGCGCGTACTTCTCGTCGCCGATGACGACCGTGTGGCCGGCGTTGTTGCCGCCGTTGAACTTCACCACGTAGTCGACGCGCGACCCGAGCAGGTCCGTCGCCTTGCCCTTGCCTTCGTCTCCCCACTGGGCACCGACGAGCACCACGGCCGGCATGACTCCACCACTTTCACGATCGCTGGACAAACCTTCACGAGTCTACCGGTTGGCGCGCTCTTGACCTTCCGCGGACCACGCCGTCGGCGGGCTACCGGCGGAGCGCCGCCACCTCGTCGGGCGTCACACCCGAGTCGGCGAGGAACTGACGGCAGCGCACGCCCTCGTCGGTCTCGCCGATCCCGTCCGCGGCCTCCGCGAGCGCGAGCAGCGCCCGGAGCACACCCTGGTTCGCGACGTGGTCGACCGGGATCGGGCCCTGCCCTCGCCACCCTGCCTTGCGGAGCGAGTCGAGGCCACGGTGGTAGCCGGTGCGGGCCAGCGCGTAGGCGAGGAGGTCGGCGTCGGGCAGGCCCGCGGTGCTGCCGCGGCCGGCGAGCGCGTCCTCCGCGAGCACCGCCCACACGTACGACGACGCGGGGTGCGCACGGGCGGCGTCGGCGACGCTCGCGCCGTCGGCGATCATCGCGCGGGCCGTCACGTCGGCGTGGTCGTCGGGCAGGCGGACGGGATCAGGACCCAGGAGATTGTGTGCCATGAGCCCATTGTTGGCTACGGTGGCACACATGATCGAGATCGCCACGTCTCCGGCGACGACGACACTCGTCATCACGGGCGACCTCGACCTCGCGGAGCGGGACCAGTTCCCCGAGATCGCGGCCCGCGTCGTCGGGCTGCGCCGTCAGCTCCTCGTGATCGACATGTGCGCGGTGACGTTCATGGACTCGACGGGCGCCGCGTTCCTCATCTCGCTCGCCGACTCCGGCCGCAAGCGCGGCGGCGCGACCGTGCTGCGTGGCACGTCGGACCGGGACCTGTTCGTCCTCGAGGTGTGCGGCGCGCTCGACCTGTTCCGGATCGACCGGGCGCACCGGTGCACCGACGAGTTCCCCCTCCAGGGGAGCACGTCGTGAGGTCGGGTTCGACGCGGTGGCCGTGAGCGAGTCCGCCGGGCTCGTGCTGTGGCGCCAGGGCCTCGAAGACGTCGAGGTGCTCGTCGGGCACATGGGCGGCCCGTTCTGGTCCCGCAAGGACGCGCGGGCCTGGACGATCCCCAAGGGCGAGGTCGAGACGCTCCCCGCTGACGACGACGCCCCGGCCCGCACCGAGGCGCTCTACGACGCCGCGCTCCGCGAGACGACGGAGGAGCTGGGCGTCCTCCCGCCTTCGGCTCCGGGTCCCGACGGCGCACCGGAGCCCGACGTCGAGCTCGGCACCGTGCGCAACAAGCGCGGAAAGCGCGTCACCGCGTGGGCGCGCCACGTCCCGGACGGCTGGGACCTGCCCGATCCGGGCCGGCCCGCCTCCAACACGTTCACGCTCGAGTGGCCGCCGCGCTCGGGACGGCTCCAGGAGTTCCCGGAGCTCGACCGCACGCGCTGGTGCGGCCTCGACGAGGCCCGCGCGCTGGTGGTCGCCGCGCAGGAGGAGCTCCTCACGCGCCTCGAGGCCCACCTCGCCGGCTGAACCCGCCGCCCCGCCGCCCGCCGTCGTCGTCGACGACGTCCGCAGGAGCGTGCGGCGCCGCTCGCCTTGGGCGTCGAGCGCCTCCTGCACGCGACGACACGTCACGTGCCAGCGCGTCATGAGGTCGTCGGCGAAGAGCACCACCTGCCGCCAGCCGACGCGCTCGTACGAGTCCCGCCGGGCGACGTCGCTCGCAAGCTTCCGCCGGCGTGAAGACGTCGGCACCCACGACGGGGGGCGGGAGGCCCGCGGAACGAAGCCCGAGCCGCAACCGGGTCTCGGGCGGTGAGTCCACGAACCGCGCAGCGTCGGCGAGCGCGCGAGCGAGGCCACGGCCGCCGCGCCGTCCTCGCGTCCGCGCGAGCGCGGCTTCCAGGTCGACCGGCAGGACGCCGTAGCGCGGGACCTCGCGCAGGCCGTCGTCGGCGAGCAGAGCATCGGTGAGCACGACCCGTTCCTCGTGGACGGGGTCGATGCCCCGCCGCACGGCGCCCCGCGACCAGTCACGTGGAGCCGCGCCTCTCGCTCCGCCACCAGGCTCACGGGGAGCTGCCAGAGCCGCGCGGCGGTCAGGTGGGAGAACGCTGCGCCGTCGGGCAGGACGAGCGCGAGGGCACGGCACACGGCCCGGCAGTCGTCACGCAGTGCCGCATCCATCCGCACCCCGGGCACGGGCGCATACAGCTTCGCGGACCGCAGCCGCCGGGCACCGACCCCGGCGGCGAGCGCATCGACGGTCCGGAAGGGCAGCGGCGGCAGCGGTGGCGAGACGGTCACGCCCAGCAGCGTCGCAAGTCCGGCCCGCGCGTGGGGGCCTCACCAGCAATCTGTGGACGAAGCCGCCTCGGACCCATCGTCGAACCGACTCAGATCGTCGCCGACCACCCCCGTGACCGACGATCCGAGTCAGTTCGACGCGGCACCCGATGCGCCCACCCGACCACACGGGTCGTCCGCGCTCGTACGCGAGAGCGACGGGACGGAAGAGGTGGGGGCTGCAGGGAGGTGTGCGTGACCGTGGTGGGTCTGGCGGGGGCACCCCGAGGAACGAGGGGTGCGGATGGTAGGTCGCGCACACCTCCCCGCGGCCCCCGCCGGACCCACGTCGACGAACGGCCTAGGCGAACGCCGACATGCCCGTGATCGCCCGCCCCACGATGAGCGCCTGGACGCTCTCGGTGCCCTCGTAGGTGTGCAGGGCCTCGATGTCGGTGAAGTGCCGGGCGACCCGGTTCTGCAGGAGGATGCCGTTCCCGCCGAGCAGGTCGCGCGCCGTGGAGGCGATCTGGCGGGCACCGCGGGTGCACGTGTACTTGGCGAGGGACGCCTGCGGCCCGGTGAGGGTGCCGGCCGCCTCCTGGCGGGTCATGGCCGCCGCGACGAGCTGGAGCTGCGTGAGCGTCGACGCCATCTGCGTGAGCCGCTCCTGGACCATCTGGTGCTTGGCGAGCGGCTTGCCGAACTGGACGCGCTGCTGGGAGTAGGCGACCGCGGCCTCGTAGCAGGCGGTGGCCTGCCCGACGGCGCCCCACGCGACCCCGAGCCGGGTCGCCTCGAGCACGCGGGAGGTGTCCTTGAAGGACCGCGCTCCGGGGAGGACGTTCTCGGCGGGGACGTAGACGTCGTCGAGCACGATGTGCGCCTGGAAGATGGCGCGCAACGACATCTTGCCGGTGATGGTGCGGGCCTCGTAGCCGGGCGAGTCCTGGGGGACGATGAAGCCGTGGACCTGGCCGTCCTCGCCGCGCGCCCACACGACGGACACGTCGCCGACGGACCCGTTCCCGATCCACTTCTTCTCGCCGCGCAGGACGAACCCGCCGTCCTTGGCGCGGGCGGTGGTCTCGAGGGAGACGGAGTCGGAGCCGTGGGTGGGCTCGGTGAGTGCGAAGGCCGCGAGCTTGGTGCCGCGGGAGATGGGCTCGGCCCACTCGGCGATCTGCTCGTCGGAGCCGAGCATCATGATCGAGCGGAGGGCGAGTCCGCCCTGGACGCCGGAGATGGTGGCGACGGAGCCGTCGCCGCGGGACATCTCCATGGCGGCGAGGCCGGCGCCGAGGTGGCTCGTGTGGGGGAAGCCGGGGACGGCGACGCCGTCGCGCAGGAGGTCGAGCTCGCCCATCCGGCGCGCGAGGTCGACGGGGAACTCGGCGCGCTCCCAGTAGTCGTCGATGACGGGGAGGACCTCGTCCTGGACGAAGGCGCGGACGCGGAGCTGGTGCTCGCGGTCGGCGTCGGTGGCGTCGTGGAAGGCGTCGCCGAAGTCGGGCGCGAGGGGCTGGGCGAGGTCGTAGTCGGGCTCGCTGACGCCGACGCCAGTGGGTGCGGGGGTGGTGGACGTGGTCGACATGGTGCTGCTCCGTGGTCGCGCCGTTGCTTCTCGCGGGGGTCGACACCGGCGCCGGCCCCTGTCCCTCAGGATGACTGACCAGAACTGCCGGTATCAGGTACTCGCCGGAGCGCGCCCGTGAACGTGCTCACGCCGTGCAGCTTCGCCCACACGATCTTGCCGGTGCGCGTCGGACGCCAGCCCCAGTCCGCGAGCCGCTCGACGATCTGCATCCCGTAGCCGCCGCCGCGGTTCACGTGCCCGTCGGTCGGCACGGGCGGGGACGGGTTGGCGTCCTCGACCTCGATCCGGAGCGTGCGCCCGGTGTCGAACAACCGCAGCGCCACGTGCCCCCAGCCGTGCATGACGGCGTTCGCGACCAGCTCCGACGCGACCAGCTCGGCCTGCGACGCCCCCTCGACCTGCCACGCCTGGCACGTCCGCACGACGGCGTGCCGCGCCCGCGCGATCGACGTCGGCTCGCTCGGCAGGAGCCACCGGCGGCTGCGCGGGCCGCCGTCGGTGGGGACGACGTCGCTGCGCACGTCGGGCACCCGGACGACCACGACCGCGATGTCGTCCTCCGGCGTCGACCCGACCCGCGAGAGGAGCTGCTCCCCCACACCCGCAGCGTCGACGGCGCTCACGGCACCCGCCTCGGCGGCCAGCGCCTCGAGCCCGGCACGCAGGTCGCGGTCGCGCCGCTCGATGAGTCCGTCGGTGTAGAAGACCAGCACGTCGCCCGGCAGGAGCCGCAGGCTCGCGGTCGCGCGCACGCTGGGTCCGTAGCCGATGAGCGTGCCCGCCGCGCCGTCGAGCAGCCGGGCCGCACCCGCCCGCACCAGCACGGGCGGGAGGTGGCCCGCACGCGAGTACGCGAGCTCCCACAACGGCTCGCCCTGCGAGGGCTCGACAGGCAGGCGCTCGAGCCGTGCGTACACGAGGCTGGACGCGCGCGGCAGCCGCATCCCCGAGACCAGCTCGTCGACGCGCTCGAGCACGTCGCCCGGGAGCGTCATCTCGAACGCGTAGGAGCGCACCACGGACCGCATCTGCCCCATGGTCGCCGCGGCCTCGACGTCGTGCCCGACGACGTCGCCGATCACCACGCCCACGTCGCGCTCGGTGAGCTGCAGGACGTCGTACCAGTCGCCGCCGACCTGCGCGTGGTCCGAGTTCGGGGCGTAGTAGGTCCACACGTCGAGCCCGGTGACGTCGGCCTGCTCGGGGAGCATGGCGCGCTGCAGCGTCTCGGCGAGCCGGTGCTCCCGCGCGTACAGCCGCGCGGTGTCGATCAGCATGCCGGCGCGCCGGGCGATCGACCGGAGCGTCGTCCCGGGCGTCAGGGACGGCATGAACTCGCGCCCCGGCTCGAGGACGACGACCAGGAGCCCCAGCACCCGACGGCGGCCCGGCACCGGGTAGACCGTCACCCCCACCGTCTCGGTGAGGTCCGCAGCGAGCCGGGACCGCACGTCACGCTGCAGGACGTCGCTCGCGCTCCCCGGCGGGTACGGGTCGCCCAGGTCGACCTGCACCGGGCCGAGGTCCTCGCCGTCGAGCACGTCCTGCACGACGTCGCGCGCCCACGCCCGTCCCTCGGGCGGCGCGGACTGCGCCGCGTGGCGGGGATGGTGGCGGGTGCGGATCCGCGAGCTCGGCGGCGTGTTCACGTCGACGCTCTCCGCGTACACCAGGCCCTTGTCGTTCATGTAGAACGCGATCCGGCAGCCGACGGCGCGCCCGAGCACGTCGGCGATCTCGCGCAGCACCAGCGGGTGGTCGAGGTCCGTGAGGAGCGACGACACCTGCGTCATGAGGTCGAGCCGCGCCATCCGGCGGCGCGACAGCTCGACGGTGGCCCGCTCCCCCGACGGCTCACCGACCTGGTCCGACACGTCGACCTGCACGCCGAGCCAGTGCTCGGACCCGCCGGCCGCCTGCACCGGGCTGAACGAGAGCTGGTGCCAGCGCAGCTCACCGTCGGCCGCGACGTCGTGCACGACGACCTGCACGGCGCTCCCGCCGTCGAACGCGGTCCGCAGCGGGTCGATGTCCGGTCCCTCCTGGACGAGGTCCCGAAGCACCGACAGCGGCTCGCCCACGACGGCGTGCGTCCCGTCCGCCACCTGGCCGCGGAACGCCGCGTTCATCCACTCGAGCCGCAGGCCGCCGCGCCGCGGGCCCGTGAGGAACATCGGCACCGTCGACGCCTCGAGCGCGGCGAGCAGAGCCTCGGACAACGCGCCGACCGAGGGCGCCGGAACGGCTCCGGGCACGGCGACCGGAGGGTCCGGCACACCGGCCGGACGCGCGTCCCGTCCCTCCATGGCCCCTCCTCCGCGCTGCTCGTGCAGGTCAGCGCATGTGCGGCACGCGTCGAGGGTACTGTCCCCAGACGCCGATCGACCGTAGATTGGGCACGTGCACGAGCAGAACAACCGTACCGATCCCGCCGGTGAGCCCGACGGCGCGTCCGTCGACGTCGCCGACGAGCTCGTCGGCGCCTCGATCGACGAGGTTTCCGGCGTCGAGCGCGACCCCGGCGACGTCGGCGTCATCGTCGGCAGCCAGCGCGTCCGCATCGTCCTCGCGGGTGAAATCGACATCGACCTCGAGCACGACCTGCGTGACGCGATCGGCGACGCCGAGGACACCGGGCTGCCCATCGAGATCGACGCGCACCACGTGACCTTCATCGACTCGTCCGGCGTGTCGTTCCTGGCCGAGCTGGCGAGCCGCGCGAACCCGCCCGTGCGCGTCCTGCGGGCGCCCCCGAGCATGAGGTTCCTGCTCACCGTGACCCGCCTCGACGAGCTCGTGGAGCTCGTCGACGTGGACCCGGGCCTCGACTAGCAGCTGCTCGCGAGACGCATCCCGACAGAGCACGAGGGCCCGGCGGTCGTCCGACCGCCGGGCCCTCGTCACGTCACCGGGCGCGACCGTCAGAGCTTGTGGCCCGCCGAGCGGAGCTGCTGCGCCGCCTCGACGATGCGCTGGGCCATGCCGGCCTCGGCGAGCTTGCCCCACGCGCGCGGGTCGTAGGCCTTCTTGTTGCCGACCTCGCCGTCGACCTTGAGGACGCCGTCGTAGTTGCTGAACATGTGCGCGGCGACCGGACGCGTGAACGCGTACTGCGTGTCCGTGTCGATGTTCATCTTGATGACGCCGTTGTCGACGGCCTCCGAGATCTCCTCGGCCGTCGAGCCGGAGCCACCGTGGAAGACGAGGTCGAACGGGTTCTCCTTGCCGACCTCCTTGCCGACGACGTCCTGGATCTCCTTGAGGAGGGCCGGGCGGAGCTTGACGGCACCCGGCTTGTAGACGCCGTGCACGTTGCCGAACGTGAGGGCCGTCAGGTAGCGGCCCTTCTCGCCCAGGCCGAGCGCGCGGACCGTCGCGAGGCCGTCCTCGGGGGTCGTGTAGAGCTTCTCGTTGATCGCCGCCTCGTGGCCGTCCTCCTCGCCGCCGACGACGCCGATCTCGATCTCGAGGATCGTGCGGGCCGCGACGGAGAGCTCGAGGAGCTCCTGCGCGATGACGAGGTTCTCGTCGAGCGGCACGGTCGAGCCGTCCCACATGTGCGACTGGAACGTCGGGAGGCCGCCGTCCTTGACCTGCTGGGCCTCGATCTGGAGCAGCGGGCGGACCCACGAGTCGATGTTCTGCTTGGCGCAGTGGTCGGTGTGGATCGCGATGTTCACCGGGTAGTTCTTCGCGACCTCGGTCGCGTATGCGGCGAGGGCGAGCGAGCCGGACACCCGGTCCTTGATCGTGGAGCCCGCGGCGTACTCGGCGCCGCCGACGGAGACCTGGATGATGCCGTCCGACTCCGCCTCGGCGAAGCCCTGGAGGGCCGCGGTGATCGTCTGCGAGGAGGTGATGTTGACCGCCGGGTAGGCGAACGAGCCCGCCTTGGCGCGGTCGATCATCTCGGCGTAGATCTCGGGGGTTGCGATGGGCATCTGAGTGGTCTCCTGTGTGATGCGGAGGGTGGGCTCCTTGGATTCTTCCACGGATCCTCCACGCGCCCGAGCCCGTCTCAGCAGGCCGTCACATCTGCTGGACGGCCCACGCCCACATCGCGATCGCGGCGGCCGCGCCCGCGTTGAGCGAACGCGTCGAGCCGTGCTGCGTCACGTGCACGACGACGTCGCACACGGCCTGGGCCTCCGCGCTCAGGCCCGCGCTCTCCTGGCCGAGCAGCAGCACGCACGACGCGGGGAGCGCCATCCCCTCGAGCGGCACCGAGCCCGGCACGTTGTCGACGCCGACGACGGGGAGCCGCGTGGGCGAGCCTGCGTCGTCGGGCGGGCCGGCCGTCGCAGCCCACGCCGCCAGCGCCCCCGCGTCGGGGTGGTGCTCGACGTGCAGGTACCGGTCGGTGACCATCGCGCCGCGCCGGTTCCAGCGTCGTCGTCCGACGATCCGGACGCTCGCCGCGTTGAACGCGTTGGCCGTCCTGACGACGGAACCGATGTTGAGGTCGTGGGCCCAGTTCTCGACCGCGACGTGGAGCTGGGCGGCCGGGTGCTCGGCGCGCTTGCGGTCGAGGTCGGCGACGATCGCCTCGACCGTCAGGTAGCGGTAGGCGTCGACGACGTTGCGCGCGTCGCCGCCCGCGAGGAGCTCGGGGTCGTAGCGCGGGTCGGGCTCGCCGGACGGCAGGCGCGGCCACGCGTCGGGCCCGCCCGGCCACGGCCCGACCCCGACGACGCGCCCCGGCTCGTCGTCGGTCCGGTCCCCGGGTCTCTCCACGGTCATCCGACCATCCTCGCGGGTCGCGGCGTCGGCCGACCACGGGATCCACGCCCGCCGGGTTGGGGGCGGGAGTGTCAGTCCTTCGCGAGCCACTCGTCATAGGTGACCGTGCCGTACCGGTGACCGTGCCGTACCGCGCGTCCGGCACGAGGTTGAGGCCCTCCCGGAAGAACGCGTCTGCACAGGGCGTCCCCAACCCGCCCGCAGGCCGCTCCGAACCCGGCCACTACGCTGAACCCATGACCGCCCTCGCCCTGTCCGGAGAGCTGGCCGGCCACCTGTCCGCACAGCTCGCCGCGAGCCCGCTCGACCTCATCGACCCGAACAACCTGATCGACCGGTTCGGGTCGTTCGCGCTCGCCGGCATCGTGTTCATCGTCTTCATCGAGACGGGGCTCGTCTTCCCGTTCCTGCCCGGCGACTCGCTGCTGTTCACCGCCGGCATGCTCGTCGCCGCGACCGACGGCGGCCGCAGCCTCGACATCTCGCTGCCCGTGCTGATCGCGATCCTGTTCGCGGCCGCGTTCTGCGGCAACCAGTGCGGGTACGCCATCGGGAAGTTCGCGGGGCCGCGGATCTTCAGCCGCCCCGACTCGAAGATCCTGCGCAAGGACTACGTCGACAAGACGAACGAGTACTTCGACCGGTACGGCGGCCGCACGATCCTGCTCGCACAGTTCGTCCCGATCGTGCGGACGTTCGCGCCGATCGCGGCGGGCGTCGGACGGATGCGCTACCGCTCCTTCTGGCCCTACAGCCTGCTCGGGACGTTCGTGTGGACGACCGTCGTCACGACGCTCGGCTACTACCTCGGGCGGATCTCGTTCATCCGCGACAACATCGAACCCATCTTCATCGGCATCGTCCTGCTGTCCGTCGTGCCGATCGTCCTCGAGGCGCGGCGCAAGACCCGGGCGTCCCGTGCCGCGGCCCCTGCGGTCCCCGGCCCCCGGCACGGCCGCGCGGCCGGGGTAACGGCCCCGACCACCCGTTCCCGCAACGAGCACGAGGAGGCCTGACCATGACCGACGACACCCGCGAGGAGCCCACGCGCGAGGTCGACTGCTGGCTCACCGACATGGACGGCGTCCTGGTCCACGAGGGCAGCGCGCTGCCCGGTGCTCCGGAGTTCATCGCACGCCTGCGCGAGAAGGACCGGCCGTTCCTCGTCCTCACGAACAACTCGATCTTCACGCCGCGGGACCTGCGGGCACGGCTCGCCGCGACCGGGATCAGGGTCCCGGAGTCGGCGATCTGGACGTCCGCCCTCGCGACGGCGACGTTCGCCTCCCAGCAGATGCCCGGCGGGAGCGCCTTCGTGATCGGCGAGGCCGGGCTCACCACCGCGCTCTACGAAGCCGGCTACACGCTCACCGACACCGATCCGGACTACGTGATCCTCGGCGAGACGCGCACGTACTCGTTCGAGGCGATCACCCGTGCCGTCCGGCTGGTGCGCGACGGCGCCCGGTTCCTGTGCACCAACCCCGACTCGACGGGACCGAGCCCCGACGGCCCGCTGCCCGCGACGGGCGCCGTGGCCGCGATGATCACCAAGGCCACGGGCCGCCAGCCGTACTTCGTCGGCAAGCCCAACCCGATGATGTTCCGGTCCGCGCTCAACCGGATCGACGCGCACTCCGAGCGGACCGCGATGATCGGCGACCGCATGGACACCGACGTCGTCGCGGGCATCGAGGCGGGCCTCTACACCTACCTCGTGCTCACGGGTTCGACACGCCGCGACGAGGTCGAGGGCTGGCCGTTCCGGCCCAACGAGGTCGTCGACGGGATCGCGGACCTGGTCGACCGGGTCTGAGAGGCACCGGGCGCGGCGCGCTCCGCGCGGAACCTCAGACGAGGCCCAGGTCGGCCAGGTCGAAGAGGTAGTGGTAGGGCACGCCGAGAGCCTCGATCTTCTCGCCGGCGCCCGTGGCCCGGTCGACGATCGTCGCGACGGCCACGACCTCGGCCCCCGCCGCACGGCACGCCTCGACTGCCGTGATGGGTGACCCGCCCGTCGTCGTCGTGTCCTCGAGGACCACGACCCGGCGGCCCGCGATGTCCGGACCCTCGATCTGGCGCTGCATCCCGTGGGCCTTCGCGGCCTTGCGGACGACGAACGCGTCGAGGTCCTGCCCGCGCGACGCCGCGGCGTGCAGCAGGGCGGTCGCGATCGGGTCCGCCCCCAGCGTGAGCCCGCCGACGGCGTCCACCTCTGCGGTCCCGAAGCCGAGCTCCTCGAGCTGGTCCAGGAGGACGTGTCCGATCAGCGGCGCGGCGCGGTGGTGCAGCGTCACGCGGCGCAGGTCGACGTAGTAGTCGGCCTCCTTGCCGGACGACAGCGTCACCCGGCCGTGCACCACGGCGAGCTCCTTGATGAGGTCGCGCAGCTGCTCGCGCGGGGTCGGGGAGAACGAGGCGGCGGTCGTGTCGGTCACAAGGCTCAAGCGTAGCGGGGCGGGTCAGTCCTTCTTCCAGCGGTTCCGCATGCCCGTGAGGCCGGTGGTGTCGAGCGCCCGGACCGCGGACCGCGGGATCGCACGCAGGAACCCGGACGCGACCTGGTAGCGCAGCGACGGCGTCGAGATCACCGCGCCGCGTCGGACGTCGGCGAGCGCCGTCGCGACGACCTGGTCCGCCTCGAGCCACGCGATGTCGGGCAGGCCCGACACGTCGATGTCCGCCCGGTCGTGGAACTCGGTGTGCGTGAGGCCGGGGCACAGGGCGGTCGCGGTGACGCCGGTGCCCTTGAGCTGGACGGCGAGCACCTCGGTGAACGTGCGGACCCAGGCCTTGTGCGCGGAGTACGTGCTGCTCGTGGTGAGGGCCGCGACCGACGCCACGTTGAGGATCGCGCCCCGTCCGCGCTCGACCATCGCCGGCGCGGCCGCGTGGGAGAGCACGAGGACGGCCTTGACGAGCACGTCCAGGGCCCTCAGCTCGACGTCGAGGTCCCCACCGACGAACGGCTGGTTCACGGGGAAGCCCGCGTTGTTGACGAGGAGGGAGACGGGTTGTTCTCGGTCCGCGACCCGCGCCGCCACCCGGTCCAGCCCCTCCTGCTCGGAGAGGTCCGCCGCGAGCACCTCGACCTGGACGCCCGCGGCCACGTGGAGCTGGCCGGCGAGGTCGGTGAGGCGCTCCTCGTCCCGGGCGACCAGGACGACGTCGTGCCTGTTGGTGGCCAGCTGCCACGCGAACTCGAGGCCCAGGCCCGAGCTCGCGCCGGTGATGAGTGCGGTCGCCATGCCCGCCACTGTAGGCGGTGGGTGGGGTGTTGGGGAGGGCCGATACGCTCGCCGTCATGCGCATCGCCACCTGGAACGTCAACTCGATCCGCAGCCGGGCCGACCGGGTCCTCGCGTTCCTCGAACGGTCGGGCACGGACGTGCTCGCGATCCAGGAGACCAAGTGCCGGGACGACCAGTTCCCCGCGCTGCCGTTCGAGCTCGCCGGGTACGAGGTGGCGCACGTCGGGCTCTCGCAGTGGAACGGGGTCGCGCTCCTGTCCCGCGTGGGGATCGAGGGCGTCGAGGTCGGCTTCCCCGACCAGCCCGGTTTCGGTGACCCGCTCGTGCGCGAGGCCCGCGCGATCGGCGCGACGTGCGGCGGGGTGCGGGTGTGGTCGCTCTACGTGCCGAACGGGCGCGTCCTCGACGACCCGCACTACCACTACAAGCTCGAGTGGCTCGCTCGGCTCCGCGACGCGGCCGAGGGCTGGCTCGAGGCCGACCCGACGCTCCAGGCCGCGCTGATGGGCGACTGGAACATCGCGCCCCTCGACACCGACGTGTGGGACCCCGCGCTGTTCGCGGGCCGGACCCACGTCTCCCCCGCCGAGCGCGAGGCGTTCGCCGCGTTCGCGCGGGCGGGGTGGACCGAGGTCACGCGCGAGCACCTGCCCGAGCCCGGGAAGTACACGTACTGGGACTACACCCAGCTCCGGTTCCCCCGGAACGAGGGCATGCGCATCGACCTCGCCTACGCGACGCCCGCGCTGGCCGCGCGCGTCACGGCGGTCGAGATCGACCGGAACGAGCGCAAGGGCAAGGGCGCGTCCGACCACGTCCCCGTGATCCTCGACCTCGCCGACGACGCCGCGTAGCCGGACGGCCGCCCGCGTGCGGCCCGGCGTTCACGGCGTGTTCGCGACCCGTTCGTCCGTCCACGGCACGCTCCGTGGATGGCCACCATGCGCAGCGTCCCGCTCGGCCGCGAGCCGGGCGACCTCGAGCTCAAGGACTTCGACGCCCTCACGGGCCGCCCCCTCGTCGTCGTGGGCAACGGACCGAGCTCGGCCATGCCCCGCTACGACGCCCTCCCGGCGGACGCCGTCGTCTTCCGGGTGAACTGGTTCTTCCTCGAGAGCCACTACCACGTCGGCCGCCACGTGGACGCGTGGTTCTCGGCCGTCCCGCACGCCCGGCTCGAGACGATGCTCGCGGACGAGGTGCGCAGCGGCCGCTACACGCTCGACCGGCTCGTGACCCCGGTCCGCGTCGCGTCGCACCGCGACACCGACAAGGGGGGCAACCCGTTCCTCGGGCTGGGTCTCACAGAGCTCGACTCGTGGTCCGTGACCGCCCGACACCCGCGCCTCGCCCGCCACTTCATGAGCCGGCCCGGCCTGCCCACGACGGGGCTGCAGGCGCTGGCCTTCGGGCTCGGCGTCGGCTTCCGGGAGATCTACCTCGCGGGGATCGACCTGTACGAGTCGAGCACGGCCCGGTACGGCTACACGGTCCCGGAGGCCGTGGAGAAGTCGCTCGCCGGCAAGGACCTCGCGCCCGGCTACGAGGACGCGCACGGGCTGGGCACCGACCTCGCGTTCCTGCGGGCCTGCCTGGTCGAGTTCCCCGACGCGCACGTCACCAACCTCGGCGCGTCCGAGACCCTCGGGCTCTACCTCCCCGGCCCGACGACGATCACCGACCGCCCGAGCCTCGCGACGCACCCGACGCCGCACCTGGGCGAGCCCAAGGCGCGCGCCGTCGTGACGCTGCCCGCGGTCCCCTCCGCCGACGGCGACGCGCTCGGCCCCGTCGAGGTCCGCGAGCCGCTCGACGGTCGCCTGTACGCGGAGGTCGACGGCCGCCGGTGCGCGTACGTGACCGTGGTCTCCGGCGACTACCACCACGGCGCCCGCGCGCTCGCCGGGTCGCTGCGCCGGGTCACCGACGTCCCCCTGCTCGCCCTGTGCACGCCCGACGCCGACACGGCCGCCCTCCTCGCGAGCGGCATCCACACGGTCGACGTCCCCGCGATCGTCAACCCCGTCGTCGCGGGTGCGGCCCCCACCACCGCCCGGCGCGTGCAGGACCGTTTCGCCGCCACGTACACCAAGCTGCACGCGTTCCGGCTCGACTTCCTGGACCGCGTCGTGTTCGTCGACTCGGACGCCGTCGTGCGCCAGAACGTCGACGAGCTCTTCGACGGCGACGACTTCGCGGCCGTGCCGGACGCCGGGCTCCGGCTCCCGACCGGGGAGGAGTTCAACTCGGGAGTCTTCGCGGCGACGCCGTCGGCCGACCTGTTCGCGCGGATGATGGCCGCGCTGCGGACCACGGCGTCCTCCGACGGTGGCGACCAGGGTTTCCTCAACGCGTTCGTCGACGCCTGGCGGCCGCTGCCGCTCGAGTACAACACGACGAAGCGGATCTTCTCCCACCACTCCGCCGTCTACCAGGACGAGGACGTCAAGATCCTGCACTACGTGGGTCCCAAGCCGTGGCAGCCCGCCGGGCCGGACGGGCGCTACGACGAGCTCGACCGGGAGTGGCTCGGGTACCTGACCCCGGGCGAGCTGCAAGACCTCGTCGCGTCCCTGCGGCGGGCTCCCGTCGCGCGCGCCGGCACCAAGGGCGCGCGTCAGGCCGCTGAACCCGCCCTCCGGACCGCCCAGCGCCTCGCGCGCGAGGGCCGGTGGGAGGCGGTCGAACCCACCCTCTGCGAGGCGTGGAGCACGCGACCGCCCACTCCCGGTGAGCTCCGCGAGCTCGGGTACGCGCTGCGCCGCCTCGGCCGCAACCGGGACGCGTTGCACGCGTTCCGCCGCGCGTGGGCGCTCGCCCCGACCAACGCGTCGATCGCCCGCGAGGTCCGCAGCGCCCGCGTGCACGCGCTCGCCAGGCCGGGCCGGTCCACGGCCGGACAGGTCGGCGCGTGACCTCGACGGTGCCCGAGCCGGCCCTGCTCGAGGCGCGGGTCGCGGCGGTGACGGAGGCCGTCGCCCGCGCGCGGCACCAGCCCGCCGACGACGAGCCCTTCCCGGGCGCCCACGCCCTGCCCACCATGCTCGCCCGCGAGGAGGTCACGCTCCTGCACGGTCTGGCGCGCGACGTCGTCGAGGGCTGGGGGGACGTCGTCGAGCTGGGGACGTTCCTCGGCGGGTCCACCGTCGCCCTCGGGACGGGGCTGCGCGAAGGCCGCTCCGGCCGGCCGCTCCCCCGGATCCACACGTACGACCTGTTCGTCCAGGAGGCCTGGCCGTCCTTCGGGGTCGCCGCCGGCGAGAACGTCCTCCCGCGCTGGGAGGCGACCGTCGCCGACGTCCGCGACCTCGTGGACGTGCACGTCGGCCCCCTGGCGGCGCACGACGCCCCGGGCGGACCCGTCGAGCTCCTCTTCGTCGACGTCGTCAAGCAGGCGTCGACCATGACGGAGACCATGCACGGGTTCGTGACGCTCACCCGCCCGGGCTCGGTGATCGTCCACCAGGACATGTTCCACTGGGGCTCGCCCTGGGTCCTCACGACCGTCTCCGCGCTCTGGGACCGCTTGGTCTACGTGGGCGAGGTCGCCCGGGCGAGCGGCGTCCTCGTCGTCGCCGAACCCCTCGACGACCTCGCCGACGCCGTCGACTGGGGCGCCCTGTCGACGTCGTCCCAGCTCGCGCTGATCGACGCGCTCGCCGACCGCTTCGAGCACCCGACCCTGCGCGGCACCATCGAGCTCGCGGCCCTGTTCCTCGCCAAGCTCACCGACCCGACCCTCTACGAGCACCGGCTCCGGCAGGCGCGCGCCACGGCGCACGGACCGCGCCTCACCCGCTACCTTGCCGAGGTCGAGGCCGCCGACGGCCACGGCGCGCTCCGTCCCGGGAGCCGCCCCGTCCCCCGACCGAAGGACCCGCACGCATGAGCCCGTTCCGCCTCTTCCACTTCGACATCCCCACCTACGGCAACTACGGGGACACGCTGCTCTTCGAGGCGGTCCGTCAGACGTTCGAGGGCTACGGCGGGCGCGAGGGCTTCGAGGTCTACGACACCCGGCCGCTGCGCGACGCCGTCGGGCCGCGCCTCGTCGACATGAT
This sequence comes from Luteimicrobium xylanilyticum, assembly GCF_009429125.1. Lineage (GTDB taxonomy): Bacteria > Actinomycetota > Actinomycetes > Actinomycetales > Cellulomonadaceae > Luteimicrobium > Luteimicrobium xylanilyticum. Next base: position 3,632,406 of record NZ_CP045529.1, read on the forward strand.
CAACGCCGAGGCCGACGCCGTGGTCCTCGGCGGGGGCGGCCTCTTCCTCAGCGACACGAACCCGAACCGCCGCTCGGGCTGGCAGTGGAACATCTCGATCGAGCAGCTCCGCCGGCTCGAGAAGCCGCTCATCGTGTTCGCCGTCGGCAACAACCGGTTCTACGAGCAGCCCGACTTCGCGGAACCGTTCCGCGAGCACCTCGCGCTCACGGTCGAGAAGTCGGTCTTCTTCGGCCTGCGCAACCACGGCTCGGTACGCACCATCCGCGAGTACCTCCCGCCGTCGCTCCGCGACCGGGTGGTCTACCAACCCTGCCCGACGACGATCGCCTCGTCCCTGTTCCCCGACCTCGCCGACACCCCGGCCGCGCCGGGCCGGAGGATCGCCGCCCAGTCGATCGTCGGGAAGCGCCAGCTCCGCGCCGGCTTCGACGCCGAGGCGATCTACGCCGCCCAGGCCCGGGTGCTCGCGCGGCTCGCGAGCGAGGGCTGGGACGTGCGCAGCGTGCCGTTCTCCCGCGCCGACCTGCGCTTCGGCGAGGTCCTCGCCGAACACGGCGTCGACGCTCCCGAGACCCGGCTCTTCGGGGTGCGCGACGCGATGTTCCGCGGCCTCGAGGTGCTGCGGGAGAGCCCCACGTTCCTCGGCACGCGCGGCCACGCGCAGATGGTGCCGTTCGGCATGGGCGCGGTACCCGTCTCGCTGGACGTCCACCCCAAGACCGGGTACTTCGCGTCCGACCTCGGGCACCCGGAGTGGGCGCTCGACCCGCGCGACGCCGGGTTCGAGGAGAACCTCTACCGCACGCTCCACGACGTCGACGAGCGCGGCGACGAGCTCCGCGCCGAGCTCGCCGGCACGCGCGAACGGTTCCACAGGCTGACCATCGAGAACGTCGCCGGGATCCACCGGGAGCTCGGTGGTGCGGCCGTCGCCGCCGAGCACGTCCCGTTCACGCCTGCGGAGCGGCACCTCGCCCTGCGCGGGTTCCGCGCGTCGGCGGACCGCTCGGCGAGCGAGGGCGCACTGCGCACGGTGCGCGCCGAGCTCGCGACCGCGCGCGAGCAAGCCTCCCCCGCGCCTGCGCCGGTCGCCCCTGCGGCGACCGTGAACCCGCCGTTGCGTCCAGCCACGGCACCGTTCCTCGTCCGGGCGGCCCGCAAGGCCAAGCGGACCCTGGTCCGCTGAGCGCGCCGAGCGCCCAGGACCCGGTACCGTCTCGGCCATGACGATCCCACCGTCCGACGGCGCACCTCCGGACCCGTACGCCACCCCGTCCGCCGGTGCCTCCCAGGACCCGAAGCAGCCCCAGCAGCCGAACCCCGCCTACCCGCCGTACGTGCCGCCGTCGTACGGGCAGGTGCCGCCGCCCTACGGGCAGCAGCCCTACCCGGCGCAGCCGAACCCGCAGCAGCCGTACGGCACCCCACCCCCGTACGGCACCGGCTACCCGTCGCCCTACGGCGGCTACGCGCCCGGGTACCCGGGGCCGCAGCGCCGCAACGGACTCGCCGTCGCGTCGATGTGGACCTCGATCGGCGGGATCGTCACGTGCGGGCTCGCCGGGTTCGTCGGGCTGGTGCTCGGGATCGTGGCGCTCCACCAGATCAGGCGGGACGGCACGGCAGGCCGCGGTATGGCGATCGCAGGGATCGTCGTGGGCGCGGTCTTCATCCTGTTCTTCCTGGGGTGGGTCGTCGCGGGCGTCAGCGACTTCCAGACGGGCTGGCACGAGGGCTGGGACGAAGGGATCAACACCTGAGACCCTCGACCGCGCACGACGACGGCCGCGCTCCCCTCACGAGGAGCGCGGCCGTCGTCGTACCGGAACGAGGGCGGGTCAGCCCAGCGTCACGACGACGTTCACCGTCGACCCGGCGGGCGCGGCCGGGATCGGGGTCCCGGGCTCGTGCGCGACGCCGTCGACCGTCACGGACGCGACCCCGTGCGAGACGTGCTCGGGGTTGCGGACCTCGATCTCGTAGACCGCGCCGCGCCACTCGCGCCGGACGTCGAACCCGTCCCAGTCGGCGGGGATCGACGGGTCGACGACGAGGCCGTCGAGCGCGAGCCGGACGCCCAGGACGTACTTGGTCACGGCCGTGTACATCCAGCCGGCGGTACCGGTCAGCCACGGGTTCTGCGCCTTGCCGAACCACTCGTGGTCGCGGCCGTAGAGGAACTGGACGTACGCGTACGGCTCGGCGCCGCGGACCTCGATGTTGTCGTTCTGGTTGAACGGCAGGATCGAGTCGTAGAACTGGACGGCCTCGTCGCCGCGCCCGAGGAGCGCCTCGGCGATGATCGGCCACGCGTTGGGGTGGCTGAAGATCGCGGCGTTCTCCTTGATGCCCGGGTAGACGCGGGTCACGAACCCGACGGTGTCGTCGACCTTGGTGAACGCCGGCCAGTTGAGGTGGCTGCCGTACTCGGAGCCGAGCAGCTCGCGCACCGAGTCCATCGACGCCTCGCCGCGCTCCTGCGACGTGATCCCCGCGATCACGGGCCACGCCTGGTGCTCGAGGAAGATCTTGCCCTCGTCGTTGGCCGCGGAGCCGATCTTCACGCCGTCGCGGGTGTAGCCGCGGATCCACCAGCGGCCGTCCCACAGCTCGGCGTCGGCGACGCCGCGGATGCGGTCGAGCTCCGCCGTCCAGCGCTCGACGTCCTCGGACGCGGACGCGTCACCGGCCGCTCGCCTGTGCTCACAGATCTCCAGGAACGCCCGGATCGCCCACGCGTGCAGGAACGTCACGAGCGACGTCTCCCCGCCGCCCAGGTTGAGGCAGTCGTTCCAGTCGGCGCGCAGGCCGAGCGCGACGCCGTTGGGCCCGACCTGCTCGGCCGAGAACTCCAGCGCGCGGCGCAGGTGCTCGTACACGGTCGCGGGGGTGCCCTGCGCGAACGGGACCTCGAGGTCCAGGAACGCGAGGTCCCCGGTCTCCTTGACGTACTCGACGACGGACGGGACGAGCCACAGGTGGTCGTCCGAGCAGGTGTCCTCGAGCCCGTGGATGAGGTCCGCGACGTTCGGGGTCGGGACGATCGTCGGGGACGGCACGTCGGGGAGCTGCTCGGCGTCGGGGTCGAACGCCTTGGGGTCGAACAGGTGCAGCCCGTAACCCTGCTCGGTCTGCGCACGCAGGAGCTCGAGGATGCGCTGGCGTGTCTTCGTCGGGTTGGAGTGGATGACGCTCATGACGTCCTGGGCCGTGTCGCGGTAGCCCAGCCCGTTGCGTCCGCCGACCTCGACGAACGACGCGAACCGCGACCACACGACGCACGTCTCCGCCTGGAGCAGCGTCCACGAGTTGATCATCGTGTTCATGCCCTCGTGGGGCGTGCGGATGCGGAGCTTGTCCTGCTTGGCGTGCCAGTAGTCGCGCAGGCGCTGGAACTCGAGATCGACCGCCGGCAGAGCGGGGGGCTCAGCCGACGCGACGTCGGAGTACTTCGCCTGCATGGCGCGGCCGGCCTCGTCCCGCGAGCCGTAGCCCAGCAGGTAGACGAGGCGCTTGGTCTCGCCCGGCTGCAGGACGACCTTGTGCTGGAGCGACCCGCAGTGGTTCTGGGTCGTCGCGCTCTGGTTGCTCCCTGCGCCCCGTTCGACCGCGACCGGGTTCGTCTCGGTCCGGTAGGGGCCGATGAAGTTGTCGCGCAGCGAGTCGTACGACGACGGCGTCTCGCTCGACGCGACGTAGTGGAACGTCCACGGCTCGTAGTAGAAGTCGTACTCGATGATGCCGTCCGCGTACGACGAGCCGGACGCGTACAGCGACATCTGCAGGTTCTGGTTGTCGATCGTGATCGTGTGGAAGCTGAACTCGACGTACGACGCGACCGTCAGCTCGCGCACCCGGTCCGACGTGTTGGTGACGCGCACGTCCCACACCTCGACGTCGTCGTCGAGCGGGATGAAGACGGTCTGCTCGGTGTCGATGCCGCGGTACTCGGAGCGGAAGCGCGTGTAGCCCATGCCGTGGCGGGTGGTCCACCGTCCCTTGGCGCCCGGCCCGGCCGCGGCGTCGGGCTCCTCGCCCGGCTCCACGAACGGCTTGCCCACCGGCTGCCAGGACGCCGACCAGTAGTCACCGTCGGCGTCGTCGCGCAGGTACACGTAGTGGCCCGGACGGTCCAGGGGCACGCCGTTCTGGCGGAACCGCGAGATCCGGCCGTACTGCGAGCTCTTGTAGTACGAGTAGCCGCCCCCGTGGTGGGACAGCACGGTGCACATGTTCTTCGTGCCCAGGTAGTTCGTCCACGAGACCGGGACGTCGGGGCGGTCGATCACGTACTCGTCGGCGTCGGTGTCGAAGAATCCGTAGCGCATGGGTGAGGCGTCCTTGCTCGTGCTGGTCGTTCCGGGGTGGGGAGGCGATGGGACGGGCTCAGACGCCCGCGGTGACGAAGCCCTTGAGCCACTCGAGCAGCTCCTCGGCCTTCTCGGGCGAGTCGGCCTCGACGAACATCCGGAGCACCGGCTCGGTGCCCGAGAAGCGCAGGAGCGCCCAGTTGTCGTTCTCGAGGAGGATCTTGGTGCCGTCGAGGTGGGAGACGCTGACGACGGGGTACGGGCCGACGTGCGTGAGCGGCTCGGCCTCGAGCCGGCGCGGTACCGCGACGCGCATCTCGGGGGTCGAGGGGACGCCCGCCTCGAGCGTGTACAGGCGGCCCGTGATCGCGTAGACCATCTCGCGCAGCTCGGAGATCCGCTTGCCCGTGCGGGCCAGCATCTCGACGACGAGCGCGCACGCGAAGATGCCGTCCTTGCCGAGGATCCAGCCGCGGATCGTGAGGCCGCCCGACGACTCGCCGCCGAGGACCGCGCCGATCTCCTCCATGCCCGCGGTCACGTGCTTGAAGCCGACCTTGACCTCACGCGACTCCTCGCCGAAGTGCGCTGCGAGGCGGTCGAGCAGGTGCGTCGTCGCGAGGTTGCGGACGACGCCGCCCTTCTCCCCACGCACCTCGTGCAGGTACCAGTACAGGAGCAGGAGGAGGTCGTTGGTGGTGATGTACTCGCCGGTCTCGTCGACGATCCCGATCCGGTCGGAGTCGCCGTCGGTCGCCATCCCGAGCGCGTACCGGCCGCCGCCGGAGCGGATCATCTCGATGAGCGCGGACAGGCGCTGCAGGTCGGGGGCAGGTGCGATGCCTCCGAACAGCGGGTTGTGCTGCGCGTGGATGAACTCGGCGCGCACGCGCATGTCGCCGAGGATCGTGCCGAGCGTGAGCTGGCTGGTCCCGTACATCGGGTCGACGACGACCTGCAGGTCGGTGCCGCGCACCGCCTCGACGTCGACGATCTTCTCGATCGCGTCGATGTAGGGGTCCGTGAGCGTCCGGTCGACGACGACGCCCGCCGCGCGGGCGAGATCGAGGTCGAGCGTGATGACGTCGTCCACGGACATGGCGTTGGCCTCGTCCTGGTACCGGTCGGTCTCGTCGTCGAGCGGCAGCGAACCGTCGGCGCGGAACACCTTGATGCCGTTCCACTCGGGCGGGTTGTGGCTCGAGGTGACGATGATCCCGTACGCCGCCCCGAGGTAGGGAGCGGCGAACGTGACGAGCGGGGTGGGGACGTCGTCGGGCAGGAGGGTGACCGGGATGTTGTTGCCGGCGAAGACCTCGGCGGCCGCGATCTTGGACTCCTCGGAGAGGAACCGGCGGTCCCCGCCGACGACGACGCCGCGCGACTCGAGTCCCTGGCGCGTGGTCTCGTTGGCGATGGCTTGGGACAGGCGGCGCACGTTGGCGAGCGTGTAGCCCTCGCCGATCACCGCCCGCCAGCCGCCGGTGCCGAAGTGGATGGTCGTGTCGGTGTTCTTCTTCGGCATGAAGAGCCGCTTGAGCAGGATGTCCGCCGCGTCCTGCAGCTCGGCCGGCGAGTTGATGCCGTGGACCTCGTCGGTGTCGTAGATCTGGTACGTCTCGACGCGGCGGCCGTCGGCGATCGTGCGGTGCGCGAGGTCGGTGAGCCGGTCCGCGCCTGCGGCGACCAGCTCGTCGAGGACCTCGAACAGGAAGGCCGGCGCCGCCACGTACGCGCCGACGTTGATCTCGTGCCCGTCCTCGGTCTCGCCCGCCGCGGGCTCCGATCCGGCGCTCACGATGGCGGTGACCCTGCCGTCGGAGCGGACCACGCGGTCGTAGGCGGGCCGCGGCTCGGCGAGCACGGCGGTGAGGAACGTGAGGTCGGCGTCCTTGAGGGCGTGCCGGGTCAGCAGCCCGAGGAGCGACTCGCTGCGCAGCAGCGGCGTGTCCCCGTAGGCGACGAGCACGACGTCCGCGTCTCCCGGGAGCGCACCGCGCGCGGCCAGCGCGGCGGGGCCGGTGCCCTCCGCGCCGGTCTGCTCGACGTACGTGAGGTCGGGGCCGAGCAGCTCGCGCACGCGGGTGTCGCCCTGGGCCACGACGACGACGGTGCGGTCCCGGTCGACGACCTGCGTGAGCGTCTCGAGCGCGCGCTGGACGACCGTCGAGTCGCCCAGGGGCTGCGTGAGGACGTCGTGGGAGGCGGCGTCGTGCCCGGCGGCGAGCAGGACGGCAGCGCGCCGGGAGAGCTGCTGGCGGGCGGGTGCGGCCTGGGTGCTGGGCATGACCTGGTCCTCCGGTCGGCTGGTGCGCCGGCGGCCCCGGCGACACGGAGCCGTTTTGAACGGCTCCCTTCCTTATTCCGCAGCCTACACGGGACGCCACGCCCGGGGCGACCCCCGGCACACACCCGAGAAACCCGACATCCCGGGCTTCGACACGCCCGTGGGAGCGCTACCGGATGTGAAGGTTTACGGCACGGGCGTACCGACGATCTCGGGGGTATCCGGGCGGTTAACGCCTGTTCTGTCATAACCGAGACCGAGTGTCACCGACCGGTTCCCACCGGGGCCTAGCCGGTCAACTCGGGCACACGCAAGTCCTCGTTACATATTTGTGACCTCCGGGGTCCGTTGCCTAGCCTCGATCCGCTGACGGCTGCACGACCCCCCGTCCGCCCCGACCCGGAACGCCGAGCGCTGCCACCGGGAAGGGCCCATGACCCGTGGCAGCGACGGGGGACCCACCTTCGGGGGCCCGGGCCATGACGGACCGGACCTCCTCGGGGTGAAGCCGCGCAAGCGGCCGGGCACGTACCTCCCGCCCGAACCCGACAGCTCACCTCGCAGGCGTGAGAGGTACAACACCATGCTCCGAACCCGTGAGCAGGGCGCCGTGCGCCCTGAGGGTGGTCGTCCGCGCCGATTCGGCCGTGTCGCGACCACCGCAGGCCTCCTCGTCGGCCTCGTCGGCGGCGGTCTCGTCGCCACCGCAGCCGCTACCCCCGCAGCTGCCGCCACGGCCACCAAGGCCGTCCACAAGTCGACGCCGTCGCTGTCTCTCAAGATCAGCGACAAGTCGTACTACAAGAACAAGCCGCCGCTCGTGAAGGTCACCTCGACGACACGCGGCAAGGCCACGACCGGCAAGGTCTACTTCCGCGTCAGCGGCAAGCTCGTCGCCATCCGCACGCTCAAGCACGGCAAGGTGACCTACCGCCTCTCCAAGCACCTCAAGGTCGGCCACCATCGCGTCCGCGCGACGATCCACCCGGCGCACCCCAGCAGCGTCAAGAGCCGCACCAAGTACACGACGGTGCACACGCACAAGTACTCGTCGCGCGTCGTCGAGAGGGCCGTGAAGTACACCGGCACCCGTTACGTGTACGGCGGCTCGAGCCCTCGCGGCTTCGACTGCTCGGGCTTCACCAAGTACGTGTACTCGCACACGAAGGTGAAGACGCTCCCCCGTACGTCGTCGGGCCAGCGCCACGCGGGCAAGGTCGTGTCCAAGAAGCACGCCAAGCCCGGCGACCTCGTCTACACGCCCGGCCACGTGGGCATCTACGTGGGCGGCAACAAGATCATCGACGCCCCGCGCCCCGGCAAGTCCATCCACGTGCGCAGCATGTGGCGGGCGAGCTGGACCTTCATCCACGTGAAGGCGAAGGCCAACTCGATCTGATGCGACGGGCCAGGCGCCTGCACGCACCGAGAGCGCCGAGACGGAACGCGAGCCGTTCCGTCCCGGCGCTCTCGGCGTCTACAGGCGTTCCAGCGTCTCGAGGAAGTCGCTGGGCGCCTGCACCAGGTCCCGCAGGACGGCGCGTGCCCCGCCCATGAGGGCCGCGTACCCGGACACGGGCGCGGGGCGCACCACGATCCGCTCCCACGGCGAGGCCAGGACGCGCGTCCGCAGCTCGGCCTCGAGCTGCGGACGCAGGTCTTCGGCGAGGGTCGCGTAGACGCCGCCGAGGAACACCGTGTCGAGGTCGAGCAGGTTGACGAGCGTCGAGAGCGCCGTGCCGAGGGCCTTCCCGGCCCGCCCGACGACGGCGCGCGCCCGCTCGCCAGGCTCCCCTCCCCCGGCCAGCGCCTCGAGGACCGGGGTGAGGTCGCCGGACGCTGCGCCGTCGGGCCGGGCGGCCACGGAGGCCTCGAGGCCCAGTCCGCGCAGGATCGCGTCCTTGCCGGCGAGCTGCTCGAGGCAGCCCGTCGCTCCGCACCGGCAGCGCGGCCCCGCCGGATCGACGACGACGTGACCGATCTCCCCCGCCCAACCGTGCCGGCCGAGGTACAGCTCGCCGTCGAGGACGATCGCGGCACCGATGCCGACGTCACCCGAGACGTGCACGAAGGTGGTGCCGTCGTGGCCGGAGGACGCGAACTGGCCGAACGGGAGCTGGGCGAGCCCTGCGAGGTTAGCCTCGTTGGCGATCTCGACGCTTGCGGGCAGCAGTCCGAGCAGCGGCACCGGCGCGAGCGACTCCCAGCCGAGGTTCGGGGCGACCTGGAGGAAGCCGGCACGCGCGTCCACGAGGCCGGGCAGCGCGAGCCGGGTGCCGGCGACCTGCATGCCGTCGGCCTCGACCTCGGCGACGACGTCGCGCGCGAGGTCGCCCAGGCGGGCGAGCACGCGGACGGGGTCGCTGCCCGAGAAGTCGGCGGGCGCAGCGCCCGGCGCACCTTCGATGCGTTCGGCGACGGTCGCTCCCGACAGGTCGAGCGCGCGCACGCCGACGTAGTCGACGTTGACCTCGAGCCCGAGCCCGACGACGGTCCGTGAGGCGGGCACGAGCGGCACCGCCGGGCGTCCGACCTGGCCGGGCGCGGGCGCGAGCTCGGCGACGACGCGCCCGGCGACGAGCTGGTCGACGAGCGAGCCGACCGTCGCGCGGGTGAGCCCGGTCGCGAGGGCGACGGCGGCCCGGGACAGCGGTTCGGGCGAGCCGAACACGCTGCGGGCGACGAGTGCGAGGTTGTGCTCGCGCAGCGAGGCCTGCCGAGCCTTGGGGGTGGCGACGCCGGGGAGCTCCATGAGTCTTGACCCTACCCGCGCCACGCGTTAAGTTCATCCATACAACAAAGGGCTCGGTCCTCGCTCCCGCGCGGCCGGCCCACCGACCAGGTCCCTGATCCCCAGGGACCTCCCATCTCGATGAGGAGCACCCCCGGATGAGCACCCCCGCGGCCACCCCTGACTTCAAGTTCTCGTTCGGTCTCTGGACCGTGGGCTGGCAGGCCCAGGACCCGTTCGGCGACCCGACGCGTGCCGCGCTCGACCCGGCCGAGTCCGTGCGCAAGCTCGCGGACATCGGCGCGTGGGGCTTCACGTTCCACGACAACGACGTCTTCCCGTTCGACGCCGACGACGCGGACCGCCGCGCGCGCATCGACTCCGTCAAGAAGGCCGCCGACGAGACCGGCCTCGTGATCGAGATGGTCACGACCAACACGTTCACGCACCCCGTCTTCAAGGACGGCGCGTTCACGTCGAACGACCGCGGCGTCCGCCGCTTCGGCCTGCGCAAGATCCTCCGCAACGTCGACCTCGCCGCCGAGCTCGGCGCGCAGACCTTCGTCATGTGGGGCGGCCGCGAGGGCGTCGAGTACGACAACTCGAAGGACCTGCACGCCGCGCACGCCCGCTACGCCGAGGGCATCGACACCGTCGCCGCGTACATCAAGGAGAAGGGCTACGACCTGCGCATCGGCCTCGAGCCGAAGCCGAACGAGCCCCGCGGCGACATCTTCCTGCCGTCGATCGGCCACGCGCTCGCCCTCATCGCGACGCTCGACAACGGCGACATCGTCGGCCTCAACCCCGAGACCGGCCACGAGCAGATGGCCACGCTCAACTACACGCACGGCCTCGCGCTCGCCCTCTACGCGGGCAAGCTCTTCCACATCGACCTCAACGGCCAGCACGGCCCGAAGTTCGACCAGGACCTCGTGTTCGGCCACGGCGACCTCCTGTCCGCGTTCTTCACGGTCGACCTGCTCGAGAACGGCTTCCCGAACGGTGGGCCGAAGTACGAGGGTGCCCGCCACTTCGACTACAAGCCGTCGCGCACCGAGGGCCCCGACGGCGTGTGGGACTCCGCCCGCGCCAACATCGAGACCTACTCGCTCCTCGCCAAGAAGGCCAAGCAGTACCGCGAGGACCCCGAGGTCCAGAAGGCGTTCGAGCACGCCGGCATCTTCGAGCTCGGCCAGTCCACGCTCGGCGAGGGCGAGACCTTCGACCAGTTCCTGGCCGACCCGACGACGCGCGAGACGTTCGACCTCGACGCCGCCGCGGAGCGTGAGTACGGGCTCGTCGCGCTGCACCAGCTCGCGCTCAAGCACCTCGTCGGCTGATGAGCGGCATCCTTGTCGCCGGCGTCGACTCGTCGACGCAGTCGTGCAAGGTCGTCGTCCGTGACGCGGAGACCGGGGCGCTCGTGCGCTCCGGCTCCGCGTCGCACCCCGACGGCACCGAGGTGCACCCCGACGCGTGGTGGGACGCGTTCACCGTCGCCGCCGCAGCGGCCGGCGGCCTCGGCGCGGACTCCGGCGTGGCCGCGATCGCAGTCGGCGGGCAGCAGCACGGCATGGTGCTGCTCGACGCCGACGGCGAGGTCCTGCGCCCGGCGCTCCTGTGGAACGACACCCGGTCCGGCGAGTCCGCGGCAGCGCTGGTCGACGAGCTCGGAGCCGCCGCGTGGGCCGAGGCCGTCGGGTCCGTGCCCGTCGCGTCGCTCACGGTCACCAAGCTGCGGTGGGTCGCCGACCACGAGCCCGACCTCGTCGGCCGGATCGCGGCCGTCGCCCTGCCGCACGACTGGCTGACCTGGCGCATCGCCGGCTACGGCCCGCGGTCGCAGGGCCTCGAGCCCGACCTCGGCGCGCTCACGACCGACCGGTCCGACGCGTCCGGCACCGGGTACTGGGGTCTCGACGCGTACCGGCGCGACCTGCTCGCGCGGGGACTCCGGGTCGACGAGGCGACGGCGGAGCGGATCGTCCTGCCGCGCGTCGTCGGGCCGGGCGAGGCGGCCGGGACCACCCAGGGGTCCGAGACCGTGCCCGCGGGGATCGTCCTCGGGGCGGGAGCCGGCGACAACGCCGGCGCCGCGCTCGGGCTCGGCATGAGCGCGGGCGACGTCGCGATCTCGATCGGGACGTCGGGGGTCGTGTCCGCGGTCGCGGACCGGCCCAGCGCCGACGCGTCCGGTCTGGTCAACGGCTTCGCCGACGCGACCGGGCGGTACCTGCTGCTCGGGGTGACCCTCAACGCGAGCCGCGTGCTCGACGCCGCGCGCAGCATCCTCGGTGTCGACCACGTCGGCCTGTCGAAGCTGGCGCTGGGCGCACCCGCCGGGGCCGACGGCCTCGTCCTCGTCCCGTACCTCGAGGGCGAACGCACGCCCAACCGGCCCGACGCGACCGGCTCGTTCCACGGCCTGCGCCTCGCCAACGCCACCCCGGAGCACGTGGCGCGAGCCTCCGTCGAGGGCATGCTCTGCGGGCTCGCAGACGGTCTCGACGCGCTCGTCGCGCAGGGTGCCGAGGTCGGGCGACTGCTGCTCATCGGCGGCGGCGCCCGCTCGGAGGCCGTGCGGCAGCTCGCACCGAGCGTCTTCGGACGGCCGGTCGAGGTCCCGCCGCCCGGCGAGTACGTCGCCGACGGCGCCGCCCGACAGGCCGCGTGGGCCCTCGCCGGCGCGGCCGAGCCTCCCGTGTGGACGGGGGGCGACGGCGGGCCGACGCTCACGTTCGACGGCGAGCCCACGCCCGTGGTCCGCGAGCAGTACGCCGCGGTCCGCGACCTGGGCTGAGTCCGGGCCGCCCCCGGGCCGACCCTCGGTACCCCGACGGCCGCGGCGCCGGCGGTGACGTTGCTTCAGGTAACGTCACCGTCGGCGCCGCGGCCGTTGCCGTCGGCGTACCCGAACGAGAAGCAGAGAGAGCAATGCCGCTGACCGACCTGCCCCTCGAGTCCCTCCGCGCCTTCCGGCCCGAGGTACGCGAGCCCGCCGACTTCGACGCCTTCTGGACCACGACGCTCGCCGAGTCCCGGGCCGCGGGCGCCGACCGTCCCGTGCTGCGCGAACCCGCCGACACCCCGATCACCGGGCTGGTCATCGAAGACCTCACCTTCCCCGGGTTCGACGGCGAGCCCGTCAAGGCGTGGCTCACCCGCCCGCTGCTCCAGGACGGCCGCGAGGGTGACGAGCTCCCCGCCGTCGTCGAGTTCAACGGCTACAACGGCGGCCGCGGGCTGCCCGGCGAGCGCGTCGGCTGGGCGCTCGCGGGCTACGTGCACGTGTTCATGGACACGCGCGGGCAGGGCAGCGGCTGGGGCTCCGGCGGCGACACCCCCGACCCCCACGGCTCGGGTCCCGCGCAGTCCGGCTGGATGACACGCGGCATCCACGACCCCGCGGACCACTACTACCGCCGCGTCTACACCGACGCCGTCCGCCTGCTCGACGCCGTCCGCGCCCTCCCCGAGGTCGACCCCACCCGGATCGCCGTGACCGGTGGCAGCCAGGGCGGTGGGATCGCCATCGCCGCGGCCGGCCTCGTCCCGGACCTCTGGGCCGTGATGCCCGACGTCGCGTTCCTGTGCGCGTGGGAACGCGGGCTCCAGGTGGCCCTGAGCGACCCGTTCCAGGAGCTCGGTCGCTACCTCGCCGTCCACCGCGACCAGCGCGAGACCGTCCTCACCACCGCGTCGTACCTCGACGGCGTGAACTTCGCCAAGCGCATCACCGCACCCGCGCTCTTCTCGGTCGCGCTCATGGACGCCGTCGTGCCGCCGTCGACGACGTTCGCCGCGTTCAACGCGCTCGCGTCCACCGACAAGCACATCGAGGTCTACCCCGAGAACGGGCACGAGGGCGGGCAGACCTACCAGTGGTTGAAGCAGGTCGAGTTCCTCAAGGCCCGCGGCGCCTGACTCCCCCGCGACGTAGGCCGCCCGGCGGGGTACCTCGCGAGGTGCCCCGCCGGGCGGCCTACGTCGGGGGTGCGGGTCAGGAGCGGGCGAAGCGCAGGGTGACGATCTCGAACGGGCGCAGCGCCAGCGGCGACGCGAGGTCGACGTCCGCGCCGTCGTCGAGCGGGCGCTCGAGAAGGTCGGTTCGGGTGACGCCCGAGGCGTCGAAGCCCGGCGTGACCGTCGCCCGGGCGTGCCCGCCCAGCGACTCGTAGAGCCGCACCACGACGTCGCCGCTGTGGTCCTCCGCCAGCTTCACCGACTCGACGACCACCGCACCCGCCGGGTCGTCGACGGTGACGAGCGGCTCGACCGGCCCGGCGCCCTCGACGACGCGCGGCGCCAGGTTGGCCGCGTAGCCGTCCCGGACGGCGTCGGCCAGGTCCGCGCCCACGTGGAGCACGGTGAGGAACCGGTGCTCGCCCTGGTCGGCGTCGGGGTCCGGGAACAGCGGCGCCCGCAGCAGCGACTCGCGGACCGTGGTGACCGTGGATCCGGCGGAGCCGTCGTCGACGGTCGTGCGCTGGACGTCGTGGCCGTACGTGGCGCTGTTCGCGACCGCGACGCCGTAGCCCGGCTCGGCGACGTGCACCCAGCGGTGCGCGCAGATCTCGAACTTGGCCGCGTCCCACGGCGTGTTCGCGTGCGTCGGGCGGAACACGTGCCCGAACTGCGTCTCGGACGCGGAGCGGTCGGCGTGCACCGCGAGCGGGAACGCGAGCTTGAGCAGCTTCTGCCGCTCGTGCCAGTCGACGACCGTCTCGACGGTCAGTGCCGCCGAGCCGCGGGCGAGCGAGAGCCGCTGCCGCACGGTAGACGCGCCGAACGCGCGCCGCACCTCGACGACGACCTCGTCCGCCGACGACGCCGCGACCTCGATGCCGAGCACGTCGACGAGGTCGGTCCGCTCGTCGAGGTACTCGTGGTCGATGTCCCACGCGTCCCACTGCCGCGGGGTGTCGCGGTGGAGCTGGAGCAGGTTCGCGGCGAGGCCGGCGGGCACGAGCTCACGGTCCGCGCGGAGGTCGTGGATCGAGTCGACGAGCCCCCGGGCGTCGACGTGCACCGCGACCAGGCCGTTGGCGAGCGTGTGCCCGCCGGCGCCGTCGTCGGCGGTCTCCTCGATTGCCACGGTGACGTCCGGGCCCTCGGCGGCTGCGGCGGGCGCCGCGCCCAGCGCGGCCACGCCGTCCCGCACGTGCGGGGTCGCGTTGAAGACCAGCGGCGTGTCGCCCGAGCCCGCGAGCGCCGCGAGCGACGTCCCGACGATCTCCTCCAGAGTTGCAGCGACCTCGGCGTACCCGGCCTCGGCGTCGCGGTAGACCCACGCGATGGAGCTGCCGGGCAGGATGTCGTGGAACTGGTTGAGCAGGACGGTCTTCCACGCCTGGTCGAGCGCCTCGTGCGGGTACGGCACGCCGTTCCTGACCGCGGCGGTCGCGGCCCACAGCTCGGCCTCGCGCAGCAGGTGCTCGCTGCGGCGGTTGCCCTGCTTGGTGCGCGCCTGGGAGGTGTAGGTGCCGCGGTGGAACTCGAGGTACATCTCGCCGCTCCACACGGCGGGGCGTTCGAGCCCGGCCTCGGCCGCCTCGAAGAAGTCGTACGGGCTCGCGACCCGGACCTCGGCGACGCCCTCGGTGGACGCGTACCGCCGCGCCCGGGCGAGCATCTCGGCGGTCGGCCCGCCGCCGCCGTCGCCGTAGCCGAACGGCACGATCGACGCGTCGAGCTCGCCCTTCTCACGGTTGTTGCGGGCGGCGTGGTCGAGCTCGCGGGCTGCGAGCTCGGCGTTGTAGGAGTCGACGGGCGGGAAGTGCGTGAGCAGGCGGGTCCCGTCGATGCCCTCCCAGAGGAAGGTGTGGTGAGGCATCGCGTTGGTCTCGTTCCACGACAGCTTCTGCGTGAGCATCCACCGGTTGCCGGCGAGCTTCGCGATCTGCGGGAGCGCACCCGAGTACCCGAAGGAGTCGGGCAGCCAGACGTCGCGCGTCTCGACGCCGAGCTCGTCGCGGAAGAACGACTTGCCCGTGAGGAACTGCCGGACCATCGCCTCACCGCCGGGCATGTTGGTGTCGGACTCGACCCACATCCCCCCGACCGGCACCCAGCGCCCCTCGGCGACCTTCTCCTTGATGCGCTCGAACAGGTCCGGGTAGGACTCCTTGATCCACGCGTACTGCTGTGCCGACGAGCACGCGAACACGAGGTCCGGGTCCTCGTCCATGAGCGTCACGACGGTCGAGAACGTCCGCGCGGCCTTGCGCACGGTCTCGCGCACGGGCCACAGCCAGGCGGAGTCGATGTGCGCGTGCCCGACGGCGTAGGCCTGGTGGGCGCTCGCGTTGGCCGGGGCCTCGAGCTCGGGGACGAGGAGCTTGCGCCCCTCGGCGGCGGTGCCGGGGACGTCGTCGGGGTCGACGACGGCGACCAGGCGGTCGAGCGCGCGCAGCACCCGCGCGTAGCGGGCGCCGTCGTCGGGCAGGACGCGGAGCAGGTCGCGCAGGGCCTGGGCGTCGTGCCACAGCTCGTCGACGCCGGCGTCGACGGTGACGAGGTCGGCGCGCCGCAGGACGTAGAGGGGGTCGGTCCCGGCGGTCGCGCGCTCGCCGAGGGTCGTCGGCTGGAACTCGGGCACGTGGCCGAGGACGGTCGGGTTCCCCGCGGCCTCGACCCACACGTCGACCGGCTCGCCGGCGGGCCACGACAGCGCCCGGTTCCGGGGGTTGAGGCCCTTGAGCGGGCGGCCGTCGGCGGACCAGAACTGGCCCTCCGCCTGGAAGCCGGGGTTGACGTCGGTGAAACCGAGGTCGACGACGACCTGCGCCGGGCCGCTCGTGGAAGCGGCCGGCGCCGGACCGGTCAGGTGCAGCCACGTCGTGCTCCACGGCGCGCCCCACGCGTGCCCGGGCTCGACGCGGACGCCGTCGTGCGCCGTCGCCTCCGCGAACGGCACGGGCTCGCCCGGCGCCTCCCACGCGGTGACGTCGAGCGGGACGACGCCCGCCTCCCGGTGCGGCGCGAGCCGTTCGAGGAGGAACCGGTCGACCCGCATGAGCGTGAGGTCGGCGGCGGTGGGCATGACTTCGGGCATGGCGGAGCACCCTTCGGGGTCGGGAGGTGGGACGTCTGAAGCAGGGCGACGGAGGGCGGAGCGCCCCTCTCAGCCCTTCATGCCGCCGGCGAGCGCGTTCGCGCCCCCGGACAGCCGCTGCGTGAGGAGGTACAGGACCAGGACGGGCACCGAGTAGAGGATCGAGAACGCCGCGAGCTTGCCGTACGCGATCGACCCGTAGGTGCCGAAGAACTGGTAGATGGCGACGGCCGCGGGCTGCTTCTCGGCCGACGTCGTGAGGATGAACGGGACGAAGAAGTTCCCCCAGGCCTGGGTGAACACGAGCATGAGCACGACAGCGAGGCCGGGGCGCATGAGCGGCAGGACGATGCGCCCGAGCGCGCGCATGGAGCTCGCACCGTCGACCCAGGCGGCTTCCTCGAGGGAGACCGGCACCGAGTCCATGAAGTTCTTCAGCATCCAGATCGCCATGGGCAGCGACGACGCGGCGAGGAACAGGATCACGCCGGGCGTCGAGTCGAGCAGGCTGAGCTTCACGAACAGGCTGTAGACCGGCACCATGATCGCGGTGATCGGCAGGCAGGTCGCGAACAGGATCGTGTAGAGGAACCCGCGCTGGAACCGCATCCGGTAGCGGGACAGCGGGTACGCCGCGAGCACCCCGACGACGACCGTGATGAGGGCCGTGCCGAGCGAGATGACCAGCGAGTTCCAGAGCGGGAGGAACGTCTGGTCCTTGGTGAAGACCGCCTTGAAGTTGCCCGCCGTGACGCTGGACGGGACCCCGACGGAGACCGTCGCGGCCGGGTCGACCGACGACAGCACGATCCAGGCGAGCGGGACGAGGAAGCTCAGGCCGACGAGCACGAGGGCGAGCGAGGCGAGCAGCCGGCCCGTCGAGCGGCGCGGGCTCGCGACGGTCGGCATCCCGGCACCGCGGTGCCGCGCCCGGGTGCCCGCGCCCGACGACGCAGGCGAGGCAGGGGTGACGGAGGTCGTGTCGAGCGTCGTCATCAGTCCACCTCCGGCTTGAGCACCTTGATGTAGATCACCGAGAAGACGGCGCCCACGAGGATCGTCACGGTCGCGATCGCCGTGCCGTAGCCGACCTGGGAGAACTTGAACGCCTCCTGGTAGGCCAGCACCGGGAGCGTCGAGCTCTTGGTGCCCGGGCCGCCGCCGGTCATGACCCAGATCAGCGTGAAGACGGCGAGGGTCTGCAGGGTCGTGAGCATGAGGTTGGTCGAGATCGACCGGCGGATCATCGGCAGCGTGATCCTCGCGAACCGCTGCCAGCCGCTCGCGCCGTCGATCTGGGCGGCCTCGTCGACCTCGGCCGGCACCTCGGACAGGGCGGCGCGGTAGACCATCATCGAGAACGCGGTCCCCCGCCAGATGTTCGCGAGGATCACCGCGAGCAGCGGGAACGTGATGAGCCACGTCGTCTTGCCGAGGCCGAACCAGCCGAGGAACGCGTTGAGCGTCCCGTCCGTGGAGAAGAACGCGTAGAGCGCGAAGGCCGCCACGATCTCCGGCATCACCCAGGCGACGACGACGAGCGTGCTCACCACCGAGGCGAGCTTCTTCGGGGCGATCCGCAGGAGGACGGCGAGCGCCATCCCGAGGACGTTCTGCCCCACCACCGCGGACGCGAGCACGAAGACCACGGTGAGCCAGGCGGACTTCCAGAAGTCGCCGTCGGACAGGAGGGTCGTGTAGTTGTCGAGCCCGACGAACTCGGGCTTCGCGGCCCGGTAGCCGGTGAGGCCGGTGTTCGTCATCGAGCCGTAGAGCGCCCACAGGATCGGCCCGAGCAGGAAGACCGCGAGGAGGACGACCGCGGGGAGGAGCGGCGTGGAGCGGGTGAGCGCGCGCAGGCGCCGGGACCCGGGCCGGGGACGCTGCTCGCGCCCCCGGCCCGTCGGCGCGACGAGGGTCTCGGTCGCCATGTCAGCCCGCAGACTCCACGGCGTTCTTGCCGACGATCTTCGTGAGCTCGTCGTCGTACTTCTTGGCCGCGTCCTCGGGCGACGCCTGACCGGTGACGACCGACTCGACGGCGACCTGGATGTTCGACGAGATCTGCGAGTAGTCCGGCGTCGCAGGGCGGAAGTGGGTCGTCGCGACGAGGCCGGAGAAGAACTTGAACGACGGGTTGTAGCTCAGGTACTCGGGGTCGGCGGCCACGTCCTTGCGCACCGCGATCTGGCTGTTCGTCGTGTCGTAGGTGAGCGAGTTGTCCTTGTTCAGCGCGTCGGCGACGAAGTCGAACGCCGTCTGCGGGTGCTTGGTGTGCGCCCCGACGGACAGGAGCCAGCCGCCCGACATCGACGTCGTGCCGGCGCCGCCGCCGTCCTGCGTCGGCATGGCCGCGTAGCCCATGGTCTTCTCCCAGTCCGGCCACTTGTTGTCGCCGGAGATCCAGCCGCCCGGCTGCCACGAGCCGTCGATGCCCATCGCGAGCTTGCCCTTCGGGAAGAGCTCGGTGGAGACCTTCGAGCCCACGCTCGCGTCGAGCGCGACGTCGAGCGAGGGGCCGAGCTTCTCGCTGTAGACCGTCTTGTAGAAGTTCAGGGAGTCGGTGAATCCCTTCGAGCCGGTGAGCCACTTGTCGCCGTCGTGCAGACCCTTGCCGTCGCCGGTGCCGTAGTCGAGCATCTCGAAGCCCTGCATGGTGGTCTGCTCACCGCCGGCCTTGCCCGCGTAGATGTTGAGCGGGATGACGCCCGGGACCTTCTGCTTGACCGTGCGGGCCGCCGCGAGGATGTCGTCCCAGCTCTTCGGCTGCCAGTCCGTGGGCAGCCCGGCCTTCGCGAAGATCTTCTTGTTGAAGTAGATGCCGCGCGTGTCCGTGCCCATCGAGACGCCGTACGTCTTGCCGTCGACGCCGAGTCCCGCCTCCTTGGCCGCGTCCTGGAACTGGTCCCAGTCCGCCCACTTCTTCACGTAGTCGTCGATCGGCAGCAGGTAGCCGGCCGCGGCGTCGGACATGACCTGGAAGGTGTCCTCGTAGATGACGTCGGGGGCCGTCGACTTCGAGCCGTTCATCAGGGCCAGCTTGGTGTAGTACTGGTCCTCCTCGGCCTCGATGGGCTCGAGCTTGACGGTCACGCCGGGGTTCGCCTTCTCGAACTCGGGCTTGACCTTCTGCAGGAGGTCGTCGAGCTGGTGGAAGGCCGCGGTCTTCTGGTAGGCGACCGTGATGGTGCGGGGGCCGGTGTCCTCCGCCTTGCTGCCGCCGTCGCCCGACGAGCACGCCGCCAGCGTCACGACGAGGGCCCCGACCGTGCCGAGGGCCAGTCCTGTCCGTACGCGCATCCGAAGCTCCTTTGCTGTCGCGGGGCTGCTCTGCCCCGGCCGCGAATATTTCATCACTTCGCGTTAGTAATAGCAAGACAACGCTGTCGCAGCGTCGCACGGACCACCGCGGAAACGCGAAGGCTCAGGTCAGACGCGCAGCAGGAGGCCGGTCGGCCGGGGGGTGAGCGCGTCGTCGAGCATGAGGCACGCCGCGCCGACGGCAGCCACCGGCCCGTCGCCGGCCGTCCCGAGGACCCGGAGCGGGTGGTGACCCGGCATCGGATAGGCGTCGAGCACCGACCGCAGCCCCGGCTCGAGCCACGGCCCGAGCCGGTCCCAGACCGGTCCCGACGGCACGACCGTGTCGAGGTCGAGCAGCTCGCACACCGTCGTCAGCGCGGACCCGAGGGCGGCCCCCGTCTCGTGGAGGAACGGCGCGACCGCCGGGTCGCCGGCCTCGGCCAGCGCACGGAGCCCGTCGACCGCGCGGTCGGCGCGGACCGTCTCCGACGCGCCCGCGTCCGTCGCGCCCGCACCGAGGTCGATCCCCCGCTCGACGGCGTTCGCCAGGATCGCGTTCGCGCTGAGGACCCCGCCGAGACAGCCCTCGCGGCCGCACGCGCACCGGCCGAACGCCCGGCCGACGCTCACGTGGCCCGCCTCCCCCGCGTTGCCCGACACCCCGCGGACGATGTCGCCGCCGCTGACGATCCCGATCGCGACACCCGTGCCCGCGTAGACGACGGCGGCGTCCGTGGGGCGCCCCGACGCGGGGAACCACAGGATCGCCGCAGCGACCGCGAGGACGTCCTTGTCGAGGAGCGTCGGGAGGCCGGTGCGACGCGCGACCTCGTCCCGCAACGGGACGTCGTGCCACGTCGTCAGGTGCGGCGGGTCGAGGACGAGGCCGCGCGCCCTGTCGATCGGGCCCGGCGTCGCGAGCCCGACGCCGAGCACCCGGTCACGCTCGACGGCCGCGCCGTCGAGCACCGCGTCGATCTCCCGGACGACCACCTCGAGCGCCGCGCCCGGCTCCTCGGACTCCGGCGTGGGAGCGGTACGGGTCGCGACGACCTGCCCCGCGAGGTCCAGCAGCACCACGACGACAGCGGCCGGGTCGAGGTGCACCCCGACCGCGAACCGGCTGTCGGGGACGATGTCGAGGGTCGTGCCGGGGCGACCCGCACCGGGCTGCCGCTTGACGTCCTCCTCCGTGACCAGCCCGGCCTCGAGGAGTCGGCGCACCGCGTTGGTGACCGTCTGGGCGGACAGGCCCGTCTTCCGGGCCAGGTCGGCGCGCGTGCAGGTGCCCGCACCCAGCCGGATCGCCTCCAGCAGGGCAGCCTGGTTGAACCCGCCCATGCGCGGCAGGTTGGTCCCTCGCGTGCTCACCGTGGTCATCGGACGTCACCGTAGCCCCAAGTCCCCCGACGGGTCCCCGCGAGCCCACCGCGAACGACGCTCTGATCGCCGAGTGTGACGCCGTCACACTCGGCGAGCAGAGCGTCGCACTCGGCGGTCAGAGCGTCGCACTCGGCGGTCAGCCCACGGTGAGCTCGAGCCCCTCCGCACCCTCGGGCCGGTCGACGACGACCCGGTCGCCGTCGGACACCTCGCCCGAGAGCAGCTTCCGGGCCAGCCGGTCGCCGATCTCCCGCTGCACGAGCCGGCGCAGCGGCCGCGCCCCGTAGGCGGGGTCGAACCCTTCGAGCGCGAGCCACTCGCGCGCGGCGTCCGTGACGTCGAGCGTGAGCCGCCGGTCGGCGAGCCGCGCGGCGAGGGCGTCGACCTGGAGGTCGACGATCCGGCCGAGCTGGTCGAGGTTCAGCGGGTCGAACATGACGACGTCGTCGAGCCGGTTGAGGAACTCGGGCTTGAACGACGCGCGCACGGCACCCATGACGGCCTCGTGCTTCTGCTCGTCGGTCAGGAGCGGGTCGACGAGGAACTGGGATCCCAGGTTCGAGGTGAGCACGAGGATGACGTTCCGGAAGTCGACGGTGCGGCCCTGGCCGTCGGTGAGGCGGCCGTCGTCGAGCACCTGGAGCAGGATGTCGAAGACCTCGGGGTGGGCCTTCTCGACCTCGTCGAGCAGCACGACGGAGTAGGGCCGACGGCGCACGGCCTCGGTGAGCTGGCCGCCTTCCTCGTAGCCGACGTAGCCCGGGGGCGCGCCGACGAGCCGGGCCACCGAGTGCTTCTCGGCGTACTCGGACATGTCGATGCGCACCATGGCTCGCTCGTCGTCGAACAGGAAGTCCGCGAGCGCCTTGGCGAGCTCGGTCTTGCCGACGCCGGTGGGGCCGAGGAACAGGAACGACCCCGTGGGGCGGTCGGGGTCGGCGACGCCGGCGCGGGCGCGCCGGACGGCGTCGGACACGGCGGCGACGGCGGCCTGCTGCCCGATCAGGCGCTCGCCGATGACGTCCTCCATGTGGAGGAGCTTCTCGGACTCGCCCTGGAGCAGGCGCCCGGCGGGGATGCCTGTCCACGCGGACACGACCTCGGCGATCTCGTCGGCGGAGACCTTCTCGGGGACGAGCGGCGCCTCCTGGGCCCGCTCTTCGGCGCCGACCTCGGCGTCCTCCGCGGCCTCGGCGGCGGCGAGCTCCTGCTCGACGGCGGGGATCTCGCCGTAGAGGATGCGCGCGGCCTTCTCGAGGTCGCCCTCGCGCTGGAGCCGCTCGGCGTCGGAGCGGAGCTGGTCGAGCTTGACCTTGAGGTCACCGACGCGGTTGTGCCCGGCCTTCTCGGCCTCCCAGCGGGTCGTGAGCGCGGAGAGCTGCTCGCGCCGGTCGGCGAGGTCCTTGCGCAGGCGCTCGAGGCGCTCGCGCGAGGCGGCGTCGTCGGCCTCGGACAGCACGACCTCCTCCATCTCGAGGCGCGTGACGGCGCGCTGCAGCTCGTCGATCTCGGTCGGGGACGAGTCGAGCTCCATGCGGAGGCGGGACGCGGCCTCGTCGACGAGGTCGATGGCCTTGTCGGGGAGCTGGCGGCCGGTGATGTACCGGTCGGACAGCGCGGCGGCGGCGACGAGAGCGTCGTCGGCGATGGTCACCTTGTGGTGCGCCTCGTACCGCTCCTTGAGCCCGCGGAGGATGGCGACGGTGTCCTCGACGGACGGCTCGCCGACGAACACCTGCTGGAACCGGCGCTCGAGCGCGGGGTCCTTCTCGATGTGCTCGCGGTACTCGTCGAGCGTCGTGGCGCCGACCATGCGGAGCTCGCCGCGCGCCAGCATGGGCTTGAGCATGTTGCCCGCATCCATCGAGGACTCAGCGCCCGAGGCCCCGGCGCCCACCACCGTGTGCAGCTCGTCGATGAACGTGACGACCTGCCCGTCGGACTGCTGGATCTCCTCGAGCACGGCCTTGAGCCGCTCCTCGAACTCGCCGCGGTACTTGGCGCCCGCGACCATGGACGCGAGGTCGAGCGCGACGAGCTTCTTGCCCTTGAGGGACTCGGGGACGTCGCCGGCGACGATGCGCTGCGCGAGGCCCTCGACGACGGCCGTCTTCCCGACGCCGGGCTCGCCGATGAGGACGGGGTTGTTCTTGGTGCGGCGCGAGAGCACCTGGATGACGCGCCGGATCTCGGAGTCGCGGCCGATCACGGGGTCGAGCTTGCCGTCGGCGGCCGCGGCGGTGAGGTCGTTGCCGTACTGCTCGAGGGCCTTGTAGGTGCCCTCGGGGTTGGGGCTGGTGACCTTCGCGTTGCCGCGCACGGACGGCAGGGCGGCGCGCAGCGCCTCGACGGTCGCGCCGGCGGCGCGCAGGATGTCAGCGGCGGGCGACGAGGCGCCCGCGAGCCCGATCAGCAGGTGCTCGGTGGAGACGTACTGGTCGCCGAGCGACTGCGCCTCCTTGCCGGCGAGGTCGAGCACGGCGCTCATGGCCCGGCTCGCGGTCGGCTGGGCGACGGCGGAGCCGCTCGCCGTGGGGAGCGCGACGAGCGCGCCACGCACCTTCTGGCCGACGGCCTGGGTGTCGGCGCCGACGGCGTCGAGCAGCCCGCCCGCGACACCGCCCTGCTGCTGGAGCAGCGCGTAGAGCAGGTGGACGGGCTCGAGCTGGGGGTTGCCGGCGGCCGACGCGCTCTGAATCGCCTCGCCGATCGCCTGCTGCGACATGGTCGTGAACTGGGTGTCCATAAGGTCTCCGGGGTCCTCCGGTCATCGGGGATGCTTCTGCTCAGAGCAACCTCTGTAGAGTTGAGCCTATTCCGCTCAAGTCTTGTTGTCAGCACACGGGGCTACCCTCCCAAGCATGCTCCGGACGCGTTCCGCCCGCCGACCGCTCCTCGCCCTCGCGGCACTCGGCACCTTGCTCGTGCTCACCCTGGGAGGGCTCGGCGCCACAGCGGCGCAGGCCGACCCCACCGGTACGGCGCCCACCGCGACGTCCACCGTCCAGCCCGGCGACCGGCCGGACAGCCAGGAGGGGTCGAGCTTCCCGTGGGTGCGGCTCGTCATCATCGTGGCCGCCGCAGGGCTCGTGACGGTGGCCGTGATCGGCGCCCGCACACGACGGGCGATGAACCGGCCCGACGGCGACCGGCGGCCACCTGCCGACCGATGAGCCCCGACCGCTTGCGCCAGCCGCCGGTCGTGCGCGTCGGCGCGAGGGACGACCACACGCTCGGCGCCGGGACCTGGCCGAGGACAGTCCCCGCCGTCGACCAGCTGCTGCGGGAGGGGTTGACGCTCGCGCCCGGTGTGACGTTCCTGGTCGGCGAGAACGGGTCAGGCAAGTCGACGATCGTCGAGGCGCTCGCCGTCGCCTACGGCCTGTCCCCCGAGGGCGGCACGGCGCACGGGCAGCACTCCACCCGCGCGAGCGAGTCTCCCCTCGCGGAAGCCGTCGCCCTCCAGCGCGGGGTCGGCGCGGGCCGCTGGGGCTTCTTCCTGCGGGCCGAGACCATGCACGGCTGGTACACGTACGTCGAGCAGACGGGCGGCAACCCGCGGTACCCCGACCCTCGGTTCCACGAGATGAGCCACGGCGAGTCGTTCCTCGCGGTGCTGGCGAGCCGGTTCGACTCGCCCGGGTTCTACTGCCTGGACGAGCCCGAGGCGGCGCTCTCGTTCTCGTCGACGCTCTCGCTGATGCGGACGCTCGACGACCTCGCCCGGTCGGGCGGCCAGATCCTCTGCGCGACGCACTCCCCGGTGCTCGCCGCGCTGCCCGGGGCGACGATCCTCGAGGTGGGGCCTTGGGGGCTGCGTCCCGCACGCTGGGAGGACCTCGAGCTCGTCGGTCACTGGCGCTCCTACCTGGCCGACCCGGCGCGCTACCTCCGGCACCTGCTCGACGGCTGAACCCCCGCGGGGGCAGCTCGCGAGCACCCGCTCTACGCTGAGGACAGCAGCCACAGGCCGCTCACAGCGAGAGGTGCGGGCAGGGGGACGACGATGACGACGAGCACGCCCAGGGATCGCCGCGCGACCCGCGGAGGGAGCCGGCGCCCCGCCGCGCTCGCCGCGCTCGGGGCGGTGTGCGCCGTCGTCCTGAGCGGCTGCGTGAAGCTGGACATGGCGATCACGCTGCACAGCGACGACACGGCGTCCGGAACCGTGGTCTACGCGATCCAGGACTCGGCCGCGAAGGCCCTCGGCCAAGACCCCGAGGATCTCCTCACCCAGGGCGCCGAGGGCGAGGACCCGGCCACCGACTTCGGCGAGAGCGCGACGAGCGCGCCCTACCAGGCCGACGGGTACACCGGCACGAAGATCACGTTCAAGGGCACGAGCATCGACAAGCTCGGCGAGGGCAGCGACGCGGACGCGCTCACGATCAAGCGGGACGGCGACGAGTTCGTGGTGTCGGGCAAGCTCGACCTGACCGAGCTCGCCGACGACTCGGGCGACACCGGCGACACCGGCTCGCTCGTGTCCCCGGACCAGATCGCCTCGCTCTTCGACGTGAAGATCTCCGTCACGTTCCCGGGCGAGGTCGTCTCGGCCGACAAGAGCGCGAAGATCGACGGGAACACGGTGACCTGGACCTCCGACGACGGCACCGTCCTCAACCTCGACGCGCGCGGCAAGGCGACCGGCGACGGGGGCGGCGGCGTGCCCGTGTGGGTGTGGATCCTGATCGGCGTCGTCGTGCTGGCCGTCGCCGCAGCCGTCGTCTTCGCGCTCACCCGGCGTGGCCGGCCGGGCGACGCACCCACCGACGGCGAGGCTGCGCCGTCGGGCGCGGCGCCGCGGGTCGAGCCCACGCCGCCGACGCAGCCGCTGCCGCCGGCCGCACGCCCCGCCGAGGGCGAACCGCCACCTCCCCCGCCGCCGCCGTCGTGAGAGTGCGGCTCACACCGTCAGCGACGGCTCCTCGGAAGTCGACAGCGTGAGCACGACGCCCGCCAGTTGCGGGGTCTCCGCGACCTTGCGCTCGAGCGCGTCGAGCCGGCGCGCGACGACGTGCTCGGCGTCGTCGCCGACGAGGTCGACGCTCGCCACCAGGTACAACGACCGCGGCCCCACGTACTCGAGCCGCAGGTAGGTCACGCGGACGACGTCGGGCAGGGCGAGCAGCCCCGCGAGGACGACGCGGCGCGTGCGCTCGTCGACCCCCGCGCCGACGAGGAAGTCCCGGTTGCGCCGGATGAGGACGATCGCGACCACGCCCAGCACGAGCCCGACGACGATCGACCCGATCGCGTCCGGGACCGGGGACCCGGTGAGCTGGTGGGCGAGAACACCCACGAACGCGACGAGGAGGCCGACGAGGGCGGCAGCGTCCTCGGCGAACACGGCCCGCAGCGTCGGGTCCGACGTCGCGATGACGTGCTCGACGACGTCACGCTGGGCCTCCTGCGCCTCCCCCCGCGCCTGCCGCACCGACCGCAGGAACGACGTCCCCTCGAGGACGAACGACAGCGCGAGCACCGCGTACGCGATCCCGAAGTCCGTCGCGGGCTCGGCGTGGAAGAGCTCTTGGATGCCGTGCGTCACGGACACCCCCGCGCCGACGGCGAACAGCCCGATCGCCGCGAACATCGACCACACGTACGCCTCACGCCCGTAGCCGAGCGGGTGCATGGCGTCGGCCTTGCGGCGCGCCGACCGGTCCGCGGCGAGCAGGAAGATCTCGTTGCCGGTGTCGGCCCACGAGTGCACGGCCTCCGCGACCATCGACGCCGAACCCGTGAGCACCGCCGCCACGGACTTCGCGACCGCGATCACGAGGTTCGCCGCGAACGCGATGATCACGGTGAGCGTCGAGTCGCCCCGCTCCTCGGGCGGGGCCGCGACACGAGGAGTGCCGGGGACCGCCGCGCGGGCGTCGGACGCGGGCGGGGTGTCGGCCATGCGGTTCGGTCTATCACGCGACGAACCTCGACGCCTCCTGCCCGGAGCGTTCACCCGACCGACCGGCGACAGCCACCTCCCGGCACGCTCGCGTTCGGCCTCACCCGGTCGAATCCCTGCCGTGACCTCTTCGTTGCTCGGCTGGACGCCCTTCGGCGAGCTCGGGAACACGATGCTCGGCTTCGTCACCTCGCCGCACTTCGCCCCCGCCGCCCTCGCCTTCGCGTTCCTCGCCGGCGCCGCGCACGCCGTCGGGCCGGGCCACGGCAAGAGCCTCGCGGCCGCCTACCTCGTCGGGTCGCGCGGCACCGTCCGCGATGCCGCGTGGCTGGGCGGCTCGGTCGCCGTCATGCACACGGTCTCCGTGCTCGTGCTCGCCGTGCTGTGGACCTTCTTCGACCTGTCCGGGCTCGTCGACCTCGAGGACCTCACCGGCGCGCTCGAGCTCGTGGCCGGACTGACGGTCGTCGTGGTCGGTGTGCTCCTCGTGGTCCGTGCCCGGAGCGCGGGAACGGCCACCTCCGAAGGGTCGCTCACCCACCGCCACGGCCCGTTCGGCCGTGCGCACACGCACGTCCACCCGGCGTCGGGCCACGAGTCCCACCACGACGGCCACGACCACACCCACGAGCACGGCGACCACCAGCACGAGCACCCCCGCACGCACGACCACCCGGCGACCGCCACCCGGCCCGTCAGCCGCCCCACCCTCGTCACGCTCGGAGCGGCCGGCGCGCTCACGCCGTCACCGTCCGCGTTCCTCGTGCTCGTCACGGGCATCTTCGCGGGACGCTCGGGGCTGGCGATCGGCCTCGTCCTCGCGTTCGGCGTGGGGCTCGCGTCGGTGCTGTTCGGAGTCGGGATGGCGGCACTGTGGGGCCGGTCGTTCGTCGTCGCGCACGCCCGCCCGACGGCGGCGCTCCAGACCGTCGCACGCGCCGTCCCGTTCGTCACGGGCGCCGTGATCGCGCTGGCCGGCGGAGCGATCAGCGTGCTCGCGCTCGGCGGCATCCTCACGCCCGGCGCATCCTGACGAAGGAGCGCAGCAGCAGTGTCCGCATCCGCACCCAGCCCGAACGGAGCCCCGTGACCACGACCGGGACCACGCCGACCACCGCACGCCCCGGAGGAGCCCGGCGCCTCGGGCCGGGCGAGGCCCGCTCGCTCGCCGGCATGGCGACCGTGGTGGTGCTCCTGCACGTCGTCGGGTTCGGTGTCCTGCTCGCACTCGTGTCGCCCCGCCACTTCGCGCTCGGCGGCGACCACCAGGTGTTCACGGTCGGGGTCGGGATCCTGGCCTACTCGTTCGGGATGCGACACGCGTTCGACGCCGACCACATCGCGGCGATCGACAACACGACGCGCAAGCTCGTGAGCGACGCCGCGGACCGCCAGGCATCCGGGCTCGCCCCAGGCCGACGACCGCTGTCGGTAGGGTTCTGGTTCTCGCTCGGGCACTCGACGATCGTGTTCGTGCTGGCATTCCTCCTCGCGGTCGGGGTGCGGGCGCTCGTCGGCCCGATCCAGGACGACGCGTCGGCTCTCCACACCGTGACCGGCGTCGTGGGCCCGACGGTCTCCGGCGTCTTCCTGTGGGTCCTCGGGCTTCTCAACCTGGCCGCGCTCGTCGGGATCGTCCGGGTGGCGCGCGCGATGCGGCGCGGCGACCACGACGAGGCCGCGCTCGAGCAGCAGCTCGCGCGCCGCGGGCTGCTCAACCGGGTCCTCGGCGGCCTGACCCGCACGGTCCGCACGCCCGCCGGGATCTACCCGGTCGGGGTCCTGTTCGGGTTGGGCTTCGACACGGCGACGGAGGTCGGCCTGCTCGTCCTCGCCGGCGGCGCCGCCGCGTTCGCCCTGCCGTCCTACGCGGTCCTCGTCCTGCCCGTGCTGTTCGCCGCAGGGATGTGCCTGATGGACACCGTCGACGGCGTCCTCATGAACGCGGCCTACGGCTGGGCGTTCGCCCGGCCCGCGCGGAAGGTCTTCTACAACCTCATGGTCACGACGATCTCCGTGCTCGTGGCGCTCGTGGTCGGGACGATCGAGCTCGTCGGCGTCCTCTCGGACCGGTTCTCCATCGAGACCGGTCCGCTCGCGTGGGTCGCGGGGATCGACCTCGACCACGCCGGCTTCGTCATCGTGGGGCTGTTCGTCGTGTGCTGGCTCGTCGCCCTGGCCGTGTGGCGCTGGGGCCGGGTGGAGGACCGCTGGACGCGGGGCGCGGCGTCATGACGCGCCGGGCGCTCGTCCTGGGCGCGGGCGCTGCGCTCGCGACGTCGGGCGTCGTCGGCCTCCTCGCACCGGCTGCGTCCGCGCACCCGTTCGGCGCTCCTCCGACGGCGACCGTCAGTCGCACCCAGCCCACCACGGTGCGCGTGCACTGGCAGGTGGGCGCCGTCGACGACCTCAGCTACCTCGCCGCCGACCTCGGCCTCCTGCCTCACGACCGCGTCCTGCTCGACGGCGCCGTGACGCCCCGCGAGGGCGACGCCTCGATCCTCGAGCGGTCGTCGCGGTTCGACTCCTACGTCTTGGAGCACGTGACCGTGACCGCGGGCGGCGACAGGTGCACGGGAGCCGTGACGAAGAAGGTCGACCTGCTGGGGTCGGGTGTCGACGTCGACTTCCGGTGCGCCCGCACGGTCGCACGGGCCACGGTGAGGCTGACCCTACTCACCGACATGAGCCCTCTCTACTCAACGCTGGCCACGGGTCCGCGCGGCCAGAAGGCCGCCTACGCGGAGGGTGACACGTCGCACGAGTGGACGTTCACGGACGAGGGCGCAGCCCCGTCCGCCCGCGCGTGGGTGCCGCTCGCGCTCAGCGGTGGGGCCCTCGCGGCTGCAGGCGCGGGGGCCCTCGCGGTCCGGGCTCGACGCCGCCGCCGCAGCCCGGCGGGTGCCTGAGACCCCCTCCAGGTACTGCTCACCTGACACACACCGAATGTTCAGCGGACACTCGGCTGCCGGCGGCCCGGACGCAAGGCGGAGTTCGTCGCGAACCGATGGTCTCGGGTCGCAATGCGTCATCCGACCGACCAAGGAGCAGGCGTGACATCACGACCCGTGGCTCGATCGTGGCGGCGGCTCGCCGCCACGATCGCCGGGCTGGCGATGGCGGGCACCACGATCATCGGTGCCTCCGTAGCCGCCGCCGTCGCGAGCGACAACCCACCCGCGACCACCTCGACCACCCCGACCACCCCACCGACCGCCGACGTCCTCGACGTCGACTTCGCCGACGGCACCCCCACCGACCACGCGGCCGCACGGGAGGCCCACACCGTCGGCAGGCCGACAATCGCGCTCGACCCGACCCTCGACCGCGTCGTCCCGTCCTTCGACGGCGGCATCGACGCGTACTGGTACGACCTGGCGGACGCCTGGGACACCTCCGCGTCGCCCAACCTCACCACCTCGGTGTCGATCGAGTGCGACTTCCGGTTCGACGGCGACCTGCCTGCCAGCCCGGCGAGCGCCGACGGCGCCGAGAACGACGTGTGCGCGGGCCGCGAGGGCGGCGGCTACGCCTTCTACGTCCCCAGCGGGAAGTCTGAGCTCGTCTGGTCCGCCTACGTCGACGGTGCCTACAAGACGGTGACCTCGCCGGCCCTGACGAAGGGCACCTGGTACCACGTCGTCGGGACGTACGACGGCACGTCGCTCAAGCTGTACGTCGACGGCGAGCTCGCCGGCTCAGGGAGCTACCCCGGGACCGTGGGTGCCCCGAGCGTGACCGCGCGGGGCTTCGTGATCGGCGGTGACGTCACGACCGGCCCGTCGGCCCAGCGCCAGAGTCCCGTCACCGTCGCCGCGACACGGATCTTCAGCGCCGCGCTCGACGCCGACCAGGTCGCCGCGCTCGACGGCAGGTCCCAGTGGCTCACCACGCCCGGCACCGGCGCGACCGCGCCCCCGCCCGTGGTCGTCACGCCCACCGTGCCCGACGGCGTCCCCGCGGCCGACGTCCTCGACGTCGACTTCACGGCCGGCTCGCCCGTCGACCACGCGCAGAGCCGCCAGGCGCTGCGCTTCGGTGACCCGCGGCTCACGGTCGACAAGGACCTCAACCGGGTCGTCGCGTCCTTCGACGGCGTCGACGACGGCTACGACTTCGCGGCCGACGACGCGTGGGACTCGCGTCACGTCCCGAACCTCACGAAGGCGTACACCGTCGAGTGCACGTTCCGGTTCGACGCCGCCCTGCCGGTCAGCGCCGCGCACAAGATCTGCGGCGGCGAGAACGGGGGTGGCATGTCGGTCTACGTGAAGGGCTCCTCGCTCAGCGCCCAGTTCTACGTCGACGGCGCCTACCGCACCATCAGCACGGCCGCGACGTCCGGCACCTGGCACGACGTCGTCGCCCAGTACGACGGCTCGTCGATCCGGCTCTACGTGGACGGGAAGCTCGTCAAGGCCACGGCTCAGACCGGTACCGCGACCGGACCGTCGGGCGCCAAGTTCCTGGGGGTGGGAGCGGACCAGAGCTCGGGTGGCGCGTCCATGGAGAGCTGGGCCGAGGTGACGGTCGCGTCCGAGCGGATCTGGGACTCCGCGCTCACCGCGACGCAGATCGGTGACCTCGCCGACTCCGTCGCGACGCCCGTCTCGAAGGCCCCGAAGGGGGACGTCCTCGACGTCGACCTGTCCGACGGCACCTACACCGACCACGCGGCGGGCCGCACGCCCGACGTCACCGGCAACCCGGTGGTCGCGACGGACGTCGCGCTCGGCAAGTCGGTCGCGTCGTTCGACGGGGCCAAGGACGGCGTCCTGTACCCGCTGCAGGACGCGTGGGACGGCGGCTCGACGCCACAGCTGACGAGCACCTACTCGGCCGAGTGCGTGTTCCGCTTCGACGGGACCCTGCCCACCGCAGCGGGCAACAAGACCTGCTCGGGCGAGAACACGGGCGGGTTCGCCATCATCGTGAACGGCACGAGCGTCCAGGCCGACTTCTACGTGGCGGGGGCCTACCACGCGCTGACGGCGCCGATCCAGGCCGGTGTCTGGTACGACGTCGTGCAGGTCTACGACGGGTCGACGATCAGGCTCTACGTGAACGGCTCGCTCGCCGCCCAGGCCGACCAGACCGGCGCACCGGGCGCACCGAACGGCACCAAGTCCCAGAACTACGGGATCGGCGCCGACACCTCCAGCAGCGGCGGCATCGAGTCGCAGTCCGCTTCGACGATCTCGGCGGCCCGCATCTGGAGCACGCCGCTCACGGCAGCCCAGGCCGCCCAGCTCAGCCTCGACGCCTTCGGGGCGCGGCAGACCGACGTGGCGCTCACGTCGACCGTGCCCGCGGCCGGGCAGAAGCTCACCAAGCCGGTCGACCTCGAGGTGAAGATCAAGGACCAGGGCGCGGCGACGGGCTGGGTCTACACGATCGACGGCGTCGGGGTCCGGCCGGGCGAACGTGTCGGCGCGGGCCTCGCGGCCGGCTCGCACACGCTCGCGGTCACGGCCACGGACGTGTACGGGCACCCGCTGTCCTGGACCGTGCCGTTCACCTCCTCGGCGATCCCGACCGGCGGTGGCACCGACACCGGCCAAGGTGGCGGAAAGGTGACGCTCTCGGCGGTCGCGAACGCGCCCGACGGCGGCAAGGTCACCACCACGTTCAAGGAGGCGCAGGCCAGCATCGCGTCCGGCGGCGTCCAGGGCACCGTGCCCGTCGTGCCGTCCGCCCTCGACTTCACCTACGACGACGCGGGCACCGTCACCGGCCAGCAGGCCGAGGACGGGAAGACGGCGGCGAGCCCCTCGAGCCACGAGGGCATGCCGTTCCAGCGCTTCGAGGTCAAGGTCCCGGCCTACGACGACGACCGCCACGTCCGCTGGTCGGGCCTGGTCGACCCCGAGCGCAGCGTCAGCCTGCGCGTGTGGGACACCGCGTCGTCGTCGTGGAAGGAGATCGCGACTGCACGCGGCGCCTCGGACGGCGCCACGGCGCTCGAGGGCGACGTGACACCGTCCGAGGTCGACGGCGACGTCGTGCACGTCCTCGTGCTCGCCCAGGACCCGTTCGCGGACGACCTGTCCGCGCGCGACGCCTCGGCGGCCGGCACGGCGGACCACTTCGAGAACCCCGACGACTACGACTTCTCGTTCGTGCACTGGACCGACCCGCAGTTCATCGCGGAAGGCGCGGCGGGCGGTTCCGGCAAGATGCCGACCAGCCCCGAGTACCAGACGTCGTCGGGCGTCGAGACGGCGGAGGAGCAGGCCGTCTGGGCCACGGCGTACCGCGACGCGGCGAAGTGGACCATGGCGAACGCGAAGTCCAGGAAGATCGCGTACGCCGCCATGACGGGCGACATGATCAACTCGGACGTCGTCGACCCGTACGCGAAGAACCCGGACGGCACGCTCGTCTACCCGACCCAGCTCGACGAGATCACCAAGGAGAACGCGTTCGCGTCCGGCGTGATCGACTCGTTCTCCGGCTCGGGTGTCCCCGCGCAGGTCATCGCGGGCAACCACGACGACAACAACGGCCAGCAGACCGGACCGGACTCGCTCTTCTCGCAGGCGTTCTCGGCGTCGGGCTTCTACGACCAGGCGAAGGACTGGCCGGCCGGCGCCTCGTTCCACACCAAGGACGAGACCACGAACGCGGACGGTACGACCGCGAAGCAGGGCGAGGACAGCCAGGACAGCTACGTGCTGTTCTCGGCGGGCGGCCTCGACTTCGTCGCGGTCGGCCTGTCCTACGGCGTGACCGACGAGGAGGCCGACTGGGCCAACTCCGTCTTCCAGCGCTACAAGGACCGCAACGGCATCCTCATCACGCACTCCTACCTGAACGCGTCCCCGAACGAGGACGGCCGCGACGCGGCCTACACGGGCGACGACGGCGCACCGCTCTACAAGAAGGTGGTCACGGCCAACCCCAACGTGTTCCTCGTGCTCGCGGGGCACATCCACGGCGTCGGCACGAACCTCGTGACCGTCGCCGGACCCCAGGTGCAGCACAAGGTCGTCGAGCTGCTCGCCGACTACCAGGAGTACCAGCAACCCGCCAGCAAGATCTTCACGGCCGAGAACTGCCCGACGTGCGTCGTCGACGCGAGCGGCAACATCGACGTGGACGGCGACGGTGTGATCGACCACAAGCCGGGCGACAAGCTCCGGTTCGGGGCGAGCTTCCTGCGGCTGCTCCAGTTCGACACCAAGAAGAGCACCATGTCGGTGGACTCGTTCTCGCCGTTCTTCGACGAGTTCGGGACCCACACCTACGACACGAAGACGCCGGTCCGGTACGACGGGTCCGAGGACAACTTCACGGTGCCCGTCGACCTGACGACCCGCACGACGTCGTTCGCGACGGACGGCCTGGCGGTCGTCACCCCGACCGACACCGTGATCGGCACCGCGACCGGGAAGTCCGGCTTCCCGGTGTCGGTCACGTGGTCGGGCCTGACCGCCGGACAGGCGTACGCCTGGACGGCGAGCAGCACCGACGCAGCAGGCGACGACCTCGGTGAGCTCGACCAGTTCGGCGGGTTCTTCGTCGCGAGCGCGGCCGGCACCGACGTGACCGCGCCCGTGATCACGCTGCCGTCGTCGTCGAGCGTCCACGAGGGTGACGCGTTCGACCCGCTCGCCGGCGTCACCGCGAAGGACGACACGGACGGCGACGTGACCGCGGCTCTCAAGGTCACGGGCACGGTCGACACCACCGAGCCCGGGACGTACACGCTGCTCTACAGCGTGTCGGACGCCAACGGGAACGTCGCCCAGGTGCAGAGGGCCGTCAAGGTCGTCGCGCAGACGACGCCGGAGCGGACGCCCACGTCCGTCAAGGCGTCCAACGTGACGGTCAAGGCGGGCCAGGAGCTCACGCTCACGGCCACGGTCAGCCCCGCCGGCGCGACGGGCACGGTCACCTTCGTCAACGGCGAGGAGCCGTTGTGCGACGCGACCGTCACGGCCGGGAAGGCGAGCTGCGTGCCGTACCGGACGCCCGTCGCCGGGACGTACGCGATCTCCGCCCAGTACCTCGGGGACACGACGCACGCACCGTCCGACCGGTCGTTCGTGCTGACCGTGACGCGGCCGACGAGCACCACGCCCGCCACGACGACGGTCACCGGGACGGCGGCCACGTGGACCTACGGGAAGAACGGGACCGTCCGCGTCGCCGTCAAGGGTGGCTCGACCACCCCGACGGGCGAGGTGCTCGTGCGGTCCGGCTCGAAGGAGCTCGGCTGGACCCAGCTCCGGGGCGGCAAGGGCACGGTCACGCTCGCCGTGGGCTCGCTGCCGCCCGGCACGCGGACCCTCACCCTGGTGTACGGGGGCGACGCCTATCACAAGGCGTCGCACGCGTCCCTCCGGGTCACGGTGCGCAAGGCGGCCCCGAAGGCCACGGTCTCGGTGACCAAGGCCCCGACGAGCAGGGCCAAGGGCAGCGCCCGGGTCACCGTCTCCCCGGCGGTGCGCGGGCTCCCCGGTCCCACCGGCAAGGTCACGGTCACGCTGAAGAAGGGCAAGACCACCTGGACCGCGACGCGGACGCTCTCGAAGGGGCACGTGGCGGTCACGCTGCCGAAGCTCACGAAGGGCACCTGGAAGGTCACCGCGACCTACCAGGGTGACACCCGGTACGGGCCGGCGACGGTCACGGGGAAGGCGGTGCGTGTGACCCGCTGACCCGCGTGCCGACGGCGACGGCCCCCTCACCCGTCCGGGTGAGGGGGCCGTCGTCGAGGTCGCGCTACCCGGACGCGTCCGACGGCGGCCGGTCCTCCTGGGCGGCCTCCGACTCGTCCTCCTCGGCGAGCGCGGCCTCCTGGTCGGCGGTGAGGTCGTCGACGACGAGGTCGTCGTGCACGACCTTGCCCGTCCGGAACCCGGCCCGCCCCACCATGTGCGCGGCGACCGGCGCGGTGAGGAGCTGAAACACGACGACGAGCACGAGCATCCCGACGACGGACCACACGTGCACCCGCAGCCCGACGCCGACGAGCATGAGGACGAGTCCCAGCACCTGCGGCTTGGTCGCCGCGTGCATCCGGGCGAGGAGGTCGGGGAACCGCACGATCCCGATTCCGGCGGCGAACGCGAGGAACGCGCCGAGCAGCATGCAGATCGCGGCGACGACGTCCGCGACACCGATCCAGTCGATGCTCATCGCTCCCCTCCCTCCGCCCGCTCGACGGCGTCGGCGTCAGCGGCGACCTGCTCGTCGCCGTCCACGTCACCGAGTGCGGGTGGAAGCTCGATCCGGCCCTCCTCCTCGCGTTCGACGGCCGCGAACCGTGCGACCGTCACCGACCCGACGAACGCGACGAGCGACATGACGACGAGGATCGGGATGGTCGTGGCGCGCCGCGAGTACGCGGCCTCGAGCGCGATCGCGCCGACGATCGTCGTGGTGAACACGTCGAGCGCGACGGTCCGGTCGAGCATCGACGGTCCTCGCTCGGCGCGGTAGATCGCGCAGCCCGCGGCCACCGTGAGCAGCGCGATCGTGATGACGAAGACGACGGTCACGCCGCACCCCCTCCCCGCGTCGCGAGGCCCGCGGCCTCGAGCTCGGCGTCGGACGCGAGCGCCCGCAGGACGCGCGCCTCGAGCGCGAGCACGTCGGCGCGCACCTTGTCGACGCCGCCGTAGGCCTCGAGGTCGAGGACGTGCAGGTAGAGCATGCCGGTGAGCCGGTGCACCTCGACGACGAGCGAGCCGGGCACGAGCGAGCTGAGCTCCGCGGTCACCGTGAGGTAGATGTCGCTGGGGTTGCGCAGCCGCACCCCGACGACGGCGCCGCGCGGCTGGCGCCCGGGCCGGATCGCCTGCCAGGCGACCTGGAAGGAGGCGACGAACAGGTCGGCGCCGAACCGCACGAGCAGGGCGAGCACGCGCAGCGGTCGCACGTGCCCGTGGAACGGCAGCTGCGGGAGCGGCAGCAGCACGACGACGAGCACCCCGAGCAGCAGGCCCGCGAGCACGTTGCCCCAGGTGAAGGACCCCCAGAGCAGCACCCAGACGAGGGCGAGCCAGAGGATCGCGGACCACTGGTGGCGCAGCCGCTCCCGCCACGTCGTCCGGCGGCGGACGTGCAGGCTCACGGCGTGCCCTCCCCGCTGTCGACGGCGTTCGCGGAGCCGGTCGGGGCGCCGGCCTTGGGCGTCGACTCGTTCGACTCCCCGACACCGCGGTCGTGTCCGTCCGGGAACACGGCCTCGACGTACGAGCCGTCGCGCAGCGCGGCTGCGGCGCGGTCCGCGTAGGAGTACAGGGGGCCGGCGAACACGGTGAGCGCGAGCCCGAACGCCACGAGCGCGCCGGTCGGGACGACCATCCCGCGCGGCACCCGCGCGTCGGTCGCGATCTCCTGCGGCGCCTCCTGCCAGAACGCCTTGTTCCATGCCTTGACGATCGCGTAGAGCGTGAGCAGCGACGTCACGACGGACCCCACGACCAGCGTGTACGCGAGGAACCCGCCTGTGCGGACGCCGTCTTCGACGAGCCCCAGCTTGCCGAGGAACCCGGAGAGCGGCGGGATCCCGGCGAGATTCATCGCCGGGATGAAGAACAGGATCGCCAGGCCCGGCGCGAGCTTCGCGAGGCCGCCGAGCCGGTCGAGCGACGTCGACCCGCCACGGAGCTCGACGAGCCCCACGACGAGGAACAGCGCCGTCTGCACCGTGATGTGGTGCACGACGTAGAAGATCGCCGCGGCCGTCCCCGGCTGGGTCGCGAGCGCGATGCCGAACAGCATGTAGCCGATGTGGCTGACGAGCGTGAAGGACAGCAGACGTTTGATGTCGTCCTGGGCGACCGCGCCGAGGATCCCCACGAGCATCGTCAGCAGCGCGACCCACATGAGCCCCTGGTCGATGCGCGGGTCGGTGGGGAACAGGAGGGTCTGGGTGCGCAGGATCGCGTACACGCCGACCTTGGTCAGCAGGCCCGCGAACACGGCCGTGACCGGGGCGGGCGCCGTCGGGTACGAGTCCGGCAGCCAGGCCGACACCGGGAACATCGCCGCCTTGATCCCGAACGCGAGCAGGAGCAGGAGCTGGATCGCGAGCCTGGTCCCGGGTTCGACGTCGGGCAGGCGCTCCGAGAGCTGCGCCAGGTTCACCGTCCCGGTGGCCGCGTAGGTCAGGGCGATCGCGATCAGGAAGACGATCGAGGACAGCAGCGCGACGACGACGTAGATCGAGCCCGCGCGGATGCGTTCGCCCGTCCCTCCGAGCGTGAGGAGCACGTAGCTCGCCGCGAGCAGGATCTCGAACCCGACGTACAGGTTGAACAGGTCGCCCGCGAGGAACGCGTTGCACACGCCGGCCGCGAGGACGAGGTACGTCGGGTGGTAGATCGAGACCGGGATGCTCGACGTCTCCTCCTCGGCCTCCTCGCTCACACCCTGCGCCAGCGAGTACAGGAGGACGCACAGCAGCACGAAGCTCGAGACCGTCACCATGAGCGCGCTCAGGCGGTCGGCCACCAGGTCGATGCCGATCGGCGCGGCCCAGTTCCCGACGTCGACGACGAGCGTCCGGTCGTCCGTCAGGACCAGCAGCGCGACCCCGACGGCGAGCACGCCCGCGAGCGCGACGACGCTCACGACGCGCTGGACGCGTGGGCGGCGCGCGAACGCGAGCGCGACGCCGGCCGCGAGGAGCGGCAGCATGACGGGCAGCGGGACGAGGTCGGCGGCCGCGAGTCCGGTCATCGTTCCTCCCCTCCGCCCGTCCGGTCCTTGCTGATCTCGTCGTCCGTCTCGTCGCGCGTCCGTGCGGCCTCGTCGTCGAGCGTCTCGCCGGACTCGACGGCGTCGGCGTCCTCGAAGCTCGGTTCGTTCTTCGCGGCGAGCCGCGCGATGCGGCGGTCCTCGACGTCGTCCTGCACCTCGTCGTGGCCGTGGAGCTGCCACGACCGGTAGGCCATGGCGAGGACGAACGCCGTGAGGCCGAGCGTGATGACGATCGCGGTGAGGATCATGGCCTGCACGAGCGGGTCGCTCATGTGCCACAGGGGCGTGGTCCCGAGGATCGGGGCGCCGCCGGCGCGGCCGCCCGCGACGAGCAGCAGCAGGTTGACGCCGTTGCCGAGCAGGATGAAGCCGATCAGCACGCGCGTGAGGCTGCGCTCGAGCAGCAGGTAGACGCCCGTCGTCACGAGCACGCCGATGGCGAGCACGAGGACGACGGCGGGGGTGGTGTCGAGGGCGTGCATCAGTCGTCCTCCCTGACCGCGCGGAGCTCGAGGTCGGCGTGCCGGTCGATCTCGGCGCCGAGCGACCGGAGGATGTCGAGCACCAGCCCGACGACGACGAGGAACACCCCGATGTCGAAGAACAGCGACGTCACGAGGTGGACCTCCCCGACGAGGGGCACGTGCAGGTCGAAGATCGTCGACTGCAGCACCTCTCCGCCCGCGAGCATCGCGGCGAGGCCCACGCCGACGGACAGGAACAGGCCTGTGCCCAGCAGCACGCCGGGCTGGACGGGCGCCGCCTCCCCGAGCTCGTACCGCCCGCCCGCGAGGTAGCGCACGACGAGCGCGATCCCGACGACGAGCCCCGCCGCGAACCCGCCTCCGGGGTTGTTGTGCCCCGAGAACAGCAGGAACGCGGCGTAGACGATCATCGAGTGGAACAGCAGCCGGGCCACGACCTCGAAGATCACGGACCGGCGGCGCGGGGCGAGGGTCGCGCTGGCCCGCAGCCACACCTGCATCCGGTTCCACGCCTCGGGCGCGGTCCCCCGGCGTCGCAGCGCGGCCCCACGGTCGTCCTCGTCCGTGCCGCCCGACCAGACCCCGGGCGCCTCGTCGCCGACGCGCGCCCGCTCGGAGTCCTCGGCGCGCAGGATCGCGCCGCCGCGCCGCCTCAGGAACACGAGCGACGCGACGCCGGTGGCCGCGACGAGGAGGACGGAGATCTCGCCCATGGTGTCCCAGGCGCGGATGTCCACGAGGGTCACGTTGACGATGTTCTTGCCGCCGCCGTAGGAGTACGCCTCGTCCGGGAACTGCGCGGAGACCGGCGTCGCCATGCGCGCGTTCGGGGCGACGACGGCGAACGCCATCACGGTGACCCCGGCGACCAGGCCGATCGCGAGCCGCGTCCAGCGGCTACGGGCCAGCGGGCGGTTCGAGAAGTAGGGGGGCAGCCGGCGCAGCACGAGCACCATGACGACGAGCGTCACCGTCTCCACGAGCACCTGCGTGAGCGCGAGGTCGGGGGCGCCGTGCAGCATGAACAGGACGGCGTTGCCGTAGCCCGCGATGCCCGCGAGGAACACCGCCTTGAGCCGGCGTCGCGACCGGGCGGCCAGCACCGCGGCGACGCCGATCGCCGCGACCGCGACCGCCTGGGCCGGCGTGTCCCAGCCCCGCAGGTCCTGCGGCCAGGTCGTGTGCGTGACCAGGACGACGCCCGGGAACGCGGCCATGACGATGACGATGACGCCCAGGTAGAAGGGCAGGGAGCCGCGCTGGGTGAAGGACGTGACGTCCGCGGCCGCGTCGTCGAGCCTGCGCATGGAACGCCGGTAGACGACGTCGGCCTCGGGGAGGTGGTGACGCAGGTACCAGGCACCCACGCGGGCCTGGAAGCCCTCGACCCGGACCCGTCGCCACCACGCGAGCACGCCGACGCCCAGGATCAGGACGGTCAGCCCGAGCGCCGGGCCGAACCCGCCCCAGAGTGCGAGGTGGCCGCGCTCGCCCACGGGCAGCGTCTCGGCGTACGGCTCGAGCAGTTCGGTTCCCAGGTGCGGGACCAGGGCCGCGGCGAGCCCCAGCATCGCGAGCACGAGCGGCGGCACCGTGAGGAACGGCGACTGAATGTGGAGCGTCGACGGGTCGATCGGCGGCTGGGCGGGGGTGCCGTCAGCGTCGGGAAGCGCCTCCGTACCTGCCCCCGCACCGAGGTTCTTCGTGGCGAACGCGCCCCAGAAGAACCGCAGCCCGTAGGCGACCGTGAGCATCGAGCCGACGACGACGGCCGCCAGCACCAGCCCGTCGACCCACCCGGGCACGATGCCCGCCGGGTGCAGCAGCGCCTCCAGGCCCGCCTCCTTGGCGACGTACCCGGCGAACGGCGGGAGCCCGATCATGGACGCGGTCGCGAGCCCGCCCGCGAGCGCCGTGACCGGCATCTTCCGGCCGACGCCCGTGAGGCGGCGCAGGTCGCGCGTCCCGGTCGCGGCGTCGACCACGCCGGTCACGAGGAAAAGCGACGCCTTGAACATGGCGTGCGCGCCGAGCATCGCGATGCCCGCGAGCGCCGTCGCGCGGCTCCCGAGCCCGACGAGGAGCGTGATGAGCCCGAGCTGGCTCACGGTCCCGAACGCGAGGACGAGCTTGAGGTCCTGCTGGCGCAGCGCCCGGTACCCGCCCAGCAGGAGGGTGCCGCACCCGAGCACGATGACGATCGTCTGCCAGACGGCGAGGTGGGCGTAGGCGGGCGCGAACCGCGCGACCAGGTAGACGCCGGCCTTCACCATCGCGGCGGCGTGCAGGTACGCGCTCACGGGGGTCGGCGCGGCCATCGCCGCGGGGAGCCAGAAGTGCAGCGGGATCAGGGCCGACTTGGTCGCGGCCCCCGCGAGCAGGCAGACCACCGCCGCCGTCACGGCCGTGCCCGACGGCGGGTGCGCCACCACCTGCGAGAGCGAGTACGTGCCGGCGGCCTCGCCGAGGATGACGACGCCGACGAGCATGGCCAGCCCGCCCGCCGTCGTGATGATGATGGCCTGCATGGCGGCGCGCCGGGACGCCTTGCGTTCGGCGTAGTGGCCGATGAGCAGGTACGACGCGACGGTCGTGAGCTCCCAGAACACGAACAGCAGGAGCATGTCGTCGGCCGTGACGAGCCCGACCATCGAGCCGGCGAACCCGACGAGGGTCGCACCGAACCGTCTGAGGCCGTGCGCGGAAGGCGCGAAGTACGCCGAGCAGTACACCAGGACGAGCGCCCCGACGCCGCCCACGAGCAGCAGCATGAGCCAGGACAACGTGTCGAGCCGGAACGTCAGCGTCAGGCCGAGCTGCGGGATCCACTGCCAGTGCTGGACCGGCACGTCGCCGTGCATGACGCGCGAGGTGCACGCAAGGGCGTAGACGGCCGCTGACGCGGGGGCGAGGGCCAGCACGAGGAAGCCTCGGCGGCCGAGCCAGGAGATGATCGCAGGCGCCAGCAGCACCATCAGCAGATGGGCTACGAGCAGCTGCAGCACGTCCGCTCCGTCCTGTCGGGGGCGGGGGTCGCGAACGACCGGGGGACCGCAAGGATCGTACCAAGCGGACACCTGACGGATGCCATTCGGACGTCACCGACAGGCGGACGACCACGCCGCTCGGAGGGGCGCTACTCGGCGTCCTGCTCCAGGTCGGCGACACCCACGAGGAAGCCGTCCTCGTCCGCGACCTCTCCGCCGACGGCGTGCTGCAGCGCCGCCGCGATCTCCCCCACCACGCCGAGGGCACGGGTCCGGGAGAGCACGTGCGCCAGCGGTGGCTCCTCGCGCTGCGAGGCCTCCAGGTCGGGCGCCTCCCAGCGCACGTGGTAGGCGAGCGCGCCGCCCGCCGTCCACGGCAGACCCTCGAGCGCGAGCGGCACGATCGGCTCCGCGCCGACCTCGACGGCGACGACGCCATCGGGTCCCAGGTCCACGACCACCGCGTAGCCCTCGAGCGTCATGGGCTGCTGGAGGGTCGCCATGTCGACCTCGTCGGCCGCGTGCTGGAGCGCGCGCACCTGCTCCTCGGAGAGCTCGCCGATGCCGAGCGCCGCCGGGTCGTAGGCGATCTTCGGCGGCCCCTCCCACTCGACGCCCGTCGTCGCCAGCTGCGCCGCCGGTTCCACCTGCCGCAGCAACGTCTGGGCGGCCTCGGGCTCGAGCCAGACGTCCGTGAACAGCGTCAGGTCGACGTTCGCGTCGGGGTCCGGCACGAGGGTCACGTCCGGGCTCACGGCCCCGCCCAGGTCGACCCGGACCGCGCCCGCGAGACGCCGGGCGGCAGCCACCAGCCAGTCGACGACGACGCCCTCCTCCCCCGTCGGCAGGCCCACCGGGAACGCGCGGCCCAGGCCGTCACGGTCCCCGCCGCCCGGGTACGGGGGCTCCCCGCGCTCGCGCGCGCACGTCACGTCGAACACGTACGCCGTCCGGTCGGGCAGGCCCGTGCCGAAGCCGTCCGTGAACTGCGGCGCGTACGGGCCCACCAGCACCGTGCTCGCCGTCAGCCGCAGCACGCCAGGCTCGCCCGGCCGCGCCCACCGGCCCGGCGCCGAGATCAGGTCGATCCCCTCGGGCGCGACGTCCCAGTGCGCGCCCGGGAACCGGCTGACCGCGAGTGCCTCGACCTCGTCGGGCAGCACCTCGGAGGCGAAGCCCAGGAGGTGCCGGGAGCGGTCGAGCGGGGCTGCGGCCGTGACGGCCGGCAGGAGCGGGAGCGGGGAAGCAGGCACGTAGTCTCTCGGGTCCTCGGATTCGGTGGGAAAGTCTTCCGGCAGGCCGGTCACGCTAGACCTCCGTGCGGTGGAAGCTCTGCCACGACCGCGACGCCGTCGGGCCGCGCTGACCCTGGTACCGCGAGCCGTAGGCCTCGCTGCCGTACGGGTGCTCGGCCGGCGACGACAGGCGGAAGAAGCACATCTGGCCGATCTTCATGCCCGGCCACAGGGTGATGGGGAGCGTCGCGACGTTGCTCAGCTCGAGCGTCACGTGCCCCGAGAACCCGGGTCGATGAACCCCGCCGTCGAGTGCGTCAGCAGACCCAGGCGCCCCAGGCTGGACTTGCCCTCGAGCCGCGCCGCGACGTCGTCGGGCAGAGTGACCGCCTCGAACGTCGAGCCCAGGACGAACTCGCCCGGGTGCAGGACGAGCGGCTCGTCGCCCTTCGCCTCCACGAGCCGGGTCAGCTCCGGCTGCTCCTGCGACGGGTCGATGAACGGGTACCGGTG
This sequence comes from Luteimicrobium xylanilyticum, assembly GCF_009429125.1. Classification (GTDB taxonomy): domain Bacteria; phylum Actinomycetota; class Actinomycetes; order Actinomycetales; family Cellulomonadaceae; genus Luteimicrobium; species Luteimicrobium xylanilyticum. The sequence goes on from NZ_CP045529.1 coordinate 3,676,323, forward strand.
GTTGTCGAACAGGCGGAAGAACTTGTCGAGCCGCACGTCGATGCTCGACGGCTGCAGCATCGACGGCTCGTACGGGTCGAGGACCACGCGCCCGGCGTCGAGCTCGGCACGGATGTCACGATCGGAGAGCAGCACGCCCACACGGTAGCCCGAAGTCCTGGACCCGTGGTGACGTGGGTCATACCGTCACGCGCGGAGCGGGCGCCCCTGCGCGTCGACTGCGTACGAACCCCGGGTGGCCGTGAGGTAGAGGATCCCCTCGACCAGGCCCCAGATGGCGACCAGCGGCGACAGGATGCCCACCGAGAGCACGGTCAGCAGGAGCATCAGGACCCCGATGCCCGTGTAGCCGAGGTAGAACCGGTGGATGCCGAGCGAGCCGAGGAAGATCCCGAGGAGGCCCGCCGCGAGCTTCGACTTCGCCGTCGGGTCGACGGGCACGTAGCCGTAGGGCACCTGGCCCGGGTACGGCTGCTGGCCGGGGTACGGGGCCCGACCGGGGTAGGGCGTCTGCGCGCCGTACGGCTGCTGTCCCGGATACGGCTGCTGCCCCGGGTACGGCTGGCCCTGCGGAGGCTGCTGGCCGGCGTACGGGTCCTGGGGCTGACCGCTGGGCGGGCCGTACGGGGGCTGTGACATGAAGCGGTCCTCCGGGCAGGTATGATCGACGTCGCACGCTGGCGTTCGAGGATGGTCCCACACGCGGGAGCACCCACGGATCCGCGTCTCGCGGGTGTAGTTCAATGGTAGAACTTCAGCTTCCCAAGCTGACAGCGCGGGTTCGATTCCCGTCACCCGCTCCGCACGCGACGAAGGGCCGGTCCTCCACGAGGACCGGCCCTTCGTGCGTCCACGGTGCGGTCGCCCGCTCCTCGCCGACCTGACGAAATCCTTGCCGATCCGGCGATCTCACAACCGATTCCGCCAGGTCGACGTCGGCACGCCCGAGGCTCTCAGCCGCGTCCGCCGAGGCGCCGGTAGACGACGTCGACGCGGTGCGCGAGGCGCGCGACCCCCACGAGCCCGACGACGAGGCCCACGCCGGTCAGGACGAGCCCGAGCGCCACCCGTCCGTCGGTCGTGCCGTCGCTGTCGATGGCGGCTGCGCTGATCTCCCCCGCGAGAAAGAGCACCAGCCCGACGACGAACAGGACCGTCCCGAGCACGAGCGGCACCGCCGTCTCGTGGCCGCCCGCGGGAGGGAGCTCGAGCCGGTCGAGGCGGGCCGCGTCGTCGTCCGACGGGGAACGCGGGGCGGTGGGTTCCGTGGTCATGGCCGGAACGATAGCGCGGTACCCGGGGTCAGGAGCCCGGGCGCGCCCGTGGCTTGAGGTGCACGTCCGGGAGGACCGGCGCCGGCAGCGGCCCGCCCGCGTACCCGACGACCTCGCCGAAGCGCCCGTCGGCCACGCCCGGTGCGTACTCCGTGCCGCCGTGGTTCGGCCCCTCCCCGGACGTCATCACGAGCCCGGCCTGCCAGTCGGCACGGGCGCGGGCGACGTCGTCGTGCGTGCGGCCGACGAAGTTCCACCACATGACGACGTCCTCGCCGAACGGCTCGCCGCCGAGCAGCATGATGCGGGCGCCGACCGTCCCGGCGTCGTCGGTCACGGCGTCGGGACCGGCCTCCAGCACGAGCTCCGACGGTCCCGGCGCGACGTACGCGAGGTGGTCCCGCTCGACGTCGACACCATCCACGCGCACCGACCCGGCGTCGAGCAGCACCGCGTGCTCGAACCCGGGCTGGGTGCGGACGACGACGCGCGCGCCGGGTGCGAGGTCGAGCTGGGCCCCGACGATGGGCGTGAAGGCGGTCGCGGGCGACGTCGCCGAGACGACGCCCCTGGCGCCGTCGGCGAGGGCGAGCGTCCCGAGCAGCACGTGCGCCACCGCGCCCTCGACCCGGAGGACGGGCAGGTCGGCATGGTGCTCGAAGAAGGGCGCGCCGTCGAGCGCACCCGACGGCAGCGCGGTCCAGAGCTGGACGCCGTGGAGGGTGCGCGCGGTGGTGCCGGCGGGCGTCTCCTCGGAGTGCGAGATCCCGCGCCCCGCGGTCATGAGGTTGAGCTCGCCAGGGCGGACCGTCTCGAGCGAGCCCACCGAGTCGCGGTGCAGCACCTCGCCGGCGAACAGCCAGGTGACCGTCTGCAGCCCGGTGTGCGGGTGCGGGGGAACCTGCATGCCGGGACCGGTGGTGACGTCGTCGGGCCCGTAGTGGTCCGCGAAGCACCAGGCGCCGACGAGCGAGCGCGCCCGCTGCGGGAGGGTGCGGCGCACGGTCATCGCGCGCGCACCGCCGAGGGGGACGGTGCGAGGCTCGAGGAGCTGGACTCCGTCGGCCGCACCGGAGCGGCAGAGCTGTTCGGCGGGCCGCGTCTCGAGGTTGCTCACGCGCCCACGCTATCCACGCCCGACGCCCCTCGCTCCCAGGCCGGTGTCAGGGGCGGCTGGAACGATCGGTGAGAGCGAAGGCCCCTCGGAGTACGAGTCCGAGGGGCCTTCTCTGGGCCGCTAGTCCCAACACCGACACCGTGTGACGTCACGGCTCGGCACGGACACTCGCGCCCACCTTCCATGCGCGCGCAGGCCGTGCCTCTCGCGGCCGGTCTCCCGGGACCGTGCGCACCCTGCGCCGTCCTGCAGCTCCTCGTGCCTGCCGGCCCTGTGCCGGACCGGCGGCGTGCGAGGGGTGGTGCACCGTTCTCCGTTCGACCGTCCGACCGGCCACCAAGGCGACGCTCCTCCGCGTGGCGGTTCTCCGGAGCCTCGTCGCAGCGGCAGGCCGTAGGACTGTTCTAGACCCGGTTCAGGCGGCCGACAACCCCTTCTCCGGGTCAATCTCGGTGTGCAGCGAACGCACAGGGTCATCCACAGGGGGTTCCGCGGAACACCGTCGTCGCGCACACCCCTGTGGAGGAAATCTGTGGACGGCGGTCAGCCCGCGTGGTCCGCCAGGACGGCGCCCAGGTCTGCCCCGGACGGCAGGACGCCGTAGCCGAGCGCCCGATCCTCCCCCAGCCGCGCCACGACGAACGCGTCCGCCGACGCGTCCGACGCGAACCGCACCATGAGCGACGCCTGCAGCCCGAGCGCGAGCGCCTCGACGAGCCGCCGCGCCTGGGCGGGCGCGGTCCCGGGATCGCGCGCCACCCCCGCCACGAGCCGCCGGGTGCGCACGAGGTGCCGATCGAGGACCGCGCTCGCGCCGGTCGCCCGCGACACCTCGGCGTCGAACGCCTCGAAGCTCTCCGGGTCACGGGCGAGCGCGCGCAGCACGTCGAGCGCGATGACGTTGCCCGACCCCTCCCAGATCGCCATCACGGGCTGCTCGCGGTAGCGCCGCGCGAGCGGGAACGCCTCCGTGTAGCCGTTCCCGCCGAGACACTCCATCGCCTCGTACGCGTGCGCCGGCCCGCGTTTGCACACCCAGTACTTCGCGACGGCCGTCGCGAGCCGGGAGAACCCGCGGGCGGCTGCGCCGTCGCCGTCCCCCGTGGTCACGTCGTCGAACGCGGCGGCGAGCCGCAGCGACGTGAGCGTCGCGGCCTCCGACTCGAGCGCGAGGTCCGCGAGCACCGCCGTCATGGCGGGCTGGTCGACGAGCCGCGCACCGAACGCCGTGCGGTGCCGCGCGTGCCAGAGCGCCTCCGCGACGCCCTGGCGCATGCCCGCGGCCGTGCCGTGGACGCAGTCCTCGCGGGTCCGCGCGACCATCTCGATGATCGTCCGGACCCCACGGCCCGGCTCACCGACCAGGTACCCGACGGTGCCGTCGAGCTCGATCTCGCTCGACGCGTTCGACCGGTTGCCCAGCTTGTCCTTCAGCCGCTGGATCCGGAGCACGTTGCGCGTGCCGTCGTCGAGCACGCGCGGCACGAGGAAGCAGGAGACGTCGTCGGCCGGCCGCTCCTCGCCCGACGACGTCCTCCGGGCCGCGCGCGCGAGCACGAGGAACGCGTCGGACATCGGGGCCGAGCAGAACCACTTGTGCCCCGTGAGCAGGTAGGGCGCCCCGGGGTCGTCGGGCGCGAGACCGCCCCCGTCGCCGACGGCCGGTCGGGCGAGCGTCGTGCCGGCCCGGACGTCCGACCCGCCCTGCTTCTCGGTCATCGCCATGCCGAACAGCGCGCCCCGCTTGCGGTCGGGGCCGTCCCCGAAGGGCACCAGGCCGCCGTCGTACTCGCGGCTCAGGAGCCGCGGGACCCAGACGTCGGCGAGCGCGGGCGCGTGCGCGAGCGAGGGGACGGCCGCGTGCGACATCGAGACGGGGCACGCGTGACCCGGCTCGACCTGGGCGAACAGGCTGAAGACGGCCGCCCGTACGACGTTCGCGCCGGGCCGCGGCTCGGCCCACGCGGAGGTGTGGGCGCCGTGCGCGACCGCCGCGCCGAGCACCCGGTGGTAGGCGGGGTCGTAGTCGACCTCGTCGAGCCGCCGGCCCCACCGATCGAACGCCCGCAGCTCGGGGTTGACGCGGTTCGCGCGCTCGGCGTCCGCCTGGAAGGCCGCCGACCCGACGAGGCGCCCGACGTCGTGCAGGCGGTCGTCGCCCCACGCGCCACCGAGGGCGTGGACGGCGCGGCGGAGCACCGGGAAGTCGGCGTACTCGTCGACCCCCTCCCGGGGCGGCACCTGGTTGGTGACCTCGTGCGTGACGTGCGGGCGCGGCTGCGTCACGCCCGCGCCCCGAGGACGCCGCGCAGGCAGAACCCGAGGATCGTCGCGACGAGCCGGTCGGGGTCCGCGTCTTCGCCGAGCGGCGCGAGCGGGCCCGTCAGCGCCGACGCGACCGCCCCGACGAGCGCGGCCCCCACGATGCGCGTGTCCTGGGCGGGCAGCTCGCCGGACGCCACGCCGTCGGACACGATGGCGCCGAACAGGTCCGCGTACTCGCGCGCGAACAGGGTGCGCTCCGCCTCGACCGCGGGGTCGGCGGGCTCGAGCAGCAACGCGCGCGCCAGCCGCCGACGACGCAGCGCGCGGCGGGCGAACGTGCCCACCACCCGCTCGACGCGGGCCTGGGCGGCGTTGGCGGGTGCGTCGTCGGGCCGGGGCTCGGCCGCCTCGCGGACGCGCGCGAGCTCGGCGGACGCGATCTCGCGGAACACGGCCGTGAGCAGGTCGGCACGCGCCGGGAAGTAGGTGTAGACGCTGCTCGGTCCGAGGCCGGCGCGTGTGGCGACGGCCTGCACGGTGGCGCCTGCGAAGCCGCGCTCGGCGACGACGTCGACCCCCGCCTCGATCAGGGCGGTGCGACGGCGGTCGCGCGCGGCGCGGGTGGCTTCGGTCTCGCGGTACGGCATGCTGGTCCTCCTCCGGGCCCGGTCGGGCGCCGGGACGCGAGAGGGAGACGCCGTTGTCCCCTCTCGCTCGAAGCATCGAAGCACGGTTCGGAGCTTCCGGCGAGACCAGACTGGGACAGGTGACCCAATCGTGACCTCGCCCAGCCGCGAAGTAGTACGGCCGCCGGTATACCTCGCGAGGTATACCGGCGGCCGTACTACTTCGGCGTCGAGGTCGGCGCGATCCGTCAGCGGTGACCGTGGCCCCCGTGGCCCCCGTGGCCGTCGTGCCCACGAGACTCGGCGAGGGTGAGGACCGCGACCGTGCGGGCCGGCACGGTGACCGTGCCGGTGCGCGCGTCCCACGTGGTCCGCTTGACGACCGGGTCGTCACCCTGGCGCTGGAGAGTCGAGAGTACGTAGCCCTTGCCCTGCAGCGCGGAGAGCGTCTCGGTGGCCGTCGTCGTGCCCGCGTTGAACACGACCAGGACGCCGTCGAGGTTCCGGTCGACGTCCTTGCCGCGCGTGTCGTCGACGTTCATCGCGATCACGCCGGGCGTGGTCGTCGTCGGGAACGTGAGCTTCTGCTCGACGAGCTTCGCGGAACCCAGCGAGAACAGCGACGTCGAGCGCTTGAGCCGCAGGAGCTGCTGCGCCTCGTCGGTCGCGGTCGCGATGTCCTTCGCCGTCGGGTCCAGGGCCTTGTCGGCGAGCAGCGGCTTCATGACCGACCACTGCGAGCCGTTGTCCCCGGACATCGGCAGACCCTTGCCGAACCCGTTCGTCCTCCCGGACCAGTCGATCGCGTTGAACCAGTCCCCCGAGTTGTAGCTGTTGTTGTCGAGCGACTTGCTGCGCAGCAGGTCGGACCCGGCGAGCCACAGCGACGGCGACTGCGACAGCGTGGCCGTCGCGAGCGACAGCGTCTGCATGCGCACCCGGTCCGCCATCGACGTGGCCTGCGGCAGCTTCATCGTGAGCGCGTCGAAGAGAGTCTGGTTGTCGTGCGCGTCGACGTAGGAGATGGACTCGTCGGGCTCGCTCGCGTAGCCCGCGGGCTGACCGTTGTAGTCGACCTCGGAGCCCTTCTTCGTCGTCCCGTCCGACGTGACGAGGCTGAAGTCCTTGAGGTTGCCGGACAGGCCGAGCTTGACGAGGTCCTCGTCGTGGCCGAGCAGCGCCTTCGACGCGTCGTCCGCGGTCCCGTACGACGGGTTCCCGTTGGGGTCGGTGAACAGGCCGGAGCCGAAGCCCTGCTGCTGGACCGTCGACGCGTCGACGGGAGACCCGCCGCGGACGCCGTCGCGCAGCCGGTCGTTGAACGTCCCGATCCCGGTCCCGTCGAGCTGGCCCTGGGTGGCCTGCGTGAAGTACGCGTTGTTCGCGACCGCGCCGAAGTTCCAGCCCTCGCCGTACAGGTAGATGCTCTTCCCGTCGACGCCGTCCTTGCGGAGCGTGAGCCTGTCGAGCGCGGCGCGCACGGCCTTCATGTTGTCGACCGAGTGGAAGCCCATGAGGTCGAACCGGAAGCCGTCGACCTTGTAGTCCTTGGCCCACAGCACCACCGAGTCGACCATGAGCTTCTGCGCCATGGTGTGCTCGGTCGCGACGTCCTGGCAGCACGTCGAGGTCTCCACCGACCCCGCCGCGTCGAGCCGGTGGTAGTAGCCCGGGACCACGCGGTCCAGCACCGACTGGGGGTCCTGGCCCGACGCCGAGGTGTGGTTGAAGACCTCGTCGACGACGACGCGCAGCCCGTCCGCGTGCAGCGCACCGACCATGGTGCGGAACTCCGCGACGCGCGAGCCGCCGTCGGGGTGCACCGCGTACGAGCCCTCGGGGGCGAGGTAGTGCAGCGGGTCGTAGCCCCAGTTGTAGGCGTCGGAGTCCGCGACCGCCCCGACGCACGCCTGCTGCTGGTCGGAGTCGGGGGCGTAGGAGGCCAGCTCGCTGTCGGTGCAGACGGGGGACTTCTGCTGGGACCGGTCCTCGTTCACCGAGGCGAAGTCGAACGTCGGCTGCAGGTGGACGGTCGTCAGGCCCGCCTTGGCCAGGGCCCTGAGGTGCTCGGTCCCGTCGCTGGTCGTCGCGAAGGCGCCGTAGGTGCCGCGGAGTGCCGCCGGGACCGTGGGATCCGTGGCGGAGAAGTCGCGGACGCTCAGCTCGTAGATCGTCTGCTGGGTCGGGTCCGCGACGCGCGGGGACGCCGTCCGGGCCCACTGCGACGGCTCGAGCGAACGGTCGTCGAGGCCGACGAGCACCGAGCGGGTCGAGTTCGTCGTGAGGGCGACCGAGTACGGGTCCGTGACGTCGTTGGTCTCGACCCGGCCCGTGGTGGGCGCGTAGACCTTCACCTCGTACAGATACTGCCGGTTGCGCCACGACGGCGAGCCGGCGACGGTCCACGTCCCGTCCGACGCGCGGTGCGCCCGGACGCGCTGCGGCGCCCCCGTGCCGGACGACGGGTAGAGCAGGAGGTCGACGTCCTGCGCGGTCGGGGCCCACAGCGCGAGCCGCGGCGCACCGTGCGTCCACGTCACGCCGAGGGTGCGGCGCTGCGCGGAGGTGCCGTAGACGTCGTCGAGCACGCCGGGGACCTGCACGCCCGTGAGCGCCCGGAGCGTGCCCTCGCCGTCCCAGGCCGCGAGCCTCAGCTCGCCCCGCAGCGCACGCTCCACGGCGGAGCGGGACAGGTGGCGCGGATGGAGCGCGACGTAGCCCCGAAGCGCCGGGAACCTCTTCAGCTGCGCGGCCGTCAGCCCGTTCGGGTCCGCGGTCAGCGGGACCTTCGTGCCGCCACCGATCGTGCTGCCGTCGCGCGTGAGCGACGCGTCGGCGGACGAGTACAGGGCCCAGGTGGTGGCCTGCGGGACGAGGTCGGCGGGGACCGCGACGGTCCGGGCGTCGACCCACTGCGCGGCGTCCTCGGCCTCGCCGGCGACGGGCGCGTCGGTGACGTCGACCGCGAGCACGTGCGTGGCGAGCGTGTAGGTCAGCACGACCTGCTTGCCCGACTCGACCGTGAAGGGGATCGGGTCGCCGCCCTTCGCTCCGCCCTGGCCGTAGACCTCGTCGTCGGACAGGCCGTGCGCGACGCGCACGTGGTACGTCCCGGCCGTCAGCCCCGTGAGCTTCGCGGTGTAGGTCCCGTTGCCGTCGGGGTCCTCGAGCCAGGCGCCGAGGCAGTCCGCGTCGTCGTCGGCGGAGCAGCCGAGCTGGGTCTGGAAGTCGCCGACCGCCGAGACGATGGGGTCGGCGGCGGTGTTGGTGGCCCAGTGCGTGACCGGGTCGTAGAAGAACGTGACGGGCTTCGAGCCGTCGGTCGTGTACGTGATGTTGGCGCCGCCTTGCGCGCCGCCCGCACCGTAGTTCACGTCCCACGAGTCGTTCAGCGCGGCCTTGTACTCGTAGCTGCCGGCGGGCAGGTCGTAGGTGCGCGACCAGACGCCGTCGGGCCGCTGGGTGAGCTCGGCCTGCGCGCAGCTCACGTCCCAGTCGCTCGCGCAGCCCATCTCCGTGTTGTGCGTGCCGGGGATGCTGACGTGCTGGGCGTCGGCGGCGGAGGCCGCCACGATGCCCGGCACCGTGACGAGGGGGACGAGGACCGCGGCCGCGGCGCCGGCCGCGAGGGTTCGGGGGATCCGGGCCGCACGGCTCCGGGGTCTGGTCGACATGCGCTCTCCTTCGAGTGATGACCGCCCCGCCGCATGGCTCACCGCACGACTGCAACGTCCTGCAAGATGTGCAACAGGGAGAAACGAGCACCACCGTAGACGCGCGGCGGAGAGACGACAAGCCGTCGCGACCCCCAGGCATGCGCGTCCAGACGCAGACGCGGGGAGGTTTCGCCCTTGTCAAAAAGGACAAACCTCCCCGCATCCCTTGCAGCAACTCTCAGGTGACCGGGCGCGCTACCTACGGCTGCCCGAGACCCCCCCCCCCCCCCCGGGCTCAGCCGCACGAACGGGAGTACCGGACCGCCCGGCTGCGGTGCGAGCACCTTCGCCTGCGTGGTCCCGCGCGGCACGAACGTCTTGACCACGTTGCCGTCCGAGGTGTCGGAGTCGAACGGTGACTGGTCCGTGGGCACGCCCCGGCCTCCGCAGAAGCGCCACTCGCCGGTCCACGACGGGACCCCTGCGGCTGTGCAGTCGAACACGGGACGCACGTTGGACACCCCCTCCCCGTCCTCGGCGGCGCTCATCATCGCGACGACGAACGAGGCCTTGGACAGGTCCATGCCGTCGAACACGCTCGCGGGGATCGTCAGCACGATGTCCTTCTGCTCGCGGACCGTGAGCGTCGCATCGCCCACGCGCGTGCCGTCGGAGGCGAACACCCCGGTGGTACCCGTGGCACCCCGCTGATGACGTGGGTTCGCGACGGCGACGAGCTGCCACGGATCCGAGGTGCTGACGTTGGTCCCGGCGAGGGCGGGCGTCCGGCCCGACCCGCCGGCGGTCCCGCTCCTGATGTACACGTGGACGAGCTGCAGGCTCATCCCCTCCAGCGCCCACGGGTTGAGGATCTGTCCGTCGACCGTCGTCACGAGGTTGACGTTCTTCCCGTCCCGGTAGACGGCGAACGACGTCATGTCGAACGACCCGTCGGTGAACACGTCGGCGCTCGGGTACTGGTAGGTCCCGGGACCGTCGTCGTGCCCTGCCGGCGTCGACAGCGAGCCCACCAGCGTGCCGTAGCCGCCGTCGGCGTCCGTGGAGGCGCGGGTGCTGAACACCAGCGGCCGGGAGACCGTCGCGGTCCCGCGGCCGGTGACCTTGAGAGGCGGACCGGCGGTCACCTTGACGGTGGTGCGCTTCGGGCCGATCACGAGGTCGAAGGTGGTCCCCTGGAACTTCATGCCCGTCAGGCGGATCTCGTCCAGCGCGGTCGGGAGCACGGGCGACAGCGAGATGCCGTCCGTCCCCCAGCGCAGCCCGCTGTAGCCGTAGTAGAACTCCTGCAGGAACCCGCCGGCCCCCGTGACGAAGGTGAAGGCGTGCCCGCCGCCACGCTCCTCGGTGAACTGCTCGAACGGGCCGCGCATGAACGCCGTCGAGGAGCGCTGGGTGAACCAGTACGCCTCCTCGCTGCGGCCGAGCCCTGCCGCGACGATCGAGTGCATCGCATCGGTCATCGACGGGCTGGCGTTCTCGTCCACCTTCGTGGAGTAGTAGTCGAGGTCGCTCGCCGTGAGCTCGTCCGACTGCTCGTGCTGCCACGGGTACGTGAGCATCACCGCGTCCGCCTGCTTGATCGTCCGGCCGTCGTAGCCCGCGTACTCCTGGGTGACGCCGCGCTCGGCATCCGTCGGGACCACGAGGCCGTCGGCGACCTTGGCCCACTCAGGTGCAGGCGTCTCGTGCACGACGTCGGCCGCCTGCGCCGCCAGCCGGAGCACCTGGGCCGCAGCGACGTTCGTGTACGCCGAGTCGTCCCGACCGACCGAGCCGTTGCTCGCCCACTCGTCCGGCGGCGTCACGTCGTCGATGTGGTACTTCCCGTCGGACCCACGGGTCGAACGACTCACCCAGAACTCGGCCGCACCCTTGAGGACCGGCCACCCCTCCTTCTTCAGCCACGCCTTGTCCCCGCTGGCTTCGTAGTACTGCCAGAAGGCCAGCGCGACGTCGGCCGTGATGTGGACCTCGTGCCCGCCGAAGAACAGCGACGTCGTCTGCTCCTTGCCGTCCAGACCGCCCTCCCACGGGAACCGGATCCCGTCGTAGCTCTGCGCACGGTACGTCTGCGTCGACGCGTCGTACTCCATGGTGTGGCGCGCGTTGTAGCGCGCGTCGTCGAGACGGTCCACCCGGTACTGCAGCACCGCCTTCGCGAGATCCGGGTCCTGCGCGACGAGCGACGGCCACATCCAGGTCTCGGTGTCCCAGAACACGTGGCCTCCGTAGTTGCCGGACGACAGCCCGGCGGGGGTCGGCGACCAGGCCCGTTCACCCACGCTCGCGAGCAGGTAGAAGCGGCTCGCGCGGATCTGCCGCTGGAGCTCGTCGTCGCCCTTGACCTGGACGTCTCCCTGCCACAGCGTCGCCCACGCCCTGTCGCTCAGCCGCCGGGCCGTGCCGTACCCGCGGTCGGAGGCCCTCTCCGCGACGCGCGCCGCAGCGCTCGTCGTCTGCGAGGCGCGCTCGACGTCCTGCGTGGTCGCGAGGCCCACGAACTTGGTGAACGCGTAGGTGCGTCCCGCCGAGACGCGCGCCGTGAGCGTCTGCTGCACGGCGCCGGAGGCCGCCACGTCCTCGTCCTGGCTCAGGCTTCCGCGCCCCTGGAGCTCGGAGACGACGCTCGCACGCTGGTTCGTGCCGGGCAGCGTCGTCGTCAGGCCGATCTGCTGGTCCACGCGGCTCGCCGAGCGCGTGAAGGTGGCGTCCTCCGGCGCGGCACGGGGGTCGAGGACGTCGGTGACGGCGAGCTCTCCCGTCCAGTGCGGCCGCACGGTGACGCGGACGACGCCGAGCTGGTCGTCGGCCCTGCTGGGCAGGACCGTGTACTCCACGTCGCTCTTCCTTCCGGCCGGTGAGGTCCACGTCGCCCGTGTGCTGATGGCGCCCGTCCGGAGATCGAGCGTCTGGCGGTACCCGCTCAGGCCGCGTTCCGTCAGGCCGACCTCGGTGGCGCCCTCGACCGGATCGGCCCCGGCCTTCACGAGCGCGACGTCGTCGACGTTGACGCGACAGTCCTGACCGGACGCGCAGCCGAGTGCGACCTGGGTGCTGCCGGCGTCGCTCCGGACCGGCACACGGACCGTCTCCCAGTCGTCCCAGCCCCCGGTGGCCGGGAGGTCGACGGTCTGCGCCGAGCCGCCGACCGTGACCGTGAGCTCGCGCGCCGCGGCCGTCCCGTCACCGGGATCCCCCGCCGCGTACCGAATCAGGAGCTCGGCGTCGTCCGCCGAGGTCCCGGTGACGGCGACGACCGAGCGCGACCCGACGGTCCCCCAGCCCTGCACGAACGCCGATCCCCGGTAGCCCGAGTGGTCGGTGGCGGTGGACAGCCCGCCCGAGAGGTCGGCGTCCTCGGCCTGGCAGACCGTCCCGAACGCGCAGGCGGCGCCGAAGGCGTCGTCGAAGCTGCCCGACCCGTCCGAGACCGTCAGACCGGTCCACGCCGGTCCGGACTCACGCGCCTGCTTGCCGTCGTCCCCCGAGGCGTAGAAGCCCTGGATCTGGAACGACGTCGGGACGTCCGCCGTGCTGTAGCCCTGACCCTGCGCGGGGACGCGGGCCGCGAAGTACCCGTTCCCGGTGAAGGTCGGGTAGTAGCTCCCGTCGAACGGATCGGTCGCCACCAGCCGCCAGGGCGATCCGCCCGTCGAGCCGTGCGAGCCCTGCGCCCCCGCGCCCGACGCCGCGGCGACGGTGGTCCCGGTCGCCGCGAGGGCGACGCTCAGGACGCCCACGAACAGCCGTTGCGACACGCGGCGCAGGGTGCCGCGCGCGGGAGACCACCTTCGCGGTCTCCCGTGGCGACGGCCGTGACCGCGAGGGTCCGGAAAGGACGACGTACTGACCTGCGACATCTGCTCCTCCTCGAGCTGTCGTGCGTACGGTGGCTGCGTCGGGTCTCAGTGCCGCAGCAGCCCGGAGAGGTCGAGGGGCCCCGACCCCGCGTAGTGCACCCGGTAGCTCTTCGACGTCTTGTCCGGTGCGCTGGCGGTGATGCGCAGCGTGGCCGGTGGGAGCCAGGGCAGGTGGGTGTCGACCGTGAAGGACCGCGTGGCGCCCGCTGCGACCGTGCCGAGCCTCCGCGCGCCGAACAGCCCGGGCGTGGTCAGCGTGACGGCCGTGTCGCCGTCGTTGCGCGCCTTGATCGTGAGGACCTGCGAGCGCCCCACCTTCGCGCTCGTCGCCGTGAGCTGCACGTCCACGACGGTCGGCGCGGAGTCGAGCCGGACGTACGGGACGACGACGCGCCCCTTCGTCCAGTCCATCACCACGGACTGGGGACGGGCACCCGAGATGACGTCCAGGGCGTTGCTGTCCGTGACGTCGGTGTCCTTGGCGTCCCCGACGTCGGTCCAGCTGCCCGCGCCACCACCGAGCCGGTACTGGCCGCCGGTCGCGTAGACGGGGCGGACGTTCCCGACGCCCTCGCCGTCCTCGGCGTCGCTGAACATCGAGACCTGGTAGGCGGCCGTCCGCAGATCGACGCCTCGCAGCACGCGGGCCGGCACCGACGAGACGATCTTCCCTGCGGGGATCACCGTCAGGTCGGCGTCACCGACCCTGCTCAGGTCCGCGCCGTAGACCCCGGTGCCGAACCTCGACGAGTCGTAGCGGCCGTCCGCCACCACGGCGTACCGCCACGTGCCGGCCGCCGACGTGTTGGTGCCCGGCAGCAGGTCCGTCGTCTTCTTCGATCCCCCGTCCCTGACGTAGACGTTGAGACGCTGGGTGCTCATCCCGTTGCCACCCCACGGGTTGTGGATCTCTCCGGCCGTCGACGCCACGAAGCGCACGACGTCCCCGTCGCGGTAGACGTCGAACCCGGTCAGGTCGAAGCTGCCCTGGTTGAACGCGCCGTCGGTGGGATACGTGTAGCTCCCGGGCCCGTCGTCGTCGCCGGTCGGATCGCTGACCGAGCCGACCTTCGTGCCGAACGCGTAGAGAGTGAACCGCTGTACGTTCACGACGCCGTCGGCGCCGACCGCGGTGACACGGACCCGGTTCGAGATCGCACCCAGGTCGACGGTGGCCGAGTACGTCCCCGAGGAGGAGACCGCGGCGGAGGTCGTGACCCCGTCGGCGGTGACCGACACCGAGACGGCGTCGGTCTTCCCCGTGACCGTCAGCGACCGCGACGCTGCCGTGTCGCCGTCGTGCAGCCCGTCCACCGTGAGTGCCGGCTGCGCGCCGGTGGGCTGGCCGTCGCTCGTGGCGTCCCAGCTGTCCCACGTGTCCGCGTCGAAGTCGAGCCGGCCGAGCTCGTCGGACGCCCAGTTGTCACCGGCCTTCAGGACGGGGACACCGCCGACCGTGTAGTCGTGCAGCAGGATGCCGTCGCCGTCCTGCGTCTCGTTCCCGATCGAGACCTTGTTCCCGGCGGTGTCGGTGTACCGCTTGAGGAGGCTGACCTGGGACGACGGGTCGAGATCGTTCCAGGCGTCGATGTGCAGGCCGTCGATCTCGACGTTCCTGGTGTTCGACAGGGCGAAGTCCCGGATCGCGCAGTTCGTCATGCCCTCGACCCGCGTGTTCGTGAAGCGCATGTTCTTGACGGTCGTGGCCGTGTCCGCCCGGTCCGTCGCGCTCATGTCCTCCCAGTGCGACGAGGAGTTGAAGATGCAGGTGTTGTACTTGACGTCCTTCCAGTACATCCGGTTGTGGATCACGTCCGTGTCGGCGACGGTGACGCCGTCGATGTCGCGCGGAGTCCAGCCCCACTGGACGACGGGGCCGTTCTCGTTCTTCCAGATCACGGTGTTCTTGATGTCGACGTCCGAGTGGTAGAGCTTGAGGACGTCGTCGTTGGCGTGGAAGAACGTGTCCTTCATCCGGCCGCCGTCGTAGAGCTCGATCCCGTCGGTCTGCCAGTACCAGCTGCCGACCTGCTTGTAGTTCTCGACGTTCATCTGGAAGCCCGTCACCGGGATCTCCGTGTCGCCGTCGTGCGCGTACACGACGAACGAGTGGTACGGCGGGGAGGCGATGGTCACGCCCTGGAGGTCGAGCGTCTGCTGCGTGTCCGACGACTCGAACTGCAGCATCTTCACGCAGCTGACGTGGCAGTTGTCGCTCGTCGTGTGCGCGTAGCCGTTCGCGGTGTCCGCCTCGTAGACGTACTGCTCGCCTGACAGCACCCCGAGCCCCGTCACCTTGTAGTGCGCCTGCGTGTCGTGCGGGAAGCGGAACGCGCCCTTCACGTAGGCGCCGGGCGCGAGGTAGACCCACTTCACGTTCGCCGGGAGCTGTGCACGGTAGTCGGCACCCATGGAGTACGTCCCGGGCCCGAAGTACACGATGTCCTGGGTGATCGAGTCCAGGTCGTCGACCTTCCCGGGTGCCGGACGGTAGATCGACCCGTCGGCGTCCGTCGGCGCGAGACTGTCCTCGTCCTGCGCGGACGGCTCGGGGTTCGCGAAGACCAGCATCGAGTTCTGAGGCTCCGTGTCCACCGCCCGGTTGCCGTCCGCGACGGTCGTGAGCTCGCCGCTCGCCCCCGACATGTCGTTGTACGCGGTCACGAGCTGCGGGTCGAACTCGACCGAGAACCGATAGCCGTCGCTCGAGTACGGCACGTGCACCCGGATCGTGTGGTCGTCCACGAGCTGCTTCTCGAAGCCGAGATTCGTGGGCCGGATCGTGACCTGGTCCGCCGAGCTGATCGTCTGCCCGGTCTTCAGGCTCACGTCGACCCAGACGTCGGTCGAGTACTCGAAGCTGGACCAGCTCATCGTGAGGTTCGCCGACGACGAGAACTCGGCACCGTCCTGCTCCGTGTACCCCCGCTTGCCCTCGCCGCTGCGGGGCACGCTCATGTAGACGAACGAGCGGTACGCCGCGTCGGGTGCGTCGGTCGTCGCGACCGTCGCGTCGTAGACGGTGGACCGGCGGACCTGGTCGTCCGGCACGGACCCGGTCGTGGCGACCGAGTTGTCGTGCCACCACGTGGTGAGCGAATCGCTCGCCGCGACGGGCAGGTCGTCCGGGTCCGTGGCGGTGGTCGCCGCCGCCGAGGTCGCGCCGGGCGCGCTCTCGGCGGCGGTGAGCTGCGCCGTCGTCCCGGCGAACGCGCCCCCGGCGGGGACGAGGACCAGCCCTGCCAGGGCCGCGACGGCGGCCGCGACCCGTCGTGCATGGAACGTGCGTCTCATCATCGAGCTCCCTCAGAACATCGTCGTCGTGCGGGTGGGTGGTGCAGCGGGCGGTCAGCGGGCGGGGGTCACGAAGACCCGTGCCTCCCACGGCCGCAGGACGGCGCCGGCAGCACCGTCCTCGTAGTTGGCGAGGATCAGCTCGGCCCCGTCCTGGCCGGCCGAGACCGCGTCGTCGGCGGGCGCGTCCGACAGGTTCACGAGGACCAGGAGCGTCTGCTCGCCAAGCGTGCGTCGGAACCCGAAGACCGCCGGGTTCCCGGTGTCGACGCGGGAGTAGTCGCCCACGGCGACGACCTCGCGCTCGTGCCGGAGCGCGACCAGGCGCCGGTAGTAGGAGAACACCGAGCGCGGGTCGTCGTACTGCGCCTCGGCGTTCAGCCAGGTGTGGTTCGGGTTCACGTCGATCCACGACGCCCCCTGGGTGAAGCCGGCCCCCGGGCTCGCCTCCCACTGCACGGGAGTGCGGGCATTGTCCCGGCCGTTGCGGCGCATCCCGTCGAGCACGGCCTCGGCCGTCAGCCCGGTGCTCGCGGACTGGGCGAAGAAGTTCAGGCTCTCCACGTCGCGGAAGTCCTCGAGCGTCTCGAAGGCGCCGTTGGTCATCCCCAGCTCTTCGCCCTGGTAGATGTACGGGGTGCCCCGCAGGAGGTGCAGCATCGTGGCCAACGCGGTCGCCGACTCCCGCCAGTACGCCCCGTCGTTCCCGAACCGCGACACGGCACGGGGTTGGTCGTGGTTCGAGAGGTAGAGGCTGTTCCAGCCCTCTCCTCCCACCGTCTCCTGCCAGCGCGACAACGAGTCGGCGAGCGCACCGGGCGCGAGGTCCTGCGGGTCGAACTTGGACGCGCCGTGGTCCAGCCCGACGTGCTCGAACTGGAAGACCATGTCGAGCTCGCGGCGCGCGGGCGCGGTGACCAGCAAGGCCTCCTCGGTCCCGACCCCGGGCATCTCGCCGACGGTCAGCATCCCCGGACGGCCGTCGAAGACCTCCCGCCGCATCTCCTGGAGGAACTCGTGGAGCCGGGGTCCGTGGGCGTAGTGGGCGAAGCCGTCGCCGCGACCGGTCGCCGGGTCCGTGGCGGTGGCGTCGGGAAGCGCGACGTCCTTGGAGATCAGGTTGATGACGTCCATCCGGAAGCCGTCGACACCGCGGTCCAGCCACCAGCGCATCATCGAGTAGACCGCCTCGCGGACCTCGGGGTTCTCCCAGTTGAGGTCGGGCTGCTTCGTCCCGAAGAGGTGCAGGTAGTACTGGCCCGTCGTCTCGTCGAGCGTCCAGGTGGGGCCCGAGAAGAACGACTCCCAGTTCGTGGGCTCCGCCCCCGGCTCCCCCGCGCGGTGGCCAGGACGCGGGTCGCGCCACCAGTACCAGTCGCGCTTGGGGTTGTCGCGCGACGACCGGGACTCGACGAACCACGGGTGCTCGTCGGACGTGTGGTTGACCACGAGGTCCATCACGAGCCTCATGCCTCGCGCGTGCACGGCCTCGAGGAGGCGGTCGAAGTCGTCGAGCGTCCCGAACACCGGGTCGATGTCCTGGTAGTCGCTGATGTCGTAGCCGTTGTCCGCCTGGGGCGACCGGTAGACCGGCGACAGCCAGATCACGTCGACGCCGAGCCGCGCGAGGTGGTCGAGCCGTCCGACGATCCCCGGAAGGTCACCGATCCCGTCGCCGTCGGAGTCCGCGAAGCTGCGCGGGTAGATCTGGTAGACGACCGCGGACGTCCACCAGGGCGCGCCGTCGGCACCCTCCTCGGCGGAGGTACGGGCAGGGTCGAGCAGGGTCATCGACAAGTTCCTTCGGTGGTGCGGTCAGGGCGGTCGGCCCGGGACGACGGCGGCGCCTACTTCACGGCGCCGAGGTTCACGCCGCGCATGAGGGTGCGCTGGAAGAGGAGGAAGAACACCAGCGCCGGGAGGATCCCGACGAGCGACGCCGCGGCGAGCGCGGTCGGGTCGCTCGTGTACTGGCCGGACAACGCACCGAGAGAGACGGAGACGGTCTGGTTCGAGGCCGAGGGCAGCAGGATCAGCGGGAGGAAGAAGTCGTTCCACGTCCAGATGAAGAAGAACGTGAGGAGCACACCCAGCGTGGGCCGGGTCAACGGCAGCACGATGTGGCGCAGGACCTGGAACCTGCTCGCGCCGTCCAGGCGCGCTGCCTCGAGCACCTCCGACGGGAAGGCGCCCAGCACCGACGCGAGCATGTACGTGCCGAAGGCGCTCTGCAGGACGGCGGAGATGATGATGACGCCGAGCCGGGTGTCGTAGAGGTCCAGGTCCCTCGTGAGGACGAACAGGGGGTAGACCAGCGCCTCCTGAGGGATGGTGAACGCCACCATGAAGATCGCCAGGATCCAGATCCGCCCGCGGATCCGGCCGATTCCGATCGCGAACGCGCTGAGCAGGCTCAGCGCGACACCCGCGACCGCGACGCAGCCGCTGATGACCACGCTGTTGACCAGCTTCTGACCGAAGTCGACACCCTTCCAGAAGTCGACGACCGCCTGGAACGACAGGTGGCTCGGGAGGGTCAGGGGGGACCCGCTGATGTAGTCCTCGGACGTCTTGAACCCGTTGACGAGCGCGATCCAGAACGGGAAGAGCATCAGCAGCGCGCAGGCGACCACGACCGCGAGCACGACCCAGCCGCTGATCCCCCGTCGTGAGCGGGCGCCCCGGCGTCGAGGGGTGGTCGGCCGCCCGGCCGGTGGTGCGGTGTCGAGGGTCGTCGGCTGCGGCGTCACCGAGGCCGTGTCGGTCGTCATTGGTCCAGCCCTTCGGTGGAGCGTGCCTGGTATCGCATCGCGACGACCGCGACGACGGTGACCACCACCGCGAGCACGGTCGCGACGGCTGCTCCGTACCCGACCCGCATGGTGGTGAAGAAGTTGTAGTAGGAGAAGTAGGAGGGCACGATCGTCGACGTCCCGGGGCCGCCCTTGGTCAGCATGTAGATCGGCGCGAAGACCTTGAGGGCTGCGACGGAGGTCGTGATGAGGACGACGGCGATCTCCGGACGCAGCTGGTTGAGCGTGATCGTGCGGAACCGCTGCCACCAGTTCGCCCCGTCGAGCTCCGCCGCCTCGTACAGCGCGGGGTCCACACGGGAGAGCCCGGCCATGAAGATGACGACGGTGTAGCCGATCTGCAGCCACACGAGGACGTTCATGACGGCGTAGATGGCCAGGTGCGCGTCACCGAGCCAGTTCTGCGCGAGGGACCCGAGGCCGACGCTGCGGAGCACCGTGTTGATGACCCCGTAGTCGGGTTGGTACATCCACTTCCACAGCACGCCGGCGACCGCGATCGGGAGGATCTGCGGCAGGTAGAACGTGGCGCGCAGGATGCTCCCGGTACGCGTCCCGAACCGCGGCGCGATGAAGTCGAACAGGACCGCGGCGACCAGGACGCCGAGCGCGGTCGGGATGATCGCCATCGCGACGATGAAGTAGATGCTGTTGCGGAACGACGTCCAGAAGGTCGCGTCGTGGAACAGCGTGGTGTAGTTCGAGAGGCCGACGGGCGTCATCGTGCCCACGCCGGACCAGGAGTGGAAGGAGTACCAGATGTTCATGCCGAACGGCACGAGCACGACGGCGGCGAAGCCGATCGCTCCGGGCGCGAGGTACCACCAGTAGCCGGCGGTCCGTTCGCTGGTCCCGGTGCGACGACGCACCGGTCCGGAGCGGACGGCCTGGGTCGTTGAAGTCATGTCAGTCCTGTTCCCGGGGGGCCGGGCGACGACGAGCGGCGTCGCCCGGCCCGCTCTGCGGCCGGCTACTTGCCGGCCGGCTTGCCCTGTTCGTAGGCGCTCTTGATCGCGTCGACGAGCTGATCGGGCGTCGTGGTTCCCTGCGTCAGGGAGCTGATCTGCTGGAGCAGCACGTCGTTGAGCCCTGCGGCCGGCCAGTCGGGGTACCAGGCGAGTCCGCCGTCCTTCTCAGCCAGGAGCTTGTTGAACGTCGTGGACTGCAGCGTCCCGACCGGGGAGGTCACGGCCGAGGGGTCCGCCGCGATGGGCACCCCCGCCTTGTTCCCCAGCATGTTCTGGATCTCGGGGCTCAGCGTGATCTCGATGAAGTCCTCGGCGAGGGTCTTGTTCTCGGCCTTGGCGGGAACCACCCAGATGTTGCCGCCCGACCCCGGGGTGAAGGTCGTGTCGGGCCACCGGAACTGGTCCCACTTGAAGGACTTGATCTTGTCCTGGAAGGTGCCCGCCCACCAGGTGCCGGAGTAGAACATCGGGTACTTCCCGGCCTCGAAGGCGTTGCCGGAGTCCTGGGCGCTCACGCCTGTCGAGCTCTTGGCGATGTAGCCCTTCTTCACCCAGTCCTGGTAGGTCTGGGCGGCCTGCTGCCACGCCGACCAGTCCGGCTCGCCGGTGAACTGCTGGTAGGCCGACCACGAGTCGTGGTTCATGTGCAGCAGCGCAAGCTGGTAGAGCAGGTGCTCGCCGGGGTAGTCGTTGGATCCGAGGGCGAGCGGCGTGATCTTGTGGTCGACGAACGTCTGCATGTCCGACTCGAGCTCGTCGAGCGACGTCGGCACGCTGAGCCCGTACTTCGCGAAGAGGTCCTTGTTGTAGTACATGCCGACGTACTCGCCGTAGTTGGTGACGCCGTAGCGCTTGCCCGTCCCCATCACACCGCTGGCGTCGTACAGGCCCACGTCCTGCGCCGAGTTGTCGAGGTCCCAGCCGCGGTCCTTCGCGACCTGGGTGAGGTCCGTCAGCAGGCCGGCCTTCGCGACGCTGCCCGCGGTGGCGTTGCCCTTGAGGTACTCCAGCACGTCCGGCGTGTCCTTGGAGTCCAGGATCAGCTGGCCGGACTGCTGCATCTGGTCGTAGGTCTTGAGCTCGAACTCGACCTTCACTCCCGGGTGCTTCTCCTTGAAGATGTCGATCGCCTTGTTCCAGGCGTCCGAGAGAGCCGAGTCGTCGTTCTCCCACCACCAGACCTTGAGGGTCTTCCCGTCCCCTCCGGTCGCGGCGCCCGAACCGTCGGACGATCCCGAGCAGCCGGCCAGGGTGAGGGCCAGCGCCGCTGCGGCCGCGGCGGCCGCCAGCACGCCTCTGTGCTTACGCATCCATGTCTCCTTCTGAGTCACGACCTCGTCGTAGTGAGCACTCGTGCCACCGACCCGGACCCGGGAGGAGGCAACGCACGGGACCCGCTCCGGGACCCCCGTTTCTTTCGCGACAACATTAACGACCATCGAAGGCTTCGACGTCAAGTGGGGCCCGATCACGGTTCGGACTCGTCAGGCTGGCTGCACTAAGTTCCGCGGCTGTAGTATCGACGGCGACCGAGAGGAGGCCTGGTGGCCCGACCCGCATCACCGTGGTCGCAGCTGAGCCCGTCCAGTCGTCGTGTCGCGCTCGAGGTGCTGCTGCACGGGCCGCTGGCGCGCGCCGAGATCGCCACGCGCCTGGACCTGTCCGCGCCGAGCCTCACCAGGCTGACGAAGCCGCTCCTCGACGCGCGGCTGCTGCACGAGGTCGCCGACGCCGGCCAGCGTGCCGCGGGCGGCCGGCCGCTCCAGCCCCTCGACATCCAGGCGGACGTCCAGCGCTTCATCGGGATCAAGCTCGCAGGATTCCGCGCCTACGGCGTCCTCACGAACCTCCGCGCCGAGATCATCGCCTCCGACGTCACCGAGATCGGCGACCAGTCGCCGACCGCCGTCGTCGCCAAGCTCGAGGAGCTCGCGAAGAAGCTGTCGCACGACGCCGCCGACCAGGTAGCGGCCGTCGGTGTCGCACTCGGAGGTGCCGTCCGCGGGTTCTCCCACGTCGAGCGCGCCCCCTTCCTGCACTGGCGCGACGTCCCGCTCGGCGGCCTGGCCGAAGCCACGCTCAAGCTCCCGACCGTCCTGACCAACGACGTGGACGCCCTCATGGAGGCCGAGCACTGGTTCGGTGACGGCCGCGACGTCCAGAACTTCGCCACCCTGACCATCGGCGCCGGCGTCGGCGGCGGGCTGGTCGTGCACGACCGGCTCGTCACCGGCCCCGACTCCGGCCTCGGCCTGCTCGGGCACTTCCCGCTCGACCCGCTCGGCCCCGCGTGCCCCGAGGGCCACCGGGGATGCGCGGACGCCCTGCTCAGCACCGAGGCGATCCAGGTCCAGGCGGCACTCGCACTCGGGCGCCCCGTCACCTACGACCAGGTCATGGACCTGGCACAGGCGGGCGACCCCGTCGCCGAGCAGCTCGTGGGCCGCTCCGCCCACGCGTTCGGCCTGCTGATCGCGGCGGTGGCCAACATCGCGCAGCCCGAACGCATCATCCTGACCGGAGAGGGGATCCGTCTGGCCCACGTGGGCGAACGTCAGCTCCGCAGCGCCCTCGCCCAAGCCCGGGTCCCGGAGGCGTCACCGCTCGACCTACGGGTGCTCGAGGACGACCCCGACCTGTGGGCCCGAGGAGCGGCCGCTGTCGCCATCCAGCGGACGGTGCTCGCCCACCTGCCCGACCACCGAGCCATGACCGTCTCGAGGTAGCCGGCGATAGCCTCGTACCGTGACCGACGACGCGAGCACCGACGCCATCACCCCCGACACCAAGGACTGGACCTGGGTCCTCGACGAGGCGTGCCCGGAGTGCGGCTTCGAGGCCGGTCGGCTCGAGGTCGAGGACGTCGCACCGCTGGTGCGCGACTCGCTCCCCCGCTGGCGCGCCCGCCTCGCCGCGGACGACGCCCGCACCCGCCCGGCGCCGGGCGTCTGGTCACCGCTCGAGTACGGCGCCCACACCCGCGACGTGTTCCGGATCTTCGACGTGCGGCTGACGTCCATGCTCGAGTCCGACGACCCGCTGTTCGCCAACTGGGACCAGGACGCGGCGGCCCTGGAGGACGACTACGCGAGCCAGGATCCCGCCGTGGTCGGCCGGGAGCTGGAGGCGGCGGGCCGCGCGATCGCGGGCCGCTGGGACGTGGTGACGCCGGATCAGCACGAACGTCCGGGTCGGCGGTCGAACGGGTCGGTGTTCACGGTGCGAACCCTCGGCCAGTACTTCGCGCACGACCTGGTGCACCACCTGCACGACGTGGGCGCCTGAGCCGGTCGACGGAGCGCGGTCAGGCGGCACCCTCGACGACCTGGGTCTTGCCGCCACGCCTGACGACCCGCGCGTCGTCGGACATGTCCTCGAGCTCGCGCCCCTTGGTCTCGGGGACCTGCCACCAGACGAAGAAGAACGACAGGATCGCGAAGAAGGCGTAGAACCCGTAGGCGAACGTGAGCCCGATCTCGGAGAACTTCGGGAACGTCGTCGAGATGAAGAAGTTGGCGAGCCACTGCGCGGCAGCGGCGACCGCGAGCGCGGTGGCGCGGATCGAGTTGGGGAACATCTCGCCGAGCAGCACCCAGACCAGCGGGCCCCACGTGGCTCCGAAGGACACGACGAACCCGTTGGCCGCGACGAGCGCGACCGTCCCCCAGGCACCCTCGAGGCTCGGGTTGTCGCCGGAGCCCGTCGCCTGGGAGAACGCGATCGCCATGGTCGTCAGGCACACGCCCATGCCGGCGGAGCCGACGAGGAGCATGGGACGCCGGCCGACCTTGTCGACGAGCAGGATCGCGACGACCGTCACGACGATGTTGGTGATCGACGTGATCACGGACTCCAGCAGGGCGTCCGACTCGTCGAAGCCCACGGACTGCCACAGCGACGACGAGTAGTAGAAGATCACGTTGATCCCGACGAACTGCTGGAACACGGACAGCAGGATCCCGACCCACACCACGGGTTTGAGCCCGAAGCGGTTGCCCCGCAGGTCACCCAGGGACTCGCGCTTCTCCTTGTCGATCGTCTTCTCGATCTCCTGGATCTTCAGGTTGACGTCGAGCTCGCCGGAGAAGTCGTGCAGGACGCGCGACGCCTTGTCGTAGTCCCCCTTGTGCACGAGGTAGCGCGGGGACTCGGGCAGCCCGAGCGCCGCGATCCCGTACACGGCGGCCGGGATCGCGGTCACGAAGAACATCCAGCGCCACGCCTCGAGGCCCCACCAGAGCGTGTCGGAGGCGCTGCCCGCGGTGTTCGCGAGCAGGTTGTCGGACAGCAGGGCCACGAAGATGCCGAGGACGATCGCGAGCTGCTGCAGCGACCCCAGGCGCCCACGGACCCTCGCGGGTGAGACCTCCGCGATGTAGGCGGGGGCGATGACCGACGCCGCCCCGACGCCGAGGCCGCCGACGACGCGCCACAGGATGAACAGCGGCAGGTTCGGCGCGAGTCCGGTGAGGATCGACGACGCGAGGAACAGGAACGACGCGATCACCATGACGGGGATGCGGCCGAGACGGTTCGCCACTCCCCCGGCGAACCAGGCGCCGACGGCGCAGCCCAGCAGCGCCGACGACACCGCGAACCCCTGGAGCCCGGTGTTCGTGATGTCGTAGTGCTTGTTGATCGACTCGACGGCGCCGTTGATGACGGAGGTGTCGAACCCGAAGAGGAAGCCACCGAGCGCGGCGCCCACGGAGATCAGGACCACCCGCGCGTTGAACCGCGAGACCGTCGGCTTCTCGCTCGCGTCCGACATGACGTACCCCCGCTGGTCTCGGCGATCCCGCTCCTCCCTGGACACTACCGAGGACGCGACGACCCGCCACCGGAGCGGCGGGCCGGGCCGTTCAGGCGAGCGCGTTCACCCGTCGCTGGGGACGGCGTCGAGCGCGGCCCACTCCTCGTCGGTGAGCAGGCGCGACCGGATCAGGAAGCGCACGCCCTCGGGCGCCTCGACGCTGAACCCCGACCCGCGGCCCGGAACCACGTCGATCGTCAGGTGCGTGTGCTTCCAGTACGCGAACTGGGCGGCGCTCATCCACACGGGCACCGTGAACGACGACGGCGGTCCGCCGTCCGCGTCGGGGTCCGCGATCACGAGGTCGCCCAGGCGGACGTCGGCGGTCTCGGAGACGAGGAAGTCGCCGTCGGGGTAGCACATGGGCGACGACCCGTCGCAGCAGCCGCCGCTCTGGTGGAACATGAGCTCGCCGTGCCGGCGCCGCAGCCGCGCGAGGAGCGCGGCCGCGGTGTCGGTGACGTCGACCCGGCCCAGGACCGGAGGCGTGGTCACGTCGTCCGTCTCCTAGAAGAAGCCGAGCTTCTGGGGCGAGTAGCTGACCAGGAGGTTCTTGGTCTGCTGGTAGTGGTCGAGCATCATCTTGTGGTTCTCGCGCCCGACGCCGGACCCCTTGTACCCGCCGAACGCCGCCGCCGCGGGGTACGCGTGGTAGCAGTTCGTCCACACGCGACCGGCCTCGATCGAGCGGCCGGCGCGGTAGGCGGTGTTCGCCTCCCGCGACCAGACGCCCGCGCCCAGCCCGTAGAGGGTGTCGTTGGCGATGCTGATCGCGTCGTCGAAGTCGGTGAAGCTCGTCACCGCGACGACGGGACCGAAGATCTCCTCCTGGAAGATCCGCATCGAGTTCTTGCCCTCGAAGATGGTCGGCTGGACGTAGTAGCCGTCGGCGAGGTCGCCGCCCAGCTCCGCCGGCGCGCCGCCCGTGAGGACCTTCGCGCCCTCCGCCTTGCCGATGTCGATGTACGACAGGATCTTCTCGAACTGGTCGTTGCTGGCCTGCGCGCCGATCATCGTCTCCGTGTCCAGCGGGTTGCCCTGCTTGACGGCCTCCGTGCGGGCCGTCGCGTCCGCGAGGAACCGGTCGTAGATGGACTCCTGGACGAGCGCGCGCGACGGGCACGTGCACACCTCGCCCTGGTTGAGGGCGAACATCGTGAACCCCTCGAGGGCCTTGTCGTAGAAGTCGTCCTGGGCGCGGGCGACGTCGTCGAAGAAGATGTTCGGGCTCTTCCCGCCCAGCTCGAGGGTCACCGGGATGATGTTCTGGCTCGCGTACTGCATGATCAGGCGGCCCGTGGTCGTCTCGCCCGTGAACGCGATCTTGCGGATGCGCGGGCTGCTGGCGAGCGGCTTGCCGGCCTCGACCCCGAACCCGTTGACGACGTTCACCACGCCCGCGGGCAGCAGGTCGCCGATGAGCTCCATGAGCAGCAGGATCGACGCCGGCGTCTGCTCGGCCGGCTTGAGGACCACGGCGTTGCCGGCCGCGAGCGCCGGTGCGAGCTTCCAGACGGCCATGAGGATCGGGAAGTTCCACGGGATGATCTGCCCGACGACGCCCAGCGGCTCGTGGAAGTGGTACGCGATGGTGTCCTCGTCGATCTCGGAGATCGACCCCTCCTGCGCGCGGATCGCGCCCGCGAAGTAGCGGAAGTGGTCGATCGCGAGGGGGATGTCCGCGGCGAGCGTCTCGCGGACCGGCTTGCCGTTCTCCCACGACTCGGCGACCGCGATCTCCTCGAGGTGCTCCTCCATGCGGTCCGCGATCTTGTTGAGGATGTTCGCGCGGTCGGTGGCGCTCGTGCGGCCCCAGGAGCGGGCGGCGCCGTGCGCGGCGTCGAGGGCGCGCTCGATGTCGTCGGCGTTGCCGCGGGCGACCTCGGTGAACGTGTGGCCCGTGACGGGGCTGGGGTTCTCGAAGTACTCGCCGCTCGACGGCGGCACGTACTCGCCGCCGATCCAGTGGTCGTACCGGTCCCGGTACCTGACGATGCTGCCCGGTGTCCCCGGCGCGGCGTACACGGTCATCGCTGCCTCCTCGCAGACGTGCCCCGGCGCCTCGGGTGGAGGCGCCGCACGGCGCTGTGCGCCGTCGGGACGACGGTAGGGACGGCACCGTTGCAGGTGCGTTGCAGCGACGTGGCGCTGTGCGCGAGCACGGGATGACCGCCCGGGGCGGGGCCGGGGGTCAGCGGAGGGTGCGGTCGAGCAGGGCGAGGCGGCCACGCGCCCGGGCGTGCGCGGCGCTCCCGGGCGGGCTGAGCCGGACGAGCCGCATCCAGGCGGCGTGGTCGTCGGCACCCTCGCGGCGTGCGGTCCAGCGCTCGACGACGTCCCGGTCCGTGCTGCGCAGGACGGCGGAGCGCACGTCGGCCTCGAGCTCGTCACGCAGCCGCTCGACGCCCGGCGCGATCGAGCGTGGGAGGAGCGGGCCGCGGTACGCGTCGACGGCGGACACGACGTCGTCGGACGCGAGAAGCGCGCGGACCTCCGCCACGTCGGTGCGGAGCGGGAGGGCGAGGCGGTAGGGGTGCCCGGCGTCGAGCAGGGGCCCGACGACGCGGCGCAGCCGCGAGATCTCGGCGCGCACCGTGACGTCGGACAGCGCTCCCGGAGCGAGGAGGACGGCGAGCTCGTCGGCGGTCGAGCCGCCGGGGCTCTCGGCGAGCAGGACGAGCAGCTCGGCGTGGCGCAGGCTGAGCCGCTGGGCGGGCGCACCGGGGAGCCGGAGGCTCGGGGCCGGGGCGAGGGCCTGCAGGCCCGGGTGCGCCTCCGGCGTGGGCCGCCCGTCGGGGTCGGTCCGCCCGAGCCGGGCGAGCTCTCGTTCGACGGCCGCGGCGGATGCCCGGACGAGCGACAGCATCACGCCCGACGCCGCGGGGGCGCCGCCCGTGACGTCGAGGACGCCGAGCACCCGCCCGGTGGCGAGGTCGCGCACGGGTGCCGCCGCGCACGAGTAGGCCTGCACGGGCCGCGTGAAGTGTTCCGGGCCCACGACCTGGACGGGCCGCCCGGTCGCGAGCGCCGTGCCAGGCGCGTTCGTCCCGACGACGTCCTCGCGCCACACGGCCCCTCGACGAACCCGATGCTCCCGACCTCGTCCCGCACGCGCCGGTTGCCCTCGACCCACAGGAGCCGGCCGGCGCCGTCGGACAGGGCGACCACCAGGCCGTCGTCGGCGACGGCATCGACGAGGAGGTCGCGGACGATCGGCATCGCGGCGGCGAGCGGGCTGCGGGACCGCTCGCCGACGAGGTCGGCGCGGGTGAGGGCGACCTCGGTGTGCGGCGAGTCGGGGTCGAGGCCGCGGCGCAGGCTGCGCGCCCACGAGTCCGCGACCAGGGCACGGACGCCGGGCCGACCCCGTACGGACGCGACGTCCCCGGCCACGACGGCCTCGTACGCGGCGTTGACGCGACGGTCGACGGCCACCGGCACCTCCCACAGTGTTGCCCGCGACGTCGCGGGCCGAGGTGCAGCCAGTGTACGGAGTGGAGCACGATGAGCCCATGGGTGAAGCAGCCTCCCGGGCGCGCGTCGCGGTCACGGGCTCGACGGGACACCTGGGGCGCCTGGTCGCGCGCCTCCTCGCGGACGACGGCGTCCCTCAGCGTCTGCTCGTCCGCTCGCCCGAGCGGGCCCCCGACCTCCCGGGTGCCGAGGTGTTCCAGGCGGCGTACGGGATCGGGACGCGGTCGCGCGGGCGCTGGACGGCGTGGAGGTCGTGCTGTTCGTCTCGGCGACGGAGTCGGCGGACCGCACCGACCAGCACGAGCGCTTCACCGAGGCAGCGGTACGGGCCGGGGTCCGGCACGTCGT
This sequence comes from Luteimicrobium xylanilyticum, assembly GCF_009429125.1. Taxonomy (GTDB): domain Bacteria; phylum Actinomycetota; class Actinomycetes; order Actinomycetales; family Cellulomonadaceae; genus Luteimicrobium; species Luteimicrobium xylanilyticum. The sequence goes on from NZ_CP045529.1 coordinate 3,704,852, forward strand.
GTACACGTCGTTCCAGGGGGCCGCTCCGGACGCGTCGTTCACCCTCGCGCGCGACCACGCCGCGACCGAGGAGATCCTCCGCCTGTCGGGGATGGCGTGGACGTTCCTGCGCGACTGCCTCTACCTCGACGTCCTGCCCGCGTGGATCGGCGACGACGGTGTGCTTCGTGGTCCGGCAGGCGACGGAGCGGTCGCGGCGGTCGCCCGGGCCGACGTCGCACGCAGCGCTGCGGCCGTCCTGACCGACGTCCTCGCCGACCCCGGCACGCACGGCGGGCGCGCCTACGAGCTGACGGGTCGGGAGGCCATCACGCTCGACGACGTCGCCCGCACGGTGCACGAGGTGACCGGCCGACCGGCTCGGTACCACGCCGAGACGCTCCGCGAGGCGTACGCGTCGCGAGCGGTCTACGGGGCGCCGCGGTGGCAGGTCGACGCCTGGGTCTCGACCTACACGGCGATCGCCGAGGGCGCGCTCCGGCACGTGAGCGGGGACGTCGAGCGGCTGACCGGGCGGGAGCCGATGACGCTCCGGGACGTGCTGCAGGCCACGTGAGCGGGCGTCAAAGGTTATGACGTCCCAGTGTTACCGTGTCAGCATGCCAAAGATCATCGGGGGGTCCCTGCACGAGCACCGTGCGCAGACCCGGCAGAAGCTCTTCACCGCACTGTCCGCCCTGATGACCGACCGAGGCTTCGACACCATCACGCTCGCCGAGATCGCCTCCGCCGCGGGGGTCGGACGCACCGCCGTCTACAACCACTTCCCCGACAAGGAAGCCATGCTCCTCGGCTTCATCACGCACGAGACCGAGCAGTACGTGCACACCCTCGAGCGGGCGCTCGCCGACGTCGACGACCCCGTCGAGAAGCTCCGCACCTACGTCCGTCAGCAGGCCCGGCTGTCGCGCGTGTTCCACCTCGCGCCCGGCCCCGACCTCCGGAGCATCCTGTCCAAGCAGGCCCAGCACCGGCTCCGTGAGCACGTCGTCCTCGTCGAGACGATCCTCCGCAACATCCTCGACGAGGGCGTCCGGACCGGGGAGTTCCCGCCGCAGGACGTCGAGGTGACCGTCGGGCTCGTCAACGCCTGCCTGTCCGGCCGCCTCATCCCCGAGAGCTCGCCCGAGCGCGAGCGCTGCATCGCCGCGACCGAGTCGTTCGTGCTGCGCGCGGTGGGCGCCCAGCCGGTCGCGGCCTGAGTCAGAGGTCGCGCCGGTCGAGGCTGCCGGGCGGCGCCACCCAGGCGTGTGCGAGCCGCGGCTCCACGCTCGCGAGGTGCTCGTAGTCCCTGTCGTAGTGCACGACCACGGCGCGATGCTCGACGGCGAGCGCCGCGACGAGCGTGTCGAACGCCCCCGCGGCGCGGACCTTTCCTGCGGCCCAGAGCGCTCGCTGGAGACCGAGGGCGGTCCGATGGGTGGCGCCGGTCGGCTCCAGGACGGGGAACGTCGCGAGCGCTCCTTGCACGTCGTCCCACTCCGCGGGCGTCCGTGCGGAGTAGCCGAGCTCGAGCGCGACCGGCGTGGCGACGACGACCTGCCCGCGGGACTGCAGCGCGGCGACCTGTTCGGCGACCGCCCGGGAGGCGAGGCGAGCCCACACGCTCGTGTCGAGGAGGTAGCGGGTCGCGCGCGCGGAGACGCCGGTCGGCGTGGTCACCGGCGCGCGGCCGCGCGCACGTCGGGCTCCAGCACGTCGGGCAGGAAGGGCATCGCGGCGAGAGCCTCGAGTGCGTCGGCCTGACGCGCTCGCGCGACCACCTGCTCGAGCGCGACCGTGATCGCGCCGCGGACGGTCTTCTGCCCCGTCGCCAGCTTGGCCTGCTCGACGAGCTCCGCCGGAAGGTCGACGCTGGTCATCGGCACGGTCACCACCTCGCTCTTCTACATATGGCGAATGATCTCCAATCATATGACCCTACCGGCCCACGAGCTCGTCCGGGACGAGCCATCGCACGCCCCGACGGTGGCTGAGGAGCTGACCCCGCAGCCGCACGCCGGCGACGCGGCACGCCTCAGCGAGCCGCGTCGCCCAGGCGCGGTCGAGCGTCGTGGCCCGGTCGTCGAGCCGCCGCTCCCACACCACCACGACCTGGGCGGCGTCCAGCTCCTCGACGAGCGCGGCGAGCGACGCCGCGAGCTGCTCGGCGTTGCCACCGTCGGGGCTGGGCGGGAAGTCAGGGATCGGGAGCAGCACGGGGAGCTGGCAGTCGTCGGCGTCGAGGAAGAACAACCACAGCTGGCGGCGCGCCGCACAGCCCACGACGTCGCGCACGCGCTCGGTCACGTCCTCGTCGGTGGTGAGCGGGAGATCGGGCAGGTCCAGGGCGTCAGGGATCGTCATGGGCCCAGGGTGTCGCCTGCGAGCGGCCGACCACCGGCTCGCGACGCACCCGGTGCACGAGGCGGCCTGGGGCAGACCTGGGGGTGGCCGTCGTCGGGCGAAAACTGAACACTCCGGAAGGGTAGGCAAGGCTAACCTTCCTCGCGTACGCTTCCTGACAACGTGTCATCTGCACCGAGGAGAGAACGTGAGCCTGACCGTCGCACCCGACGTCCTGCCCACCACCACGCTGTCGCTGCGCCTGCGCGAGGGCACACGGCCCGAGCACGAGCAGGCCGAGGCGTCCGGGTTCGTCGAGCAGCTCCTCGCCGGGAGCCTCGACGTCGCCGCTTACGCCGACCTGGCCGCCCAGCAGCTCGCCGTCTACCGCGCGCTCGAGGCCGAGAGCGCCACGGTGCGCGCCGACGCACGCGGCGCGAGCCTCGTCTTCGACGAGCTCACCCGCACCCCCTCGATCGAGCGAGACCTCGCGTTCCTCGTCGGTCCCGGCTGGGCCGACGACATCACGATCCGGCCCGCGACGATCGCCTACGTCGCGCACCTGCAGGGCGTCGGCGGCGACCTCCCGCGGTACGCCGCGCACGCGTACACCCGCTACCTCGGCGACCTGTCCGGCGGACAGATCATCAAGCGCATGCTCGAGCGCCACTACGGGCTCGGCCCCGACGGCCTCGCGTTCTACACGTTCGACGAGATCCCGAAGTCCAAGCCCTTCAAGGACCTGTACCGCGAGCGCCTCGACGGGCTCGGCCTCGACGAGGCCGAGGTCGCGCGCGCCGTCGACGAGGCGAGGCTCGCGTTCCGCCTCAACGCGGCGATGTTCGCGGACCTGGGGTCCGTGCACTGCGCCTGACCGCCGCGAGCGCGGCGACAGCCGCCTCCGGCGCAACCGCGTAGCCGGACGCGTGCAGCGCCGCGCAGACCAGCGTCACGACGCGGGCGTGGAACCCGGCCCTTCCGGGCTGACGGCCGCGTCACCGTCGGCGTGCACAACGTCGCCGTCGACAGAGCGGCGGCGGTCGAGGAGCCGAGGCAGCAGCACGGCCCCCAGGACGACCAGCACGACCACGACCAGCGCCGCCCACGGCACGGCCCAGGTCGACGCGTCGCCCGACGCGGACGCCGTCGCCCCTCCGCCGACGCCGACCGCGACCGCGTGCACGTCGACCTCGGCCGACGCCCGTCCGAGCGGGCGCACGCCCGGCACGCTGACCGTCCGCACGACGCTCGACCCGGGCAGCACCTCGGGGGCGTCGTCGGGCAGGGCGACCTTCGCCCAACCGAACGGGCCGGAGACCGCGACGGTGCCCGTCGGGACGATGCGGGCGTTGCCCGTGTTGGTGACGCGGTACCGCACGGTCACGGGCACGGAAGCCGCGGGGTTCGCCGAGGTCCCCGCGGTGACCTGGACGTCGGAGACGGTCATCGCGGGCGCCAGCGTGCCGGCCACCCGCAGATGCATCCGCAGCGCGAGACGGCGGTCCACGGTCACCGTGGAACCAGCGGCCCGCTGTGCGAGCGACGTCACGACCCCCGCGCTGTGGTCGCCCGGTGTGGCGTCCTTCGGCACCCGGACGGTGAACCGGACGGTGGTCGAGCCGTGCGCGGGGACGTGCACAGACGGCTTCGCGACCGTCGTCCACGCCCCGAGGTCCGCCGACTTCTCTCCCGCGGCGAGCAGGTCGAGCTGGCCCGACGACGTCGTGAACGCGTCGGCCGCGTACACGCGCAGGTCCAGCGCCTCCGCGGAGTGGTTTGTGACGACGACGGCGTCCGTGACGGTCGCGCCGGGCTTCGCCGCGTACGCGTAGTTGGCGCGGTTGCCCCCGGACACGTCGGCCTTCGGTGCCTTCGCCGCCGGAGCGAGCCCCCACGAGACGGTGCCCGACGACGCGGCCGCGGCCGGGACCACAGACGCGAGCGCCGTCGTCGGAAGCGCCAGGACGAGGCCCACGACGACGGCCGCGAGCGCGACCACTCGCCGAAGCAGTCCGGCATCCTGGCTACTCCGCGGAAGGGTGGAGGTGGTGCGAGCGATGGGGGCGTCCATGGTGAGTTCCTTCGGGTCGCCCCGGCGGCCGGTCCGTCAGCACGGACCGGCCGCCGAGGCTCGGGTGCGTCAGCCGACCGCGGTCAGCGTGAGCGTGCCGGTGTAGTCGCCGGCCGCCGTGTCGAGCGGGATCTGCAGGGTCAGGCCGGCGTCGATGGTGACGCCGCCCTTCGGGTGGCCCGCTGCCGCGGACGCGAGCGTGCGCGACGCGGCGAGGCCGTCGCCGGAGCCCGGTGCCACCGCGGTGCCGGCGACGGCGCCCACGGTGTTCGCACCCACGGCCGGCGTCCAGCCGAGGTACTTCCCACCGAAGGACGCCGCGCCGTCCGACGAGCGGAAGTCGGAGACGGAGCCCGACAGCGTCCACGCGGGAGCCTCGGTGCGGGTGTCCGTGACCTTCACCTGGCGCAGCGCGCCGGTCGCGGTGAACACGTCGGTGCCGGCGGTCGCGGTGCCGAGGTCCACGGCACCCGCGCCGAGCACGGTCCACGAGAACTCGCCCGGGTCTCCGGGCTGCTCCCCGCCGCCCGGGTTCTCGCCCCCGGTCTCGGGGACGGTCACGTCGACCGGGACGTCACCGTCGCCCGTGAAGGTGAGCGGCGTGAACGTCTCGTAGCCCGCCTGCGCGGCCCCGCCGCCCGGGTAGGTGTAGATCCCGTACCGGCCGTCGGTGAGGCCCTTGGCGGTCGCGGCGGCGTCGGCGGCGTCCTTCGAGACGGTGAACGTCGCGGAGAACGAACCGTCGGCCGACAGCTCGATCGCGCCCTTCGAGGGCCCGCCGACGGTGTCGATGTCGTCCGCGGACACGGCCCACTTGACGTCCGCCGTCGGGCGGGTCGACGAGGCGGCACCGGCGGACGGCTTCCAGTCCTCCGCGAACTTCCCGAACGCGACGTACACGCCGGCCGGCTTGCCGGCGAGCGGCGGCCGCGAGGCGGTCGCCGCCGACGGGTCGAAGCCGGTGCCCTTGACGGTGACCTCGGTCTCGCCGGACGCCGAGAGCGTGGTCTTCGAGACCGTGACCTTGGCGTCGAGCGCGGGAGCCGCGGGGACGTCCCACGCGACGGACAGCGGCGCGGCGACCTTGCGGGCGTCCGTCGAGCCGCCCGACGAGTACCAGTACGAGCTCTGCCCCGTGAGCTGCTGGAAGTCGACGAACGACTGCGGGAACGAGCCCCAGGTCGCGCCGCTCGTGCTCTGCGCCGTACCGGAACCGGTGTCGACCGAGACGCCCAGGTACTCGGGGGTCACGGTGAAGCCGTCCGCGTCGACCGTCACGCCCTCGAGGTTCGCGAGGGTGATCGTCTTCGGGTCGAGCGCCGACCACTTGGACGTGTCGTTCATGTCGGCCCCCCAGCCGGACGCCGTCCCGGTGAGCGTCGCGGTGCCGTCGGCGGCGACCTTGAGCTCGGGGTCGGAGACCGTCCAGTAGGTGAGGCCGCCGTAGTAGACGACCGTGAACGAGCCGTCCCACGTGATGTCCGCGGTGCCCGCCGCGGTGTCGACCGTGCCCGTCCCGTTCTTCAGCTCGACGCGGTTGCCCGACGTGCTCGACGCGGCGGTGGTGACCGCCTTGCCGTCCTTGTCCTGGCACTTGGTGGCCCAGGTGGGCTTCGCCCAGCCGCCGTCCGCGGTGGGCTTCTCGATCGTGACGTCGCCGTCCTGGGTCTGGTAGAACCCGTCCGCCTCGGTCCACAGGCGCGACGAGCCGGCGTTCCCGGCCGCCCCCGCGGACAGGAAGTTGCAGCCGCCAAAGAAGGCGCCGCCGCCGGACTCGGCGTTGACCGACCAGTCGAGCTCGACGCCGCTGACCGACGTCCCGGCGGAGCCCGCGGCGACGGCGGCGGTGCCGGTCAGGCCGACCGCCCCCGTGACGCCCAGCGCGAGCGCACCGACCCCGGCTGCGAGCCGGCGACCCGCTCGCCTTCGTGGCGTGTTCGTGTCCATGATGTCCTTTCGTGTCGGCACCTCGTGGTGCCTGTCTCGTTGACGCGAGGCGCACGGCCTGGCCGTGCGCGTAGGTGCCGGAAGCCGGCACGTGCCGTCCCGCCGTCGGCCGGTGTCCAGACCCCGGCGGCGGGGCGGGTTCATCCCAGGAACGGGAGGACGAGCCACCCCCTCCGGAAGCCGTGGACCGCGCCGGCAGCGAGCACGAGCAGCCCGGCCGTCGCGTACGTGAGGACGTCCCCGCCCGACGGCGCAGCCGCCGTGAGCGCCGGGACGAGCGCCTTGCTCCCGCCGACCGTGGGCGCCGCGGCTGCCGCGAAGGCCGCCTGACCCGGGTCGGTGGCGACCGGGTCGACGGGGTCGAGCGCCGACGACGTGCCGGCGCCCGCGGAACCTGGTCCCGCGGCGGGCGAGCCGGTGCCGGTCGCGCCCGCCGCACCGTCGTCCGGGCCGCCACCCGTCGCCCCCGACGACGCCGGCGGCTCGGTCACCGTGTTGGTCGGACCGTCGCCGGACCCTCCCCCGGCCCCGCCCCCTGTCGTGGCGTCGCCGGGGTCGACCTCGACCGGTGCGTCCGCGTCGTAGCTCACGTAGACCGGCGCGGCGACCTTGAACGGGTCTCGCTGCCCGCCCGACGCGAACCAGTACGACAGCTGCCCGGTCCTCGCCTGGAAGTCGACGAAGCTCTGCGGGAACGAGCCCCAGTACGAGGCGTTCTCCGAGGTGCGCACGGCCTGCGCCGTCGCGCCCGCGGGCACGGTCACCGCCGTCCCGACGTACGCCGGGACGACCTTGAAGCCCTTGGCCCCGGTGAGCGGGACACGCTCGAGGTCCGCGAGCACGACGGTCGTCGCGGGCAGCGCGTCCCATTTCGACTGGTCCTCCATCGAGGTCCCGTAGCCGCCCGCGGTGGCGGTGAGCGTGCCGGTCCCGTCGGCCTCGACCGTGAGCACGGGGTCGCTCGCCCACCAGTACGTGAGCCCGCCGTAGAACACGGACGTGAACGTGCCCTTCCAGCGGATCGTCGCCGTCCCCTCGTCGGGGTCCACGGTCCCGGTACCGCCGTCGACGACGACCTGCGTGCCCGTGCCGAGCCCGTTGCCCGTCGACACGGCGGTCTTCCCGTCCGGGGCGAGGCAGCGCGAGGCGAACGTCGCCGCCCGGTAGACGCCCTTCGCGTCCGGCTTCTCGACGCTCACCTTCCCCGCGGTCGCGTGGTAGTACGTGGCGTCCGTCCAGACCTTGCCGCCGTGCGTGTTCCCGTCCGTGCCGGGCCGGCCCGCCATGAGGAAGTTGCACCCGCCGAAGTACGCCCCGCTGCCGGCCTCCGCGTTGAGCGCCCAGCGCAGGCTCGCGTCGGACACCGTGAACGGCCCGTCCGTCTTCCCCGTGCCCGGCACGGTCACGGTGATCGGGACGTCGTCGTCCGCGGCCACCCCGCCCGACGACGTCGCGTGCGCGGGTGCAGCGGCGGCAGCCGCGAGGGGCGCGCCCAGGGCGACGGTGGCGAGCACGAGGGCGGCGACACGTCCGACGGCGCGCGACGCACGGCTCGCGGCGCGGCGCGTCATGCGTGCCTCCCGGTCGGGACCGGCTGCGTGGACGGCTGCGCGACCGACGGGAACAGCGCCTCGGCCTGCGCGACGGCCGGGTCCTGCGGCTCGGCCGCACCCTGCTCGGCCGGCACGTGCGCCCGCGCGGCCCGCTTGCGCCGTCGGGCCGTCACGAACGACGACAGGATCACCGCGAGCAGGAGCAGCGCCGCCGCGCCGACGACGATCTCGCCGGTCGACCAGCCGTCGCCCTCCGCCGTCGCTGCGGTCGCCGCCCGGGCGGCGGCGTCGGCGGCGGACGCCTCCGCCGGATCGCGGCGGACGGTGAGCTCGACCTCAGGCGCCTGGCCCGACTTCGCCCCGGTCAGCCTGAGCGTGTGCGTCCCGAGCCGGGTGTCGTCCGGGAGCTGCAGGACCCCGGCGACGTCGCCCTGCGCGCCCGCGGTCAGAGGGCCGACCGCGAGGACGCCGTCGTCGAACGAGCCCACGACCTGCTCGCCGGGCGTGAAGCCCTGCGCGACGAAGCTCAGGACGCGCCCGGCGACCGCGGTGGTCTTGTCGATGCCGAGCGTCGCGCTCGCGGGCGCCCCGGTGCTCTTCGCGGCCGTGCCACCGTCCGTCGTGGCGCTGCCCGACGTGCCCGCGCCCGACGACCCCGCGGACCCGCTGCCCGCCGAGCCGGACCCGCTCGAGCCGGACCCGCTCGCGCCGGCCCCGCTCGCCGCCGAGCCCTGCGTCGCGGCGGACCCCGACGAGTCCTGCCCGGTCCCGGACTTCGCTCCCTGCAGGTCGACGAAGCTCACGGGCGTGAACGTCTCGTTGCTCGGGTTCACGACGCCGTGCGCGCCGATGGTGATGACGCCGCACGTGACCTTGCGGCAGTCGACGCTCACGGTCTTGCCGTTGCGGTCCTGGGTCTGGAACGTCGGCCCGGGGACGACGAGCGTGGTCTTCCACGTGCCGTCGGCCTTGATCTCGCCGCCGTTCGCCGCGTACTCGGTGTCCGAGCCGGGGAACGCCACGAACTTCTCGAAGCCCTTGTTGTCCTTGGTCTCGGAGTCGGGGACGTAGCGCAGGTCGGCACCGGTCTTGCCGCCCTGGCTGGGCCGCCAGGACCCGCCCTGCGGGTCGTCGACCCAGCCGAACAGCACATAGATGCCGCCGAAGCCACCCTTGATGGACTGGAACCCGGTGCCCTGGAGCGTGAGCGTCGTGGAGTACCGGAGGTCGGCGCGCGCGGCACCGTCGGGACCGCTCACGGTGACGCGCGGCGCGGCGGACGCCGGGGCGGCCGCGGCGAGGAGGCCTGCTCCGGCGAGCAGCGCCGTCGCGAGCGTCCCGACGACGGCGCCGACGAGCCGGGGGCGGCGGACGGGGGTCATGCGGGGGTTCCTTCGGTCAGGTGGGTGTGTGCAGCCGTGCTCGAGGCGCCGCCCTGGGCGGAGCGCCCCCGCACCGGAAGCACCAGCAGCTCGCCGGTGTCGGGGTGGCGCAGGGTCTGCACGGGATGGTCGTAGACGCGGCTCAGCAGCGCGCTCGTGAGGACGTCGCCGGGCGCGCCGCCGCCGGCGACCCGCCCGCGCTCCAGCACCACGACCCGGTCGGCCCAGGCGGCGGCGAGGGAGAGGTCGTGCAGCACCACGACGACGGCGTCACCCGCCCGGGCGCGCGCGCTCGCCTGCGCGAGCACGTGCTCCTGGTGCCGGATGTCGAGGGCCGCGGTGGGCTCGTCGAGCAGCAGCAGGCGCGGCGTCTGCGCGAGGACGCGCGCGAACGCCGTACGCGCCTTCTCCCCGCCGGACAGCGTCGGGAACCGGCGCTCGGCCAGGTGCAGGACGTCGGCGGTGAGGAGCGCACGGGCGACGATCGTGTCGTCGTCCTCGGGCTCCTGCGCGCCGGGGACGCCGGCGCGGGCCCAGGGCGCGCGACCCATCCGGACGACGTCGACCACACGGAACGGGAAGCTCAGGGACTGCTCCTGCAGGAGCACGGCGCGGCGTCGGGCGAGCTCGGCGACCGGGAGGGACGCGAGCGGCTCGGCAGCCAGGAGCTCCTGACCCAGCGGGTCCACGTCAGCGGCGTGCCCGGGGACGGGCGGGAGCGCGGACATCCACGTGAGCGTGCCCGAGGTGGGCGCGACGTCGCCGGCGAGCACCCCGAGCAGCGTGGACTTGCCGGCGCCGTTCGGCCCGACGAGCGCGAGGACCTCCCCGGCGCGCACCTCGAGGTCGACCCCGTCGAGGATGGTGTGCCCGTCGATCGTGTGCCCGACGCCGCGCGCGAGCAGGACGGTGGCGCTCATGCCCACCCTCCCGCCGTCCGGCGCGTGCGGCGCAGCAGCCAGAAGAAGAACGGCCCGCCGACGAGCGCGGTGAGCATCCCGATCGGGAGGTCGGCGTAGGCGACGGCGGTGCGCGCGGCGAGGTCGGCGGCGAGCAGCAGGACGGCGCCCCCGAGCGCGCTGGCCGGGACGAGCACGCGGTGCCCGGGGCCGACGACCATCCGCACGAGGTGCGGCACGACGAGCCCGACGAACGCGATGATCCCGCAGAACGCGACGGCCGCCGCGGTGAGCAGGGCGATCGCGACGATCGCGACGAGCCGGAGCCGTTCGACGTCGACACCCACGTGCCGGGCGGCCCGCTCGCCGAGCGAGAGCAGGTCGAGCCGCGGCGCGAGGACCACGGCGACCGCGATCCCGACGACGACGAACGGCGCGACGATCCCGACGTACGGCCAGCGCGTCCCGTTGAGGCTGCCGAGCTGCCAGAACACGATCTGCTCGCGTGCCTGCTGGTCCGCGAGGAACGTGAAGAAGGCGATCGCGGCCCCGCACACCGCGTTGACCGCGATGCCGGTGAGGACGAGCGTGACGACCTCGGTGCGCCCGTTCGACCGGGCGAGCACGTAGACGAGCAGCGTGGTGACGAGGCCACCGACGAACGCCGCGGTCGCCGTCGTCCACGGGCCGAGCGTCGACAGGCCGAACACGATGGTCGCGCAGGCCGCGACCGCGGCCCCCGCCGAGACGCCGATGACGCCGGGCTCCGCGAGCGGGTTGCCGAACACGCCCTGCATGAGCGCTCCGCCGGTCGCGAGCGCCGCGCCGACGAGGACCGCCATGGTGACGCGGGGGAACCGGATGGCCCACAGGACGGCGTCGCCGTTGACGTTCTCGGGCGCCGGTCCGACGTCGAGGCCCACGTGGTGCAGGACCGAGCCGACGACCTGGGCCGGCGGGATGTCGAGCTGGCCGACGCCCGCCGAGAGGACGACGAGCACGAGCAGCAGGACGCCGAGCACGACGAACAGCACGGTCGCGCGGGCCGGACGCGCGGGCGGCAGGACGGCGGGGCCGTCGAGCGCGCGGACGGCGTCGACGGCCCGACGCTCGTCGGCCGGCGCGGGTGCCGTGGGGGCGCTCACTTCGTGTCCCCCGGCGCATAGACGGCGCGCGTGAGCGCGTCGAGGACGTTCGCCGTCTCGGGCCCGAAGCTGAGGATCTCGGTGTCGTCCATGTCGACGATCCGCCGGTGCTTCCCCGCCGGCGTCTGGGCGACGGCGGGCAGCTTCTCGAGCAGCCCGTCCACACCGCCGACGGACTCCAGCCCGTCGGTCATCATGAGGATGACGTCCGGGGCGGCCTTGACGAGCCCCTCGTCGTTGACGGGCTTCATGCCCTTCCAGCCGATCTTCGTCGCGACGTCGACGCCGCCGATCGAGTCGATCAGCGAGTCCGCGCCCGAGCCCTGCCCGAACAGGTAGTAGATGCCCGCCTGGCCGCGGACGTAGAGGAACACGATGCGTGGCCGGTCGGCGACGTCCTTCGGGACCACCTGCGCGATCTCGGCCTTCTTGGTCTTGATCTCCTTCGCGGTGCGCTGCGCGAGCGCGTCGCCCTGCGCGGGCACGCCGAGAGCGTCGGCGACCTCGTGGACGAGCGTGCCCACGTTGTCGAGGTTCCGCTCGGAGTCGACGACGACGACCGGGATGCCGGCGTCGCGCATCTGCAGGACGACGTCCCACGGGCCGAGCGACGTGTCGGTGATGATGACGGTCGGCGCGAGCTCGAGGATCGCCTCGGCGTTGAGGTCGTGCCCGTTCTGCGTGACCAGCGGCTTGTCCTTGATGCCGTCGAATGCGGACGACACGTCCCGGCCGACCACACGGTCGCCGAGCCCGAGGTCGTAGACGATGCGCGACGTCGAGCCGTAGAGGTCGAGCGCGAGGATGCGGCTCGTGTCGGTCACGGTGACCTTGGTGCCCTGCGCGTCGGTGACGGTCGCGGGCAGCGTGGGCTCCGGGTCCTTCGCGACCGGGTCGACGGCGTTCCTCGCCAGACGTGCCGTGCTCGGCCCGGTCAGGTCCCGGGGGTGGGCGGCGACGTCGAGACGGCTGAGGGGGTCGTGTCGACGCCCCCGCCGTCGTCGGAGCCGCCCGTGCCCGACGCGCCGGGGAGCGAGCAGCCGGTGACCGCGAGCGCCGTCACCAGGATCCCGGCGAGGGCGGCGACGATGCGCGGCGCTCGCCGGCGGGACGCCGGGCCGGGGCGGACGGACGGACGCGGTGCGGGCATGGCGGGGCTCAGACTCCTCGAAGCGGGCACCCGGCACACTCGCAGCCAGGTGGTAAGTCTCGCCTAACCTAAGTTAGCGAAGCCTTACCTGACAAGCCTCGGTCTCAGGATCTGAACGTGTGTCAGATCACGTTCATGACATGCTTCCGGCTATGGAGTTCCAGGACGTCGTCGACCGCCGCCGCATGACCCGCAGCTACAGCACCGACCCGGTCGACCCGGCGATCGTCGACCGCGCGCTGCGCAACGCGGTCCGCGCACCCAGCGCCGGGTTCAGCCAGGGCTGGGGGTTCCTCGTCCTCGACACCCCCGACGACGTCCGCCGCTACTGGGAGGCCACGGCCGAAACGGAGCACCCCGACGACTGGCTGACCGGCATGATGCGCGCACCCGTCGTCGTGGTCCCGTGCAGCAGCAAGAAGGCGTACCTCGACCGGTACGCCGAGCCCGACAAGGGCTGGACGGACCGCGACGAGGCCCGCTGGCCGCAGCCGTTCTGGGACCTCGACACGGCGATGGCGAGCCTGCTGATCCTGCAGACCGTCGTCGACGAGGGTCTCGGAGCGCTGTTCTTCGGGATCCCGCCAGAGGCCGACGCCGCGGTGCGCGAGGCCTTCGGGATCCCCGACGACCACGACCCCGTCGGCGCGATCACCATCGGGCACCCTGCCTCGGGAGGGGCGACCGGGTCGGCCGCGCGACGACCGCGCCGCGCGATGGACGACGTCGTCCACCGCGGCCGCTGGTAGGTGCCGGGCGCCCTGCCCAGCGTGGCGTCGCACTCGGCGAACGGGGCGTCGCACTCGGCGAGCAGGCTCAGATCCAGCGCCTCGCCTTGAACACGCTCCACAGCCCGACGCTCACGAACGCCATCGCGACCAGGGCCAGCGGGTAGCCGTAGTGCCAGCCCAGCTCGGGCATGTCGTCGAAGTTCATGCCGTAGACCGTCCCGACGAGCGTCGGCGCGAACAGGATGGCCGCCCACGCGGAGATCTTCTTGACCTCCTCGTTCTGGGCGTTGCTCGCCTCCGACAGCGCCCGCATCTCCTCGTTCTGCCGCTGCGAGACCAGGGTCGCGTTCACGGTGAGGATGTCGCGCAGCGCGACCCGGAAGCCGTCGATGCGCTCCGCGACCTCGGTCGCGTGGTCGGCGACGTCGCGCAGGTAGGACTGCAGGTCCTCGTCGATCTGGTACTTGTCGAAGCCGGCGCGCAGCGCGTTGAGGATCTGGCGCAGCGGGCGCACGGCGCGCTGGAACTCGACGACCTCGCGGGACAGCTCGTAGATGCGCCGCGACACCGACGCGTCCCCGCGGAACACCTCGGTCTCGATTTCGTCGATGTCGTTCTCGAGCCCCGCGACGACGGGTGCGTAGCCGTCGACGACGGCGTCCAGGATCGCGTAGAGCACGGCCTCCGGGCCGCGGGCCAGCATGGACGGGTCCGCCTCGGTGCGGCGGCGCACCGCCGTGAGGTTGGGCGACTCGGCGTGCCGGACGGTCACCACGAAGTCCGGCCCGACGAACACGTGCAGCTCCCCGAACTCGACCTCCTCGGTCGCGTCCACGTACCGCGCGGCCCGCAGGACGACGAACAACGTGTCCCCGTACCGCTCCAGCTTGGGCCGCTGGTGGGCGACGATCGCGTCCTCGACGGCGAGCTCGTGCAGGTCGAACTCGACCGCGAGCCGCGTGAGGTCGTGCTCGCTCGGCCGGTAGAGGCCGATCCAGGCCATCGCGTCGTCCTCGGCGCGCAGGGCACGGAACGTGTCCGCGAGCGACGCGGGGGTCGCGACGCGGCGGCCCTGCACGTAGATCGCAGAGTCGACGATGCTCGAACCGAGCTCGGAGGCCGCGGTGGCCTCGGGGACGGGCAGGGCGGGGAGGTCGCCGCGGCGGGCGCGGGCGACGTCGTCGCGCCGCGTCAGCAGGTGCGGGCGACGGGCGAGGGTGGCGAGACGGGTGATCGAACGGTCGGTCATGACGGGCTCCAGGACAGCGCTGGCGCACCGTCGGGCGCACGGGTGTGCTGCGGCTCAGGAGCCCGCGGCGCCGGGCGCGCGCGGGTCGTCAGCCGCGCGCGAGGCGTGCGGGACGGTGCTGGAGGTGCAGGGACACACCGCGACCTCGAGGGCCGCGGGAGCGACTATCACTGGGAGGTTCGCTGCGCATGGCGGTCCTCCCCTCGCTCGGCACGCGTGGCGTGCGGTGGTGCTGCTGTCAGCCCTGACCGGGCCGTCGTCCAGGGTACCGCCGTTCGCCGGCGATCGCGGCCACGACGACGAGCGTGAGCACCACGAGCTGCACGGCGAGCGACGTCAGGCGGGCGAGCGGGACGGTGGCCACCGAGACCGCGGCCGCGACGAGCCGCCACCCCCAGGGGCCGAGCCGCAGCGTCCGGCGGTAGTCAGCGTCGCCCAGGAGGAACGCCGCCGCTCCCCCGGCGACGAGCCACGCGGCGGCCGTGTCGGGCGCCTCGAACGGTTCACCGGACGCGAGGTGCAGCCCCGCGCCCAGGCCGATGAGCCCGAGCAGCATGAGCAGGTGGTCCACGTAGAACGCGTGCAGCGCCACGGACGTGCGACGCAGCGGGGACGCGGCCCCGAACGACCGTTCGGCCCGTGCGTCGTCGCCCGAGAAGTAGCACCACCACAGGGACCCGATGACGGCGACCGTCAGGACGATCGCCACGACCGCCCGGCCGCCGAGCCCGTGCTCCCCGACGTCCGCACCCACCGACACGACCGACTCGCCCAGCGCGATGATCACGAGCAGGCCGTGACGCTCCACGAAGTGGCTCGCGGTCAGGTCGAACGGGCTGCGCCGGGCGATCGACGCCGCAACGAGGATGAGCACCACCGGGACCAGCGCGAGCGCCCAGCGCGCGGCGTCGTGCCCCTCGCCGAGCAGCGCGGCGAGGAGGAACGGCACGCCGATCAGGACGTTGAGCGGCGCGACCCGGAGCAGCACGCCCGCCGTCCCGGGCCCGCCGCGCGCCAGGTACAGGCCGCCGTGGAGCGCGGCCACGACCATGAACGCGAGCGCGAACGGCACGCCGCCCGGCTCGAGCGCGTCGGGGAGCCCGACCGAGAGCACGAGGAAGCCCGCCATCGCGCCGATGAGGAGCAGGCGCACCGCCGCCGTGTCGGGGACCGCCTGGTTGGTGAGCCACGCGAACGCGTCGTACATCCACCACACGGCCACCATGACGAGCACGACCCGCCCGATCGTCGGCCAGGCCGGGTCCTCCGCGACGACGTGCGCGACCTGGCTCACCGTGAAGACGAAGACCAGGTCGAGGAGCAGCTCGAGCGTCGAGACGCGCGAGGCGGCGCGACCAGGACCGACGGCCCGGGCGACGGGGCCGGGCGACGCTCCACCGGTGCTCACGGGAGCAGGCTACGGGGCGCCGAGGAGCAGGTCCGTGAGCTCGCGCGGCGTGTGCACGACGGCGACCGCGCCCGCCGCCTCGAGCTCACCGGGTTCCGCGTAGCCCCAGGTCACGCCGACGGTGGCGATGCCGTGGCGGGCGGCGCCGAGGACGTCGTGCTCGCGGTCGCCGACCATGACGGTCGTTTCGGGGCCGACGCCGATCCCCCGCTCGGCCAGGTGCGCGAGCGCGTGCGCCACGACCTCGGCCTTGCCCGCGCGCGTGCCCAGGTCGGTGTCCGCGCCGAACACACCGTCGATGCCGTGCGTGAGGTGCGCGTCGAGGCCGAAGTGCTCGGCGATCCGGCGCGCATACACCTCGGGCTTGGAGGTGGCGACGGCGAGCACGGCCCCCGCCTCCCGCAGCGCGTCCATCGCGTCCTCGATCCCCGGGAAGACCGCGTTGTCGAACATGCCGCCCGCGGTGAAGTGGCGACGGTACGTGGCCACGAGCTCGTCCACGCGGCCGGCCGGCACCCCGCTCGCCCGGAGCATGCCCGGCAGGGGCGGGCCGACGAACCGGCGCAGGGCTGCGTCGTCGGGCACGGGCAGGCCCGCCTCGGTGAGCGCCGCGCGGAGCGAGCCGACGATGCCGGGCGCCGAGTCCGTGAGGGTGCCGTCCAGGTCGAGCAGGACGACGCCGGGCGGCAGGGCGGGCAGACGGAGCGACGACGGCGCGGCGGGTACGGTCACGCTCGGAAGGCTACGGGGTCGTCGGGGCTCGGGGCCGTGCGCCGCTAACCGGCGGACGCGGTCGAGCCGTGGCTCCGGCGCCGCGCGGAGGCCTCGACGACCCAGAGGAGGAACGACTGGTCCTGCAGCGGGACGTCGGGCGGGACCACGAGGGAGAACCGGTTCGTCATCACGCCGGCACGGCGGGCCTCGCCGATCTGGACGCCGCCGCGGAGCACCTGGAACGCCGTGGAGAACAGGCCCTGCTCGAGCTCGTACCGGGCCGCCGGCGTCGCGACGTCCCACGCGTAGCTGAAGAAGGACCGCCGGGTCGCCCCGAGCTGGAACGGCGTGGGTGAGCCGACCGGGCCCGTGCCGAGGATCCCGCCGCCGGGCTGCCTGGCGTACTCCCACGTCTCGGTCCCGAGGTGGACGGTCGCGCGCTCCCGGAACGTCGCGGTGTCGAACCGGCCCACGGTCGTCCCGTCCAGCACCAGCTCCTGGTTGCCCCAGCTCCTGCCCCACGTCAGCATGCGGGCACGCTACCGGACGGTCAGGCGCGGAGGTGGTCGAGGGCGACGTCGAGCGCGGCCTCGAGGTGCGCCGTCTCGCCCGTGGTCCGTAGCAGGAGGACGCCGCCCTGGATCCCCGCGACGAGCGCCGCGGCCGTCCGCTCGGGCGAGAGGTCGGCGCGGACCTCCCCCGCGGCCTGCATCGCCCGGATGCCGTCGGCGAGGTGCCCCTGCCAGCGACCCACGAGGGTGCGGGCGACGTCGGCGGCGCCGGGCACCCCGCCGACCTGGCCCATGAGCGCGTTGAGCGGGCACCTCGTCCCCTGGGCGCGGTACCGGGCGACGACGGCGTCCCGCCACCGCTCCCACGACGCCCACGTCGTGAGGTTCCCGAGGTAGGGCTGCTGGTCGTCGAGGACCCGGTCCGCCTCGAGCCGGACGACGGCGAGCAGCAGCTCGTCCTTCCCGTCCGGGAAGTAGTGGAAGAGCTGGCCCTTGCTGGTGCCGGTGAGGGCGCGGACGTCGTCGAGCGTGATCTCGCCGTCGTCCGTGCCACGCAGGTAGTCGGCGGCGCCCTCGACGATACGGGCGCGGGTGGCGAGGCCTTTCGCTGTCAGCGACATGGGTGCAGCGTAGGCAGTTCTGGACTTGAGAGTCCATTTTGATGCTCCTAGCGTCGCAGCCATGACACAGCGACTCCAGGGCCGGACGGCCCTCGTGACAGGCTCCACCAGCAACATCGGGCGCGCGATCGCAACGGCCCTCGCGGCCGAGGGCGCGCACGTCGCCGTCTCCGGGCGCGACGAGGACCGCGGTCGTGCCGTCGTCGACGCCGTCCGCGCGGCGGGCGGCACCGCCGACTTCGTGCGCGCCGACCTCGACGGGTCGTCAGCCGCCAGCCGCGACCTCGCCGAGCGCGCGCTCGACGTACTCGGCGGGCGGGTCGACGTCCTCGTCAACAACGCCGGGATCTTCCCGCTCCACAGCACCGCCGACGCCGACGACGCCCTCGTCGACCGCGTCCTCGCCGTCAACGTCAAGGCGCCGTTCTTCCTCACCCAGGCGCTCGTGCCGTCGATGGCCGCCGCGGGCGGTGGCGTCGTCATCAACCTCGGCTCGTGGGTCGCGCGGCTCGCCCTGCCCTCGAGCCCGGTCTACTCGTCGTCGAAGGGCGCCGTCGAGACCCTGACCCGCGCCTGGTCGGCCGAGCTCGCGCCGCAGAACATCCGCGTCAACGCGATCTCCCCGGGCGTCGTCCGCGACAGCGAGCCCGACGGTCACGACACGCTCGAGGCGATCATGGCCGGCACGCCGGCCGGTGCCACCGGACGCCCCGAGGCCATCGCCGCGGCCGCCGTCTACCTCGCGTCCGACGACGCCGCGTTCGTCCACGGCACCGTGCTCGACGTCGACGGCGGCCGCACGGGCGTCGCGGTCGTCGCCGGCTGAGGCGCAGCGCCGGTCACGGACCCTCGCTGCGGCCACGGTCTCGTCGAACCGACTCGGATCGTCGCCGCAGCGACCGACCAGCGACGATCTGGGTCGGTTCGACGTCAGCCGAGCAGCGGGAGGACGAGCTCCGCGGCACCGTCGGGCGTGATCCGGACGGGCACGCCCCAGTCCTGCTGGGCCAGGTTGCAGGCAGGGAACTCGACGGGCTCGCCGTCCGGCCCGAAGGCATCGCAGGACGCCGCCCGCGCGCTCACGTGCAGCACGCCCTCGAGCGTCTCGCCCGGGGCGGGGGTGGCGAGCGTGAGGTCGCGGTCCAGCTCGACGGCCGTGCCGTCGCCGCCGACGAGGAGGCTCGCCGGGGTCGCGCTCACCGAGAGCTGGGTCGACGGGCCGAACCGGTCGTCGAGCTTCTGCCCCGGCGCGGGCGTGAACGGCACGCGCAGGCTCAGCGCCCCCGGCGCGAGGTCGGTGACCGGGCGCTGGGTGCGGTGGGCGCCGTCGTCTACGGTGGTGCCGAGGTCGCGCAGGTCGGCCGGCAGCGCGACGCGGGTGATCCGGTGCGCGGCGGACTCGACGACCAGCACCTCGAGCCCTTCACCTGCCTCTCGCACGAAGACGCCGCTCGGCTCCGCGAGCCCCGTCACCAGGGTGGTGACCTCGCCGCCACCGGGGGCTGCGTCGTCGGGGGCGAAGCGGCGGAGCGCGCCGTCGTAGGTGTCGGCGACCAGCACCGAGCCGTCGGGCAGCGTCGCGACACCCAGCGGGTGCTGGAAGAGCGCCTGGTCGGGCGGGACCGTCGCGGTGGCCGAAGTCGAACAGCCCCTGCCCGACGGCGGTGCTCACCGTGCGTGCGGCGGCATCCACCCGGCGCAGTGCGGACGTCTCGGCGTCCGCGACCCACACCGCCCCCCGCTCGACGGCGAGCCCGGAAGGCTGCGCGAACCAGGCGTCGAGCAGCGGACCGTCCTGCAGCCCTTCGTTCATGGTCCCGGCGAACAGCTCGACCGACCCCTCCTTGCCGTCGAACGCCCACAGCGTGTGGTTGCCGGCCATCGCGACGACGAACGCCGCGAGCTCGGGCACCCACGTGACGTCCCACGGCGACGAGAGCTTCACGTCGCGCGACGGAACCTTCGACCCCGGCACGAACGCCTCGCCCGCCAGCTCTCCGACGAGGTTGTCGGGCGCCCCCACCATGAACTGCTCGCCCGTCCCCGCGACGGTCGTGACCGTGCCGTCGTCGAGGCGCACGCCCCGCAGCACGTGGTTCGCGGTGTCCGCGACGACGACGTCGTAGCCGAGCGTCGCGCGCAGCTCGTCGGGGACGAGGCAGAGGCCGTTCGGCTCGGCGAACCGGGCGTCGTCGGGGCCGCCGTCGAGCAGGCCGCGCCGGCCCGAGCCGATCCGTCGGACCAGGGTCTCGGCGTCGGGTGCGAGCTCGGCGAGGCTGTGGTGCCCGGCGTCGGCGACGAGCAGGTTCCCGTCCGGGAGCGCGATCGCCTTGGCGGGGAAGCGCAGGGTGGAGGGCTGCGGCGTCGGCGGGACGTACGGGCCGTCGCCCTCACGCAGCGTGCCCTTGGCGCGGTGCTCCGCCACGAGCTCGGCGACGAGCGCCTCAATCGACGCCGCGTGCCCCTCGCCCGCGAGCTGCGCGACGACGTACCCCTCGGGGTCGACGACGACGAGCGTCGGCCAGGCGCGGGCCGTGTACGCCTGCCAGGTGACGAGGTCGGGGTCGTCGAGGACGGGGTGGTGCACCTCGTATCGCTCGACGGCGGCGGCGAGCGCGTCAGGATCGGCCTCGTGGACGAACTTCGGCGAGTGCACCCCCACGATCGTCAGGACGTCGCCGAACCGCTGCTCGAGGTCCCGCAGCTCGTCGAGGACGTGCAGGCAGTTGATGCAGCAGAAGGTCCAGAAGTCGAGGATCACCACGCGGCCGCGGAAGTCCTCGAGGCTCAGCGTCCTGCCGCCCGTGTTGAGCCAGCCGCGTCCCACGAGGGCAGACGCGCGGACACGGGGCAGGCGGGCGGGTGTGGAACTCACGGGGACAAGTCAACCGCACGTGGCCGGCCGCGACGTCAGCCCGCGGTGACGTCAGCCGGCGGTGACGGTGACCCTCCCGAAGTAGCCGGGGCAGTCGGCGTCGGGACCGGCGTGGCCGGGACAGTAGTCGTACGCGCTCCCCCGCACGGCGATCACCTCGTCGCCGGGGCTCGCGTCGGCGGGGACCGTCACGGTGGTCCGAAACTCGCCGTGCGTCCCGACGTCGACCTTCCCCAGGACAGGGTCGTCGTCCGTCGAGCCGAGCCGCAGCTCGTAGTGGGAGTACCGGCGCTCGACGGCGCAGTCCGCACTCCCGCTCGACACCGTGACCGTGCCGCCCGGCGCGACCGTGGCGGGCGACACCTCGACGGGGCCGCTGGGGATGCAGGAGGGCTCGGGGTCCGGGGCGATCGCGTCGCAGCCCGCGAGCGCCGTTCCCGCGGCGAGCAGCAGCACGACCAGCCCCGCCTGAAAGGTCGTCCGCCGCACGACACGCACCTCTGCCATACGCCCGGACGCTAGCGCCGATCAAGCCGTGCGCCGACCGCAGGCCGCCGTTCGATACCCACCCGTGACCCTCAGGTCGGGCTGATGACGAGCCGGGCGATCCGGTCGCCGTCGAGCGTGAACGTCATGGGGCCGGTGCCGTTGTAGCCCTCGCCCGTGACGGTCAGGACGACGACCCACTCCCCCGGGCCTGCGCCCGGCTCCGCGGACACCGGTTCGAAGTGCGACCGCTTCCCGATGTTGTCGGTCACGTTCCAGCGGGCGACTCCGTCAGGCCCGGTGAACGTCCGGCCCCAGTCGTCGAGGACGGCGTCGGGGGTGAAGGCGGCGACGAACGCGTCGCTGTCACCGGCGTTGGTGGCGTCGACGAACGCCTGGACTGCGGCAGGAAGGTTCACGGTCATGCGGCAAGTCAACTCTTCGGTGTATGGCCCGGCCACCCCGGGTCTCGGTACGGTGGCGCCCATGCGCGCCGACGGGTACCTCGGACCGGACCGTAGCGGGATCGACTGGCTGATCGACCCCGACAGCCCGACGATGCGCGGGCTCGGCCCTGACCTCGCCGCCCGCACCCCCGACAGTCCCGTCGACGTGGACGCGCTGATCGAGGACGTCGCCCTCCTTCCGCGGCTGATCCGCGAACGCCACGTCTTCGTGGTGCTGGGTCGCACCGGTCCCGAGGCCGCGGACGCCGTCCTCGACGCGTGGGTCGCGCGGCTCCGCGCCGAGCGCCCGACGACGTGGGGGGAGGCGATCGGCGACGTCGCGCTGTCCCTGCGCGAGGCTCTCGGCGACAACCACCACGGCATCATCGGGAACGCGGCGCACCGCGCCCTCCGCCCGACCCTCGGCGAGGACCCCGGCCCCGCATGGGAGTCCGCGGTCCGGGCGACGCCGTCGGGCGAGGTGGCGACGGTCCGCATCCGGACGCTCTCGGACTCCGAGGACGGTTCGCCGCAGCTCGAGGCAGGAGCCACCGACCGCAGCCCGCTCGAGCACGACCGCGTCGTCGTCGACCTGCGCGGGAACGGCGGCGGGAACGACGCCTTCATCAGCCGGTGGATCGCCGACGCCGTCGTCCACGCCCACGACGCGCCGAGCGAGCGGTGCCTGTCGGTGGGCGACAAGCCGGTCCTGGCGTGGAACGCCATCGCCCTCGAGGCGGTGCGGCACCCCGACGCGCCGCCACCGGCCTCACTGCTCCCGTACGCGCACACCCCCGCGCCGGACGACGAGCTGCGCGTCGACCTCCACACCGAGCACGTCCCGGCCGGCGCCCGGCCGTTCAGGGGCCGGATGCTCGTGCTCGTCGACGGCGGCACGGGATCGTCGGGCGAGTCGAGCACCCTGATGCTCCGCGACGGCCTCGGCGCCCGGGTGGTCGGCGTCCCCAGCATGGGGCTGCTGGAGTCCGCGAACGTCGCGCCGTACGTCCTCCCGCGGTCCGGGTTGACGCTCACGTTCCCGACGCAGTGGGTCGCGACGCCGGAGCCGATGGAGTTCGTCGGGATCCGGCCCGACGTCGAGCTCGACGTCCGGGCGCCGCTCGCCGAGGTCGCGGACCGCTTCGACGAGCTCTGGGCCGCCGCCGAGCACGGGATCTGAGCCCGCCGAGCCGGCGGGGAGGACGTGCCCCCCGCGCTCCACTCGTAGCGCGGGGGACCAGGCCCGAGGATCAGCCCAGGACGGGCGGCAGGCCCGGGTACGCGTCGTCGTCGGGCGCGACCCCCAGCACGTGCTCGGCGAGGAACGCGAGCACGACCTGGTACCAGACCTTCGCGTGCTCGGGCGTGAGCACCCAGTGGTTCTCGTCCGGGAAGTACAGGAACCGGTGCACGGTCTTCCCCTCGGCGTCGGCGGGCAGACCCGACTTGGACAGCAGCTCGTACCAGAGCCGCAGCCCCTCGCCGATCGGCACCCGGTAGTCCTTGTCGCCGTGCACGACGAGCATCGGCGTGCGGATGTCCCCGACGAACCGGTGCGGCGAGTTCTCGAGCGCCGCCTCCGGGCTGAGCTCGCGCTCCCAGTAGAAGGAGGCGTCCGTCGTCGGGCCGAACTGGTCCAGGGCCCAGAGGCTGGCGTGCGTGACGATCGCGCGGAACCGGTCGGTGTGGCCGGCGATCCAGTTCGCCATGTACCCGCCGAACGAGCCGCCCATCATGCCGGTGCGGGTCTCGTCGACGTCGTCGCGGGCCACGACCGCGTCCGTGACGGCCATGACGTCCGTGAACGGCTTGTCCCCCCACGCGCCCCAGCCGCGCTGGACGAAGTCCTGCCCGTACCCCGTCGACAGCGCGGGGTCCGGCAGGAGCACCGCGTACCCGGCGGCGACCAGCAGCCACGGGTTCCAGCGCCAGCTCCACGTGTTCCACGACCCGAGCGGCCCGCCGTGCACCCACAGGGCGAGCGGGGCCGGGCTCTCGGCGCTCGCGCCGTCGGGGAGGGCGAGCCAGGCGCGGATGCGGACGTCGTCGGACGCGGGGGTCTCGACCTCGACGAGGCTCCCCGGCAGCGCGGGCGCCGGGACGGGGCCCCGCAGGAGGGTCGGCTCGACGGGCGTCCGCTTGCCCTCGTCCTGCGCCAGGTAGTCCGCGAGGTCGACGCGCACCGGCTCGGCAGGCGCCAGGTAGCTCGACCGCAGCGCGTAGAACGCCGACCCGTCGCGCGCGACCCGCACGTCCGTGTACACGTGGTCGCCCGCCGTGACGCGCTCCACCGGGACGATCCCGCCCCCCGTCGCGGCGACGTGGAAGACCGGGCCGCGGCCGTCGTCGTCGGCGGTGACGAGGAGACCCGAACCGTCGGGGAGCCAGGCGAGCGACGACGGCCAGCGGTCCCAGTGGGTCGTCAACGACCGGGGGCTCTGCTTGGGGGCGAGCGGGACGACGGCGAGCGTCACCTCGGGCGCGCGCTGCGGCGTCGTCAGGGTCTCGCGCACGTAGGCGACGAACCGCCCGTCGGGCGACACCTTGGGCCCGAAGACGTCGGCGCCCCTGTCGTCGACCAGCACGTACTGCGCGCCCGACTCGGTGTCGATCGCGACGAGCGTGCTCCGCATCGTCGGGCCGGGGCCCGTGACGCGCCACGTCGTGACGAGCGTGCGGCCGTCGGGGCTCAGGTCGGCGTCGGAGTCCTCGAGCGCCGCGCCCGGGGCAGGCGTGAGGTCGCGCAGGTCGAGCCGGGCGCCCTCCGGTGCCGCCGCCGGCTCGGCGTCGTCCTTCTCGCCCGACGACGGCGCGGGCACGAGCGCACCCGGCACCTCGTCCGTGAGCGCGGCCAGGTCCGCGACGAACCGGTGCGGCCGGTCCGGGCCGAGGTCGTGGTCCCAGTAGCGGACCGGGTAGCCGTCGTGGAGGATCGCCGCGACCTTGTGGTCCTTGCGGGCCTTGCGGCGCTTCGCGTCGTCGTCGAGGTCGGTGGACGACGGCAGGAGGGCCGCGCCGACCGAGACCGTGCTCGCGTCGCGGGCCACGGTCACGCCGCCGACGCCGCCCGGGGCCGTCGCGAGCACGCGTGCCTCTCCCCCGCCCGCCGGCAGGAGCCAGAGCGCGGACTTGGGGTTGTCGTCGTCCGTGTCGGCGTCGGGGCGCGCGGAGGTGAACAGCAGGTCCCCGTTCGACGCGAAGATCGCCGCCGACTCGCCCTTCGCGGACCGCGTGAGGCGCCGTGACGGTGCCTGGCCCGTCGGGTCGACCTCCCACAGCGCCGTCACGTACCGGGTGCGCTTCGGGTCGAGCGTCTGGACGGCGGTCACCAGCCGGGAGCCGTCCGGGGAGAGGGTCAGCCCGGCCAGTCGCGGCAGGGCCACATAGGCGTCGAGGTCGTGGAACGGGGTCGCCGCGTCGGTCGTCACCGACCCGTCCTATCACAGTCGCGGACCCGGTCACCCACGGGTGAGGTTCGCGGCCCGTCGAGCACGCCGCGGTGCCCGGACGCACAATGCGGCATGACCACCCGCACGACGCCGGACCCCGCACCCGCGTTCCCGGCTTCCGGCACCACGCGCCCGACCGTGGCCGACCGCGTCGAGCAAGGTCGCTCCTGGCGCCGGACCGCGCCGCTGGACACCCTCGGCGACTGGTCGCCGGCACCCGACAGGCTCGATCCCGTGTCGGTCCTCGGAGCCCAGGACGCGAGCCGCGTCCCCGAGCTCGTCCCGATCCGGTACGGGCGCATGAGCGCGTCACCCTTCGCCTTCTACCGGGGCTCCGCCGCGGTCATGGCCGCCGACCTCGCGACCCTGCCCCGCACCGCAGGCGTCACCCAGCTCTGCGGTGACGCGCACGTCGCCAACTTCGGGGTCTACGCCGCCGCCGACCGCAGCCTCGTGTTCGACATCAACGACTTCGACGAGACCCTCCCCGGCCCGTTCGAGTGGGACGTGCTGCGGCTCGCGGCGTCCCTCGTCCTCGCCGCGCGGGACCGTGGCTTCGAGCGCAGCGTCGCCCGCGACGCCGCGCGGGCCGCCGCACGGGCCTACCGGCTCGCCACCGTCGACCTCGCGCGGCAACGGAACCTCGACGTCTGGTACGCGCGCGTCGACGAGGACCGCATCATGCGAGCCGTCGACGCGGCCAAGGCCGGGAAGCGTGCCCACCGCACCGCGGCGTCCACGTTCGACAAGGCCCGAGGCCGCACGAGCCTGCGCGCCGCCGAAAAGCTCACCGAGCTCGTCGACGGCCGGCTCCGCTTCCGCGAGGCCCCTCCCCTGATCTCGCGCGAACCCCTCAGCGCGCTCGACCGCGAGCAGGCCGACACCCTGTTCGAGAGCTACCGCTCCACGCTCGACGACCCGCTGCGTCGGCTCCTCGACCGGTTCGAGCCGGTCGACGCCGCGCGCAAGGTCGTCGGGGTGGGCAGCGTCGGGACCCGGGCGTACGTGCTGCTCCTCGCCGGACGCGACGACGACGACCCGCTGATCCTGCAGCTCAAGCAGGCGCAGGCCTCCGTGCTCGAGAAGCACCTGGGCGCGAGCGAGTACGGGCACTCCGGTCAGCGTGTCGTCAACGGGCAGCGGTACGCGCAGGCCGCGAGCGACATCCTGCTCGGTTGGGTCACCGGTCCCGGCGGCTTCGACTTCTACGTGCGCCAGCTCCACGACATGAAGGGCTCGATCGACCTCGCCCGGGTCCGACGGCGCGGGCTCGTGACGCTCGCCTCGCTGTGCGGGTCGACGCTGGCGCGCGCCCATGCCCGGTCCGGCGACGCCGTCGCGGTGGCCGCCTACCTGGGCCACGACACTGACGACGACGCGTTCGACAAGGCCGTCGGCCGGTTCGCCCGTCGCTACGCCGACCAGGCGGAGTCGGACGCCGCACGGCTCGACGACGCGATCCGCTCCGGTGACGTCGAGGCGGTCACTGGCGTCTGACGCCCCGCGTCCCGCCGTACCCGCCACCCCACGCCGAACATGCGCACGGCACCGCCACCTCACGCCGAACATGTGAGCACCACCCTTGTGGAGCTCGAACATGCGGCTGCTCACATGGTCGGGACCGCTCGACGACGCGTGCCGCACGAGCGGCGACGTGCGGACACACCGGGGGTTCCTACGCGCGCGAGCCCGGCCCGCGAAGCCTCGTCAACGTGCGTCGAACGGTTCGCGACATCTCGCCGTAGACGTCTCGCCCGGTGAACCGCAGCACCGTGAACCGCCCGGTCGAGACGAGCCCGTTCTGCCTCGAGCGGTCCGCGTACGCGGCGTCCGGCACGTCATGCACCTCCTTGCCGTCGACCTCGGCGACGAGCCAACGATCCCCGCCCAGGTGCCAGCCGAGGTCCGCCCGTTCCGGGTAGGGGGAGTCGTCGAGCGGGAGCTGCAGTGCGTCAGGCGGCACACCGCCGTCGATGCAGTCGAGACGCCCGAACGACTCCGGCGCGGACTCGGAGCGGCCGTCCGCCAGCTCCCACAGCCGATGGGTCGCTGCGACACCCCGCCTCCCTCTCGCCAGCTCGTGCGCGTGAGCGAGGCCTCGCTCCGTCGAGAGCCGGAGGCGCAGTGCCGAGTCGAGGACGGCGAGCCCGTTGGGGTGCGGGAGCTCCGGCACGGCTTGGGCGAGCGCCCACTCGACGGTGGCGACGCGGCGTCCCTCGAGCTCGACCGTCTCCAGGCCGGCGTCGAACTGCCTCACCGTCACCCCGTCGCGCGTCAGCCGATTGCTTCCTCCAGGGAGGGCTGCCTGCGGTGCGATCGTCGGCGGGAGGCCGACGATCCTGTGCAACGCCAGTGCACATGCGCCGACGGCGACGGCGTCCGGTCCGAACGCGAGCAGCGCAGCCCAAGCCGCCCGACGTCGTCGGGCATCCCAGCGCACCGCGGACAGCGGACCGCAACGCGTATCGAGCACGCCCCGGGTCAGACGACGCCAGACCCGTCGCGCCACCAATGCCGCGGCGAGCCTGTCCTGGACGCCGGCCTCGCGCGCCTGCTCGGTGGAGACGAGCCCGAACTGCGTCGTCGCAGCGGCCTCCAGCTCCGGTGGGACGGCGAGAGTCAGCGGCGGCTCGTCCTCGACCCGGACGGTCACGGTGGGAATCAGCACGGTCACGAGAGACAGCGAAGCGCAGGATCGCCCACGGAGGCGGGGAGGTGGTCGTCGGCTGTGGACGACGGGAGGTACACACAGGTCTGGCGTCGACTCTCGAGGCCCAACCCGTGTCCGGCGACGACTCACGTACCACGGTCGAGCATGCGATCAGAGACCGTCACACAGTGCCGACCATGCGATGGGCCGCATGTTCGACCCCGAGAAGGGTGCTGCTCGCATGGTCGGCGGCTGGGGGTGGTGGCCAACCGCATGCTCGGCGACCACGCGAGCTGGCCGGGTGACGGCTCAGCGAGGCGGGGTGTCGCGCTCCGCGAGCTTCTCGAGCATCGCGTTGTAGTCCCGCAGCTCCGCATCGCCGTCGCGCTCGGCCTTGCGGTCCTTGCGGCGCGCCTCGCGCTCGTCGGACCGCGCCCACGACGTCGCGACGAGCACGGCGAGGAGCAGCGTCGGGATCTCCCCGACCCCCCAGGCCACGGAGCCCCCGGTCTGCTGGTCCTCGATCGCCGACGAACCCCACGTGCGCCCGAGGAGCCCGAACCAGTCCGGCACCAGCAGCGTCTCGGAGCTGATCAGGGCGACCCCGAAGAACGCGTGGAACGCCATCGTCGCGAACAGCAGGATGAGGCGCTGCGGGTAGCCGAGCCGCCGCGGCCCGGGGTCGATCCCGATCAGCGCGTTCGCGAACAGGTACCCGGCACCGGTGAAGTGCACGACCATCCACAGGTGCCCGACGTACGAGTGCAGGGACCACGAGAACAGGGGCGTGTAGTAGAAGACGATGAGCGAGCTCGCGAACAGCACGGCCGAGACGACGGGGTTGGCCACGAACTGGCCCCACCGCGAGTGCACGAGGATCAGCAGCCACTCGCGCGGCCCCCGCGACCCGTCCTTGCGCGCCGGCAGCCCGCGCAGCGCGAGCGTCACGGGCGCGCCGAGGACGAGGAAGATCGGCACGACCATCGCGAGCACCATGTGCTGCGCCATGTGGGCGCTGAACAGGACGTGCCCGTAGAGCGCGGGACCGCCCGACGTCGTCCACCACAGCGCGACCATGCCGACGCACCAGGACGCCGTCCGGCCCCACGACCACGCGTCCCCGCGGCGGCGGAGCCGCAGCGCCCACCCGACGTACACGACGACGCCGGCGGCGCACGCGACCGTGAGGATGAGGTCCCAGTTCCACTCGGTGAACCAGCGGGTCGGGGTGAGCGCCGGGGGCAGGACGTGCCCGGTGACCCGCTCGGACGGCGTGAGGTCCTTGCCGACGACCTCGCTCACGGGCGGCGCCGACGACGCGAGCGCGACCGCGACCCCCATCACGGCGCCCATCACCGCGAGCTCGACAGCCGCGAGGCGCCAGAACAGGCCGCGCGGCCGGGCGTCGTCGCGCCCGAGCCGTCCGATCACGAGCGTGCGGTGCGCGTACCCGATGAGACCCAGCACGACGAGCAGGACGAGCTTCGCGAGCAGCAGCACGCCGTAGCGGGTCGCGAGCCCGTCAATGGATCCGGCGCGGATCCAGCCGTTGACGAGCCCGGACACGGCGACGAACCCGAGGCACCAGAGCGCCATCTGCGAGTACCGCCCGACGACGGCGGCCAGGTCGGGCCGCGCACCGCCCGCCCGGGCGGTGCCTGCGCGGCGGACGGTGGCGCCGCCGTCGGACCCGCGCCCCGCCCAGAAGACGACACCGAGGGTCGCGAGGCCGCCGATCCACACGCTCGCACCGAGCAGGTGCAGGAACAGGGACGAGATCGCGAGCTCGTGGCTCGACGTCCCCGCCGCGTGCCCCGTCCCCGCCTGCAGAGAGAGTGCCGCGACGGGCAGGAGCGCCGTCCACGCCGTGCCCGTCGGGGTGCGCACGAGGAGGAGCAGCGTCGAGGTGACGGCCGCCAGCACGACGATCTCGAGCAGGGTCCGCCCGTACGCGACCTGGGTCATGAACACGCCGAGCTGCTGCCCGAACGCCGGGTCGGTCAACGACATCCCGGCGATGTTGGCGTCCTCGAGGACGAGCTGGACGAGGCCGGCCACCGCCCAGACGCCCGCGCCCACGGCCGCGGTGACGAGCGCGCGGCGGAAGCCGACGCCGTCGGACGGCTCTCGCCACGGCAGGACGAACAGCGCGAGCGCGAGCGACCCGACGGTCACGGCCATGGACAGCTCGGTGACGAGCGTCGCGACGGGCAGCCCGAGACGCACGGCGACGCCCGGGTCGAGCAGACCGGTGCCGGGCGCGGCGAAGGCCTCCGTGAAGGCGCCCGCGAGCAGCGCGGCCACGATTCCCACGACGACGGCACCCGGTGCGGCGAGCACGACCCACCACGGCCGCCCCGCGAGGGTGCGCGTCGGGCCGGGGCTCGGCCGGGGGCGAGCAGGCGTGGAGGCGGACGTCACCCGATCAGGGTAGGCGGCACGACTGGGAGAGCAGGCCCCCTCCCGGCGCCCGTGGCGGACCTCACCCGGGTTGGGCCGCCCGGGGGGCTTGCCTTTCGTACCCTGCGCTTGCTTATGCTGTGCGACAGTCGCACACCGATAGGGCCACAGCTTGCCCCGAACACCGGTCGCGACGTCGCCGGCAGGGGGACACCGACGACGGCACCCGTCACAGATCGTGGAGAACCGTCCCCCGGGAGGTCCGCGCATGGCTGCGCTCGCAGGTCTCGTGCCACCGCTGCTCGTCTCGGTGGCGCTCGTCGCCCACCGTCGTCGCACGTCCAGGCAGCCTCAGCGCGACCGGTTCTCGTTCGGCCTCGCGCTCGCCGCATCCCCTCTCAGCCCGGCCCTGCCGCTCGGCGCGTGGCCGGCACGTGCGCCCGCGCGGGGCCAGGTCGCGGCGTTCGCCTCCCCGACCCCGACCGCCCCGATCCCGGCCTACGTGCCTGGCCGTCCGGGCCGCACACCGGACGGCGCCGGTCACGCCGCTCCCGAGGTGCCGCGCGACGAGTGGACGTGCCGCGCGTGCGGCTGGACCCTCGACCGCCCGGGGTGGACGGCGGGGCGGGCCAACGGCGCCATCTGCGACTGCTGCGCGTGCGAGGCCGGCGTCGACGACGTCACCCCGGACCGTGCCCTGGCGCACCGGCGGCGGTGGATCGAGCACGGCGCCGAGTGGTTCGACCCGGGCAGCCGGCCCCGCGGCTGGGACCTCTACACGCACCTGTGCGAGCGCGCCCCCCTCTGAGGCGGCTCAGCCCCAGACGAGACCGCGCGACGGCTCCTCGAGCACCGCGGCGACGTCAGCGAGGACGCGCGAGCCGAGCTCGCCGTCGACGAGCCGGTGGTCGAAGCTCAGCGCGAGCTGCGTGATCCAGCGCTTCTTGATCTTGCCCTTGTGCACCCAGGGCCGCTGCCGGATGGCCCCGAAAGCCAGTATCCCGGCCTCGCCGGGATTGAGGATCGGCGTCCCGGTGTCGATGCCGAACACGCCCACGTTGGTGATGGTGATGGTGCCGTCGGCCATGTCGCCGGGCGTGGTCCGCCCGGAGCGCGCCGTGGTCGTGAGGTCGGCGATCGCGACGGCGAGGTCGTGCAGCCCGAGGCGGTGGGCGTCCTTGATGTTCGGCACCACGAGCCCGCGCGGCGTCGCGGCCGCGATGCCGAGGTTCACGTAGTGCTTGTAGACGATCTCCTGGGCCTCGTCGTCCCAGCTCGCGTTGATCTCGGGGTGCCGCCGCAGCGCCA
Source organism: Luteimicrobium xylanilyticum (assembly GCF_009429125.1). Taxonomy (GTDB): domain Bacteria; phylum Actinomycetota; class Actinomycetes; order Actinomycetales; family Cellulomonadaceae; genus Luteimicrobium; species Luteimicrobium xylanilyticum. The sequence continues at coordinate 3,736,172 of NZ_CP045529.1, forward strand.
GGAGCAGCGCCTTCGCCGTGACGAGCAGGGGGGTCACGCGGACGTCGGCGAACTCACGGTCCTCGCGCAGCGCGGCCACGAGCTTCATCGTCTTGGTGACGTCGACGGTCACGAACTCCGTCACGTGCGGCGCGGTGAACGCGCTCGCGACCACGGCCTCCGCGGTGCGGCGGCGGACCGACTTCACGGGCACCCGGGTGCGGCGCGCGTCAGGGCTGACGGTGCCCTGCGAGAGCCACGGCGCGTCGTCGCCGGGGTAGTTCGCGAGCGTCTCCGGGTGCGCCGCCTCGGACGCGAACGCCTGGACGTCCTCGCGGGTCACGATCCCGCCCGGCCCCGTGCCGGGGACGCTGAGCAGGTCGACTCCGAGGTCCTTCGCGAGCTTGCGGACCGGGGGCTTGGCGAGCACGCGCACGCTCAGCGCAGGCGCGGGCTGCGCGGCGGGGGTGCGGCCGGCGCGGGTGCAGGTGCTGGTGCGGCCGGGCTCCCGCCGGCCGCCGCGGTCCGCCGGCGACGGCGCCCGCCACCGCCTGCACCGCCGCCCGTCCCGTAGCCCACGAGCACGGCCCCGCCGCCCGCTGCGTCGTCGGACGCGGGAACCGCCTCGGGGTCGACCTCGGCTGCGGTCTCGAGCGCGGCAGCGGCCGGGTCGACGGAGCCGCCCGGCTCGGGCTCGCCCGCCGTCTCGATCCGCACGATCGGGGTGCCGACGTCGACCGTCGCACCTTCGCCGACGAGGATCTCGACGACCGTGCCGTCCCACGGCGACGGGAGCTCGACGAGCGACTTCGCGGTCTCGATCTCGACGATCGCCTGGTTGACGCGCACCGCGTCCCCGGGCGCGACGTGCCACTGGACGATCTCGGCCTCGGTGAGTCCTTCACCGGCGTCGGGCAGGCGGAACTCCTGGATGGTGGGCACGGGGCGCGTCTCCGTTTGCGTCGTGAGGGGGCGGGGGCGGTGTCGTCGGACTCAGTGCGCGAGCACGCGGTCGACGGCGTCGAGGACGCGGTCCACCGACGGCAGGTAGTCGTGCTCGAGCTTCGCGACCGGGTACGGGGCGTGGTAGCCGCCGACGCGGAGGACGGGCGCCTCGAGCGCGTAGAAGCACTCCTCGGTGACGCGCGCGGCGATCTCCGCGCCCACCCCGTGGAACGTGGGGGCCTCGTGCACGACGACGCAGCGCCCGGTCTTCTTGACGCTCGCCACGACCGTGGGCACGTCGATCGGGGACACGGAGCGCAGGTCGACGACCTCGATGCTCGTGCCGTCCTCGTCGGCGGCGGTCTTCGCGGCCGCGAGCGCGGTGTGCACGGTCGGGCCGTAGGCGACGACGGTCACGTCCGTGCCGGGCCGGACGACGGCGGCGTGGTCGAGCGTGCGCGCCGCGGCGCCGACGCCCACGGGCGCGTCGAGGTCGACGTCGCCCTTCTCCCAGTACCGGCCCTTCGGCTCGAGGAAGAGCACGGGGTCGGGGCTGGCGATCGCCTCCTGGATCATCGTGAACGCGTCCTGGGGCGAGGCGGGGCTGACGACGCGCAGCCCGGCGGTGTGCGCGAACAGCGCTTCGGGGCTCTCGCTGTGGTGCTCGACCGCGCCGATCCCCCCGCCGAACGGCACGCGGATCACGACGGGCAGCTCGATGCGGCCCGCCGTCCGGAAGTGGATCTTCGCGAGCTGGGTGGTGATCTGGTCGTAGGCCGGGAAGATGAAGCCGTCGAACTGGATCTCGAGGACGGGCCGGTAGCCCCGCATCGCCAGGCCGATCGCCGTCCCGACGATCCCCGACTCCGCGAGCGGCGTGTCGACGACACGGTCCTCGCCGAACTCGGCCTGCAGGCCCTCGGTCACCCGGAACACGCCGCCGAGCGCGCCGATGTCCTCGCCCATGAGCAGGACCTTGTCGTCGCCGGCGAGGGCGGCGCGGAGGCCGGCGGTGATCGCCTTCGCGAACGGCATCGGGACGACGCCACGGGGCAGGTCCGTCGGCGCGGGACCGGCGGGGCGTACGGCGGTGGCGGTCATCGGGTCCCTCCGGTGGTCTCGAGCAGTCCCTCGAACGGCGACGACGCGGGCTCCCCCGCCTCGTACGCCTCGAACGCGGCGCGCTCGGCGGCGACCTGGGCCTGCGGCGTGGCGTAGACGTGCTCGAACAGCCGTGACTTCGGCGGGGCCTCCATCGCACGGACCTGGGTGCGCACGTGCTCGCCGAGCTCGTCGGCCTCGGCCTGAAGGTCGGCCTCGCGGGCGTCGTCCCAGGCGTCGTGCGCCTCGAGGTAGGCGCGGACCCGGGCGATCGGGTCCCGGCGGCGCCACGACTCCTCCTCGTCGGAGGTGCGGTAGCGGGTCGGGTCGTCGGAGGTCGTGTGCGCACCCATGCGGTAGGTGACCGCCTCGACGAACGTCGGGCCGCCGCCGGAGCGGGCGCGCTCGAGCGCCTCGTCCATGACGGCCCAGCTCGCGATCACGTCGTTGCCGTCGACGCGGACCCCCGGCATCCCGAAGCCCCCCGCGCGGCGGGCCAGCGGGACGCGGCTCTGCTTCGTCGTCGGGACGGAGATGGCCCACTGGTTGTTCTGGCAGAAGAAGACGACCGGGGCGTTGTTGACGGACGCGAAGCCGAGGGCCTCGCTCACGTCGCCCTGGGAGGTCGCGCCGTCGCCGAAGTAGGCGACCACGGCCGCGTCCCGCGCGGCGTCGCCGGTCCCGACGAGACCGTCGCGCTGGACGCCCATCGCATAGCCGGTCGCGTGCAGCGCGTGCGACCCGATCACGAGCGTGTAGACGTGGAAGTTGTGGGCCGCGGGGTCCCAGCCGCCGTGCTCGACGCCGCGGAAGATCGGCATCAGGTCGGCGAGGTCCATGCCGCGCGTCCATGCCACGCCGTGCTCCCGGTAGGAGGGGAACACGTAGTCCTGCTCGCGCAGCGCGCGGCCGGACCCGACCTGTGCGGCCTCCTGGCCGAGGAGCGGCGGGAACAGCGCGAGCTCGCCCTGCCGCTGGAGGCTCGTGGCCTCGACGTCGAACCGCCGCACGAGCGCCATGTCGCGGTACAGACCGCGGACTCGCTGTGCGGCCGGCTCGGCGTCGGTGACACCGGGACCGTCGAGGAGGTAGCGCGCGGCACGCTCCCGGTAGGGGGCGTTCGCCTCGGTCGCGACGGGTTCGCCGTCGGGCCCGACGAGCTGGACGAGCTCGTCCTGCTGCTCGGTCACTGGTACTCCTCACGTCGTCCGGATCGCCCGGGGATGGCGGGCGGTGCGGCGGGTGTGCAGCGACGGTGCCCAGGGCGGGCCTCGTCGCTACCTACGGTTCCGTAGCCTACGCAAGCGTAAGGTACGGCGCCGTAGGGACGGGAGATGTCCGGTCGTGCGAGTTCCCCGCGCGCGTTTGTAGGGTCCCTCCAAACACGGGGCCGAGGCCAGCCTGTGGTCCCGACGGCGCGGCGGGGGCGCTCCCCCGGGCGCAGGCCACCGGCGCTTCCGGCCGACGATCAGTCCTCACCCCGGCGCCGACGACGCGACAGCACCATCAGGCCGAGCCCGACGAGCAGCAGCACCACGACCACCACCGCGACGGTCAGCACGTCCGCACCCGTGGCCGCCAGCCCACCGCCCGACGACGGGGCGGGGTCTCGTGCGCGCCGGGCGAGGACGGACCGGCCGTCGGCGACGGGCCGGGCGTCGTGGGTACGGGAGTCGACTGCGTCGGGGTGGGCGTGGGCGTAGGCGTCGGGCGCGGCGTCACGCGTAGCGTCGCCGACGCCGTGTCGTCCGCCGTCGAGGTCTGCTCCGACGTCGTCGAGACCGTCGCCGTGTTGACGTGCGTGCCCACGGCGGTCGCGTCCGCCGTGACCGTGAGCGTCGTCGAGGCTCCCGCAGCCAGCGTCCCGAGGTCGCAGCTCACGTCCTGCCCGTCCACGTCGCACCCGTCCGTGCCCGTGACGGCGCGCGGCACCACACCCTCGGGGAAGGTGTCGGACACATGCACGTCCTCGGCCGCGCCCGGGCCGTCCTGGGTGATGCGGATCGTGTAGGTCACGGTCGAGCCCGCCGTGACCGTGCCGGGCCGCACGCTCTTGTCGATCGCCACGTTGGCGGGCGCCGGCGTCGCGGTGACCGTCGCCGAGGCCGCGTTGTTGTCGAGGTCCGGGTCGTACGGGTACGCGCCGTCACGGTCCGAGGACGCCTCGTTCGTCGTCGTGCCCGTCTCCGTGACCCGCGCGGTGATCACCAGTCGCTCCGCGGGCCCGGCCCGCGGAGCCCGCGGGAGCGTCACCGGGGCGAGCGTCCCGACGTCCCACACGCCGGTGGACGGGTCGTAGCTTCCCGCCGACGCGCTCGACGACACGTAGTCGAGCCCCGCGGGCAGCACGTCGTCGACGGTCACGTCCCGCGCCGGATCGGGGCCCCAGTTGGTCACCCCGACCGTGAAGGTGACCTCGTCACCCACCGCAGGGGTCGCGTCGTCGACCGTCTTCGTGACCTCGATGTCGGCGGCCGGAACGAAGAGCCTCGCCTGCGCCGTGTCGTTGTCCGGCTCGGGGTCGTAGGCGTCGCTCTGCCCGATCGCCACCGTGTTGACGAAGGTCCCGGTGCGCTGGTCGAGGAGGACCGTCACCGTCAGGGTCGCGTGCTCACCGTCGTCGAGCGTCCCGATGCTCCAGACCCGGGAAGCCCGGTCGAAAGTGCCCTGGCTGGCGTTCACGTCTTCGATGTCCGCGGCGATCGGCATGGGGTCGACCGCGGTGACGTCGTGCGCGGTGTTCGGGCCGTGGTTCGTCACGGTGATCGTGTACGTCACGGTGTCGCCGGGCTGCGCCGTCGTCGGATCCACGGTCTTGGTGATGCCGAGATCAGCCAGCCGGACCACGACGACGGCGGCGATCGCCTGGTTGTTCGTCGGGTTCGTGTCGCGCTGGTCGACCGAGTCCAGCGCGACGGAGTTGACCTGGAGGCCGGCGGTGTCGGCCGTCACGACCACCTGGCACGTCGCGGTGTCGCCGGACGCGAGCTCTCCGACGTCCCACACACCCGTCCCCGGGGTGTACGTGCCGTCGCAGTCGTCGCTCGACACGTACGTCACGCCGGCGGGGAGACGGTCCCGCAGCAGGAGGCCCGTCGCGTCCGTCTCCGTCCCGTCCGAGGCGGGCTGGTTGGTCGCGGTCAGCGTGTAGGTCATCGTCGTCCCCAGCGGGACGGCGGAGTGGGAGACGCCTTCGGGGGTCGTGACGGACTTCCCGACCGCGATGTCGAGCGGCGGCTCCGACGAGACGAGCGTCGCCGAGTCGGTGTTGTTGTCGGGGTTCGGGTCGCTCACGTCCGGTGCGCTGACCGTGACGGTGTTGGTCTTGGTCCCTGCTGTGTCGACCTGCGCCGTGACCTCGACCGTGGCCGACGCGCCGCTGTCGAGGTGCCCCACCGTCCAGGTCCCGGCGTCGTCCGAGACCTCCCCCTGGGACGGCGTCCCGATCGAGACCACGGTCATCCCCGTCGGCGGGTCGTCGGTCATGACCACCCCGTCGGCCGGGTCCGGCCCGGCATTGTGGACGGTCACGCGGTAGGTGACCGTGTCGCCCACCTGGACGGCGGTCGGGTCCACGGTCTTGGTGACCGAGAGGTCGGCCGTGGGATCGACCACCACGAGCGTCGCGGTGTCGGCGTCGTTGGCGGAGTTGGGGTCGTCGGGGCTCGAGTCCGCGCGTGCGGCCACGTTCGTGTACCGACCGTTCGTGTCGCCTCGGACGGTCATCCGGAGGCTCGCGTCGTCGCCGTTCGCGAGGGCTCCGACGGTCCACGTCCCCGTCGCGGCGTCGTACGAGCCGTCGCCCGACGCGGACACGAACGCCAGGCCGGCCGGCAGCGCGTCGTGGATCGTCACCCCGGTCGCGTCGCTCGGCCCGTCGTTCCGTGCGGTCACGACGAACGTGCCCTCCGTGCCGCGCGCGATCGTCGCGTCCCCGTCGACCCGCTTGGTGACCGCGATGTCCGCGATCGCTCGCGCCGTGATGGTGACGGAGGCGCGGTCGTTCGTGGTGTCCGTGTCGACCTGGTCCATCGCGGTGCGCGCCGCGGTGTTGGTGATGCTGCCGTTGCTGGTCACGCGGGCCGTGAGGGTCAGCGTGGCGGTGCTGCTCGCGCCCGCGGTGCCGAGCGTGCCCACCGTCCACTCGCCCGTGGCCGGGTCGTACGTGCCCTGCGACGGGTTCGAGCTCACATAGGTCAACCGGTCGGGAAGCTGGTCGGTGACGACGACGCCCGTCGCGACCCCCGGGCCGTGGTTCGTGGCCCGGACGGTGAACGTGACGTTCGCGCCGACGTCCGGCGTGCTGTCGTTCACGGACTTGGTGACGCCGACGTCCGTGTTGACGCCGATCGACGCGGTGTCGGTGTCCGTGACCTGCTGGCCGATCGGCGTCTGCGCCGTGACCGTGGCGGTGTTCGTCACGCTGCCCGACGGCGCGACGTCGCCCGCCTGGACCGTGTACGTCCCCGTGCAGGTCATGCTCGCGTCCGGCGCGAGCGTGTTCTGGGGGCACGACAGGTCGGTGTTCGCGATGCGGTCGTCGGCGAGGGCGACGTTCACGAGGTCCGAGTCGCCGGTGTTGGTGACGACGTACGCGTACTGCACGGACTGCCCGACGAGATAGGGCGGGTCGCTCGTCACCGACTTCTCGACGCGGACGGCGGAGTGCAGCGGGACGGTCACGCTCGACTCGTTCGAGGTGACGGTCCCGTTCCCCGGGTCGAGCGCCGTCGCCGTCGCCGTGTTGTCGACGTGCCCGGCCGACGCCTCGGCCGCGGTGACGACGTGCGTGCCCGTGCAGGTGATCGTGGCCGCCGGATCGGGTGCGGGCGGGACGTCCACGTCGGGGCAGGTGACCGTGCCGTCGACGTTGTCGTCGTCCACCGTGACGCCGTGCAGCGTCGTCGAGCCCGTGTTCGTGATCGTGTACTGGTAGGGGATCGTGTCACCGGCGCCGACGTCGGGAGGGAGCGCGCCGTTCGTGCGGTCGACCTGCTTGACGAGCTGGAGGTCCTCGAGGGGGTCGATCGTCTGGACGACGACGTTGCGGACCAGGTGGACGTTCGTCGAGCCACCCGTCGACGCCGAGAAGCCGAACTTGTAGGTGCCCGGGAGGTTCGACGGCGCAGGGACGTCCAGCTCCGTGGTCCACGGGCCGCCGTCGGCGTACCGGACCTGCACGATCACCCGCGAGCCGCCCGGCGAGTCGGACGGCGTCACCTGGACGTTCACCGTCCGGGCCTGGTCCTCGGTGTAGCCGCTGCCCTCGAGGTTGCCCGCGAGCGTCGACGCACCGGAGTCCGAGGCGGTGGAACCCTGGAAGCAGTAGCCGGTCGTGCCGCTGCCGGGCCCGCGCACCGTGATCGTGTTGATGCCGCGCGTCCCGCTCGTGCCGACGGGCGACACCTGGTTGTCGGGACAGCCGAGCCCGCGGCTCTCGCTGTCGTTGAAGAAGTTCCCGTAGACGTCCAGCCCGACGCCGACGACGCCGCCCTCGATGCCGGGATCGAGGTTGCGCTGGGCGTAGCCCATGCTCCCGCCGTCGGAGCCGGTGTCGGTGAGGTCGGTCGAGCCGTCCACGAGGAAGAACCCGATGCCGTCGCCGCCCTCCGGGCCGGACCGGGCGTACTGCCACTGCTGGAACGTCACCGAGATGCCGGCGGTCGCGGGGATCGGCCGGTTGTAGAGAATCCCTCCGGTCCGGAAGCCGCCGGAGTCGGTGAGCTGGAGGAAGCCGTCGCCGGCGTCCGCCCCCATGGGTGGTGCCTGCTGGTCGCCGGTGCCCCAGTAGTCGCTTCCACCGACCTGGTGCGCGCTGCAGCTCGGCAGCGGCGAGCCGGTGGTGGGTGTGGGCGCGTCGGAAGCCATCCCGGTGAGGCACGCGTCGCCGAGCGGCTGCCACGCGTCGTCGGGCACGGTCGGGTTGGTGAAGGTCTCGTCGACGATCGTGCTGCCGCCCGTCGGTGGGTCCGCGGACGCCGGCCCGGCACCCGACACCGCGACCGCCGAGCTCATGACCAGGGCGACGACGGCACCCGTGGCCCACGTCCGGACCAGACGTCGTCGTCCCGTCACACGCACTCCCCTCGAACCCCGCTGCTGCTCCACTATCTCCGTGGTGGGGCGGCCGAGCAACAGGGGGCGGGAGGTGCACCGGGTGCCGCGTCAGCCGGGGTACGGGCCGCCAGGCTGTCCGTACATGCCGGGCGGCGGAGGCGTCTGCGCCTGGGTGCGCCACGCCGCCAGCTCACGTTCGACGGGCCAGCGCGAGAAGGCGAACACGAGGAACATGATCGTGTTCAGCAGCGGCACGAACGTGACCAGGATCCACCAGCCGGAGTAGCCCGCCTTCTGGATCACCCGGATCCCGGCGACGAGGAACAGGACCCAGAACGCGACCGCCACGAGGATGACGGCGATCCCCGCGCCGCTCACCGCCCAGTCGGACACGGTCGTGTCGTTCTCCATCGCTGGCCTCCGCCCACCGACGCGCGGCCGTCGACGACGGCGCTCAGACGCCTCGCTGCGATCCTCTCGCCTCCCGGCCGCGGCGGCGAGCGGGCGGGAGCCCGGCCGACCACCGCACCGACGCGCGTGGTGGGGGCGCGCGCCCGAGGTCAGCGACGCCAGGACGCGGCGACCCGCAGGAACGCGTCGTTCGCGTCCCGTTCGCCGACCGTCACCCGGATGCCCTCGCCCGCAAACGGCCGGACGAGCACGCCCGCCTCGCGGGCCTCCGCGCCGCGCCGCAACGTCTCCTCGCCCAGCCCGAACCAGACGAAGTTGCCCTGCGCGTCGGGCAGCTCCCAGCCCTGGTCACGCAGCTCGCCCAGCATGCGCGCCCGCTCGACGACGAGCGCCTCGACCCGCTCGAGCAGCTCGTCCTGCGCGTGCAGGCTCGCGATCGCGGCCCGCTGCGCCAGGTCCGACACCCCGAACGGCGTCGACACCGACCGCACACCGGCGGCGAGGTCGGGTCGCGCGACCGCGTACCCGACGCGCAGCCCGGCGAGCCCGTACGCCTTGGAGAAGGTCCGGAGCACGACGACGTTCGGGTGCGCCGCGTAGACGGCGAGACCGTCCGGGACCTCGGGGTCGCGGACGAACTCCACGTACGCCTCGTCGAGGAGCACGAGCACGTCGGAGGGGACGGCCGCGAGGAACGCGTCGAGCTCGTCGCGGTGCACCGCCGGCCCGGTCGGGTTGTTGGGCGTGCACACCGCCACGACACGCGTCCGGTCGCTCACCGCGGCCGCGAGCGCCGGGAGGTCGAGGCGGCCGGCGGAGCCGCTCGACGCGAGCGGGACAGGGACGAACGTCGCCCCCGACACCGCGACCGCGATCGGGTACGCCTCGAACGAGCGCCACGGCACGACCACCTCGTCGGCGGGCTCGCAGACGGTCTGGAGGACGTGGGCCAGCACCGCGACGGAGCCCGTGCCCACGACGACCTGGTCGGGGGTCACGGTGAGCGGGATCCCGTGGCTGGTCGCGTGGTCGGTGAGCGACGCGGCGACGGTCTCGGTGAGCTCGGTCGCGTACATGTCGGGGTAGCGGTGCGTGTCGCCCGCGGCCTCGCGGATCGCGTCGAGCACCGACGGCAGCGGGGGGTACGGGTTCTCGTTGGACGACAGCTTGAACGTCCGTGACCCGGGCTCGGTGCGTGCCCCGGGGACGTAGGGCGGGAGGGCTGCGACGGCGGTGCGCAGCGGGACGCCGGAGGTGCCGGGCGCGGGGGTGTCGGTGCTCACCGGCCCAGGATGCCACTCGCGCACCGAGCTCCCGAACCCGCGCACGACACCGTCGCGGATGGCAGGATGTCGCGCATGTGGTTCATCGTCCGAGTTGCCGTGACCGCGTTCGCCGTGTGGTTGGCGACCTTGCTCCTCGGCGACCACCTCTGGATCGTGCCCAAGGACGCGGAGGCCGGCAAGACGGTCGTGATCCTGGTCGCGGTCGGCCTGCTGCTCACGCTGGTCAACCTGATCGTCAAGCCGATCGTGCACGTCATCGCCTTCCCGTTGTACATCCTCACGCTGGGCCTGTTCTCGCTGGTCGTGAACGCGCTCCTGCTGATGCTCGTCGCCTGGATCACCGAGCAGACGGACTGGGGCATCCGCGTGGACGGGTTCTGGTGGGCGGTGCTGGGCGCGCTGGTCATCGCGATCCTGCAGACGATCATCGGGGCGGTCGTGCCGGGGTCTCGCCGACGCTGACGCCGGCGCCGGCGTCGTCCGTGGCCGACCGGCCCGGTGCGACGACGGGCATCCCCCCGCGCTCGCCGCGGAAGTACCAGGTGCGTGTCGCGACGTCGGGCGTGCCGGCTCCGAGCGACGCGTCGAGCTCGGCGAGCGTGCGGTCGAGCGCCGGGTCGTGCCGGGCCCGGGCCTCGGCGAGCACGGCCGCGTGCACGGCGAGGCCGTGGGTCCCGCCGCCGTACGGCGCCCCGTCGAGCGCGTCCCGGACGACGTCGTCGTCGCCCGACGCGTGCACGACGACGTGCCGTGGCCCGGGCGGGTTGGGGCCGGGGTCGAGCGCGGAGACGAGCTCGCGCGCGTTCTCCACGTTGAGCGTGAGCGTCTCGTCCGGCACCCGGATCCCGCCCGACGGCGCCCCCGCGGTGACGAGCCCGGTGAACCGGTAGCGCCGGCGCAGCGCGGGGTTCGTGACGACCCGGGTCGCTGCGATCCCGCCGAGCGAGTGCCCGACGACGACCACGGACGCCCCCTCGGGCACGACCCGCCGGAGCACCTCTGCGACCTCGTCGGTGTAGTCGCTGGCCCGCCCGCCGACGAGGTCGAGGTCGCTCGTGAGGTCCCGCGGGTTGGCGAAGTCCCCCGCACCGTCGCCCACGACGTTCCAGTCCTGGGTGCCGGGCAGCAGGACGACGTACCGGGCGTCCGGGCCGTCGCCGATCCGCTGGACGGCCAGCACGCCGTCCCCCGCCTTGTTGGGGACCTCGAGCGTGCGCAGCGCACCCTCGACGCTCCCGGGCGCGGCGAGGTTCGGCAGCGGCAGGTCGGGGCGGCCGGCCACAGTCCCCTGGGTGATCTCTTCGACCCGCAGATCGTCGCCCTGCCGTACGCGGGCGGCGCCGTCGAACAACCACGACACCGCACCCGCGACCCTCTCGACGGAGGTGCCGCCGTGGGCCCACAGGGGGACGAGCGGGACGAGCTCCGCGGCGAGGACCTGGATGCCGGCGGGGGCGGCGGCGTCGAGCAGGCGCACCGCGAGGTCGTCGTGGTCCTCGTAGAGGCGCGCGGCCCGCAGCACGGCGCGCGCGAGGTCCTCGAGCGCTCCCGACGCCCGCAGCACCGCGCCGTCGGCAGCCGCCACGTCGTCGAGGGCGACGGCGACCGCGACGGAAGCGCCGGTGCCCCAGCGCGTCGTCGCGACGTCTGCGCCGGACCAGGGGACGACGGCGCCGGCCCACGGCACCTCGCCGGTCCGCAGCGCGACGCGGGACCGGGCCACGTGGAGGCGTGCGTCGTCGAGCCGGCCGGCCGCGTCCCGCAGTGCGTCGGCGGCACGCCGCATCGTGTCGGTCTCGGCGGCCGTGTACCCGCCGGTGATCGTGATCCCGTCGCCCACGTCCTCACCGCCCACCCGGACGCCCGGCGAAGCACGCGGGCGGCTCGCCCTCCCGCGCCCGCTGCTCGGCCGCACGCGCGGCGCCTGCCGCACCGTCGAGCAGGGTCACGGCGTCGTCGACGGCGCCGAGCGCCTCGTCGACCCGGCCGCCGTACGCGCGCGCGGCCCGCGACACCCAGTCGACGTCGAGCGCGCGAGCGGCGACGACGTGGGCCTCCGCGGCGGCAACGGCGGCCGCATCGAGCGCACGGCTCGCGGTCGCGTCGACCGCCGCCGGAGGCGGGACGGTGCGGGGGAACGGAGAGGGCTGCTCGGTCACGGCCGGGACGCTACGGTCGGGGCCGACGACGGCGCCGCCACCGGTACGGACGCTGGGGATCCCGCGCCCCGGACGCCCCCTGGGGGTGGCGCCCGCCGCATGGGACACTGAGGTACGTGAACCTTGCCGACGTGACGCCCCCGATCGCCCTCGGTCCGCTCGACGGCCGCTACCGGCCCGCGGTCGCCCCGCTCGTCGACCACCTGTCGGAGGCCGCCCTGAACCGGGCCCGCATCCACGTCGAGGTCGAGTGGCTCATCACCCTGTGCGACGGCGTCCCCGGCGTGACGCAGGGCGCGGTCGTCCCCGGCGCCCCCGGCCTGTCCGACGCGGATCGCGCCTACCTGCGCGGCATCCCCGAGGCGTTCGGCGCCGAGGAGATCGCCGAGCTCGCGACCATCGAGCGCGAGACCGTCCACGACGTCAAGGCCGTCGAGTACTTCGTCAAGCGGCGCCTGGCCTCCGCTCCCGACGTCCTCGGCGACGGCACCGTGCTGCCCGGCGTCGGCGAGCTCGTCCACTTCGCGTGCACGAGCGAGGACGTCAACAACCTCTCGTACGCGCTCATGGTCCAGGGCGCGGTGCGCTCGGTGTGGCTCCCCGCGGCGACGGCGCTCGCCGACCAGGTCGCGGACCTCGCCCGCGAGCACGCGGCCGTCCCGATGCTGAGCCGGACACACGGCCAGCCCGCGACGCCCACGACGCTCGGCAAGGAGCTCGCCGTCCTCGCGCACCGCCTGCGCCGTCAGCTCCGCCGCGTCGAGGGCGCCGAGTACCTGGGCAAGCTCAACGGCGCGACCGGCACCTACGGCGCCCACACGGTCGCTGTCCCCGGCGTGGACTGGCCGGCCGTCTCGAAGCACTTCGTCGAGCACCTGGGCCTGGTGTGGAACCCGCTCACCACGCAGATCGAGTCGCACGACTGGCAGGCCGAGCTCTACGCCGACGTCGCGCGCTTCAACCGGGTGCTGCACAACCTGGCGACCGACGTCTGGACGTACATCTCGCTGGGCTTCTTCGTGCAGATCCCCGTGCCCGGCGCGACCGGCTCGTCGACCATGCCGCACAAGGTCAACCCGATCCGCTTCGAGAACGCCGAGGCGAACCTCGAGATCTCGTCCGCGCTGCTCGACACGCTCGCGTCGACGCTCGTCACCTCGCGCCTCCAGCGCGACCTCACGGACTCCACCACGCAGCGCAACATCGGGACCGCGTTCGGGCACTCGCTGCTCGCCGTCGACAACGTCCGCCGCGGCCTGGGCGCGCTCGCCGTCGGCACCACCACCCTCGACGCCGACCTCGACGCCAACTGGGAGGTGCTCGGCGAGCCCATCCAGTCCGCGATGCGTGCCGCGTCGGTCGCCGGCGTGCCCGGCATGGACAACCCGTACGAGCGGCTCAAGGAGCTCACTCGCGGCCAGCGGATCGACGCCGCGCAGCTCCGCGAGTTCGTCGCCGGCCTCGGCCTGCCCGACGACGTCGCCGCCCGGCTCTCCGCGCTCACCCCGGCCACGTACACGGGTCTTGCGGAGCAGCTGGTCCGCGACTACCTGGCCTGACGCTCGACGAGTCTGTCCGGGCCGGCGGCCAAGGGCGCGTCAGCTTCCTTGAGCAGACGTCACATGCCTTGCGACGAGCCCGGCCATCCGGAACCGGTCGAGCTGCCCGTACACCGGAAGACCTGAACTCTTGCGGATGATGTTTCGTCCGAGCTCTTGAAGTATCAGGCTCGTGTCTTTGCGGAATCCCTTCAGGCCTGTCTCGTTCAAACGCCAGGCGACGTCGGGGTGCTGCTCACGGATCTCCAACAGCGAGTGCAGGTCGGCGAGGTCCTTCTCCGATCTACGGTTCTTCCAGGCGTGAGCCTTGAGCACGACTGCCGCCTCGACGTCCGGGACGCAGGTCTTGTAGTCGATGGTCTGCCCGCCCCAGAGTTCCGCCGAGACATGGAGACGCAGAGCAGGCGACATCAGAACGAACCGCAGTTCGGGCAACGAGTCGACTCGCCCGAGGCCGTCGATATCGAGGGGCCTAATGCCCGGCACAGAACCCTGGCGCGACACCAGCAGGTTGATCTCGACGCGCTGATCGTCACCCAGATCCTTGGCAAAGACGTTGCTCTTCTCCTGGGAGAAGTCCTGTGCCAGTAGATGCGCGGTGATGTGCCCGACCACCTCGACATCGCCGACTGCGGCGTCCGCGTCGAGAGTGGACCGCAGAGTCGCGCGGGGCGTCGGATACACGTGGAGCAGGAGACGAACCATGGTCCCGCCGACGATCCGATAGTCGCCGGTCTCTCCGACGGCATCCGAGACCGCCTGTTGGCCGAGGTAGGACAGACTGTCGGAGTTGCTCGTCGCGTGGACCCGAACGTCTATCACGTCGGTCATTGCGAACCGTTCGTGATGAAGCGTGCGAGGTGCGTGGCGGCTTCGTCACCGCCCACGTCGGCGCTGTGAACGAGGTCCCAGTAGACGATCGCTGCGTCTGCCGTGCGCATCGTCTCTCCACCTGCCTGGCTTGCTGGGGCACGTAGATCCACCAAGCGCCACAGCGTGGGATCGCGTGGAACACACGTGACGAGCGTCGCCTCTTCGATCGGTGCCGGGACGAAGCCGTCGCCCGCGAGGTCGATGGGGTCTTCTACGTACAGTCGCGCGGTTGTCGGAAGCTTCCACGGCGCAAGTCGGTCAGCCCCGACGTCGCCACTCACCAAAGGTCTGAGCTCAAGAAGCTCAGCTAGATCCGAGGACTTGGCGGCCTGCTCTGTGACCGCATCCAGGCTGTACCAACCGAACTCTTGTCCGCCCGGGCCGCCGTATTCGCTGACCCATGCCGACAACAAGGCAGTGCGGTCTTTCGCGAGGAGGCCCTTGCCCTGGTCGTGGACCAGGTCTCCGAGATAACGGGCAGCGTTGGAGACCGACTGCTGGCTGATGCCCAAGGCGTCAGCGATCACCGGCTGTCTCGCCGGCTCCCGCGCCAGGAGCAGATACCGTTCGACTGCCCAGCGTGTCCAAGCCGGGCGAGGCGGCGCCTTGGGGCGACGGGCTGGTTTCTCGGCCACTGCATAGGAGACTCCCTCATGGACGAGACGAAGCGGCTCAGCCGTCAGGATGTCGATCTCGCCCGCCTCTGCACGAGCCAGCACCTGCTTGGTGGCGATCGCTCCGACAAGCAGTGGGCGGACACCTTCGCCCGTGCCGTGCGCGCGCTGGTTCCGGACGACGTGCGACGTGAGACGCTGGACAGGACGGGCCGGTGCGACCTCGAAAGGCCGACCTCCCGGTGCGCGGAGAAGCCAAGATCCGCGCGAGCTTCCTTGAGTGATGGTGATCTCGAGTTCGCGGAGAAGATTCACGACGTCGACGCTCACATGATCTCCAACCAGCCTCGTCCCGTGTTCTCGGCTGTAGCTTGTTGGACAACGTAGCACAATACTGATATGTAAGGCGATCCTCGAACAGGCCGGCGATCATCCCAGTGCCTCGACGAGGAGACGGCCACGGCGGCCGATCAGCCGGCGCAGGTAGGGCACGAGCACGAGACGCTCGGCGACACGCCCGAGCACCGGCGACGCCACGAGGATCCGGTCCGTCATGACGGTCTCCTCGCCGTCGCGCTCGAACACGTGCTCGTGCACGAACGACCGGAACGGCCCGGTCACCTGCACGTCGAGGAACCGGTGGGGCCGCTCGAGCTCGACGACCTGCGCCGTCATGGTGAACCGGACCCCCAGGTGCCGGCCGGACCACGTCACCGTCTCCCCCAGCCCGATCCGGCCGCTCGTCACGCCGCCGACGGCGCGCTCCCCCGAGCCGGGCATCGACCGGACGTGCGCGTCGACGTCGAGCGCGAGGTCGAACAGCCGCTCCACGGCATGACGGGTCCGCGTGACGACGACGAGCTCGCTGGGCACCCGCTCATCATCGCAACCTGCCTGGCATGCTAGCGTCATGACGTGAGCATGCTTCAGGTGAAGAACCTCCCGGCCGAGCTGCACGCGGCCCTTGCGGCTCGCGCGCGCGCCCGGGGCGTCACGATGTCGGAGTACGTGACCCGGCTGCTCGAGCGCGATCTCGCCAGGCCCACCGTCGACGACTGGGTGGCCGAGCGCCGCCGCGCCGCCGCGCCGGCCCGGGTGATCGACGTCGTCCACGCGCTCGACGACGCGCGGCTCGAGTACGCGCCCGACCCCGCGGCCCCGACCCACCCGACCGGCCCCCGGCCCGCGCACGCATGAGGCTCGTCCTCGACGCGAGCGCAGCGGTGAACACGCTCGTCCCCGGCATGCTCCGGGAGGCGACCTGGCGCCACCTCGACGGAGCGGAGCTCGTCGCACCCGCGCTCGTCGACACCGAGGTGCTGTCCGCCGTCGCCCGGCTCGAACGCGGAGGGACCATCAGCGAGGCCGAGGCGAACGAGGCCGTGGACGCCTGGCTGCGACTTCCCCTCGACCGCGTGCCGGGCGAAGTCGTCGCACGGGAGGTCTGGGGTCTGCGCCGAACGATCAGGGTCGCCGACGCCCACTACGTCGCGCTCGCCCGGCTGCTCGATGCGCCCCTGCTCACCGCCGACACCCGGCTCGCGCGCGCCCCGCTCACCGGGGTGACCCTCGTCGTCGTGCAGTGAGCCGGATGCTCACTTCTTGGTGCGCAGGTACTCCGTCGCGACGTAGCCGGTGTGCCCGGACACGCTGACCTTCTGCCAGCCCTTCGACACCGCTGCGAGCGGCTGGACCGCCTTGTTCTTCTTGAGCTTCGCGACGACCTTCGACGACGTCGACGCCTTCGCCCGGAGGTTGAGCGTCGTCACGTTGACGTACTTGAGCGCGTAGAGGGCCTGCGCCTTGGTGGCCTTGAGGTACTGCGTGGCGACGTACCCGGTGTGCCCGCCCGACGCGACCTTGACCCACCCGGACTTCGACACGCTGCCCTGGTAGGTGACGGCGGCGCCGCGCTTGAGCTTCGCGACCACCTTCGAGGACGTCGACGCGCTCGCCCGTAGGTTGAGCGTGGTCACCGCGACGTAGCGGACGGTCTTGGGGGTGGGCTTCGTGGAGGTCGCCGGGGGCACGTAGACCTTCGACGGCCCGACGTACGTCGAGTAGACCCAGCCCGACCTGCTGCCGTACTTCACGGGCAGCCACCCGTTCGACTTGCTGCCGGGCTTGGTCGTGAGCTTCGCGTTGACGGGCAGCACGACCTCGCTCGGCGTGCTCGTGCTCGCCCCCACCCGCAGGTTCAGGCGCGCCCGCGCGTAGTACGTGCACGACGACGGCACGGTGCGCTTGATGGCCGACGTCGCCCCCGCGGTCAGGTTCACGCCGTGGGCCTTCATGTACACGAGGGGGTCAGTCGAGGACACGCCGTATCCGCCCGGCCAGACCTCCAGGTGCAGGTGGGGGCCGGTCGCGACCCCGTTCGAGCCGACGTCGGCGATGTGCTGGCCGGCCTTGACCGTCTGTCCCGCCTTGACGTACTTGGTCGCGTTCCACATGTGCCCGTAGACCGTGGAGACCTTCTTGCCGGCGATCACGTGGTCGATGACGATCCACTGCCCAAACCCGGACACTGCTCCGGCCTTGCGCACGACGCCGTTCGCGACCGCGTAGATCGGCGTCCCGTCCGTGGCGGCCATGTCCTGGCCGAGGTGCCAGTCGGACGCGTTCACGGTCGGCATGCAGCGCGGGCCGTAGTACGACGACAGCCGGTACTTCCCGGCCTTGAGCGGGGTGACCACCTTCGTGGTGTTGGTCGGTGTGGCGGCCTCGAGCGCGGACGCGAGGACCGCGGGCTCGATCGTCGCGGCGCCCGGGGCCGCGGCGTTCGCGGCCGCGGTGCCCACGCCCGCGAACGCCAGCGCTGCGGCGACCGTGAACGTGAGCCGTCGGGCGGCGGCGCCGCGCGGCGGACGCGTCGCGGGACTCCCCGCCACCTGCTTCGAATCGTTGCGAACCATAGCCGTGCCTCCCCCTAGGAACCCCTGTGACGCCGTCGTCGGACCCGTCTGCACGGATCCTTCACAAGCCTTCGCAAGATAGCCCGGGAGAACCGTTTTCGCGCGCGCTGAAGACGTCGCCGCAGGTCAGCCGCCTGTGAACGCGACGACGGACGATCACGCTCAGCCCGCGAGCCGGCCGCGCAGGTCGATCGCGATCTCGTCCGCGTCGAGGTTCGAGAGCGCGTCCTCGAGCAGGTCGGCGTCGAACGTGCCGTCGTCCCGGGCGTCGAGCAGCGCCGCCCGCTGCGCCGCGATCACCTCGAGCCGGTACCGCTTCTGCTCCGCGAACTGCTCGGGCCGCGGCTCGCCTTCGCGTACCGGGGGTTCGGCGACGTCCGCCGAGCTGGAGCGCAGGATCTCGAAGAGCCGGGTCCGCTCGGCGCTCGCGCGCTCCTCGGCGGCGGCCTGGTCGACCTGCGGCGCGAGCCGCCGGAGCAGCGGGCCGATCGTGCCACCCTGGAGCAGCAGGGACAGCGCAGCGACCGTGTACGCCACCAGCACGAGGACCGACCGCTGGGGCGTGTCGTCCGGGAGCGTCTGGGCGGCGGCGACCGTGACCGCACCCCGCATGCCCGCCCACACGACCGCCGTGCCCTCCCGCCAGCCGAGCGGCTCGCGCAGGAAGTACTCGACGTCGGCGAGGCCGCGCGTGATCCGGACGGCGAACCGGTCGAGGTCGCTCTCCGAGGGACGGCGCCCGGGACGCGCGCTCGCCCGCTCCAGGATCTCCTGCTTGCCCTCGGGTGTCGTCATCTTCTCCTGCATCTCGACGAGCCGCGGCTGCAACTTCTCGCGCCGCCGGGCGCGCCGCGCCAGGCTGACGAGCAGCGACGAGACGTAGACCGCCCGCACCAGGACCGTGATCACGAGCGCCCCGAGCGCGACGAGCACCGCCGTCCCGACCCCCGCGTGGTCCTCCTCGACGCGGGTCACGACCTCCTTGAGCTGCACGCCCATCGTCAGGAACACCGCGCCCTCGAGGACGAGCTCGACCGTCCGCCAGTTCTGCGTGTCGGAGAGCCGGTTCTCCGGGGACAGCTGCCGCGGCGCCCGAACCCCGGTCGCCAGGCCGGCGACGACGGCCGCCACGAGCCCCGACGCGCCGAGCGCCTCCGCGGGGACGGCCGCGACGAACGGCACCGTGAACGAGATGACCGTGTTGACGGTCGCGTCGGTCACCCGTCGACGCACCACGAGGTTCAGCCACCCGACGACACCCCCGACGACGACCGCGACCACGACGGAGTACGCGAATGTCCCGAGCGCGCCCCAGAACGAGAACGACGCCGCGGTCGCGACGATCGCGGTACGCAGGATCACGAGCGCCGTCGCGTCGTTGAGCAGGCTCTCGCCGTCGAGCATCGCCACGACCCGCTTGGACACCGACGTCTGCTTGATGATCGACGTCGCCACCGCGTCCGTGGGGCTGACGATCGCACCCAGCGCGACGCCCCACGCGAGCCCGATCCCGGGGATCACGAGCGAGAAGAACAGGCCGAGCACGAGCGAGCTCGCCACCACGAGCACGACCGACAGCCCGCTGATCGCGCCGAACTCGCGCCGGAAGTTCATGGCCGGCATCGACACCGCGGACGAGTAGAGCAGGGGCGGGAGCACCCCCTCGAGGATCCACTCGGGCTCGATCTCGACGGCCCCGAACGCGGGAACGAAGCTCGCGGCGACGCCGACCGCGACGAGGACGAGCGGCGCAGCGACACCCAGCCGCGGACCGAAGACCGTCGCCGCGGCGATCACCAGAAGGCCGCAGACGATGACGACGAGGAGCTCGGTCACCAGGTCAGACTGGCAGCACCCCGCCCCCGAGGCGACCTCAGCGGTACTGACGACGGCGGACCGCGTCCACCGCCCCGAAGCACGCCCGCGCGGCGGTGCGCCCGAGCGCCCGGCCGACGGACGTCGTCGTCGGCGCGGGAGGGAGGTCGAGCGGGTCGAGACGACGTCGGGCGGCGAGCTGCACCGACGCCGGCGGCAGGAGGCCCGACAGGTCCGCGTCGACGCCTCGCGCGGCCAGGACCGCGTCCAGGCGCACAGGCAAGGGCGGGACGCTGTCCGGAGCGGTCATGGGTCCTCCTCGGGTTCGCCGTCGAACCCTGCTCTGCCCCTGATGGATCGCCCCCTGCGGACCGCGGCGCGGACCGGGCACCACACTAGCCACGCGCGACCCGGATCGCGAGACCTCCCGGGTCGCGACCGTCAGGACGACCGCGTCACCACGACGGCGGGGCGAACGCGCCGTCGGGCCCGGGCAGCCACGGGTCGGTGCGCACGACGGCGCGCACCGGCAGCGGGCCGTACAGGTGCGGGAACCACGGTGCCGCCGGGTCCGCCGGGTCGCCCGGCTCCCAGCGCAGCGGCGCGTCGACGAGGGCCGGGTCGACCGTGAGCAGCAGCAGGTCGTGGGCGCCCCGGTGCAGGGCGGTGGCCGGGAGGTGGACGGTGCCGCGGTCCGAGAGGTGGACGAAGCCGTCGGCCGCGAACCCCGCGGGGACGTAGGTCGTGGCCGTGGGGTCCCAGGCCGCCGCAGGGCAGAAGTGGTAGATCACGACGGTGCCGCGGTCGACCGCAGCGCCACGATGTCGCGGTGCAGACGGGCTCGCACCTCGCGCCGCGCGGCGAGCTCGACCTCCTCGGCATCCACCTCGACGCCCTCTGCGGCCGCCTCGGCGAGGCGCTCGGCCACGAGCCGGTCGATCTCCACGTCCGCGGCGCGCACGAGCTCGACGACGCGCGCGTCCGACGCGCGGTAGCCCTCGCCCTGGAGGAAGTGCTCGGCGGCGTGGTCGACGATCGCCGCCGCCTCGGCGACAGCCGCGCCCGAGACGTGCGGCGCGCGCGCCTGGAGCGCGGCGAGGTCGTAGAGCAGGACGCCGTCGACGTCGGCCACCTGGGGCGCGATGTCGCGCGTGAGCGCGAGGTCGAGGACGACGAGCGGGCGGGTCGTGGCCTCGTCGCCGGCGGCCTTCGCGGCACGGGCACGAGCGCCGAGCACCTGGGCGGCGTCGAGCGCGGGCCGCAGGGACGCCGTCGGGTCGCCGACGCGGCCCCCGCCCGAGCAGGCCACGACGAGGTCGACGTCCTCGAGCTCCTCCAGCAGGTCTCCCGCGGGATGGACGTCGACGCCGTCGGCCGCGTGCGAGGCCACGAACGCGTCGGCGCGCCCCGACCGCGAGAACACGCGCACGTCGCGCACGCCCCGGGCTCGGAGGGCGGCGAAGCTCGCGCCGGCGTACGAGCCGGTGCCGACGAGCAAGGTCCGGACCTGCGGCCAGGGCGGCAGGTCGGCGCCGGCGAGGTCGAGGCCGAGGGAGACGAGCGAGCGCCCGGCCGCGCTGAGCGCGGTCTCGTTGCTCACGCGCTTGGACGCCCGCGCCGCCGCCTGGAAGAGCCGCTCGAGGGGCGCCGTCGTCGTGCCGGCCGGGCGGGACGCCTCGACGGCGCGCTTGACCTGACCGGCGATCTGCCGCTCCCCCACGACCATCGAGTCGAGGCCCGACGCGACGGCGAACAGGTGCCGCGCGACGTCCTCGCCCGAGCGGACGGTCAGGGCGGCGTGCGCCTCGTCGGGCGTCAGCGTCGAGGACGCCGCCACGACCCGCGCGACCTCGCGCACGGCGTGCTCGCGGGCGACGTCGTTCACCGAGTCCGCGACGTCCACGTACACCTCGAAGCGGTTGCACGTCGCGAGCACGACGGCACCGCTGATGGGGGCGCACCGCACGAGGTCCGACTCGACGACACGGTGGGCGCCCGACGAGAGGCGCTCCAGCGTCTCCAGGTCGAGGTCGTGATGACTGGCGGTGAAGGAGAGCAGAGGCACAGTGCTTCGATTGAAGCACCGCGGCCCGGTCGCGGCACAATCGGAGTGTGACCCCCAGCAAGACTCTTCCCGACGCGCACCCGCTCGCCTCCGGACGCACCAGCGCGGCCCCGCTCGTGCGCGCGCTGAGCGGTGACCGCCCCGACACGCTGCCCGTCTGGTTCATGCGCCAGGCCGGCCGGTCGCTGCCGGAGTACAAGGCGGCACGCGAGGGCACGACGATGCTCGAGTCGTGCCTGGATCCCGCCCTGAGCAGCGAGATCACGCTGCAGCCGGTGCGTCGGCACGGCGTCGACGCGGCGGTCTTCTACTCCGACATCGTGGTGCCGCTGCTCGTCGCCGGGGTGGGCGTGGAGATCCAGCCGGGCGTCGGCCCGGTCATGGACCAGCCCTACCGCACCGCCGACGACGTCGCCCGGCTGGTCGAGCACGAGCTCACCTGGGAGGCGCTCGCGCCGGTGCGCGAGGGGGTCGAGCGGACCGTCGCGGAGCTGGGTGAGATTCCTCTCATCGGGTTCGCCGGGGCCCCGTTCACGCTCGCCGCGTACCTCGTCGAGGGCCGGCCGTCGCGCGACCACCTCGCCGCGCGCACCCTCATGCACGCCGACCCCGAGACGTGGTTCTCGCTCGTCGAGTGGGCCGCTGACGTGACCGGCACGTTCCTGCGCGCCCAGGTGCTGGCCGGGGCGAGCGCCGGCCAGCTCTTCGACTCGTGGGCGGGCGCCCTGTCGCTCGACGACTACTCGCGCTACGCGCTGCCCGCGTCGTCGCGCGCGCTCACGCACGTGACCGACCTCGTTCCTGCCGTCCCGCTCGTCCACTTCGGCACCGGGACCGGGCACCTGCTCGAGGCCATGCGCCACGCGGGCGCCGGGGCGATCGGCGTCGACTACCGCACGCCTCTCGACGAGGCCGCGAAGCTCCTCGGCGGGACCACGCCGCTCCAGGGGAACATCGACCCCGCCCTGCTGTTCGCGCCGTGGGAGGTGCTCGAGGAGCACGTGCGCGACGTCGTCGAGCGGGGGAGGTACGCGCCCGCGCACGTCGTGAACCTGGGGCACGGGGTCCCGCCCGAGACCGACCCGACGGTCCTGACGCGCGTCGTCGAGCTCGTCCACTCGCTGTGACCCCGGCCCCTTCTCACGAGGTAGTACGGCCGCCGTACTACCTCGCGGGAGTGCGGGGGTGGGCGCGTGGCTGAGCGGTGGGACGCCGTCGTGCTCGGGGCGGGCGTCGGAGGGCTCGTCGCCGCCTTCGACCTGTCGCGCGGCGGGGCGCGCGTGCTCGTGCTCGACGCCGCGGACCGCCCGGGCGGGACCGTCGCCGGAACGACGGTCATGGTGGGGGACGGGCGGACGGTCGCCGTCGACGTCGGGGCCGAGTCCTTCGCGACCCGGACGCCCGTCGTCGGCGACCTGGCCCGCGAGCTCGGGCTGACGGTCGTCGACCCGGACCTTCGCGGCGCCTGGGCGTACGCGGGAGCGGGCACCGACGACGACCCCGCCCGGGCGCTCCCGCTCCCCCGCACCGCGACGCTCGGCATCCCGACGACCCCCTGGGCGCCCGACGTGCGCCGCGTCCTCGGGATCGCCGGCGCCGTCCGCGCCTGGTGGGATCTCGGGATGGCGCGCACGCCCGTCCCCGACTCGCTGGCCGCGTGGGTCACGCAGCGCCTCGGTCCCACGGTGCTGGAACGGCTCGTCGCGCCCGTCGCGGGCGGCATCCACTCGGCCGACCCCGCGACGCTCGACCCGCGCGCCGTCGCCCCGCAGCTCGTCGCCGCGTACGAGAAGACGGGCTCGCTGCTGCGCGCCGCGTCGACGCTCGCCGACGCCCCGGGGCGGGGGAACACCAAGCCCGGCTCGGCGGTCGCGGGCATCGACGGCGGGATGCACCGGCTCGTCGAGGCGCTCGCCGACACCGTCAGCAGCGCCGGCGGCGAGGTCCGGCTCGGTGTCCGCGTCGACGGGTTGGAGCGGGTCGAGGACGGCGACGGGGGCTGGCGCGTCACCGGAACCGCAGGCGCCGGGACCGTCGCCGCCGAGGCGCCTCGCGTCGTCGTCGCGCTCCCCCGCACTCCCGCGCTCGCGCTCCTCGCCCCCCTCCTCGGCCCCGAGCTGCCAGAACCCGGTGAGGCTCCGGGCTCACGAGGCTCTGACACGTCGCGGGGCGGGTCCGACGTCCGCCTGATCACGCTCGTCCTGCGCGCCCCCGTGCTCGACGTCGCGCCCCGCGGCACCGGCGTCCTCGTCGCCCCCGGCGCCGACGTCCGCGCGAAGGGCCTCACGCACGCGAGCGCCAAGTGGTCGTGGCTGCGCTCGCAGCTGCCCGACGGCGTGCACGTGGTCCGGCTGTCCTACGGCCGCGCGGGCGACCCCGAGCCGACCGTCCCGCCGACCGTCGAGGAGGCCGTCGCCGACGCCGCCCGCCTGCTCGGCGTCCCGCTCGACCCGTCCCAGGTGCTCGACCACCTCGACACGCACTGGCCCGACGCGCTCGCGCCCGCCCGCCCCGCGGACCGTGCCACCGCCGACGACGCCGCCCACCGGCTGCCCGGTCTCGCCGTCGTGGGGGCGTGGGTCGCGGGAACGGGGCTGGCCGCCGTCGTCGGGCAGGCGCGGGCAGCCGTGGAGGGGACGCGCGCCGTCGGACGCTGACGTGTCCCTGCGGCCTTCTCTCCGTAACGATCGCTATGACGACCGTTATCACCTATAGTGGTCAGTATCTCGACCACTATCCCAGGAGAACTCATGGCCGCGCCACTCCCAGCCGTCATCCTGAGATCGGCACGCGAGATCGGCCTCGACTTCGCGGGCTGGCGAAAGGTCCTCGGGCTCACCGCCGCGCAGGTCGCCGATCGAGCCGACATCACGCGTGGCACACTGCGCAAGCTCGAGCAGGGCGATCCGAGCGTGAGCTTCCACGTCGTGCTGCGGGTCGCCAGGGCGCTGGGCGTCCTCGACACCCTCACCGATGCGCTCGATCCCCTGGCCAGCGACCTCGGCCGGGCACGCGCCGGTCAGCTCGAGCGGAAGCGCGTGCGATGACCCACTACGACGCGCTCGAGGCCCACGTCGAGCTCGACGGAAGTGCCGTGCTCGCCGGCCGCGCGCAGTTCCACCGCAACCGCGGTCGGTTGACCTCCACCACGTTCCAGTACGACCTCACGTACTTCGAGCACGTGTCCGCCTACCCGCTCGACCCGGCACTTCCCCTCGTCTCCGGCACCCAGCAGACTCCCGGGCTGCCCGGCGCCTTCGCGGACTCGGCGCCCGACCGCTGGGGCCGCAACCTCATCATGAAGCGCGAGCGCGCGTTCGCACGTCGGGAGCAGCGTCGACCGCGAGACTTCGACGACGCCGACTTCCTTGCCGGCGTGAGCGACGCCACCCGCCAGGGTGCGATCCGGTACCGTGCCGGCTCCGGCCCCGTCGACCCGTTCCTGGATCCCGGGCACGACGTGCCACGGCTGATCCACCTGCCTGAGCTGCTCCACGCGGCCGACGTCGCCGCGCGAGACGGTGCCGGCGAGCTCGACGCCGTGAAGGCGCTGCTCGCAGCCGGCACCGGGTCCCTTGGTGGAGCGCGCCCCAAGGCGGCCGTGCTCGACGCCGACGGCCACCAGCTGATCGCGAAGTTCCCGCACCACGACGACGACTGGGACGTCATGGCCTGGGAGGCGACCGCGCTGGATCTGGCCGGTGCTGCCGGCGTGTGCGTCGCACAGCATCGTCTCGTGGAGGTCGAAGGGCGTCACATCCTCCTGCTCGATCGGTTCGACCGTGGCGACGACGGCAACCGCATCGGCTACATGAGCGCGATGACCCTGCTGGAGCAGCGTGACGGAGAAACCGCCGACTACGTCAATGTCGCGGAACGGCTCACCCAGGTGAGCGTGAGCGCGACCGACGACGCGGAACAGCTCTTCCGTCGGGTCGCGCTCAGCGTGGGGCTGAACAACACGGACGACCATCTCCGCAACCACGGGTTCCTCCGGCGCCGCGGAGGGTGGACGCTGAGCCCTGCGTTCGACGTGAACCCGAATCCTGAGCCCGAGCTGCGTCAGACGACGATCGCGGGTGCAGACCTGCCCGGCGACGAGACGGAAGGACTTCTCGAGCTCGCCCGGTCGTGCAGGCTCGCCCCGGGCCGGGCCCGGTCCGTATGCGTCGAGGTCGCTGCGGCGATCGACGGTTGGCGGGACTCGGCCGTGCGCAACGGGGTGAAGGAGTCCGAGCTCGACCAGTTCGAGAGCTCCTTCGCTGCCGGGCTCCGCACGCTTCGCGAGGTCTGAGCCGGGCCTCGCGCGGACGGCGGCGCTGCGGGAGGATCACCCGGTGGGCTCTCTGACCGGCATCGACCACCTCGTCCTGACCGTCGCCGACGTCGCAGCGTCCGCGGCCTTCTACGAGCGGCTCGGCCTGCGGCACGAGACGTTCGGTGAGGGCCGGCACGCCGTCGTCGGGCCCGGGTTCAAGCTCAACCTGCACCCGGCGGCCGGGGACCCGATCGAGCCGCGCGCCGCGCGCCCGACGCCGGGCAGCGCGGACGTCTGCCTCGTCCACGACGGGCCGCTCGCCGAGATCGTCGCGCTGCTCGACGACGTGGGCGTGCCGGTCGAGCTCGGTCCCGTCCGTCGCACCGGGGCACGCGGGCCCATGACGAGCGTGTATGTGCGCGACCCCGACCGGAACCTCGTGGAGCTCTGCTCATACGAGGGCTGAGGGCCGACCTCAGTACCGCGGCTGCACCGCGGGCGCGCCCTGGAAGAAGGGCTCGAGGAGGTCGGCGACGCGTGCCGGGTCACCGTCGTTGTCAGGGCCGTCGTGCGTCATGCCGCTCAGGGTGACGCGGTGGGAGTGCGGCAGGACCTCGGCGAGCGCCGCGAGCGTGACGTCGAAGTAGGCGGGGCTCTTCGCGCCGCCGAGGAGCAGGACGTCCGCGCCCACGGCCGCGTAGTCAGGGGTCGTGTCGGCGAGCTCGGACACGAGCGCCATGTCGTGGTGCAGGGCCCGGATCACCTCGGACGTCGACGCGTCGCCCGGCGCCGCGCGCTGGAACCGCAGGACGAGCCGCAGCAGCGGCGTCACGAGGAACGACGGCAGCCGGAAGAACCCAGGCGCGACCCGCAGCCCGACCATCGCGGTCCGCATCGCGGCGGCGAGGCGCCCGGCGGCGACCTGGCGGTCGTACGTCGGGACCCACGCGGTCGGGACGGACCCGCCGACCGACAGCGCCGGCTCGTACAGCGCCAGCCGTGTCAGCTCGGGGATCTCGGTGGCCGCCCGGAGCGCGGCGAGCCCGCCCGCGCTCAGCCCGAACACGGCGTGCGCGCCGGTCGCTTCGACGAGCGCACGCAGATCCTCGACCTCACGGGCTGCGTGGTCGACGTCGGGCCCGCTCCACGGGCTCGACCCGCGCCCGCGCCGGTCGGGGACGACCACCTCGAAAGACCCCGCGAGCGCCTCCGCGAGCCGCACGAGGTTCTGCCCGGCCTGGAGGCCGCCGTGCAGGAGGATCACCGCGGGGCCGTGCCCGGTCCGGCGGTAGCCGATGCGGGTGCCGTCCGCGGAGACGACGTGCCCGGTCGTGAAGGGCGCCGGGTTCGGCCGGCTCGTGCTGGTGTCCATGCGACGATCGTCGGCGCGAGCGCTGCCAGATCACTGACGCGGCGCTGACAGTGACTGCGGCTCGCGTGTTGCCATTCCGCTCGTGATCAGTCGGCTCGGACAGCCGTTGCAGGGTCCACGCGCGCGGCACGCAGCGCGGGATACATCGACGACACCACTCCGGTGGTCACGCCCAACAGCGGCCCCGCGGATAGCAGCACCAGCGGTAGCACGACCGTCCAGCCGTTCGCCATACAGATTCCGATGAGGACTACGGCTGACACGGCTGAGCCCAAGAGGCCACCGAGGAGCCCCGCAAGCCCGCCCTCGGCGAGGAAGAGGGACGCCACGTAACCGGACGACAACCCGATCGCTCGCCTCAGCCCGATCTCGCTCGTGCGCGCCATGACGGCGACGACCATCGAATTCGCGATGAGCAGGATGGACAGCACCAGGAGCAGACCACCGACTCCTGCAGCGAGACGCCCGAGCTGCGTAGCCACACCTCGGCGCGCGTCGCTGGCATCAACTACTACGGATGCACGAAGACTCTGGGGGGCGTCGGGTCGAAGTGCGAGCGGGGCGGCACGTGAGACCGGTGCTCCCGCTCCTGGCTCCGTGCGGACGAACATCGTCGCCCTCGTGTCGGACCGCATCCAACCAAGCGCCACGGTGTACGGCACGAATATTGTCCGTGACGGATCGACGCTCCCGCCGGTGACGAATCCGACGACGTCGAACTGTGTGTCCCCGATTGCGATGGTGAGGTCCGTCGGATCATGCGTCACGGGCACATCGAGCAACTTCGCGAGGTCCGTGCCCAGGAGCACGACATGGCCGCTGCCGCTCAGCAGATGACGTGGATCAGCCAACGTGCTCGTCGTGTTCGTCGCGCCCAGGTAACCCGGATCGATCCCCGCGATCGTGACGGAGTCGATGTCACGCGGCCGACGGTCGAACGGCCGAGACAAGGCGGAGTCGATCATTCCGGTGACGTCGAGGAAGCGGCCAGAAGCCGCAACGCCCGCGATGGAGTCGACACGGACCTCGGCATCGCCGGGAAAGAGCGACTCGGGTGGGCCGGGCACCCCCGACGATCCTGCGTTTGCGGCGCTGCTCGACGCCGACACCGTGAAAACGTTGACAGTGTCCGCAGCCAGATTGGCGTCGACCTGGTGAGCAGCCGTGACCGAGATGCCGAACGAGCACAAGAGAGCACCGACACTCAGCCCGACGGCCACCATCATGAGCACCGCACGAGATCGCCGGGCAGACATCTCGACGAGAACGTCGGCGACGACGTCGCGTAGGTTCATCCCGATGCCCCGGCCGGCGTGACTCGCAGGTCTGAGGAGGCATCCGCATCAGAGGCAAGTACGTGGACCCGGTCCGCCCACGCCGCGACACGCGGATCGTGCGTGATGATGACGACCGCGACACCCTGAGCGACCTGCTCGTCCAAGAGCGCGAGGATCTTGTCCGCATTGGAGGGATCCAGATTTCCGGTGGGCTCGTCGGCCAGGACCACGTCAGGGCGCGTGACGACCGCGCGCGCAAGCGCGAGACGCTGCCGCTCCCCGCCGGACAACAGACGCCCGAGCGACGACGTGCGGTGCGCGAGACCGACTCGTGCAAGGACGTCGTCTGCGAGACGGTCGCGGTCCTTGCGAGGCACGCTTCGCGCGATCAGCGCGAGCTCGAGGTTCTCGCGCACCGTGCGGTGACCGAGGACGTGGCTGTCCTGAAACACGAACCCGATGGTGCGTGCCCGTAGCCTGTCGAGGGCTCGTCCCCGAAAGCCTGCGGTGGTCTCACCATGAACGGCCACTGTGCCCTCCGTGGGCGTGTCGAGCAGTCCGAGAAGGTTCAGCAGGGTCGACTTGCCA
Source organism: Luteimicrobium xylanilyticum (assembly GCF_009429125.1). Classification (GTDB taxonomy): domain Bacteria; phylum Actinomycetota; class Actinomycetes; order Actinomycetales; family Cellulomonadaceae; genus Luteimicrobium; species Luteimicrobium xylanilyticum. Next base: position 3,765,446 of record NZ_CP045529.1, read on the forward strand.
GCGCCGGAGGGCCCGACGACGGCGAGCCGTTCCCCACCCCGGACCTCGAGCTCTACGTGACGCAGCGCTTCGACCGCAGGCGGGCCTGGGTAGGTCTTAGCTAGTCCCGTCGCAGCGATGACCGTAGCCAGACCGATCCTGGACTCCCGACCCGGCGCGGTCGCCCTCACGGTTCGGAGACCACGACGACATCGCCCGACCGGAGCGAACCGCCGTCCACCAGTGCGTAGCCGTTGCCGCTGGCGCCCAGCTCCACGGTCACTCGCTCAGTGGTGGGATGTCCTTTGCCACCGGTAGGAGGGTTGGTCACCCGGAGCACGTAGGAACTCCCGTCCGCCGCGTCGCGCAACGAAGTGAGCGGGACCGCGAGCCCTTTCGAGGTCGGCGCTCCGCTTCGCGGCGTCACCGTCACGCTGTCACCGTCCGCGAGACCGTGGACGCTCGAAAGCTTGACCACGACATCGTTCCCGGGGCCTTGGGCGTCCTTCCCGGCGGTGAACTGCCCTACGTGGCTGACGACACCGTCCACCGAGACCGAGGTATCCACGACGGACGCAACTCTGACAGCCGCGCCCACCTTGGGAACCTGGTCGACGGCTGCCCGAACCGTAACCGTCGCGGAACCCGACCGGACGCTCAGGAGATCGTCACCGCCCGCGAGCGAGTCTCCGACTTTCGCCACTGCCACGACCTCAGCCCCGTGTGCGGGAACGAGGACAACCGCAGACCGTGGCAGCGGCGTCCCGGCTGCCGCTTCGGCCGTCGCCACGGCCTTGCTCGCTGAGGCAACGGCGGACGCTGTCTCACCCTCGTCATCCTTCGCGTCTGCGAGCGCCTGACGCGCAGTCGCCAGCGCGGCCCGCGCATCCCCCGAGGCCGGAGGCGGTGCGCCCCCACCGGACGAGAACAGCTTGGCGACCGCGACCGCCGTGCCCCCACCATAGGTGCCGTCCGCGGCGGCGCTGGACATCAGCCCGAGCGTCACGAGTTCATCCTGGACGGCCTTCACGTCACTCCCGGTATCGCCGGGAGCCAAGTCTCGGTACAGCGGGAATGGGAGGGCAAGGGCCACGACAGACGTCCCGGAGACTTCGCCGACGACCTGCCCCGGACGGAGCACGTCTCCACGACCAACGTTGATCTTGGTGACGACGGCGACACCATCGGGCGAAGGCACCGTGAGCGCCTCGGTATTGCCGAGACTTACGGTCCCAGTCAGCAGATCGTCTGAGTTGCGCACGGTGTGTTCCGCTACCTTTGCCGTCACCACGGGGCTAGTATCCGCACTCGCGATCGCCGCGTCCCACGGCGAGCGAACGCGGCCACCGACGACGAATGCTGCAGCGCAGATCGCGATGGTGATGGTGGCCCAAATTGCCAGCCAACGCCCGCGAGCTCGGCCTGGTCGGTGCATCATATTCTCCCGCATCGAGGAAGAGTCGGGAGCGCCCGACACCTCAGTCAGTCGCCCTTCGGCTCGAGGCCGTACTTCTGGTCGACCGCTCTCGCTCGGGTGAGGGCCCTTTGAACGACCGTCTGTTCCTGCGCCAGCTCGTCCGCATACTTCTCCACGATCTTCGCCTGTGCTCGCGCCTGGATGTCTGCCATCTTCTGGGTAAAGCCGGTCTCGTCCTTGCACGCGACGACTTTCAACGCGAGGGAGATCTGGTCTTTGTCGATGACACGGCCGTCCGCGCCGGCGGGGAACCAACGCTCCTCTGCCCCAGCCGCACGCATCCCTTGCTTCTGATAACAGGACACCAGCGTGTCGATCAAGGGCTTCATCCCGGGCAGCGATCCCGCGGCCGCCTTGTCATTCAGTGCCATCATCTCGCGAACCCAGGGGCCGTCCTGCGTCTGAACCGCGACGAAGAGGTCGCTGTCCGGCCCGTGACATGCGTCCACGACACGCATCTGCGACTCGGTCAACCCCTCGAAGGGCGCCTTGGCATTGCTGGGCCCGACGCTCGGCGCACCCACGATCCCGTTGGCTGCGAGGTCTCGATCGCTCATCGGGTGTACGAACGCGAATCGTCGTGCCTGGGAGGTCGTCCACGGGCCGAAGTACGACTCCGAGTCATAGGCCGCATCCAAGAGCGTCGGTGCGGGCGAGCCGACGGGAAGGTTGTGTGCGCGCGCGCACTGAACCTTCTCGGCCGACTGCGCCGTGACGATCTCGTCGAGCTGGTTGTCCGAGAGTGTAAACCGGTCGTACGGCAGGGTCACGGCTCCGGAGCCTCGATCGAGCTCCGGCGTCATGCTGACCCCCCGCACCTCCGTGGGCGACGCAGCTCTGGCGTGAGCACTGCTGCATCCTGCGAGAATGCCCCCGGCCACGATCGTCAGAACCCCCGTAGCAGCCAGGCGGCCTACGCGCACTTGAGGAATTCCGACGACTCGATCGTGTCGTTGAAGTTGATGCCCGCACCGTCGAAGCCCGCACCGTTCGAGAGGTTCGGGTCGCGGTAGTTCTCACCGACCTTCACCTCGCTGTACAGCGTGAAGTGGTCACCAGCGGGCGCCTGCGTGAGGCGTCCCCATCCCGACCAGTACCTCGACCAGCTGCAGTTCTTGCCATTGGCAGCCGCAGAAGACGCCGTGTTCGGGAACGCCGCCCAGTGGACCGTGTCTAGTGAAACGCAGTAGTCGTGACCGGCGTACGTCTGATCCTCGTAGCCACACATGTACCCGCTCGGCGCGGTGGCCGCCCCGGCCGCGCTTGCGCTCAGCCCGACCGCCCCAATCGTCGTCGCCACGCCGAAAATCACTGCCAGTATCGTTCGCTTCATTGCGGAGTCCCCATCCACGCTCCTGCGTGCACGCTCCTGCGTGCACGCTCCTGCGTGCACGCACCCCCTGACAGCACTGATGGCCGGAAGGCAATCGAAGGCTACGGGAGAACCCTCGCTCGGCGCAATAGTCGCTCGGCGCAATAGTCGAAGCGCCCATCTCGCTGCCGCTCGGAATCTGTGGCCCTCGCGGCTTGGGGCCGGCCGTGCGAAAAGCGTCGGCGCGGCACGTGACGCCGATCTGACGGCGGGTCAGGTGATTTCGCGCCGCCCCCGCCCGGGCGGACACTGGACGGGTGACCTCCACCCCCCCGACGGCGACCGTGCGCGTCGGCACCCGCGGCTCCACGCTCGCCCTCACCCAGACGCAGACGATCGCCGACCGGCTCGCCGAGCTCACCGGGCTCGAGGTGGAGCTGGTCCGGATCACGACCGACGGCGACGTGAAGACCGGCTCCCTCGCCCAGCTCGGCGGGACGGGCGTCTTCGTGACCGCGCTGCGCGAGGCGCTCCTCGACGGCCGCTGCGACGTCGCCGTCCACTCTCTCAAGGACCTGCCCGTCGCCCCCGCTCCCGGCCTGCGGCTGGTGAGCCCCGAGCGCGAGAACCCCCGCGACGTCCTGTGCTCGCGCACCGGCGCCGGCCTGTTCGCCCTGCCCGACGGCGCCCGCGTCGGCACCGGGTCGCCGCGCCGCGCTGCGCAGCTCCTCGCCGCCCGCCCCGACCTCGACGTCGTCGACATCCGCGGCAACATCGACACCCGCCTCGGCCGGGCGCACCCCGAGACCGGGGACCTGGACGCCGTCGTGCTGGCCCGGGCCGGGCTCGCACGGATCGGCCGGCTGGACGCGGTCGCGGAGGCGTTCGAGCCGGGCGTCATGCTGCCCGCGCCGGGCCAGGGCGCGCTCGCCGTCGAGGTGCGCGAGCTGCCGGACGACCCGAGCCCGCTCGACGCCGCGCTGCACCGGGCCCTCGAGGCGCTCGCGGACCGCGACACCACGCTCGCGGTGACGGCCGAGCGTGCGTTCCTCGCCCGGCTCGAGGCCGGCTGCGCCGCACCGCTGGGTGCGCTGGCGCACGTCGAGGTGACCGTCCCCGACGCCGACGACGACTCCCTCGCTCCGGACGGGGGCCCCGGCGACGGCGGCCGCTGCGAGGAGCTCGTCCTCGAAGCGGTCGCGGTCACGCTCGACGGCCGCACCTCCGAGCGCCGGACCGCCCGGCTCCAGGCCGGCGGCGGTGGCGACGGCATCACGCTCGACGACGCGACCCGCCTCGGCACGCAGCTCGCGGACGAGATCGCGGCGGCCATGCCGGACGTCGTCGGGGCCGGGCGCTGACCGTGACCGAGCGTCCTCTCGACGGGCGGACCGTCCTCGTGCCGCGCTCGCTCGACCGTGCGGTCGGGCTCGCGGCGCGGCTCCACGAGCTCGGCGCCCGCGTGATCGTGAGCCCGGTGATCGAGCGGGCCCCCGCCGACGACCTCGACGCCCTCGACGACGCCGCCCGCGACCTCGCGGCGGGCGCGTACGCGTGGGTGCTCGTGACGAGCGTGAACGCGGTCGACGAGCTCGCCGCCGCGTGGGCCCGGGCCGCCTCGGGGTCGCTCGGCGACGCGCCCGCCCGGTGGGCCGCCGTCGGGCCGTCGACGGCGCGTGCGCTGCGCGACGCGGGCGTCGAGCCGGCGCTCGTCCCCGAGGACCACTCCGCGCTCGGCCTGCTCGCGGCTCTCCGCTCCCTCGCCTCCCCCGCCGCCGGGTCGTCAGGAGGTGGTGAGGCTCCGGCCCCACGAGGTTCTGACACGCCCGACGACGGCGGCCCCCGCGTGCTCCTGCCCCTCGGCGACCTGGCCCGGCCGACGCTCGAGCGGGGGCTGGCCGCGATGGGGGCGCACCCGCAGGTCGTCGTCGCGTACCGCACGGTGACGCACCTGGTCGACGCCGAGGCCCGCGAGGCCTGGGCGGCCGGCACCGTCGACGCCGTCGTCCTGACCTCGGGGAGCGTGACGCGCGAGGTGGCTACCCAGCTCGGGCCGAGGGACGACGTCGTCGGCGTGGCCATCGGCACCCCGACCGCGCGCGCCGCCGAGGAGGTGGGGCTGCGGATCGGCGCGGTCGCCGCCACCGCCGACGACGCCGGGCTCGCCGACGCGACCGTCCGCGCCCTCACCCCCAGCCACGTGTCAGAACCCCGGCCTCGTATACGGGACTCACGTTCTGACAACTCTCGTGAGACCACCGACCGAGGAGCCTCCTCATGACCACTACGCCTCGCCCGTACGTGCGGCCACGCCGCCTGCGCACCACCCCCGCGTTGCGGCGGCTCGTGTCGGAGCACCGCCTGCACGCCGCGGACCTCGTCCTCCCGCTCTTCGTCAAGGAGAGCCTCACGGAACCCGCGCCGCTCGGCTCGATGCCCGGCGTCGTGCAGCACACGCTCGACTCGCTCGCCGCAGCCGTCAAGGAGGCCGCCGACGCCGGTGTCGGCGGGGTCATGCTCTTCGGCATCCCTGCCGTGCGCGACGCGGTCGGCTCGCAGGCCGACGACCCCGACGGCATCCTGCAGCGCGGGCTGCGTGTCGCGGTCGAGGCGGCCGCCGGAAGGCTGGTGGTCATGTCGGACCTCTGCCTCGACGAGTTCACCGACCACGGCCACTGCGGCGTGCTCGACGGCGCAGGCCGGGTCGACAACGACGCGACGCTCGTGCGCTACCAGGCGATGGCCGTCGCGCAGGCCGAGGCGGGCGCCGACGTGCTCGGGCTCAGCGGCATGATGGACGGCCAGGTCGCCGCGTGCCGCGAGGCCCTCGACGACGCCGGGTACACGGACACGGCGATCCTCGCCTACACCGCCAAGTACGCGAGCGCCTTCTACGGGCCGTTCCGCGAGGCCGTGGACTCGGAGCTCCAGGGCGACCGTCGGACGTACCAGCTCGACCCGGCCAACGGCCGCGAGGGCGTGCGCGAGACCGACATCGACCTGCTCGAGGGCGCCGACGTCGTCATGGTCAAGCCCGCGGGCAACCTCGACGTGCTCGCCGAGGTCGCGCAGCGTTCCGAGGTGCCCGTCGCCGCGTACCAGGTGTCGGGCGAGTACGCGATGATCGAGGCCGCGGCGGCGAACGGCTGGATCTCGCGTCGCCCCGCGATCGAGGAGTCCCTCACCATGATCAAGCGCGCCGGCGCCGACATCGTGCTCACGTACTGGGCCGTCGAGGTCGCCGGCTGGCTCAAGGAGAACCGCTGATGGCCGAGACGACCAACCACGACGCGTTCGTCCGCGCGCAGGCCGCGATCCCCGGCGGCGTGAACTCGCCGGTCCGCGCGTACGGGAGCGTCGGCGGGGACCCGCGGTTCCTGAGCAGCGCGCGCGGCGCGTACGTGACGGACGTCGCAGGGCGCGAGTACGTCGACCTCGTGTGCTCGTGGGGCCCCGCGCTCCTCGGGCACGCGCAGCCCGACGTCGTCACCGCGGTCCAGGAGGCCGCGGCGCGCGGGCTGTCGTTCGGGGCGCCGACGGTGGGCGAGGTCGAGCTGGCCGAGGAGATCCGCCGCCGCGTGCCGCTCGCCGAGCGGGTCCGACTCGTCTCGACGGGCACCGAGGCCACCATGACGGCCATCCGTCTCGCCCGCGGCGTCACCGGGCGCGACCTGGTCGTGAAGTTCGCCGGCTGCTACCACGGGCACGGCGACGCGCTCCTCGCCGACGCCGGCTCGGGCGTCGCGACGCTCGCCCTGCCCGGCTCGGCCGGCGTCACCGAGGCGACCGCGGCCGAGACGATCGTCGTCCCCTACGGCGACCTGGCCGCCGTCGAGCAGGCGTTCACCCGGCACGGCTCCCGGATCGCTGCGGTCATCACGGAGGCAGCGCCCGCCAACATGGGCGTCGTCCGGCCGCCCGAGGGCTTCAACCAGGGCCTGCGACGCGTCACCGCCGAGCACGGTGCGCTGCTGATCCTCGACGAGGTGCTCACCGGTTTCCGCGTCGGGCCGTCGGGGTGGTGGGGCCTCGAGAGCGGTCTCGACCCGGCCGGCGACAGCTACTACGCGCCCGACCTGTTCACGTTCGGGAAGGTCGTGGGCGGTGGTATGCCGGTCGCGGCGCTCGCCGGGTCCGCCGCGGTCATGGACCGGCTCGCCCCGCTCGGGCCCGTGTACCAGGCGGGCACGCTGTCCGGGAACCCGGTGGCCGTCGCCGCGGGCCTCGCGACCCTGCGCCTGGCCGACGACGCCGTCTACGCGCACGTCGACGCGGCCGCGACGCGCCTGTCGTCCGCCGTGCACCGCGCGCTCGACGACGCGGGCGTACCCCACGTCGTCCAGCACGCCGGGAGCCTGTTCTCCGTGTTCTTCGGAGAGCTCGCCGAGCGGTTCGGCGTGACCACGTACGCGCAGGCCAAGACGCAGGAAGCCTTCCGGTACACCGCGTTCTTCCACGCGATGCTCGACGCGGGGGTCAACCTGCCGCCGTCGTGCTTCGAGGCCTGGTTCCTGTCCGCCGCGCACGACGACGCCGCGCTCGACCGCATCGAGGCCGCCCTGCCCGCGGCCGCCCGTGCGGCGGCGGAGGCCACCCCCGCCTGACCGCGAAGCAGGCCTCCGCGCGGGGTACCGCGCGAGGTATCGGAGCGCAGCGGCGCACGAGGTTAGGATGACCTAACCCCCGTGAGAAGAGGTTCTTCGTGACCGACCGTCCCAGGCGCCCGGCAAGACCGCAGACCGTGCTCGAAGTGCTCAGCACCCGCAGGCTTTCCCCGCACCTCGTGCGGCTCGTCCTCGGGGGCGAGGGCTTTGCGACCTTCCGGACCAACGAGTTCACGGACCGCTACGTCAAGATCCTCTTCACGCCCCCGGGCAGCGCGCTCGAGCCGCCCTACGACCTCGCCGCGCTCCGCGAGACCCTGCCGGCCGACCAGCTTCCCTTCACGCGGACCTACACCGTCCGAGAGGTGAACGAGGCCGAGGGCTGGCTCGCGATCGACTTCGTCGTGCACGGCGACGAGGGGGTCGCCGGGCCGTGGGCCGCAGCCGCGGTCCCGGGCGACCGTGTCGTGCTCAGCGGTCCCGGCGGCGGCTACGCGCCCGACCCGACCGCCGACTGGCACCTGCTCGTCGGCGACGAGTCGGCCCTGCCCGCCATCGCCGCTGCGCTCGATGCCCTCCCGGACGACGCCGAGGGCGACGCGTTCGTCGAGGTCGGAGGCCCCGAGGACGAGGTCCCGCTCACGGCACCCGCGGGCGTCGAGCTCCGCTGGGTCCACCGTGGCGACGTGGCGAACGGCACGACGACGCTCCTCGCCGACGCCGTCGCGGCGGCTCCGTGGCGCGACGGCCGGGTGCACGCTTTCGTGCACGGCGAGCGCGAGTCGGTCAAGGCGCTGCGCGACGTCGTCCTCCACCAGCGGGGTGTGACCCGGGAGCACCTCTCGATCTCCGGGTACTGGGCGCGCGGCCGCGCCGAGGACACGTTCCAGGCCGAGAAGCGCGAGCCCATCGGTCAGATCCTGCCGTAGCGCCGGCCGCGCCGACCCGTTCCGCCGCCGACCTGCGCGGCGGCCCCGGACGCGGGAGGGTAGAGGCATGTCCCGCATCGCCGTGATCGGCGGCCACGGCAAGGTGGCCCTCCTGCTCGCCCCGATCCTCGTCGCGCGCGGCGACGAGGTCACGTCCCTCGTCCGACGCGCGGACCAGGTCGCCGACGTCAACGCGACCGGCGCACGGGCCGTCGTCGCGGACGTCGAGCAGCTCTCCGCGTCCGACCTCTCGGACGTGCTGCGCGGCCACGACGCCGTCGTGTGGTCCGCGGGGGCGGGCGGTGGCGACCCCGAACGCACCTACGCCGTCGACCGGGACGCCGCGATCCGGTCCATGGAGGCGACGCGCGGGGCGGGCATCACGCGGTACGTCATGGTGTCGTACCTCGGGGCGGGCGCCGACCACGGCGTCCCGTCGGACAGCTCGTTCTACCCCTACGCGCAGGCCAAGGCCGCGGCCGACGACTACCTGCGCGGGACCGACCTCGAGTGGACGATCGTCGCGCCCGGCAGCCTCACGCTCGAGCCCGGTACGGGAGCCATCGACGCCGGCTCGCCCGACGACGGCGACGCGCCCGACGGCGGCAGCGTCCCCCGCGAGGACGTCGCCCAGGTCGTGGCGGAGGTCCTGCACCGGCCGGACACGATCGGTCGGTTCATCGCGTTCGTGAGCGGCGACGACGCGATCGCGGACGCGATCAAGCCCGTCTGATGGGCGGGGCGAGAGCCCCACACCCGACAAGCTGTCGACCGGATCGCCTGCAAGCTGTCGACTGCGCAGGCCAGGCGCGTTGCGGGCGCTCGCGCGTCCCGCGACTCAGCTCAGCCGGCCGACCTCGTAGCTGCCGCCGCGGACCCCGAACATCACGTTCAGCCGGTTGAAGGCGTTGATGACCGCGACGACGCAGACCAGGGCCGTGAGCTGCTCCTCGTCGTAGTGCTCCGCCGCGGCCGCCCAGGCCTCGTCGGAGACGTGCCCGACGTCGGCGAGCCGCGAGCCCTGCTCCGTGAGCTCGAGGGCGGCACGCTCCGCCTCTGTGAAGACCGACGTCTCGCGCCAGGCGGCGACGAGACCGAGGCGCAGCGGGTCCTCCCCCGCCGCCAGGGCCTCCTTGACGTGCATGTCGAGGCAGGCGCCGCAGCCGTTGATCTGGCTGGCCCGGATCTTCACGAGGTCTCGGGTCGAGCGGGGCAGCGTCGAGCCGACGAGCGCGTGGTCCGCGGAGACGAGGTGCTTGACCGCCTTCGGGCCGATGACGGTCGCGGTGGGGTTGAGCCGGGCGTCCATGGGTTGCTCCTTGGTCGAGGTGGTTGCCTTTCACCTCGACGACGGGCGCGAGCGCCCGGACGTAACCGGCCGCCGCCGTCAGGTCGCGGGCGTGGGCTCCAGGGCCGCCGTCCGCAGCTCGTCGGCGAGCGCCCGGGCGCGCTTCCCCGCCGCGCCCCACCCGACGACGGCCTCGGCGTGCACGACCTTGCGCCGGTGCGTGACCTCGACGATCCACGGCTTCTTGAACGCGACGCGCGCGAGGACGAAGAGCGGCAGCAGGAGCAGGAGGAGCAGGAGCTCCCCGGCCACCAGGAGCGCGAGCACGATGATCGGGAGCGCCACGATGATGCCGATGACCAGCAGGATCGCCCCGAGCACGCCGAGGTGGTCGACGTCGGGGACGTCGAGCGCGTCGAGGAGGTCCCAGTCGGGCTTCTCGCGGATCTTGCGCCGCCACGGCAGCACCCGTCGGTGCACGCGGTAGGTCTCGCCGGCGGGGCTCACGATCTTCACGGGCGCAGACTAGCGAGTCCGGCGCGTCGGTCAGCCGGTGCGACGCGACGGGGCCCCGTCCGCGCAGGCTAGCGGGCGACGGGCCTACCTCCCGCGCAGCCGCCCGAGCCCTCGCCCGACGGCGCCCGCGACCGGGCCGAGCGTCAGCCCGATCCCCACGGCGCCGAGCGCGGCGACGGCGTACGACGGCGCGTCGGTCGGTGGCGCCGTCGTGGCCGGGAGGACGGTCGCGCCGACCAGGCACAGGAGCCCGACGACGAGCGAGACCTGCCACGGCAGCCGCGTCTGGAAGGCGTCGGCCCAGGCCAGCATCGCGAGGAACCACAGCCCGAAGACGAGCGCCGTGTACCAGGCCGTCCACGCGTGCGTCGCCGTGAGGACGGCACCGAGGCCCACGAGGCCGGCGCCGGACGTACCCAGCGCCAGCCAGCCGAGAGGCGCGGAGCCACCTGCAGGCGACCACGCGGGGCGCCGCCCGGAACGGTGCCGGGGTGGGCGGGCGTCGTGTCCGACGGTCTGCGCCATGGGCCATCCCCCTGCGTGCGGCACCCGGCTCAGACCGTGAGGTCCGCCTTCCCGAGCCTGCGGACCTGGAAGCCGATCACGATGAGCATGATGCCGATCACCCACGCCCAGATGCCCAGGACCCAGACGAGCGCCACCAGGCTGGTCTTGGGCCAGACGAGCAGCATGACACCGAGGATCACGGTGAGCACGGCCGAGGTGACGCCCCAGCCCCACCCGCTGCCGGGGACCTTGCGCAGCCCGACGCTGGCCATGACACCGACGAGGCCGACGAGGATCGCCCAGATACCGACGATGACCGCGAACACCGTGACGGTCGGGCCGGGCCACACGAGCGCGACGATGCCGAACGCGACCGACAGCACCCCGAAGGTGATGCCGAGCGCGGCCCCGCCCGAGGCGCGGTAGCGGATCGCGTCGAAGATCTCGATGAGCCCGTCGACGATCGCGAAGATCGCGATGACCCAGAGGATCGCGAGCGCCGTGACGCCGGGCCATGCCACGGCGATGATGCCGAAGGCGATGTAGAGGACTCCGCGCAGCACGGGAAGCCACCAGTACTGGCGGGCTGCGCCTTGGAGGGCACCCGCGAGCGGGCCGGGTGCGGTGGGGACGTCGGTCATAGCTGCTCCCTGGCTTCGGCCGGCGTGACCGACGGTGCGTCGGTGCTGGTCCGGCACGGTGGACGGTGGTGCGGCTCTTCGGGTCCATCGTCTCCCTCGGACCCACGGCCCGCGCGGCGAGCGTGGGTGCGCACGCACGTCTCACCCCTTGACGAAATACCCGGGCGGGGTATCGTTGTTGTCCGAGCGATACCCCCAACGGGTATTCGACGGCGCTCGCGAAGGAGCCCCCATGAGCACCACGCCCCACCTGCACGACCACGGCACCGACGCCGCGACGCCCCCGAGCCGCGGCTACGCGCAGGACAAGGAGGCCTACCTCAAGCGCCTGCGCCGCATCGAGGGCCAGGTCCGCGGCATCGCCCGGATGGTCGACGAGGACGCCTACTGCATCGACGTCCTCACCCAGGTCTCGGCCGTCACCAAGGCGCTCCAGGCCGTCAGCCTCGGGCTGGTCGAGGACCACCTCGGGCACTGCGTCGTCGACGCGGCCCGCGAGTCCGACGACGCCGGCCAGGCCAAGGTCCGCGAGGCCGCCGACGCGATCGCGCGCCTCGTCCGCAGCTGAGACCCCTACCCCCAGGAGATCACCATGAGCACCCAGATCATCGACGTCACCGGCATGACCTGCGGCCACTGCGCCCACGCCGTCACCACCGAGCTCACCGCGCTCGACGGCGTCACGAACGTCGACGTCGCCCTCGTCCCCGGCGGCACCACCCCGGTCACGATCACCACCGACGCCCAGGTGAGCGAGGACGCGCTCCGCGCCGCCGTCGACGAGGCGGGCTACGCCGTCGTCGGCATCCACTGAACCGCACCCTTTCAAGGAGACGACCACCCGTGACGACTCCGACCCGCTCCGTTCCCCCGACCCACCCTGCTCCGACATCCCTGGAGATCGACCTCGCCGTCGAGGGCATGACCTGCGCCTCGTGCGTGGCGCGCGTCGAGAAGAAGCTGTCGGCCCTGCCCGGCGTGACCGCCACCGTCAACCTGCCGCTCGAGTCGGCTCACGTCGTCCTCGAGCCCGGGTCCGCGACGTCCGACGACGAGCTGCTCGCCGCCGTCCGCAAGGCCGGGTACGACGCGCGGGTCACCGGGAGGCACGGCGCCGCGCCCGACTCCGCCGGGCACGACGGCATGAGCCACGAGGGCATGTCGCACGAGGGCATGTCGCACGAGGGCATGGCCCACGACATGCCCGGCATGACGGACGAGGAGATGGCGCTCTCGGGCCACTCCATGGCACCCGGCCACGTCATGGTCGAGGGCGAGGACACCTCCGCCCCGACGCCGGACCGCGGGCACGACCTGCTCCGCCGGCTCCGGGTCTCGGCGGTCCTCGCTGTGCCCGTCGTGGCGCTGTCGATGATCCCCGCGCTGCAGTTCGACGGCTGGCAGTGGGTCGTCGCGGTGCTCGCGCTGCCCGTCGTGACGTGGGGCGCCTGGCCGTTCCACCGCGCCGCGTGGCGCGCGGGCCGGCACGGCTCGTCGACCATGGACACCCTGGTCGCGCTCGGCGTCATCGCAGCGACCGTCTGGTCGCTGTGGGCGCTGCTCTTCGGCGGCGCGGGCGAGATCGGCATGCAGATGCGGCCGAGCCTCGTGCCCTCGGCGGAGCACGCCGGCGCGACACCCGAGCTGTACTTCGAGGTGGCCGTCGTCGTGACGACGTTCCTCCTCGCCGGACGCTACGCCGAGTACCGGTCCCGCCGCCGCTCCGGCGACGCGCTCCGGTCGCTGCTCGAGCTCGGCGCCAAGGACGTGGCGCGCGTCGTCACCGGGCCGGACGGCGAGCGTTCGGAGGAGCGCGTACCGGTCGCCGCGCTCGCCGAGGGCGACCTGTTCCGGGTCCGCCCGGGCGAGAAGATCGCGACCGACGGCGAGATCGTCGAGGGTCGCAGCGCCGTCGACACGTCCCTGCTGACCGGGGAGCCCGTGCCCGTCGACGTCGGCCCCGGGGACGCCGTGACCGGCGCGACCGTCAACACGTCGGGCACGCTGCTGGTCCGCGCGACGCGCGTCGGCGACGAGACGACGCTCGCCCAGATCGGGCGGCTCGTCGCCCGTGCCCAGACGGGCAAGGCTCCGGTCCAGCGGCTCGCGGACCGCATCTCGGCGGTCTTCGTGCCCGTCGTGATGGTGATCGCGCTCGGGACGCTCGCCGCGTGGCTGATCGGCGGGTCGAGCGTGCAGATGGCGTTCACCGCGGCCGTCGCCGTGCTGATCATCGCGTGCCCCTGCGCGCTCGGTCTCGCCACCCCGACGGCGTTGCTCGTCGGCACGGGCCGGGGCGCCCAGCTCGGCGCGCTCATCAAGGGCCCGGAGATCCTCGAGTCCACGCGCCGCGTCGACACGGTCGTGCTCGACAAGACCGGCACCGTCACCGAGGGCCGGATGAGCGTCGAGGGCGTCGAGGGCGTCGACGTCCCCGCCGACGCGCTGCGGTACGCCGGCGCCGTCGAGGCGCTCAGCGAGCACCCGATCGCGCAGGCCGTCGCGGCGGCAGCACGCGCCGCCGGCAGCGACGACGGCGCACCGACCGGGGCGGACGGCGTCACGGTCGGCGGCCTCGAGGTCCGCGACTTCCGCAACCACGCGGGCGGCGGCGTCGAGGGCGTGGTCCGGGACGCGCACGTCGGCCTCGACGGCCGGGGCGCCGCGAACGGCGCTCTCGGGCTCAACGCCCGGCGCGTGCTCGTGGGGCGCCCCACCTGGCTCGCCGAGCAGGGCGTCACCGTGCCCGACGACGTCACCCACGCCGTGACGGCTGCGCAGGAGTCGGGCGCGACGGCCGTCGTCGTCGCGTGGGACGGCACCGCGCGCGGCGTGATCCGGCTCCGCGACACGGTCAAGCCGACGTCCGCGGACGCCGTCGGGCAGCTCCGCGAGCTCGGTCTGCGGCCCGTCCTCCTGACGGGCGACAACGCACCGTCGGCCCGTGCGGCCGCTGCAGCGGTCGGGATCGCCGAGGACGACGTGATCGCCGACGTCCGGCCCGAGGACAAGGTCGCGGTCGTCGAGCGGCTCCAGGGCGAGGGCGCGGTCGTCGCGATGGTCGGCGACGGCGTGAACGACGCCGCGGCGCTCGCGCAGGCCGACCTCGGCCTCGCGATGGGCACCGGCACCGACGTCGCGATCGAGGCGAGCGACATCACGCTCGTGCGCGGCGACCTGCGGGTCGCGGCGACGGCGATCCGGCTGTCGCGGCGCACGCTCCGCGTGATCAAGCAGAACCTGTTCTGGGCGTTCGCGTACAACGTGGCGGCGATCCCGCTGGCCGCAGCCGGCCTGCTCAACCCGATGATCGCCGGGGCGGCGATGGCGGCGAGCTCGGTGCTCGTCGTCGGGAACTCTCTGCGACTGCGCCGGGCGGGCTGACCGCCCGCCGGTCAGGAGGTGGCGTCCTCGTCCTGGTCCGCGCCCGACGTCGCGGCGGCACCCGTCGCGGCGTCGTCCGAGGAGGTCGTGGGCTGGGTCGTGGCGGGGCTCGTCGGCTCGGTCGAGCCGGAACCGCCCGACGAGCCCGACGAGCCGTCGTCGGACTGGCCGTCGCCCGACGAGCCGTCCTGGGTGGAGCCGTCCTGCGACGAGCCGTCCGAGCCCGACCCGGTCGACCCGGAGTCGTCCGTCGACCCGGAGGAGCCGGAGCCCGACTGGCCGGTCGAGCCCGACGAGTCGTCGTCCGACGACCCGGAGTCCTTGGAGCCGCTGTCGTCGGACGACCCGGAGCCCGTGCCGCTCGACGAGTCCTTGTCCGAGCCGGACGAGTCCGTGTCGCTCGGGTCCTCGGTCGTGGTCGAGGTCGGGACCGGCACGCTCCCGCCGCCGTCGCCGCCGTGCCGCGTGATGTCGGAGATGCTCAGCCCCGAGCCCTCGGTGCCGTGCAGCAAATTCGTCAGCGGCTTGCCCGCGACGAGCTCGACGGCCGTCACGGCGGCCACGAGCACCGCGAACAGCGCGATCGCCGCGACCACGAGCCGGCGCCGCTGACGCTTCTTCGCCCCCTGGCCCTCCGCGTCCTCGGGCGCACCCGGACCAGCGGGAGGCGTCACGCCCGCGCCGGAGGACGAGGGGCGCGCGCCGCCGTCGCCCACGCGCGAGGACACGCGGGTCACGCTCGTGGTGCGCGCGGCCTCGGCCGCCGTCGCCCCGGCGCCCAGACGGGCGCCCGTGCGCAGCGCCGTCGCGACCTTCTCGTGCGCGCGCAGCATCGACCGCTGGTAGACGAAGTTCCCGAGCACGGTCAGGACCGAGGCGATGCCCGCGCCGACGATGGTCCCGGCCACGCCCAGGTACGACAGGAGGACCGTCGACGACACGGCGGCGAGCGCCGACGCCGTGATCTGGACGACCGACGGCCGGGGTGCCCGCTCCTCGATGCGCTCCGCGACGTCGTCGGCGGCGTGCGCGTCGGGGACGTGCCTGCTGCGGACCGGGACCGCGGTGGTGGGCAACGCGGTGCGCCCGGCGGACGCCTGCGCCGTCGGGCGGGCGGACCGGGACTGCGGGTGCGCGCCGACGGCCCGCCGGGGCGGGATCGAGGGCGGCTGGGACCGGGTGGGGGTGACGTCGTCGTCGTGGTCGGGGACAGGGGGGATGGGCTGGGTACGAGGCGTCACGGGGTGTTTCGGGTCGGTGCGTGGTCAGGTTTCGGGGTCCTCGAAGGACGTCGCTTCCACGGTACGCACGCCCTCGGGTGGTTGCCCGGTGACGTCGCACGCGCGGGGTGACGATCGTGTGGACGACCCGTGCACCGCGCACCGCGGAAGGGCAGGTCGCAGTGCTATAACCGCAGCATGACGACGACGCCCGCTCCCCCGCCTGTGGCGTCTCCCACATCGACGCCGCCGTGGCTGCGCCGGCCGCGGATCGTGGCGGAGATCTGGATCCTCCTCGGCCTGAGCCTGGGCCAGTCGGCGGTGTACGCGATCGTGGCGCTCGTCGCGGCCCTCTCGCAGGGGCCGCTCAAGGGCCAGACGACCGCCCTCAACACGAGCCAGTCCCCCCGCCCGTACCTGGACCTCACGTACCAGGTGCTGAGCATCGTGTTCACGCTGGTTCCGGTGGCTCTCGCGCTGTACCTGCTGTCGAACCGGGGCCGCTCCGCGACGCGGGCGATCGGCTTCGACCTGCACCGGCCGGGCAAGGACCTCGCGTGGGGCGTGGGGCTCGCTGCCGTGATCGGGATCCCCGGCCTGGGGTTCTACGTGCTGGGCCGCGCGATCGGGATCACGGTGCAGGTCCAGGCCTCCGCGCTCGACGCGTACTGGTGGACCGTCCCGATCCTCGTGGCGCGCGCGATCATGAACGCGCTGCTGGAGGAGATCATCGTCGTCGGGTACCTGCACGAGCGCCTGACGGACCTGGGCTGGGGACGCGTGAAGTTCGTGGTGTCGAGCTCGGTGCTGCGGGGCTCCTACCACCTGTACCAGGGCTGGGGGCCGTTCTTCGGCAACATGGCGATGGGCGTCCTGTTCTCGTGCTTCTACCTGTCCCGGTGGGGGAGGCGACGGACCATGCCGCTCGTGGTCGCGCACACGATCCTCGACGTCGTGTCGTTCGTCGGGTACGCCCTCCTTCCCCAGAGCGTGAAGGACTCGCTCGGTCTCAGCTGACGGGTCGGCTACGCACCGAGGCCCTGGTGGTCGTACCGTCGAGTCATGGCAGCAGCGCACACCGAACCGGACGTCATCGTGGTGGGAGGCGGCTTCGCGGGGGTCGCGGCCGCCCTGAAGCTCGGGCGGGCGGGGGTGCGCACGCTCCTGCTCGACACGAACGGGTACACCCAGTTCCAGCCGCTGCTCTACCAGCTCGCGACGGCGCAGGTCGGGGAGTCGGCGATCGCGCGCCCGCTGCGCTCGATCTTCCGCCGGCTCCCGGCCGTCCGGGTGCTCCGCACCGAGGTCACGAAGATCGACGCCGCCCAGCGCTCGGTGACGACCGCCGACGGCGAGACGTTCCAGGCGCCCTCGCTCGTGATCGCGTGCGGCGCGGTCCCCAACTTCTTCAACACCCCCGGCGCCGAGGAGCTGGCCTACCCGCTGTACTCGGCGCACGACGCGCGGAAGCTCGGGAACGCGCTCGTCGACCTGTTCGACCGCGCCGACTCCGAGGGCAAGCCCGTGCGGGTCGCCGTCGTGGGCGCCGGGCCGACCGGTGTCGAGACCGCGGGGGCGATCGCGGAGAACATCCGCTACGTCATCCCCGAGCTCTACTCGAAGGAGCTCGCGGACCGCAGCTCGGTGGCGCTCGTCGACATGCTCCCCCACCCGCTCATGCCCTTCTCGGAGCGGTCGCAGCAGTACACGGCCGAGCAGCTCGAGCGGCGCGGCATCAAGCTCGCGCTCGGCTCCCCCGTCACGGCGGTGTCGCCCGAGGGTCTGACGCTCGGCGACGACAAGCTCCCCGCGGACCTCGTCGTGTGGGCGGGCGGCCTCAAGGCCGGTGCCCTGCTGGCCGAGTCGGGGCTGCCGCAGGGGCGAGGGGGCCGCATCGACGTCCGGCCCGACCTCACCGTCGAGGGCTTCGAAGGCGTGTACGTCCTCGGCGACGCCGCGAACATCACCGACGCCCGCGGCGACCACCTGCCGCAGCTCGGCTCGGTCGCCAAGCAGTCCGGGAAGTGGGCGGCGAAGAACATCCTCGCGACGCGCGCGGGCGGCGCGCCGGAGCCCTTCGGGTACGTCGACCGGGGGTACATGGCGATGATCGGTCGCGGGGCGGCCGTCGCGGAGCTCGGGCGCAAGCGCGTGTTCCTCGGTGGGTTCCCGGCGTTCCTCGCGTGGCTCGGCGTGCACCTCGTGCTGCTGTCCGGGTGGAACCAGCGGGTGCGCGCGGTCGCATCGTGGGTGCCGGACTACCTCACGCAGTCGCGGCCGCACGTCTTCATCGGCCAGAAGGACTGACGCCGCCGCCCCGCGGCTACGCTCGGCTCATGCCCACGATCGCCGACGTCGCGCGGCTCGCGGGCGTGTCCGTCTCCACGGTCAGCTACGCGCTGTCCGGCAAGCGCCCCATCTCCGAGGCGACCCGGGACCGGGTCGCCGACGCGATCCGGCAGCTCGGCTTCAGCCCGCACGCGGGCGCCCAGGCGCTCGCGAGCAACCGGACGGGCGTCGTCGGGCTCGTCGTCCCCCTCCGGGCCCTCGAGACGAACTCCGCGACCGTCATGGAGGTCGTGACCGGCGTCATCACCGCCGCGCGCACCCACGGCGACGACGTCCTCGTGATCACCGAGGACGACGTCGACGCCGTCCAGCGTCTCGCCGCCGGCTCACGCGTCGACGCGCTCGTGCTCATGGACGTCGAGCGCCACGACCCGCGCCTGCCGCTCCTGGAGGCGGTCCGTCAGCCCGCGGTCCTCATCGGCGTGCCCAGCGACACCCACGGGCTCGCGTGCGTGGACCTCGACTTCGCTGCGGCCGGTCGTCTCGCGGTCGAGCACCTCGCGGGCCACGGGCACACCGGGGTCGCCCTGCTCGGGGCGCCCGCGGCCGCGATCCGCCGCAACGCGAACTACGCCGTGCGGATCATCGGCGGCTTCCGGGCCGAAGCGGTGCGGTCGGGTGCCCGGCACACGGTCGTCCCGTGCGAGACGTCGTACCCGGCCGCCGCCGCGGCTGTCGCGCAGGCGTTCGACGAGGTCGAGGGCCTCACCGCGCTCGTCGTGCACAACGAGGCCGCGCTGCCGGGCGTGCTCGATGCGCTGGCCCGCCGGGGGCTGTCCGTCCCCGACGACGTGTCCGTGCTCGCTGTCAGCCCGCGCGGCCTGGCCGAGCACCTCGCGGTCCCGCTGTCCGTGATCGACGTGCCGAGCGTCGAGATCGGACACATCGCGGTGCAGATGGCCGTCGAGCGCCAGGACGAGCCGCTGCCCGCCGAGACCCGCCTGCTCGCCCCGGTGCTCATCGAGAACGGGAGCTGCGCCGCGCCATCGGCGGGCTGAGCCGCTCTCAGCTCCCGCTGCCCTCGCCGGGCTCGTGGCGCGGACGCTCGGTGGGCTCCGTCGTCGGAGGGGCCGTCGCCGCGCGCGGCGTCGTGCCCCTTTGCTCCTTCTCCGGGCCCGACGGCGCGGCCTTCTTCTCGTCCCTCGCCGCCGGCCCGTCCGGCCGCGACGGGCGGGAGGCCGGTCGCGGAGCACCCTCCCCCACGCCGCCGAGCACGAGGCGCGCCGGTGCGGCCGCGCCACCCCGCTCGGCGAGCTGTGCGCGCAACGACCGCAGCTCGAGCGCGAGCGTCCGGGTCGCGAACCCCGTCACCACGAAGATCGCGCCCATCACCCAGGCGAAGAACGCGAAGACGAGGGCCGTCGTCTGCTGGACGTCGCCGTCGGGCAGACGGAACACCAGGAGGATCCCGAACAGGAACGACACGACGCCCGCCGTGAGCTCCCACGACCACTCGATGTCACGCGACCGCGCCAGCACGCCCGCGGTGACGATGAGCGTCACGCCGAGCGCGATCACCCACGCGGCGAGCACGTAGTAGAGGGCCTTGGCGGTCAGGTCGGGCCACACGAGCACCACCACGCCGAGGACGACGGCGACCGCGGTCTGCGTGAGCCACACCTGCCAGCTCGACTGGTTCCGGTGCCACAGTGCGGCGAGCGCGGCGACGAGGCCGTCGGCGATCATGAACGCGCCGAGCACCCAGCGCATGCGGTCGAGGTCGCTGCGCACGGGGTCGATGAGCAGCAGCAGCCCCAGCACGAGCAGCAGCACGCCGCGGACGATCGCCACGAGCCACACCCGCCGAAATTCGGGCGGTGCCTGGTTCTTCGTGCTCTTCGCCGCGCCGCGCTGCTCGTCGCGATCCGACCCCGAGGACGTCGTCGCTGTCATGCTCGCCACGCTACCGACGGGCCCCGTCGCTCGCCCGACGACACCCGTCCGGCAGCCTCCTACTCCCGAGCGATCCGTATGTGCTGATGCGCGAGCAGTCTCGCTGCGCCCTCGCAAGCCCCCGTGACGGCATCGCGCGGCGCACCACGCCTGACGACGCCGCCGGCAGATGCGGACCCACCAGAGTCGGCATCCTTCGGCGCCGTAACGAGCCCGGCCACGTAGGTCGAGTTCCAGCAGGGCATCACCAACTACCGGCAGACTTCGGTGCGTGAATAGCAAGTACGTCGAAGCACATCTCGAGGTCGTCCGGGAGCTATCTCGCGGCGGTGGCCCGCTCGGACGTGTGAGCACCGACGCGACGACCAACAACTCCCGGTCGTTCTTTGGCGGTCAGTCAGGACACCCAATCTCGGTCGTGAGAGCCTGCATCGTCGGCTGCTCGACGAGGCCCGCAACGACAATCGAACGTGCACGCCGACCGGCGCAAGATCGTCCTCGCGGGGCCGCCCGTTGCCGGCAAGTCCACGGCTCTGGCCAAGCTGCTCGAGGACGAACGCGACGTCTGGCTGGTGACCTCGAGGGCGACCCACATCGACCTGTCACCCATCTCGGCAACAGTTCACCCTCGATCGGGCATGTCGTGCCCATCGGTCGGGAGCTGAGCCTGCCAGACTCCCTGGGTTCTTTCGGGCGCCGCCGGCGGGCTGGAGACTAGGGCGTGTCTCCAAACCGTTTGGTCGGGCGCGCGGCATACTCGCGGGGTGAGTTCGAGGACGTCGGTGTTGACCGATGAGCAGTGGGAGCGGATCGCACCGTTCATGCCGAAGGCGGGCCCGAAGGGCGGTCGCCCGCACGCGGATCACCGTGTGGTGATGGAAGGGATCATCTACCGGTATCGGACGGGGATCCCCTGGCGGGACCTGCCCCGTGAGACCTTCGGCCCGTACCAGACGGTCTGGAAGCGGCATCACCGGTTCGTGGTGGACGGGACGTGGGACCAGATCTGGTCGGCGCTGCTCGCGCAGGCGGACGCGGACGGGCAGATCGACTGGGAGGTCGCGGTCGACTCCACGATCAACCGGGCCCACCAGCACGCGACGAACACGACCCGTCCCGAGCAGGACACGGGGGGCCGCGGCGAATCACGGCTCTTCGTCGATCCGGTGGGGATCAGGTCGTGAGGCCGCCGGCGGCGAGGAGCATGCGGAGGCGGTAGTTGTCGTAGTTGCGGTAGCCGCGGGCGAGGCGGCGGTGGAGCTCGATGAGCCCGTTGACGGCCTCGGTCGGCCCGTTGTTCTGGCGGCCGGTATCGAAGTAGGCGAGGAACGCGTCCCGCCAGCGCCTGAGGGTCCGCCCGAGCCGGGCGACCTCGGGGATCGGGCAGGTGTGGAACGAGTTCAGGACGTGCTCGGCCAGCTTGCGGCCGTCGGCGAGGTCGCGTGCGTGGTAGGCGGCGCGTAGGTCCTGGGCGCACTGCCAGGCGACGAACACTTCTTCGTGGGCGTCGTTGGCTTCGAGCGCCCGGGTCAGGCGCGCCCACTGCTTGTCGGTCAGGTGCTCCGCGCCGGCACGCAGGATGGTCTGGATCCCGAACAGGGGGTCGCCCTTGCGGCCGCGGTGCCCGGTGGTGTCTTGCTGGACGCGGCGTCTGACCTCGTCGACCACGGCGGTGCCGAGCTTGACGACGTGGAACGCGTCCAGGACCGCGGTCGCGTCGGCGAGCTGGTCGTCGATCGCGGCCTTGTAGCCCCCGAACGGGTCGAGCGCCGCGACAGCGATCTTCGCCCGGAACGCTTCGCCGCGCTCATTGAGCCAGTCGGCGTAAGCCTTCTTCGACCGGCCAGGCACCAGGTCCAGCAGCCGGGCGCGCACGCGGCCCTTCTCGTCGCGGGTCAGGTCGACCATCCCGGTCAGCTCCTTGGGGCCGCGCACGTGCCGGTCGCCGTGGTGCCAGATGTGCTCGTCCACCCCCAGGGACCTGACGCCGGCGAACCGGGACTCGTCACCAGCGAGACGTTCGAGGACGGGCTTGATCGCACGCCACAGCGCCCACCAGGACACCGCGAGGCGGCGTGCCAGTCCGGCGATCGTGGCGTGCTCACGGCGCAGCTGCCCGATCGCCCACGCCACCGCCCGGACCGTGATCGAGCCCCGCGCCGCGACCAGGGTCGGGACCTGCTCGGTGAACGTCCCGCGAGGACACCCAGCTTCCGGGCAGCGCCACATGCGTTGCCGCCACACGAGCCGGACCCGGACGTCACCGTGCGGCACGTCATGCAGGACGCGCCTGCGCCTGCCCCGGCTCGGCGCGACGACCCCGCAGTCCGGGCAGCCCATCCGGTGCCACGGCGTCGACACCGTGACCGTCATCGACGTTTCGGCCCGCTCGACCGACTCGACGCTGACCTCAGACAGGCCGAGCAGCACATCACAACGGGCACAAGGATCAGTAGTAGTGGGCGCGCCAGCGCACCCCGTAGCGTTGGACAACGTCGAGGTCCTCGAAGTCGATCAGTGGTTGGCGCTTCTGATCATCGGGGACCTCGACCCCTACACCCAGCCCGTCACACCGCCGCCGTCACTCCCCACCAGATCGGCGAAGAGCCCGAATCACAAGAACCGCGACCGTGAGCCTGTCCACAACGAACCTGCAGGTCACGGGATCGGAAGATCTCGTGGTGGGCTGACGACCAAGGTCCACCACGCGGTGGACGGTCGGGGCCGGCCCTTGGCCGCGGTCGTGACCGCTGGGCAGTGTCACGACGGCCAGCAGCTCAAGGCCGTCCTGGCCGACATCTGGGTACCCCGCGAGGTCGGTCGCCCACGCACGACGCCGGACGCGTTGCTCGCGGACAAGGCCTACTCGTCCGCAGCCACCCGCGCCGACCTGCGCGCCCGGCGCATCCAGGCCGTGATCCCCGAACGCGCCGACCAGAAGGCCAACCGCAAGCGCAAGGGCTCCGCCGGCGGTCGGCCACCGGTGACTGACTTCGAGAAGTACAAGAAGCGCAACGTCGTCGAACGGTCCTTCAACCTGCTCAAACAGTGGCGCGCCCTGGCCACCCGTTACGACAAGCACGCCACGATCTACCGCGGCGCGGTCGTCCTGGCCGCCATCATCGTCTGGCTACGCAGTTAGGAGACACGCCCTAGCCCTCACCCATGCATGCTGCGGTCCGCTCGATCCATCGAGACGCAGGAGGCAGATGTGAGGATCGGCAACGCGGTCATGGTCCGGGCAGTCGCGGCGGCGTTCGTTGGCGCGCTTGCGCTGACAGGCCTGTCAGGGTGTTCCGCCGCCGAAGTTGGCAAGCACTGTGACTTCAACGTCGCCAACCCCCACGAGTCAGCCGGCATGCTGAAGAAGGGTCACCCCGGGTATGTCGACGCCAAGGCCGGTGTGACGTGCTCGGTGGCTCTGACGAGCCTGACTGCGACGATCAAGATGCAGAAGAAGGTCAGCGGGAAGTGGAAGGATGTGGCCGGTACGAGCCACACCGAACACTGGACGAACACCAAGGCCAAGAAGAAGTACACGGTCATGACCGGTGAGATGCACCAGTGCAAGGGAGAGTTCCGCGCGGCCGCCTCGGGCAATGGCGTCTACCAGGGCAAAACGAGCGGCTCGCTCGCCTGGCAGTACGGGAAGGCCGTCACGAACCCTTGTTGAGTGCTGATCCTTCACGCGACCGGCGCCTCGCGCTTACTGGAGCGAGCGCGCCGGTCGCTCTCGGCGTGGCACTCGGCGCCGGGGAGGCAAGCGTGCTCGCGCGCACGGCGGCTGTGGTTGCGGTGGCGCTGTGCTTGATCGCGGGGCGGGCAGGACCTCGTGCCTACACACTGCAGTGGTACGCGGCCGGCGTAGTTGCGGGAGTGACCGCCCTCTTCCCCAGCTGGCCCATCGTGCTCGTCGGTCTTGTGGTGCTCGTCGCCGTGCCCGGCTTGAGGGAACTGCTGCGACCGGCACCGATAGGGGCCCGGTTGGTCGCAACGTGGGGCGTCGTCACCGGGCTGAGTGCCGTGCTCGCGTACGCATGGTGGCGATGGGCGAACAAGAGCGCGTCCTACGACTTCCTGCCCGCATGGGTGCCAGACCAGAAGGTGTGGATCGCGGTCGCGGTTGTCGTCGGTGCTCTCGCGAACTCCTTTTACGAGGAACTGCTGTGGCGCGGTGCGCTGCTCGTGGGACCGCGGCGCAGTTACGGGACGGTCTTGGCATCCTCGGTCGGCTTCGGCCTGGCTCACGCCAACGGCCTCCCCGACGGGCTCGCAGGAGTTCTGTTGACCTTTACCTTGGGTCTTGTACTTTGTTGGGTCGTCTCACATCAGAAGGGGCGGCTGCCGTTGGCGATCGCGACCCACGTCATCTGCGACATCGTTCTGCTCGGAGCGGTCTCCGGGCTCTTCACAGGCTCGGAGGCATCCACGTGGTCATGGGCTTAGGCACTCTCCTTGTCGGCAAGATCGACCAGACACTCGCCGGTGTTGCCCGTCCGGCCTCCGTCCTGGGCGGTGACACTGTCCTCGTCGTTCCCCTGGACGAGACCTCCACCGTGATCAGACTCGAGCTCGCGCCCGGCGAGTGCCACCTGTACTTCGGTGGAGGCGCGCATGTCCCACTCGCCCTTGAGGACGAAGAGGACGCCGATACGATCGTCGACCGGGTCGTCGCAATCACAAGAGGCGACGCATTCGAGGGCTACTCGTATGTGGACGGCACGCTCGTGCGCACCGCCGAGATCTACGGGCATCGAGGCAACTCTTTGGTCGGTGAGACCGGCCAAGCGTCGGTGCGCCGCCGGGCTCGTGCCTGGGAGCCTCGGCCGACGAGCTAACGGCGCTTCTCTGGGCCTGAGCGAGCGGTCACCGAGTGCACGAAACCACCGGCGGCCGCCGACACGGGAGACGAACACACCATCAAGCGGGTTCAGCCGCTGGGCCGGAAGCGGACGCGGACGTGGACGGTTGCCACCGTGTCCGAGCCGCACGTAGCGAGGCACGCGCTTCCTGCTGTGTGGTTCGACCCTCCTGTACGTCACGCCACCCGGTGAACAGGTCTCTCGTGTCGATCAGCGCGCCGCTGGCGGCAGTCAGCGGCTGGAGGTCGTTGACGTTCGCGATCGCGACCTCACGCGTCGCCGGGTCGGTCTGGCGCCACGCGTTGACGACGTGCCACACCGTCTCAGGGGCCCTGTGGGTCTCGGCCGCGAACGCGACGCTCGGCCTACCCGTGATCTTGACGACGTCGTTGACCTTTGCGCCGTTGAGGTAGCCCTTGACCTCGATCAGGGCCGTCCAGCCCGGCGTGTCCGGGTCGGTTGCACGCAGATCTTCCAGTTTTGCTCCCGTGACTGCGTCGTGGTGTGCATCCATGTCCTGAACCTCGAAGCCGAGATCGGGCAGCACGTCAGCGACCGAGTCAACGAGCTCGCTGCCGTCGTAGGTCAGGATCCTCTGCGGACCGTCCGCAGCCGCGCGGGCGGCGTCCTCGAGGTCGAGCTTTGCCTGCGCTTCCTGCTGGGCGAATGCGGCGAGCGCGGCGACACGTTCGCTCTCGATCCGTTCGAGGTCGGCCGCGGCAGCGCGGACTTGCGGTGTGCCCCAGGTGGGCGAGGTCTGCCAGTCGGGCGCGCCCGGGAACCGGACGGGGTCAACGTCGTTGAGCTTCTTCAAGAACGCGACGAGCCACGCCGCGTGGTCGGTCGTTGAGGCCGGAAGGCCGAGGGTCAGGGCTCCGCCCTGCGACGCGCTATCCGTAGTCAGGAACGCGAAGGTGGCCCTTTCCTCACCGATCGTCGCCAACTGGGTTCGGGGACGCTTGTGGTCGTAGACGAACGCCGGCCGGGGCGGAGGAGAAGCGGTCTCGACGACGGATCGTGCGATCAGTGATTTCCACTCAGTGGGCGCACCCGGCGCAACTACGACCTGACGAGCGGGAAAGCTGGCGGCCGAGTAGTTCTCCGGAAACTGGCCCGGTCCCGTCTTCCAGATGCTCCGGAAGGTCGTTCCACCGAACGACAGGACATGCATGCGGTAGGGATGCCGCGGCGATGCGTCGAACGTGACGAGCAAGTCCCAGTCCGACTCGTGCAGAGCGGGGAGATCCTCGAGACGGCCCGCTGTGCCGGCGTACCTCGAGAGCTCGGCGTAGAGATCGTCGGGTAAGCCCTCGAACACGATCCGAGGGTGCGGCGCGTCGTCCATAACTTTGGAGCCTACCGACGGCCACCCACGCCCATGGCGGGTGGCATGGCGTCCATCTTGACGAGACAGCAACACCCGCAACCGCAGTGCCGCTCCTGTCAGCACCGCCGCGAGACACGGCGCGCTCGTCCCGGGCGCGAAGACACCCCGCACCTAGACTCGGCCCCATGCCCGGCCCCGCGAGCGACGACGAGGTGGTGCGCGTCGTCGACACGCCCGCCGTGCGCGTGCGTCACCCGAGCGACGCCGTCGGGGTCGTCGTGTCCGCGCTGGGGATCGTCGTCGTGCTGCTGCTCGCGGTGTACGCGCACGGCACGACGGAGGGCGTCGCGCAGGACGTGCACGGGTTCTCGAGGCTGCTGGCGCGCATCCTCGTGGTGCCGGTCGCGGTGCTCGAGGGACTGGTCACCGTCTTCGTGCCGCTGGCCGTCCTCACGGAGCTCGCGGTCCGGCGCCTGGGCCGGCAGATGCTCGAGTCGGTCGGCGCCGGCGTGGCGGGCCTGCTGCTCGCGGTGGCCGCAGCGGCCGCGATCCGGGCCTGGGGCTCGGACGAGATGATCTCCGGTCTGAGCGTGTGGACGGGCAGCACGTACGGCGTCGTCCTGCCCGGGTACGTCGCGGGCATCGCGGGCCTCCTCACCGTGGCCGGCCCGCGCTCGCGCCGTCGCACCGTGAAGTGGTCGTGGAACCTGCTCTGGGTCGCGCTGGCCGTCGTCTTCGTGACGGGGCAGATCACGCTGCCCGGCGCGGTGATCGTCCTCCTGCTGGGCCGCATGGCGGGGCTGGGCGTGCGCTACGCGTCGGGGGTGCGCAGCGAGCGTGCGTACGGGCCGGAGCTCGTCGACGGGGTCCGCCGGGCCGGGTTCGCCCCGACCTACCTCGTCCGGGTGCGCGACGTCGCCGACCCGCAGGGCGTCCTGCGGCGCCAGCGCGTCACCAGCGTGGGCGACGGCCACGTGACGGGCGAGGTCGACGTCGCCGACCTCCGCACCGGCGAGCACCCGTCGGTCGCGCAGACCGTCCGCCACCCGGCCGAGGCGATCGTCGCGACCTGGGACCCCGCGGCCGTGGCGCTGACCCGTGCGGGCGACAACCGCGTCTACGCGCTCTTCACGTCCGACGGCGTCCGGCGGGACGTCGTCGTGCTCGACGGCGACCGGCAGGTCGTCGGCTTCCTCACCCGGCTCTGGCGCTCCCTACGCCTGCGCGGGCTCGAGACGCGCACCGCGATCTCGCTGCGCGCGGCCGCCGAGCGCGCCGCCCTCCTGAGCTACGCCGCGACGTCGGCGGGCGTGCGGACACCGCGGCTGCTCGGCATCGCCGAGTCGGCCGACTCGATGCTCCTCGTCCAGGAGCACGTCGACGGCATCGTGTCGCTGCGCGACGTCGACCACGAGCTGCTCGACGACGACGTCCTCGCCGACGCGTGGAAGCAGCTCCGCAAGGCGCACGACGCCGGGCTCACCCACCGGGCGCTCACGTCCGACGTCGTCCTCGTGGGCGCCGACCACGGCCGGACCCCGCGCGTGTGGCTGAGCGGGTGGGAGTCCGGCGAGGTCGCGTCGCCGGAGCTCGCGCGGCGGCTCGACCTCGCACAGATGCTCGCGCTGCTGGCCCTCGCCGTCGGGCCGCGGCGTGCCGTCGAGTCGGCGGCCCGGGCGCTCAGCGCCGACGACCTCGAGTCCGTCGGGCCGATCCTCCAGTCCATCGCGCTGCCGGCGTCGACGCGCGAGGAGGTCCGCAGCGACAAGGAGATCCTCAAGCAGCTCCGCGCGGAGATCGTCGACCGGATGCCCGAGGCGGACCTCGAGCCCGAGAACATCACGCGCTTCTCGGTCCGGACGATCATCACGCTCACCCTGACGATCGTCGCCGTCGCGGTCATCATCACGACGATCAACGCGGACGAGATCACGTCCGCGATCGCCGACGCGAACCCGCTGTGGGCGGTCGGGACGTTCGCGCTCGGCATCCTCACGTGGATCGGCGCGGCCCTGACGCTGATCGCGTTCTCGCCCGTCAAGATCCCGTGGCTGCGCACGTTCCTCACGCAGATCGCGGGCTCGTTCGTCGCGCTCGCCGCACCGGCGGGGATCGGGCCTGCCGCCCTCAACCTGCGCCTGCTCACCAAGCGCGGCGTCACCACGTCCCTCGCGCTCGCGACCGTGGCGCTCGTCCAGCTCACGCAGTTCGCGGTCACCGTCGCGATCCTGCTCGTCCTGTCGCTGGCGTCGGGTGACGGCGGCGGGCTGATCACGCTCCCGTCGACGACCGTGATGCTCGCGATCGGCGGCCTCGCGCTCGCCGCCGCCGCGACGCTCCTCGTGCCGTCCGTCCGCCGGTGGATCGTCAAGCGGATCGGCCCGACGCTCTCCCAGGTGTGGCCCCGCCTGTCCCAGATGCTGAGCCAGCCGTCGCGGCTCGCGCTGGGCGTCGGCGGCAACGTGCTGCTGTCGATGGGGTACGTGCTCGCCTTCGACGCCGCACTCGCCGCGTTCGGGCAGAGCCTCAACCTCGTCGACGTCGCGGTCATCTACCTCGTGGGCAACGCGGCCGGTTCCGCCGTCCCGACGCCGGGCGGCATCGGCGCCATCGAGGCCGCGCTGATCCTCGGGCTCACGACGGCGGGGGTGTCGGCGCCGATCGCGACGTCCGTCGTCGTGCTGTTCCGTGTCGCGACCTACTGGGCGCGGATCCCGATCGGCTGGGGTGTCATGCGGTGGCTGCAGCGTCAGGGCGACCTTTAGCACCCCCAAGGGCCCACTGCAGAAGGTCGTCTGATCGCTATGCAAAAGGTCACCTGGCCGCTATGCAGAAGGTAGACCAAATGCTATGCAAAAGGTAGATTGACACGGTGCCCAGCTACCTGCCCCGCGTGGCCGACGACGAGCTCGCGCGACGCCTCGGCACCGTCGGGGCCGTCCTGATCGAAGGGCCGAAGGCATGCGGAAAGACCGCCACCGCCAGTCGCGTCGCAAGGACCACCTTCCACCTCGACGAGGACGACGCCGCCCGCACGGCTGTGCAGCTCGCTCCCGGCAGACTCTTCGACAATCCGACCCCGATCCTGTTCGACGAGTGGCAGACAGAGCCGCGCATCTGGAACCGCGTGCGTCGACAGGTGGACGAGCGCCAGGGCCGCGGCCTCTACGTCCTGACCGGGTCGGCGACCCCGACCGACGATGCACACCGACACTCCGGCGCAGGCAGGTTCGGCACGATCCACATGCGACCGATGAGTCTCTTCGAGTCCGGGCACTCGACGGGCGACGTGTCGCTCGGCGCCCTGCTCAACGGCGGCAGCGCGACCGGGGCGGGCGCAGACCTCGACTACGAAGCCCTCGTCCGACGTATCGTCGTCGGCGGCTGGCCCAGCCTCCTCGGGGCCGACGAGTCCACGGCACGCCAGTGGCTCCGGGACTACCTCTCCCAGATCGTCGAGATCGACGTGCAGGCGCTCGGCACCCGGCGCGACCCACGCAACCTACGAAGGTTGCTCGCGTCGCTCGCACGCTCCGTCGGGCGGGCCGTCAAGGCCACCGGCCTGGCACACGACGTCGGAGGGGACTCGGGCCCCGTGGCCAAACAGACCCTGACGGCCTATCTCGACGCTCTGCACCGGCTCCACCTCACGGACGACTCGGAAGCCTGGCAGCCGCACGTGCGGTCCAGAGCCCGGCTCCGCACCGCACCCGTCCGCTACTTCGTCGATCCTTCCCTCGGCCCCGCCGCATTGGACGTCGGGAGCGAGGAACTCATGGCCGATCCCCGCGCGCTCGGATTCCACTTCGAGGCCCTGGTGATCCGTGACCTGCGGATCTACGCCCAGCTCCACGACGGCACAGTCAGCTCGTGGCGCGACTCGAACGGGAACGAGGTCGATGCGGTCGTGACGGCCCCGGGACGACGTTGGGGCGCGTTCGAGATCAAGCTGAACCCGGACGCCGTCGACTCCGCAGCAGCCTCGCTTCTCCGCTTCGTCGACACCGTCGACACATCGGTCCACGGCGAACCGGCTGTGCTCGGCGTCATCACCAGCACGGGGTACGCCGGGCGTCGCCCCGACGGAGTGCACGTCATCCCCGTCACCGCGCTGGCACCATGAACGCCTACCGCATTCCTTCCAGCAGGAGCCGGACCCGAGCGGCGACCACCGGGATGTGGACAGAGGACCGGCCTGAGCAGCCTGAGCGAGCGTACGTCTCGCGCTCCTGCACCTGGGCGTCGGACAGACCACGCAGGTCCGAGCCCCAGTGCGAGATCAGGCGCGAGCGAGACACGCGCCCAGTGTCCCATCAGCGCACGGCTGTCGTCGGGGCCGCGAATGGCGCGATCGTGTCGGCGAGCAGCTCGGGGGTCTCGAGCTGCGGGAGGTGGCCCGTGCGCGGCAGGACCTGGAGCGTCGCGCCGGGGATCGCACCCGCGAGCGCCCGGCCGTACTCGGGGTCGGCGATGCGGTCGTCCTCGCCCCAGACGACGAGCGTCGGGACCTCGACCCCGCGCAGCCGCGCGAACAGCGTCGGGTCGGTCATGCCGGCGCCCGCGTACACGCTCAGCGCCGCCCGGTTGGCGGCCAGGACGGCCTGCGCCTCGTCCGTCATCGAGGCGGGGTCGAGGACGAACCGTTCGGGGTCGTGGTAGCTGAGCTGCGCGAGCTCGGGGAACGTCAGCGCGAAGAAGTCGGCGACGGGGTGGCCAGCGACCTCGACGCCCACGGAGTCGACGAGCACCATCCGGCCGACCCGCGGCGTGCCGAGGAGCGCGAGCTCCTGCGCGACCCACCCGCCGATCGAGTTCCCGACGACGGTGACGTCGTCGAGGTCGAGCTCGTCGAGCAGGCGGGCGTACAGCACGGCGAGCCCGCGGGTCGTCGTGAGGTGGTCGGGGCGCTCGGTGCCGGCGAACCCGGGATGGGTCGGGACGAGGACGCGCGCGCCGAGCCGCTCGGCGAGGAGCGGGGCGAACGGCGCGACCGTGCCCGGCCCTCCCCCGCCGTGGAGCAGGAGGACGGGCGCACCGGCGCCGTCGTCGGACAGGGTCAGCGGAACGGAGTCGATGATCATGACGCGACGCTATATCAACATCCTTATATCAACAACCTGATATGTTGAGCCCATGGCACGAGGGACCATCCACGACGCCGCCCGGCTCGGGCTCGCGGTCAAACGCCTCCAGGTGCGCCACCATCGCGCCATGGAGGGGCGGCTCGCCCCCCTCGGGCTGTCCGTCGCCCAGTGGGACGCCCTGCGTCACCTGCACGCGCACCCCGAGGCCTCGCTGCACGAGCTCGCCGTGCTCACGTTCCAGACCGACCAGTCGATGGGCACGCTCGCGGCCCGCATGGTCGCGCGCGGCCTCGTCGAGCGCGTCAGCGGACCCGGTCGCGCCGTCCGGCACCGCATCACCGCGACCGGCGAGCACCTGCGCACCGAGGCGCAGAAGGAGGTCGACGCCGTGCTGGACGCCTCGTTCGACGTCCTCGACGACGCGGACCGCGAGCGCCTGGGCGACCTGCTCGCCTCGCTCCTCGGCCCGGACATGCCGACCGGCTGAGCCAGCCCGGGTCCTCGGGCTCGACCGTCACCAGACGAGCGACGCCAGCCCCACCCCGAGCGCGGCCACACCGACGCACACGAACAGCGTGCCGAACCCGCTCCCGACGGCGCGCAGCACGTCGCCGGCCTGGACGAGGCGGACGGTCTCGACCATCGCCGTCGAGAAGGTCGTGTACCCGCCGCAGAAGCCCGTGGCCAGCAGGAGGTACCCGTTCGCCGTGAGGGGGCCGTAGGCCAGGGACCCGGCCAGGACGCCGATCACGAACGACCCGGTCACGTTGATGACGAACGTCGCGACCGGGAAGGCACGGGTCCAGCGACCCTTGATCGTGCCGTCGACGACGAACCTCGCCACCGCGCCCACGCCGCCCATCACGCAGACCAGCACCCATGCGAGCCCGCCGCTCACAGCCCGAGCTCCGGGGCGTCGGGGTCGCGCGGCAGCAGCACGACGAGGCGGCGGTGGTGTCGGGCGGCCAACAGGACCCCGACGAGGCACAGGGCGAAGCCGAGGACGACGGACCCCAGCCCGTACGTGAGGGCGAGCCCTACCCGGCCGTCCTGCAGCAGTCGCTCGACCTCGAGCGCGAGGCTCGAGAACGTCGTGAAGCCGCCCATGAAGCCCGTGCCGATGCCGAGCCGCACGACCCGCCGACCGTGCGTCTCACGCCCCGCCCGGACGAGCAGCTCGAGCAGGACGCCGAGCAGGAACGCGCCGGCCATGTTGGCGACGAACGTCGGGAGCGGGAAGCCGTGCTCGACATGCAGGACCTTCGTGAGCCCGTAGCGGGCGCACGTGCCCACTGCACCGCCGACGGCGACGACGAGCAGCAGCAGCGGGTCCAGGTGGTGGGGACGACGCCTGGTGGCGGGCACAGCTCTCCTATCCGCGCGGAACGATGCAGACAGGAACCATCAGCCGGGACGGCGGTTCAGGCGCGACCGCGCCGGTCGGACCAGAACTCGCTGTCGCTCATCTGGCCGGTACCGGCGAAGGTGACCTCGGCGGGATCCATCGCCGCGGCCGAGTCTACCGGGACGGCGGCTCCGTCAGCGGACGTCTCGGCCCCGGCCGCTCGGTTCGCCGGCGAGCGCTCCGTGGCGGGTCCGCCGGGCACACAGGCGGCTGCGATCGCGGTCGTCAGCGGCACGGCGAGCACGAGCCCGATCATGCCGACGAGCGTGCGCACGATCTCCTCGACCACCGACCCGGTGGTGAGGGACAGCGAGAGCGGCTGTTCCTGGAGCCACACCGCCAGCAGGAGCGGCAACGACGCCCCCAGGTAGGCGAACGCGATCGTGTAGACGGTCGACGCGATGTGGTCGCGCCCGATCCGCAGCGCGGACGTGAACAGCGAGCGTCGGCTGGCGTCCGGCGCGAGCGCCCGCAGCTCCCACACCGACGACGCCTGAGTGATCGTCACGTCGTTGAGCGCGCCCAGCCCGGCGAGGAGCATCCCGCACAGCGCGACGCCCGCGAGACTGACGTGATGAGCCTGGCTCGGCAGCCAGTAGGACTCCTCGCTGGTCGCTCCGGTCACCTGGGCCGCGCCCGACGCCCACCAGGCCACCACCCCCGTGATGGCGATCCCGGCGAGCGTGCCGAGGAGCGCGGTGGACGTGCGGACCGAGAACCCGTGCGCGAGGTAGAGGGTCGCGAACATGACGGCGACCGCGGTCACGAGGGCGACACCCAGCGCGGACCGGCCCTCGAGCAGCGCCGGCACGGTGAAGAACGCCACCGCGAGCAGCGTGATGCCCAGCCCGGCGAGGGCCGCGAGGCCCCGCCACCGCGCGACGACGACGACGAGCACGGCGAACGTGAGCGCGAGCAGGCCCACGGGGAAGGACCGGTCGAAGTCCACGATGCTGTAGGCGCTCTGGTCGGCGAGGTCGACCGAGCCGTCGGCGGGAGACGTTGCCGAGCCGTCGCCGTCGCTGCCGGCGGTGCCGCCCGAGCCTGCGGAGGTCCCGGCGTCGCCCGAGGCCGCGGCGCCGGCCGGGAGGTACATCACGGTGACCTTCTGCCCGGCCTTGAAGCCGTACTGCACGAGCTCGGTCGGCGCGTTCGCGGAGACCTTCTGCCCGGTCTTCACCGGGGGCTTCGCCACCCGGGTCTTCGCCGTCGGGTCGGGCGAGGGAGCCCCGACCTCGGTGACCCGGACCGGGACGTTGCCGTCGGAGTCCGCCGGACCGAGCACCGTGGCGTGCAGCACCGCCGCGCCGGGCACGGCGGCCTCGATCTTGTGGGGCAGCTTGTCGCCCTGCGGCCACAGCAGGGCCGCCCCGAGCACGGTGGCGAGGAGGACGGGGACGAGGCAGACGAGCACGACGAGGCTCGAACGGGTCGTCGTCGGCACGCTGGCGGCGAGCGCCGGGTCGTGCGAGTGTCCGTGGCCGTGCGCGTGTCCCTCAGGACGGGAGGCGGGACGCGGACGCTCGGCGTGCCGGGGGCTGCTCACGGGGGCGATGCTCGCACTCCTGCCTGGGACCGGGCACCACGACGCGCCCGAGGACGCCGGAGAACACAGCGAGGGGCCGCACGCGGACGTGCGACCCCTCGGGCGGGCGCCGCCCGGTCAGGGGCGGCGCCGGTGGTGCTGGTCTCAGGCGGAGACGGCCTTCTTCAGGAGGCTGCCGGCCGAGAGCTTCACGCCGTAGCCGGCGGGGATGGCGATCTCCTCGCCGGTGCGCGGGTTGCGGCCGGTGCGAGCGGCACGCTCGACACGCTCGACCGAGAGCAGGCCCGTGAGCTTGACGGCCTCGCCCTTGCCCAGCGACTCGATCAGCACCTCCTGGAAGGCGTTGAGCGCGTCCTCGGCCTGCGCCTTCGTGAGGTCGGACTTCTCCGCGATGGCCGAGACGAGCTCGGACTTGTTGAGCGACATGCCATTCCCTTCATCGTGTGGACCAGAGCGGTCGGTGGCACGAGGGCCCCCGTGCCGGCTCTGCGGCCCGTCCGGACCGCCGGACGTCGGCCCAACTCTAGGGAATCCGCGGCTCCGATGCGCACTCGACAGGCCGATGAGGCGTCTCGCGGTTTGCTTCCCGAGAAGGATTCTCATTATGGTTATCGACATGAGCTTCCTCGCCTCCCCCGCACGTCGCCGCCGCGCCACCCTCGCCGCGACCGCGGCGCTCGCCACCGCCACGACCCTTGCCCTCGCCGCGTGCTCCTCGTCGTCGGACGGCGCGACGTCGACCGACGGCACCACCGGCGCCTCGGGCAGCTGCCCCACCAAGCCCGTCGACGTCGTCGTGAGCGTCGACCAGTGGGGCGACCTCGTGAGCCAGCTCGGCGGCGACTGCACGAACGTGACCACCGTGCTTGCGAGCTCGTCGGTCGACCCCCACGACTACGAGCCCTCCCCCGCGGACGCGGTGAAGTTCACCAAGGCGAAGCTCGTCGTCGTCAACGGCGCCGACTACGACCCGTGGGCCTCCAAGCTCGCGGCGTCGTCCGCGAAGAGCGCGCCCGTCGTCGACGCCGGCAAGGTCGTGGGCGCCGCCGACGGCGCGAACCCGCACCTGTGGTACTCGCCCGACTACGTCACCAAGGTCTCCGACGCCGTCACCCAGGAGCTCGAGACCCTGGCGCCCGACGCGAAGAGCTACTTCGAGCAGCAGCGCAGCAAGCTCACCCAGACGCTGCAGCCCTACACGGATCTCGTGGCGAAGCTCAAGAAGGAGGCCGCCGGCAAGACCTACGGCGCGACCGAGAGCGTGTTCGACTACATGGCGCAGGCCATCGGGCTCGTCGACAAGACGCCCGCCGGCTTCGCCCGGGCCGCGGCCAACGAGAGCGACCCGTCGCCCGCCGACCTCAAGGACTTCCAGAACGTCCTGGCGGACAAGTCGGTCGACGTCCTGATCTACAACACGCAGACCGAGGGCTCGATCCCCGAGCAGGTCCACCAGGCCGCCGAGAAGGCGGGCGTGCCGATCGTCGACGTCACCGAGACGGTGGCGCCCGGGGCCTCGTCGTTCGAGGATTGGCAGGTGTCCCAGCTCACCGCGCTCGCGAAGGCCCTCGGTGTCGACGCCTGACCCCACCCCGACCACGAGCACGCCGACGGGGGCGAGCGCCGAGACCGGCGCCGCCCCCGTCGGCGCGCCGCCCGCGCTCGTCTTCGACGACGTGAGCGTGGTGCGCGGCGGCCACCTCGTCTGGTCCGAGGGCACGTTCGAGATCCCGGCCGGCTCCGTCACCGCGATCATCGGGTCCAACGGCTCCGGCAAGACGACCATGCTCAAGGTCATCCTCGGGCTCGTCCCGACGGCGTCCGGCCGGGTCCGGGTGCTCGGCCACGCCCCGGGCGACGGGCCGTCGTCGGGCCGGGACGACATCGGCTACGTGCCGCAGGACTACACGTCGACGGCGGGCGACGCGATCCGGGCCTTCGACGCCGTCCTCCTCGGGCTCACCGGGAACCGGTGGGCGTTCTCGCGGATCACGCGCGAGCAGCGCGACCGCGTCGACCAGGCGCTCGCCGCCGTCGACGCCACCGGGTTCGCGAACCGTCGCGTGTCCCAGCTCTCCGGCGGGCAGCGGCAGCGCGTCGCCATCGCCCAGGCCATCGTGTCGAGACCGCGCCTGGTCGTCCTGGACGAGCCGCTCGCCGCGCTCGACCTGCGCAACCAGCGCGAGATCGTCGACCTGCTCGGACGCCTCAACAGGGACCTCGGCGTCACCATCCTGGTCGTCGCGCACGACCTCAACCCCCTGCTGTCGGTGCTCGACGGCGCCGTCTACCTGCTCGACGGGCACGCGCACCACGCGCCCCTGTCGGGCGTCGTCGACGAGAACCTGCTCAGCCACCTGTACGGGACGCGCATCGAGGTCGTCCGCACCCCGCAGGGCGAGCTGTTCATGAGGAGCGTGTGACCGTGCGGACCGTCGACCTCGTCACCTACCAGGACAACTGGTGGGAGATCCTCACCTCCGAGTTCATGCGCAACGCGCTGCTCGGCGGGACCATCGTGGCGCTCGCCGCCGGACTCATCGGCTACTTCGTGATCGTGCGGAACACCGCGTTCGCCGCGCACGCGCTCGCCCACATCGGGCTGCCGGGCGCCACGGGCGCCGTCCTGGTCGGGATCCCCGTGAGCCTCGGGCTCGGGATCTTCGCCGTCGGGGGCGCCCTCGTGATCGGGGCGCTCGGCAAGAAGGCCGCCGACCGGGAGGTCGCGACCGGCACCGTCCTCGCCATGGCGACCGGGCTGGGGCTGTACTTCAACTCGCTCGCGACCAAGTCGTCGTCGACCATGACGAACGTCCTGTTCGGCAACCTGCTCGCCATCACGAACGAACAGCTCGTCGTGTTCGCGATCATGCTGGTCGCGCTGGCTCTCGCCGTCGCGCTCATCTACCGGCCGCTGCTCTTCGCCTCCGTCGACTCCGAGGTCGCCGAGGCGCGCGGCGTGCCCGTCCGGACGCTGTCCGTCGTGTTCATGGCGCTGCTCGGGATCGTGGTGACCATGGCCGTGCAGGTCGTCGGGACGCTGCTGCTGTTCGCGCTCGTCGTGACGCCTGCCGCCACCGGGATCCAGCTCACGCCGCGCCCGCGCCGCGCGATGGCGGTGTCGGCCGTGATCTCGCTCGTGTCCGTGTGGGCCGGGCTCGCGTTCTCCGCGATGCTCAATCTGCCGCCGAGCTTCGTGATCGTCACGATCGCCTGCGTCGTCTGGTTCGTCGTCTGGGTGGCCGCGCGCGCGTCGCACCGGGCCGGCGGGGCGATCGTCGGGGCACCCTCGCGCGCCACCGACGAGCACCCGGCCCACGTCTGACCGCCGCGGCCTGCGAGACAGGCCGGCGGCCCTCCCACCCCGCGAGTTAGGCCTCCAGGACGACTACGTCACCGTCAGGCGCTGAGGCGGCGGTGGCGGACGAGGCGACGCAGCCCGTCGCTCCTGCCCGACGGCGCCCGGCCGGCGTCCGGGCGCAGGGCGGCGGCGAGGCGTCGGTGCACCTCTCCCTCGTCGAGGCCCGTCCCGATCGCGACCAGACCGTCCGGACCCCGAGGGCCGCCGTCGTGCGCAGCGATGTACACCTGCCGCCCGACGACATGTACCACGTACCGGCGCAGGGTCCGACCGGTGTCGACGACGACCGTCCCCTTGAGCCGGTAGACGCCGCCGGGCGGGTCCTCAAGCACGTCGACGAGCGCGCCGGCGTCGACCGGTCCGGGGGCGAGCACGGTGACGGTGTCGGCATGGGTGTGGTCCGCGTGCCCCGCCGCACCGGCGCGGACGAGGGAGCCGAGAGGGAGCTCGTCGTCGGGGTCGGTCGCCTCCGCCGCATCGAACACGAGCGCCGGGTCGAGGTGCCCACCGGGCGCGACGACGACGGGCGCGTCCGCGTTCTTGGCGCGCACGGCAGCCGTGAGGTCACGGAGCCTCACTCCTCGCTCGCTCGCGGCGAGGTGCTCCGTC
Organism: Luteimicrobium xylanilyticum; assembly: GCF_009429125.1. Classification (GTDB taxonomy): domain Bacteria; phylum Actinomycetota; class Actinomycetes; order Actinomycetales; family Cellulomonadaceae; genus Luteimicrobium; species Luteimicrobium xylanilyticum. The sequence continues at coordinate 3,803,739 of NZ_CP045529.1, forward strand.
TTCGTCACGACGACGAGCGACGCCGCGGCGAACCGCGAGTCCCGCAACGTCCCGTCCGCCAGGAGACCGGGCGCCGCGAGCGCGTCGACGACCTCGACGACGCCGCCGGGCCGCACCCGCTCGGCGCCGCTGAACCGCACGAGCCGGCGCAGGACGGCGGGGTCCGCGACGCCGCTGGCCTCCACGACCACCACGTCGAGCCGCAGCCGGGGCTGCGTCAGACGCTCGAGCGCGTCGTCGAGACCGCCGGCGTCGGGCAGGCAGCACAGGCACCCGCCCGAGATCGACGCCGGCTCGTCGACCTGGCCGCGCACGAGCGCGGCGTCGACGCCGATCGCGCCGAAGTCGTTGACCACGACCCCGACCCGCGCCCCGGGCGAGCGCAGCAGGTGGTTGAGGACCGTCGTCTTCCCGGCCCCCAGGTACCCGGACAGCACGACGACCGGCACCTGAGCGGTGCCGGTCGTCGGTGTGCCGGTCATGGGTGCGCCGGTCGTCGGTGTGCCCGACGGCGGACGGAGGCTCATGGCCTCAGAGCAGGCCGCGCCTGGCCGCGTTCGCGAGCCGCGGCGGGACCTGCGTCGTCTCGCCCGACGGCGTCCGCACCGTCACGAGCTCGGGCAGCGTCGTCTTCCACTGCGCCCGACGGCTGCGGGTCCGGCTGCGGGACATCTTCCGCTTGGGGACCGCCATCAGCCCTGACGGCCCTTCCAGTGCGGGTTCTGCTTGTTGATCACGAACGTCTTGCCCCGGCGCCGGACGACCTTCGAGCCCGGCTTGTCCTTGAGCGAGCGCAGCGACGCGCGAACCTTCATCGGGTGCTCCTGTCCTGCCGGCCGTACCGGCGGTTGAACTTCTCGACGCGGCCCGCGGTGTCGACGACGCGCGCGTTGCCCGTGTAGAAGGGGTGGCTGGCCGAGGAGATCTCGACGTCGACCACCGGATAGGTGTTGCCGTCGGCCCACGCGACGGTCTTCTCGGGGCGCCCGGGGTTGCCCGGGTTGTCGGCCGCGAGCGTCGAGCGGGTGAGGAACGCGACGTCGGCCGACGCGTCCCGGAACACGACCCAGCCGTAGCCGGGGTGGATGTCCTGCTTCATGTCTTCTCCTCGGGGCGTGGGGTGGCCGGTGGGACCGGTCACCAGCTCGACTTGGTGACGCCGGGCAGCTCGCCGCGGTGCGCCATCTCGCGCAGCCGGATGCGACTCAGCCCGAACTTCCCGACGTAGCCGCGGGGGCGTCCGTCGACGACGTCGCGGTGCCGCAGCCGCGTGCGGCTCGCGTCGCGGGGCTGCTTCTGCAGCTCGACGACGGCGGCGTGCTTGGCCTCGGCGCTCGCGTCCGGCGAGGCGATCACGCGCTTGAGTTCCGCGCGTCGCTCGGCGTACCGCTCGACGACCGCGCGGCGCTGCTCGTTGCGCACGACCTTCGACGCCTTCGCCATCAGCGCTCCTCGCGGAAGTCGACGTGCTGGCGGACGACGGGGTCGAACTTGCGCAGCACGAGCCGGTCGGGGTCGTTGCGACGGTTCTTCCGCGTGACGTAGGTGAACCCGGTCCCCGCGGTCGAACGGAGCTTGACGACGGGGCGCAGGTCGGTGTGCTTGGTGGCCATCAGAGCCTCTCTCCTCGTGCGAGCATCTCCGCCACGACGACGTCGATCCCGCGCTTGTCGATGATCTTGATCCCCTCGGTGGAGACCCGGAGCCGGACGTGACGGCCCAGCGACGGCACCCAGTACCGCTTGCGCTGGACGTTCACGTCGAACCGGCGCTTGGTGCGCACGTGCGAGTGCGAGATCGCGTGGCCGAACCCGGGGCGCTTGCCCGTGACCTGGCAGACGGCGGACATGGCCGCTCCTTCCGTGGTGGTTCGATCACACTAGCGAATGATTATCGTTCTCAGCAACGCGCTAGCATGGTCCGCAATTCCCGACCCGGAGAGGAACCTCATGACCCGTCTCCCCCGCCCCGACCGACCCGGACGCGTGCCCGTGAGCGTCCTCGCGACGACCGACCCGGTCCTGCGCGAGCTCGCGATCCTCGACCTCCTGGTCGACGCGCCCCGGACCGTCGTGCTCCGCCACGACCTGCACGTCGACGACGGCGAGCTGCACCGCGTCGTCCTCGACGGCACCGCGGTGCTCGCCGACGAACGGATCCCCCTCGCGCACGCGTGCCTGAGCTGCTCCGTGCGCGAGGACGCGATCCCGACGATCGACCGGCTCACGCGCGACGGCCGGTGGGACGCCGTCGTCCTCGCCCTGCCGGTCACGGCCGAGTCGCTCCCGGCGGCCCGTGCGCTCGCCTGGGCCACCCGGCCCGCCGGCGGCGAGCTGCGCCGCGCCCGGCTCGCGTCCGTCGCGTGCGTCGCCGAGGCGGCGCGCCTCGAGCACGACCTCCTCGACGACGACACCCTCGACGAGCGCGGCCTCGCGCTCCACGCGGACGACGACCGGTCGCTCGGCGAAGCGGTCGCCGCCCAGGTCGAGCACGCGGACGTCGTCGTCCTCGCCGAGCCCGTCGAGGACGACGCGACCCGGGCCGAGGTGCGGGGCTCCCAGCTTGTCGACCACCTGCGCGGGCCGGGTACCGCGCGGATCGACGGACTGACCCACCTGACGTCGTCGGCGCTCGCGTCACGCCGGCACGACGCACGCCTCGCCGACCACCGCTCGGACCCGCTGCACGCCCACGTCCACCCCGGCCAGGGCGACGTCTGGTCCCTCGAGCTCACCAGCGACCGCCCGTTCCATCCCGAGCGGCTCGTCGAGCAGATCGAGCAGCTCGGCGCCGGGCGGATCCGCGGGCGGGGCGTGTTCTGGGTGCCGAACCGGCCCGACACCGTCTGCGTCTGGGACGGCGCGGGCGGTCAGCTCCACGTCGGCACGAACGGGCGCTGGGGACGCCGCGCGCGGCGCACCCGGCTCGTCCTCACGGGCGTCGGGGACGAGCGCACGGCGCTCGCTCAGGCGTTCGACGAGGTGCTCGCGACCCCGGCCGAGGCGGCCGACGGCGGCCTCGCGTGGCTCGGACGCGACGACGTGCTCGCGCCGTGGCTCGGCGACCGGGCCGACGCGTGAGCGCCGCCCGTCGCCCGGGCCTCAGCTCTTGCGGCCGTACCGGCGGTTGAACTTCTCCACGCGACCGGCGGTGTCCACGACGCGCGCGGTGCCCGTGTAGAACGGGTGGCTCGCCGACGAGATCTCCACGTCGATCACGGGGTACGACTTGCCGTCGGTCCACTCGACGGTCTTCTCGGGGCGGCCCGGCCCGCCGGCGTTGTCCGCCGAGAGCGTCGATCGGGTCAGGAACGCGAAGTCCGCCGAGGCGTCCCGGAACACGACCCAGCCGTACTCGGGGTGGATGTCGTTCTTCATGGTCGCTCCCTCGGTCGGTCGTGGCGCTCCTTCGAGCGTCCCTCGCACGAACGGCTCAGGCAACCCCGGCATTCCCGTGCGGTCACACGACGGACGCCATCCGGTCCACGGCCTCGGCGAGGATCGCGCGCGACGTGCCGAGGTTGAGGCGCACGTGCCCCGTCCCTCCGGGACCGAAGCTCACCCCCGGGTTGAGCGCGACCCGGGCCCGCTCGAGGAACGTCTGCGCCGGGTCGTCGCCGAGGCCGAGCCCACGGCAGTCCAGCCACGCCAGGTAGGTCGAGTGGTCGCGGCGGTAGCCGACGTCCGGCAGCCGGTCACCGAGCAGCCCGGCCAGCAGCGCGCGGTTCGTGTCGAGCGCCGTGAGCACCTCGTCCAGCCACCCGCGCCCCGTCTCGAGCGCCGCGGTCTGGGCGATCACTCCCACGTGGTTGACGCCGTCGAGCGCACGCTCCGGGACCCGCGCCAGGTCCGCGGCCGCGCCGGGCCCCGCGACGAGGAGCGCCGCCCGGAGCCCTGCGAGGTTCCAGGCCTTCGACGGCGACACCAGCGCGAGCGCCCGCTCCCCGCCGTCGACCTGCAGCACCGACGTGAACGTCGGCACCTCGTCGACGCCGGGCCGGCCGCTCAGGGGCGCGTGGATCTCGTCCGACAGCACCCGCACGCCGTGCCGCTCCGCGAGCGCGCACAGTCGCTCGAGCTCGTCCGCCGTGTGTGCGGTGCCGGTCGGGTTGTGCGGGTTCGCGAGCAGATACGCCGCGGCCCGGCCGTCCGCCCGGGCGACCTCGAACGCCCGGTCGAGGGCGCCGTCGTCGGCCAGGTCGAGCCGTCCCTCCGGCGTGAGGGGCGCGTCGAGGGTCCGACGGCCCGCCCCCGGCACGAAGCTGTAGAAGGGCGGGTACACGGGCGGGCTCACGACGACGGCGTCCCCGGGCTCCGTGAGCACGCCCAGCGCGTGCACGACGCCCGTCATGACGTCGGGCACCGTCATCGTCAGGGCCGGGTCGACGTGCCAGGCCCACCGGTCCGACGCGTACGAGGCCCACGCCTCCGCGTACCGGAAGCCGTGGTCGTAGCCGGTGTCGCCGTCGCGCAGCGCCCGGGTGACCGCCTCGACGACCCCCGGCGCGAGGACCACGTCCATCTCGGCGACCCACAGCGGCAGCACGTCGGGCTCGTACTCGCGCCACTTGACGCTCGTGCGGGTCCGGAGCTGGTCGAGGGTCAGCGTGTTGAGCGGGTCGGGCGGCAGCGCGGCAGTCACAGGACGAGGCTAGCGACGCGCCGGACGGGCGCATCCCCGCGAGGATGCGCCCGTCCTGGACCGAGGTGCGGCGTCGGCCGCGGGGACGGAGTCAGACCGCCGTGGCCGGCACCGCACGGACGACGTCGCCCCAGACCTCCGGCGCGAGGGTGCGCGGCTCGTCGCCGTCCACGTCGGCCCACGCGCGGCACCGCGTGACGGTCGACTCGAGGAGACGACGCAGACGCGCGTCGACGTCGGCGCTGGCGGACTCCGCGATCGCGAGGACCGCCGACCCGACGATGCTCGGCGCGGCGTCACGCACGAACCGTGCGGGCTTCGCGATCGAGCCACGGCAGAACTCCTCGGCCCACGCCGTCGTCGCCGGGGCCTCCGCGAGCGCGGACCGCGACTCGAGGGACCGCGTGCCCGGCTCGCGGGCGTCGAGGTCGTCGAGGATCCGCTCGCAGGCGATGATCGCGACCGCGAGCGTGCGCTGGCGGTACTCGGGGGCGTCGGGCAGCGCGGCGACCGCGGCGTCGAGCGCGATCTGGATGTCCCAGTGCGGGTCGTCGCTGTTCACCCCGATCACCGACGGGATCAGCGGGGCGAGCTGCGGGCGACCGGCGTCGGACGTCAGGTCGTTCACGGCGCGCGCCAGCATCGCGAGCAGCGGATGCGTGCAGGCCGGGTGGTCCGACCACTTCTCCCCCGCCAGGTACGACGCCAGCTCCATGAAGCAGGCGCCCTTGCGCGGGTTGCGGTGCTTGCCACGTCCCAGCATCGGCAGGACGTCGTACGCGGTAGCCATGAGGGCCACCCCCTCGGGTCGGTCAGCACGGTTCGAGAGCCAACACCCGGCGTCGTCGCCGGTGGTTCCAGTGTCGCGCGGGTCACACCCGGTCGCAACGGGTCGCCCCGCACGGGATTCGCGCAAGGAGTGCACGCCGGCACGGTCGCTAGGACGCCGTGCGCGACCAGTGCTCCAGCACGAGCTCCACCGCCGCTTCCGGCTCCTCCAACGGGACGAGCTCGAACACGTGCTCCACGATCACGAGGCGAGCGTGCGGAGCCGCCTCCACCAACCGCTCCGCGTACGCGAGCGCGGGCCGTGGGCTCTCCTCGCCCACGACGACGAGGGCGGGAGCGGTCACGAGCGGACCGACCTCGTCCGCGGGCCGCACGGGCTGCAGCTCGCTCATGCCTACGCGGCTGGCCCCGCGACGCGAGATCTTCCGCAACGCGCTGCTCACCGTGACCGCGGCCTCGGGGTCGATCCGGCGACGGCGGTCCCCCAGCGTCGACCGCATCAGGAACTCCGCCAGGGGCGCGACCGCACCGACGACCGCGTGCACGCTCAGCGCGGCCCGGATTGCCGCGCGCTTCCACCACGGCCGCCACATGTCCAGGGCGCCGAACAGCACGGCGGAACGGATCCGGTCCGGCGAGCCGACCGCTGCAGCGAGTCCGACGCGGGCACCCCAGCCGGTCCCGACCCAGTCGACGGTCCCATATCCCAGCGTGTCGAGGATCTGCAGCGCCGCGATGGCGCAGTCGGACGTCCCGAACCGACGGGGCGGCAAGCCGCTGGCACCGTGGCCCGGACCGTCGACGAGCACGAGCGTGCGGTGACGTGCGAGCTCCGGCTCGACACGCTGCCACACGCTGCTGTCCGTCACGAGGCTGTGCCAGAGCAGGGCCGGCGGCCCCTGTCCGGTCACGCGCACGTGGAGCCTGCCCACGACCGTAGGGACGACCCGCCCGGACGGCGGCTCGTCACGCTCAGGGACGCCGTAGATCACACCCAGGCCGACTCGTCCCAGTGCTCGAGCACGAGCTTGACCGTCTCGTGCGGCCGCTCGACGGGTGCGAGACGGAAGACGGACTCGAGGACGTCGCTGCGCGCACGCGGCATGGACCGCGCGACGAGGGCGGCGTCCTCGGCGGTGAACGTCTCGTCCGCACCGCCCGCGACCACGAGGGTGGGCACGGCGACCCGATCGAGGATGCCGCTCAGGTCCTCGGGGTGCAGGAGCGTGTTCCGGACGCTGCGGGCCAACCCGGCACGCTCGGCGCCGAGGAACGCGCGGCTCACGAGGATCGCAGCGTCGACGTCCGTCCGCCGCGCGCGCTCACCGAGGAGCGACGTCATCGCCGCCTCGGTCACGGGTGCGAGCGGCCCCACCGCACGGTAGGGCAGCAGCAGGGACGCGGTGACGTGCCGCCAGACGGCGGGCAGGCAGTACGGCGGTGCACTGAAGGTCGTGAGCGACCGGACCCGCTCGCCGTACGCCGCGGCGAACGCCAGACCGACCCGGCCGCCCCACGCGACGCCGAGCCAGTCGGCGACGCCGACGTCGAGCGCGTCCATCACGTCCAGGGCGGCCGCGGCACAGTCGTGGATGCTGAAGCGTCGCGGCGGGCACGCGCTCCCACCATGACCGGGTGCGTCGACCATGACGAGCGTCCGACGCTCCGCCAGGTCGGCCTCGACCCGGCACCACGACGACGAGTCGACGAGGAGGCTGTGCCAGAGGAGCGCCGGCGGGCCGCTGCCGACGACGCGCACCGTCAGGTCGCCGAGGCAGGTCGGCACCTGCGTCGTCGAGTCCTGCCGCGCGTCGGTCACGTCGCTGCACTCCGTCGTCCGGGGCTGTCGGGAGCCGCGCCCATGCCGCACGGGTCCGTCCTTGGGGAGGGGAGCGCCCCGACGACGGATCGTGACGCGGGTCGGACGTGTTTCACCCGCTCGCCGGGCTCGTCCACCCCGCGAGCCAGCGGGACTCGCCGCCGGCTCGCGACCTTCCCGCTGAGCGGGCGACGGGCGGACCGGCCCGGTGCCGACGGATGATCGGAGGATGGACGAAGCACGGGTGCGTGCGCGGCTCGACGAGCTCCGGCGGGAAGCCGCGGCACGCCTCGCTGCCCTCGACGGTCAGCTCTCCGACATCGCCGACGCCCGGCGCGACGCCAACTCCGACGACGAGCACGACCCCGAGGGGTCGACGCTCGCCTTCGACCGCGCGCAGGTGTCGACGCTCGCCGCAGGTGCGCACCGCCGGCTCGACGAGATCGATGCCGCCATCGCCCGGCTCGACGACGGCACGTACGGCAGGTGCGAGCGCTGCGGGCAGCCTGTCCCCGAGGCGCGCCTCGCTGCCCGCCCGACGGCACGCTTCTGCGTCGGGTGCCAGGCACGGGTCGATGCGAACGACCGCTGACAGCCCGATCCGGTCGAGCGCAGGCGGGCGCGAGCGCGCGTCAGTGGTGGGCGCGCGCCGGGACGCCGGCGACGAGGCCGCCGTCGACGACGAACTCCGCACCGGTGGAGTAGCTCGACTCGTCGCTCGCGAGGAACAGGACGAGCTGCGAGACCTCTTCGGGCTTGGCGGCCCGACCGAGCGGGATCATCAGGTCGTCGGGGTTGAGCGACGCGGTCATGGGCGTCTCGATGAACCCGGGGTGGATCGAGTTGACGCGCACGCCGCGCGGGCCGAGGTCGAGCGCGACGGACTTGGTCAGCCCGCGGACGCCGAACTTCGAGGCGACGTACCCGTGCAGCCCGGGGCTGCCACGCAGGCCCTCGACGGACGACACGTTGATGATGGACCCGGAGCCGGCCTCGGCCATGATCCCGGCGACCGCGTGGATGCCGAGGAAGGTGCCGGTGAGGTTGATGTCGATGATCTTGCGCCACATCTCGGGCGTGAAGTCGGTGATGGCGGCACCGTTGGCGATGCCGGCGTTGTTGACGAGCACGTCGACGGTCCCGAACGCCTCGACGGTCGCTGCGACGGCCTTCGCCCAGTCGTCCTCGCTCGTGACGTCGAGGTGGACGTAGCGGGCGTTCTCGCCCAGCTCGGCGGCGAGCGCGGCGCCCTTCGCGTCGTCGAGGTCGGCGATGACGACCTTCGCGCCCTCCGCGATCAACGCGGTCGCGTGCGTGGTGCCCATGCCGCCCGTCCCTCCGGTGACGATGGCGACTTTGTCCTGTACTCGGCCCATGGTGGGGCTCCTCTCGTCGGACACCTCGTGGGTGTCGGTGTGGTCCCGCGGTCCGCGGGTGGTCTCAGTCGGTGACCGGGTCCGGTGGGGACGCGGTCCACCACGCGGGCAGCGCGGCGCACGCCACGCGTGGGAAGAAGTCGGGGTCGCGCGGGGCGGGCGAAGCGAGCCACGTCTCGAGAGCCCCGACCGACCCGAGGGCGACGTAGCGCGCGTACGCCCGTACCTCGCGTGCTTCCGTCGCGTCGCCGACGACGGCGCTCGCCCCGGTGGGGTCGCTCGCCTGCGTGCCGGGTCGCGCGGGGGCCGGGTGGCCGGTCTCCGCGGGGGCGACACCAGGCGCCGTCGGGCGGAGCGCAGCGGGCGGGCGCAGCCCCGGGTGCCGGGCCAGGAAGGTCTCGAGCGTGCGCGTGAAGTGGTCGGCGAGCAGCGTGGACAGGGGGGCGCTGAGGGTCGCGCCGGACGTGGAGGACGTCTCGCGGACGAGTGCCCGCTCGTACACGGCTGCGTGCCGCTCGACGTGGTCGGCGACGGCGCGCGCGACCCGGTCGACGACCTCGAGCGGGTCGGACGGGTCATCGGCTCCGGGGGCGTCGCCCGCGCCGTCCGCGCCGGGCACAGCGGCGACGCCGGGCTCGAGGAGCCGGGAGCGGATCTCGTCGAGCTCCTCGGCGAGGGCAGCGACCAGGAGCGCCGCGGGGCTGGGCGCGTGGTCGTAGAAGGTGACGCGGTTGATCCCGGCACGGCGGGCGACCTCGACCACGGAGAGGTCGCCGACGTCGCGCTGCGCGGCGAGCTCGAGGACGGCCGCGCGCAGTGCCGCGCGGGTGCGGACGGTTCGGCGGTCCACGACACCTCCTGGAAGTCCCTCCCACCGTACGTCGCAGGCGTTCCGTTTGGCAACAGGTGTCGCCTAAAGTTCGGAACGTTTCGTCTCCCTGAGTGAGACGTTTGTCCGGGCGGTGGACCCGTTGTTAAGGTTCCTCCTCGTACCCACCGGTACCCGCCTCCCACCCGCAGGAGATCCCCCGTGCTCGAGCGCCTGTTCACCGTGCGCCGCGACGTCGACTACCGACGCGTCGCCAGCGCGCTGTGTCGCTGAACAGGTAGCGCTCCCTCCGAGCACACGGCCGCCGGCACCGACGCCGGCAGCACCGAGCGGCTCCCGCCCACCCGACCCCGCACCACCTCCTTCGCCGCGCCCACGCGCGCGGTCGTCGTGTCGTCGTCGTCGTGCGACGGGTCGACCCCGTCACGCCCCACCACCAGACAAGGAACCCCTGTGTCCGCGCCCTCCCCCCAGCGCCGCCTACGCTGGCCGTCGTTCAGCGTCCAGATCATCGCGGGCCTCGTGCTCGGCCTCCTCCTCGGCTGGGTCGCCCGCTCCATGGGCGAGGTCGGCCCCGCAGGCCACGAGACGCCGAACTGGCTCACCACGACCCTCGGCACCATCGGCTCCGACTTCGTGACGCTCCTCAAGGCCGTCGTCCCGCCGCTCGTGTTCCTCGCGATCGTCGTGTCGATCGCGAACCTCAAGGGCGTCGCCAACGCCGCGCGCCTCGCGTGGAAGACGTTGCTCTGGTTCGCGATCACGTCGCTCGTCGCGGTGTCGATCGGCATCGCGCTCGGCCTGGTCTTCCAGCCGGGCAAGCACACGTCGCTCGACATCTCCCAGGGCAGCGCGCCGAGCCACACCGGCACCTGGATCGACTTCCTCACCGGCCTGATCCCCGGCAACTTCCTCGGCCTGGGCGCCTCGACGCAGATCACCGACGGTGCCGCCGAGACGAACGTCAGCTTCAACGTGCTGCAGATCGTCGTGATCGCGATCGTCGTGGGGATCGCCGCGTACAAGTCCGGCAAGAAGGCCGACCCGTTCATCGCCTTCAGCCGTTCCGCGCTCGCGATCGTCCAGAAGGTGCTGTGGTGGATCATCCGCCTCGCGCCGCTGGGCACGCTCGGCCTCATCGGCAACGCCGTCGCCTCGTACGGCTGGGACCTGCTGTCCCCGCTCGCGCGCTTCGCGATCGCGATCTACGTGGGCCTCGCGCTCGTGCTGTTCGTCGTGTACCCGGTGATCCTGCGCTCCAACGGGCTCAAGGTCTCGAGCTACTTCCGCGGTGCCTGGCCGGCGATCCAGCTCGGCTTCGTCTCGCGCTCCTCGATCGGGACCCTGCCCGTCACCGAGCGGGTCACCGAGCGCAACCTCGGCGTCCCGAAGTCCTACGCGTCGTTCGCCGTGCCGCTCGGTGCGACCACCAAGATGGACGGCTGCGCCTCGATCTACCCGGCCGTCGCCGCGATCTTCATCGCGCAGCTCTTCGGCATCCACCTGTCGCTCACGGACTACCTGCTCATCGCGTTCGTGTCCGTGGTCGGGTCCGCCGCGACCGCCGGCCTCACCGGGGCGCTCGTCATGCTGACGCTCACCGTCTCGACCCTCGGTCTCCCGCTCGCGGGCGTCGGGCTGCTCCTCGCGATCGACCCGATCCTCGACATGGGCCGCACCGCGACCAACGTCGCCGGGCAGGTGCTCGTGCCGGTGGTCGTCGCCAAGCGTGAGGGCATCCTCGACATCGAGCAGTACCAGTCGGCCACCGCGGACGACCTGTTCAGCGACGATGACGCCGACGTGACCAGCGCCGGTGCGCCGGCCGCGGCGCCCGGAGCCGACGACGCGACCGAGGCGGAAGGCGAGCTGGTGGGCTCGGCGCGCTGACGTCGTCGGCTCGGGCCACGATGGGGCGATGGGGACCGTGGACGACTACCTCGCCGGCCTGCCCGACGACGACCGGGACGTCGTCGGGCACGTATACGAAGTCGCGCAGGCCCGCGTGCCCGACGCCGAGCAGGGCACGAGCTACGGCATGGCGGCGCTCGTGCTCGACGGCAAGCCCCTGCTCGCCGTGGTCCGATCCAAGGCCCACGTCGGGATCTACCCGTTCAGCCCCGCAGCGGTCGAGGCCGTCGTAGGGCAGGTCGACGCGGTCGAGGGCAGCGGGCGCGCGAAGGGAACCATCCGGTTCGACCCCGCGCACCCGCTGCCCGACGACGTCGTCACCGCCCTCGTGGACGCGCGCGTCGCGCAGATCCGGGGCTGAGCGCGCCGTCGAACGGCTCAGGCGGTGAAGCGCTCCGAGCGCTCCGTCACCACGCCCGCGCCGCGACCGCCGTTCGCGGCCCCGTCCCAGCGGTAGACCTCGGCGCCGGTCACGAAGACCTGCTCCGCCCGGCTGTTCACGTCGAGCGGGTCGCCCGACCAGACGACGACGTCGCCGTCCAGCCCCGGGGCGAGCGCGCCCACGCGGTCGTCGAGCCGCAGGAACGACGCCGGGTTCACGGTCAGCGCCTGCAGCGCGACGTCGCGGTCGAGCCCCTCCTTGACCGCGAGCGACGCCTGGTGGACGAGGAAGTTGATCGGCACGACGGGGTGGTCGGTCGTGATCGCGACGCGGACGCCGGCCCGCGCGAGGCGGCCGAGGTTCGCGATCGCCCGCTGCCGCAGCTCGACCTTCGACCGGCTCGTGAACATCGGGCCGAAGATCACCGGGACGTCGCGCTCCGCGAGCACGTCGGCGAGCTCGGCGCCCTCGGTGCCGTGGTTCACCACGAGCCGGTACCCGAACTCGTCGGCGAGGCGGAGGGCCGTCGCGATGTCGTCGGCCCGGTGCGTGTGCTGGTCCCACGCGAGCTCGCCCTCGAGCACGCGGACCAGCGTCTCCTTGCCGAGGTCGCGGTCGAACGGCTCGCCCTTCTTCTCGGCCGCGTCGCGCTTCGCGGCGTAGTTCTGCGCGTCGACGAACGCCTTGCGGATCACGGCGGCGACACCGAGGCGGGTCGCGGGCGTCTTCTTCTGGTCGCCGTACACGCGCTTCGGGTTCTCGCCGAGAGCCGACTTCACGGAGACGGCGTCGGACACGATCTGCTCGTCGACGGTCCGGCCGCCCCACGTCTTGATCGCGACGGTCTGGCCGCCGATCGGGTTGCCCGAGCCGGGCTTCACGACGACCGTCGTGACGCCGCCCGCGAGCGCGTCGCGGAAGCCCTCCTCCTCGACGTTGATGCCGTCGAGCGCACGCAGGTGCGAGCCGTTCGGGTCCGTCATCTCGTTGGTGTCGTTGCCGGCCCAGCCCTCGCCCTCCTCGTGGACGCCGACGTGCCCGTGCGACTCGACGAAGCCCGGAAGGACCCAGCGTCCGCCCGCGTCGACGACCTCCACGCCGTCGGGCACGCTCACCTCCGACGCCGCCCCCACGGCCTCGATCACGCCATCCGTCACGAGGACGGTGCCTCCCTCGATCGGGGGCGAGGCCACGGGCACGACGTACGCGTTCGTGATCGCGACGCTGCCGCGGGTGGTGGTGATCGGTCGGGTGGTCGGGTTCTCGTGAGGGTTGCTCATGGGATCCATCTTCACCCCGCTGTCGATCCGGCCCATCCCCGTCCGACGTCTGGGTGCAGGGAGAACCGAACCGACCGACATCCGACGACGAGTGGAGACTGAACACCATGGCCCAGTACGCGATCCTGATCTTCGACGACCCGACCGCGGGCGACTACACCCCCGAGCAGCGGGAGGCGAGCAAGCGCTACGCCGACGACCTGGTCGCGTCGGGCGCGATGGTCACCGCGTTCGCGCTCCACGGCGCGGACACCGCGACGTCACTGCGCAGCGACCTCGTGACCGACGGGCCGTTCGTCGACACCAAGGAGGTCGTCGCCGGCTTCTACGTCGTCGAGGCGGCCGACCTCGACGCGGCCCTCGGCCTGGCCCGCGCCAACCCCGCCGTCGCGTGGGGCCGCGGCGGGCTCGAGGTGCGGCCCGTCGGCGGCAGCTTCACGCCGGCTCGATGACCGGCGTCTCGGGCGGTTCGGCTGCCACGCCCGGCTCGGCCGCCGACGACGACGCACGCGCCGCCGTCGACCGGGCGCACCGGGACGACTGGGCCGCGGTCCTCGCGACGACGGTGCGGACCGCCCGGGACCTCGACCTCGCCGAGGAGTGCGTCCAGGAGGCGTACGCGGCAGCGCTCGACAGCTGGCCGCGCGACGGCGTCCCCCGAAATCCGGCGGCGTGGCTCACGACCGTGGCGCGCCGTCGGGCGCTCGACGCGATCCGCCGCGAGCAGGCGTTCCGGGTCCGGGTGCCGCTGCTCGTCGAGGCGCCGGACGGCGTCCACCCGAACGACCCGGCCGAGCTCGCGGCGGCCGAGCCGGACGCCCTGGCCGATGTCGGCGCGCCCGACGACCTGCTCCGGCTCGTCTTCCTGTGCTGCCACCCGGCGCTCGCCCAGGAGGCGCAGCTCGCGCTCACGCTCCGCCTCGTGTGCGGTCTCGCCACCCCGGACGTCGCGCGGACGCTGCTGGTCTCCGAGACGACCATGGCCGCGCGCATCACCCGGGCCAAGAAGAAGATCGCGACGGCGCGGATCCCGTTCCGCACCCCGCGCACGGCCGACCTGCCCGAGCGGCTACCGGCGGTGCTCGGCGTCGTGCACCTGCTGTTCACCGCGGGGCACACCGCACCCTCGGGCCCGACGCTCGTCCGCGGGGACGTCGCCGAGCGTGCGCTCCGGCTCGCACGTCGGCTGCACCGACTGATGCCGGACGAGCCCGAGGTCGGCGGGCTGCTCGCCCTGGCCCTGGCCACCGACGCGCGGCGCGCGACCCGCGTCGACGACGCCGGCCGCCTGGTCCGGCTCGAGGACCAGGACCGCTCCCGCTGGGACCGCGCTGCGCTGGCCGAGGCCGACGCGCTCGTCGTGGCCGCCCTGCGGTCCGGGCGCGCGGGTCGGTACACGCTGCAGGCGGCGATCGCGTCGCTCTACGCGGGTGCCCCGACCTACGCCGAGACCGACTGGCCGCAGCTCGTGACGCTCTACGACCGGCTGCTCGAGCTGTGGCCCTCGCCGGTGGTCGCGCTCAACCGGGCCGTGCCGCTCGCCGAGGTGCGCGGACCTGCCGTCGCGCTCGCGGAGGTCGAAGCGCTCGCCCTCGACCCGCAGCTCGAGCGGTACCCGTACCTGCCCGCCGTCCGCGCCGACCTGCTGCGCCGGCTCGACCGCCCCGACGACGCTGCCGCGGCCTACCGCGAGGCCCTCGCACTCACGGCCAACGAGACCGAGCGGACGTTCCTCGCCGAACGGCTCAGCCAGTGCGAGCCGACGCGCCGGAACTAGGAGCCACGAACCACCTCGATGAGGCGGTCGGCGAGGACGTCGTCGACGAAGTCGGCCACGGCCACGTAGTCCCTCGCGTCCTTGAACCGGTCGAGCCTGATCGACTCGCGGCTCCCGTCGAGGGCGCGCTGTGACACCAGCCGCAGCGCGTCCGGGTCGAGATCCCCCCACGACACACGGTCCGGCGAGGGCACCAGGTGAAACTGCCGAGAGACCGATTCCTGAACGATGCCGACCAGCTCGTCGAGCCGTCGTCGCGCACTTCGGGACAGCTCGGTCTCAGGATCCAGGATCCTCACTCACCGCGAAACACCGTCCTCTTGTGTCGTCCGAGCGTCGCTCCTGGGCCGGCGACGGTCGACAGGGTAGACGCACGCTCTGCGCGTCAACCGGCGACGCGCTGCGTCCCGAGGACGATCGCGAGCGCCAGCCGCTCGGCGTCGTAGGTCCCGGGCTCGGCGGTGTACACGGTGATGAGCAGGTCGTCGCGCGCGACGCTCAGGTTGTCGCAGTCGAGCGTGATGAGCCCGACGGCGGGGTGGTCGACGACCTTGTGCCGTGAACGGTCGGGGTCGGCGTCGAGGTCGGCGGTGTCCCAGAGCTCGCGGAACCGGGGGCTCGCGGCCTCGAGCTCGCCGATCAGCCTGCGCAGCGCGGGGTCGGCCGGGTAGCGGCTCGCCGTCAGCCGCAGCCTCGCGACGAGGCTCTCCTCGAAGACGGCGCGCTCCTCGGGCGCGTGGACGGCCCGCGTCCCGGGACCGACGAGGTTGCGCCAGACACCGTTGCGCTCGTTGCCGCGCCAGGCGGACGTGTCACCCATGAGCGCGTCGTACGGGGCGTTGGCGGTGACGAAGTTGAACGCCGCGTCCTGCACGATCACCGGCGTGTGGTCGAAGCGGTCGAGCAGGCGCTGGATGCTCGGCGTGACTCGGCCCGGCACGAGCCCGGACCCGGGCGCGACCAGCCCGGCGAGCTCGAACAGGACGTCCCGTTCGCCGTCGGACAGCCGCAGCGCCCGAGCGAGCGCCTCCACGACCTGACCCGACGGGGACACCGCGCGCCCCTGCTCGAGCCGCGTCAGGTAGTCGACCGAGATGCCCGCCAGGCCCGCGAGCTCCTCGCGTCGCAGCCCGGCCGCGCGGCGGCGGCGCCCGGCAGGCACGCCGACCGCCTCCGGGGCCGCCCGGTCGCGCCACCGGCGCACGGCGGTGCCGAAGTCCCATGCTTGTACGCCGCCGTCCTCCATGGACCCAGTCTGCGCGCCGGTATCCCAGCCGTCCTGGCCCTGTCAGTCCTACGACAACGGGACGACTGCCTGTCGCGCGGCGCCCGGCCCACGCTGGAGGCATGACAACGACACTCATCACCGGGGCCAACAAGGGCCTCGGCAAGGAGACCGCCCGCCTGCTCCTGGCCGCGGGCCACACCGTCTACGTCGGCTCGCGGGACGAGGCCCGCGGCCGCGCCACCGCCGACGAGCTCGGCGCCCGCTCCGTCCAGCTCGACGTGACCGACGACGCCTCAGTCACCGCCGCGCTCGCGCAGATCGAGGCGGAGGGCGGGCTCGACGTCCTCGTCAACAACGCCGGCATCGCGCTGCGCACGGGCGACGGCGGCGCCGAGGCGCTCGACGGCCCGAGCGTCCTCGCGGTCTTCGACACGAACGCCGCGGGGATCGTCCGGGTCACCGAGGCCGCGCTGCCACTGCTGCGCCGGTCCGCCAACCCCGTGGTCGTGAACGTGTCGAGCGCGCTCGGGTCGTTCTGGGCGGTGCACGAGCCGTCCCGGCCGGCGTCGCGCTTCCCGTCGATCGTCTACGGGTCGAGCAAGGCCGCGGTCTCGATGATCACCGTGCAGTACTCGCGCGCCGTCCCGGAGGTGAAGTTCAACGCAGTCGAGCCGGGCATCACCGCGACCGAGCTCGGCGGGGGCGGCGTCGAGAGCCACCCCGGCCGCCCCGCCGCGGAGAGCGCCGAGGTCGTGGCACGCCTCGCGACGATCGGCCCCGACGGCCCGACCGGCACCTTCCAGGAGGACGCCGGCGAGCTCGGCTGGTGAGCCTCGCGCGCGGCGTACGTCAGCGGCTGCACGCCGCGCGCAGCGCGTCACCGTTCGCCTCGAGCCACGCCCGACGGCGCAGGATCGAATCCCCGACACCCTCGGCCCACATCCGGGCCCAGCCGCCGCCGAGGGTGGCCGCGCGGTGTCGCATGAGGTGCCACGAGCGCGCCGTCCGCAGCAGGGCGGCGTCGACGATCTTCGCGCGGTCCGCGTCGGTCGCGCCGTAGGCATCGAGCGCGAGCCGCACCCGGCGCTCCACGTCGACGTCGCGCAGCAGGACGTCCCGGTCGGCGGGGTCGAACAGCGGCGCCCACCACACGAGCAGGTTGACGAGCTCGTCGACCCTGGTCGCCGGCCCCGCGAGGTCGAAGTCGATGAGCGCGACGGCCGCACCGTCCCGGAACACGACGTTCTCGGGCGTGATGTCGAGGTGCCCGACGATCTCGGGTTCCTCGACGGGCGCGGTCGGCGTGCCCGGCGGCTCGTCCGCCACACCGCGGTCGGGGCGCACGCCGTCGGGTGGGACGAAGGACGCCGTGGCGTCGTCGTACCGGCGGACCAGCCGCGCGAGCGAGACGAGCCGATCCTCGTCCGCGATCCAGTCGGGACGCGGGCGCCCCGCGACCTCCCCCTCGACGAAGGTCAAGGTCTCGCGGCCCCGGGCATCCAGCCCGAGAAACCGGGGGGCACCGTCGAACCCGACGGCCTCCAGGTGGCGCAGCAGCGCGTGCACGAACGGCGAGTTCGGGTTCGTCGGGCGACGCACGGTCGCCCCGACCCGCACCACCCCGACCGTCACGTCCCCGCCGGGCAGCAGGATCTCGGGCTCGTCGTCGGGGGTGGTCGGCTCGATGGTCACGAGGTGACCCTACGCATCGCTCGGTGCGCCCCGCTCAGCCCTCGCCTTGGTCGTACACGAGCCACCGCGACGACGCGTCGGCACGCTCCAGCAGGATTCCCCACGTCAACGACCCCTCGCCCAGGGTCGGGTCACTGGTCTCGGGATCGAACGACACGACGACCGTCGCCGCCTGGTCCGGGTCGAGGTCGGTGCCCGCGACGGCGTCCTCGCCCGTCAGCACGTCCGTGATCGTCGGGTGCCCGTACCTCGACCGCGATCCCAGCCCGTACAGACTGCGCTTCAGCCACGTGTCGCGGACGCCGTCGAACATCCCTGGCGTCGTGACCGCGCGGAGCACGCGCTCGTCGTCGGCGTTCACCGCGTCCAGGTAGGCCTGCGCGACCTGGCCGGGCGTGGCGTCGTCGGGCGGGAGAGCGACGTCGGACCCGTGGTCCGAGGACCACCGCATTCCGAGACCGAACGCCACGGCCAGCGCCAGCACACCGGCGCCCGACAGCCCGACGACGCGCCGCACCCCTCGTGTCATGTCGCGCAATCTATCCGACCCTGACCGGCCCGGGTCGGCGCGCTCACGGCTGGCGCGTGAGCACCTCGAGCCGGGCGCGGTACTCGGCCTCGTCGATCTCCCCGCGGGCGTACCGCTCGCCGAGGACGCCGATCGCGGTCTGGTTCCCGCGGGCCCACGGGGGACCGTAGGCCGCGCCGGACTGCCAGCGCCGCCGGGCGCCACGCGCCACGAGGAACACGATCGACGCGAACAGCAGGAACCACAGGATCGGGAAGACGACCCACCAGCCGAAGCCGGGGCCACCGCCCCCGTGCCAGTAGGGGTGCGTGACGACGGTCGTCGCCGTGGCCGGGACGAGTGCGCTGAGCATAATGACCTCCTCCGTCACGCCGGCGCCCGTTCTCCGGGCCCGACGACGGCCGCTTCAGCCGCACCCTCACGGTCGCCCGCCGGGGGTGGCCGGGTCGTCCCCCGAGGGTTGGCGGTCGGGTACCGCGTTGGTGCCGGATTCGCGCGCCACACAACACACAGCCCGGCGCTCAGGGCCGAGAGTCGGCAGTTCGCGCCGATATGCCCGATATCGCTCCGCCGATCGAGCGCTCCAGCGTTGCGTGGCGTCGAAACGGGAGGGTCAGTCGGCCCAGCCCGGCCGCACGAGCCCCGCCTCGTACGCCAGCACGACGAGCTGCGCGCGGTCCCGGGCCCCGACCTTGCTCATGGTCCGGGACACGTGCGTCTTGACCGTCGACTCCGACAGGTACAGCGTCCGGGCGATCTCGTCGTTCGACAGCCCACGCGCCACCTCGACGAGCACCTCACGCTCGCGGGGTGTGAGGTCGTCGAGGCCGGCCGGCGAGGCGACGGGCCGGGTCGCGTCGGCCACGCGCGCGAGCAGGCGTCGCGTCACCGTCGGCGAGAGCAGCGCGTCGCCGCGCGCGGCAACGCGGACGGCGCGGACGAGGTCAGCTGGCTCCGTGTCCTTGACGAGGAACCCGCTCGCCCCCGACCGGATCGCCTCGGCCACGTACTCGTCGAGCTCGAACGTCGTCACGACGACCACGTGCGTGCCCGACGCCGCCGGGTCGGCCACGATCCGACGCGTCGCCTCGAGCCCGTCGAGCCCCGGCATGCGGATGTCCATGAGCACGACGTCGGGCCGCAGGTCGTGCGTGAGCCGCACCGCGTCGTCACCGGTCGACGCCTCCCCGACGACCGTCAGGTCCGGCTCCGAGTCGACCAGCGCCCGGAACCCGCCCCGGACCAGGACCTGGTCGTCGGCCAGCAGGACCCGGATCGCGCCGTCGTCGGGCATGCTCGTTCCTCCGCTCATCGGTCCTCCCCTCCCGAACTGTCAGGCGCTCGCGGGGGCAGGGGCCGGCCAGCGCCTGACAGCTTCGGGGACGCGAGGGGGAGGCGGGCCTCGACCTCGAAACCCTGCCTGCCGTCGACCCGCGGGCCCCTCCGCACGACGCCGCCCACAGCCTTCACCCGCTCACGCATCCCCCGCAGCCCGTACCCCGACGACGGCGCAGCCCCGCCCACGGCGGCTCCCGGTCCGTCGTCGCTCACCCGGACGAGGACCGCACCGCCACCGGAGGGGTCCGCCCCGACCCGCACGTCGACGCGCGACGCCCCGGTCGCGTGCCGGCGGGCGTTGGTCAGCGCCTCCTGCACCACCCGGTACACGACGCCCGCCACGTGCGGCGGGACCTGGGCCCGGGTCGCGGGGTCGAGGGAGTCGTCGAGCGTCGCGACGGGCCCTCCCGGGACGGTGAACTCGTCGACGAGGCGCGGGAGCGCGTCGAGGGTCCAGGTCGGTGCGCGAGGCGCGGGGCCGGCGCCCTCGGGGTCGTCGGTGTCGCCCGCTCGGGGGCCGGCCACCGTCGCCGCATCCCGCCCCGCACCTGGTGCCACGGGTCCGCCCGCGGGAGCGCCGTCGTCGGACCGGACGATCCCCAGGACGGACCGCACCTCGTCGAGGGCGTCGCGGCTGGTCGACCGGATCTGGGTCAGCGCGGACCGCGCCTGCTCGACGTCGCGGTCCAGGAGGTGCAGCCCGACGCCCGCCTGCACGGAGATCGCGGAGAGCGAGTGGGCGAGGACGTCGTGGAGCTCGCGGGCGATGCGGAGGCGCTCGGCGGTGACGGCGTCGTGCTCGCGACGGTCGGCGGCCTCGCGGGCACGGGCCCGGCGCTCGGCGAGCCGGTCGAACCGGCCCCGCAGGGCCCCCGCCAGGAGCAGCAGCACGCACGACCAGGCAAGCCCGCCCGCGACGGCCGCCGGTGACGGGAACGGCTCGTCGCGGGCCGTGAACGCCGACGGCACGACGACCGCGAGCGCCCCCAAGCCCGACCAGGCGGCGATCCGGCCTGACCGGGCCGACCCGCTGAGCACGAGCGCGACGAGCACGCCCTCGGTCGAGCCGAACACCGGCCCGAGCGGGTAGCCCGCGAGCACATACACGCCGAGCGCCGCGACGGTCACGACGACCGCGGTCACGCGGCGGCGCAGGCTGAACGCGACCACGAACGGCGCCACGAGGAGCAGGAGGACGCCCCCGACGTCGAGGGCGCGGGCGTCGTGCGGGAACCGGTGCGACGCCCCGACGGTCCCGGCGAGCGCCACGAAGGCGAGCCCGCTCGCGAGGAAGAGGCGCGGGCGGCGGCGGTCGAGGGGGCCGGGCGTCGTCGGCACGCCCGGGCTGGTCGTGCCCGCCGCGGTCATGCTCTCCACGGTATTCGCGGGCGGTGCGCCGCGCGTCGGACCGGGGGGCTACCGCGACCGGTACCCCGGTGCCGGGCGGTGCTGTCGGTACCCACCGGGCAGGATGGGCCCATGTCGTCCCAGCCGTCCGGCCGTCTGCTCCTGCTCGACACCGCGAGCCTGTACTTCCGCGCGTTCTTCGGGGTCCCGGACTCCCTCCGCGCCCCCGACGGCACGCCCGTCAACGCGGTGCGCGGGCTGCTCGACATGATCGCCACGCTCGTCACGGACCACCGGCCGACGCGCCTCGTGGCGTGCTGGGACGAGGACTGGCGGCCGGAGTTCCGGGTCGCGGCGATCCCGTCGTACAAGGCGCACCGGGTCGCGTCGGAGGTCGCGCCCGAGGACGTCGGCCCAGGTGACGCGCACTGGGTCGAGGAGGTCCCGCCGACGCTGGTCGCGCAGGTGCCGGTGATCGTCGAGGTGCTGGCGGCGCTGGGGATCGCGCGCGTCGGGGCGCCGGGGTTCGAGGCCGACGACGTCATCGGGACCCTGACGGCCCGCGAGGTCGCCCGTCCTGCGGGCGAGCGGGACAGCGTCGACGTCGTCACGGGCGACCGCGACCTGTTCCAGCTCGTCGACGACGACGCCGGCGTCCGCATCCTCTACCCCGTCAAGGGCATCAAGAACCTCCTGACGGTCGACCAGGCGGTGCTGCGCGAGAAGTACGCCGTGCCGACCGGGGCCGCGTACGCGGACATGGCGATCCTGCGCGGGGACCCGTCCGACGGGCTGCCCGGGGTCGCCGGCATCGGCGAGAAGACCGCCGCGGCGCTCATCGAGAGGTACGGCACGCTCGACGGCATCCTCGCCGCGCGCGACTCGACCGATCCCGGGCTCACCGCGACGCAACGCCGCCGGCTCACGGAGGCGTCCGACTACCTCGACGTCGCGCCCGGCGTGGTGCGGGTCGTGCGGAGCGCGCCCGTCGTGCTCCCCGCGCCTTCGGCCACCCGCCCCGTGCCCGACGACGTCCCTGCCGCACCCGTGGACCCGGACGCTCTCGCGGCGCTCGTCGAGCGGTGGGGGCTGGCGTCGAGCGTGCGTCGCGTGACGGACGCGTTCGCTCAGCACGCCGTGAGCTGAGGCGCCGAGGGGCTGACGCGTCGGGCGGCCCTCACCCCACGAACACGCAGAAGGGGTGCCCGTCGGGGTCGGCGTAGACGCACAGCGGCTCGTCGGGGTCGTCGGTGCGGTCGAGGAGCAGGGTCGCGCCCAGCGCGAGCGCCCGCTCGTGCTGCACGTCGAGCGCGGCGGCGTCGGGCACGGTCGTGTCGAGGTGGAGCTGCTGGGGAACTTCGGGATCGGGCCACGTCGACCGGGGCAGCGCGTCGACCTGCTGGAACGCGAGCCCGAAGTCCTCGCCCGGTTGCCGCAGCACGAGCCAGTCCGCGCCGTTCGGGTCGGGCTCGCCGGGCGCCGGCGCCTCGTCGCCGCGCCGGTACTCGAGCCCGAAGAACTGGCGGTAGAACTCGGCCAGCCGCCGGGCGTCCGTGGTGTCGAGGACGACCTGCCGGATCCGGGGGACGGCCGCGGGCGCCGTCGTCGGTGTGCTGCTCTCGCTCATGGGTGCCACCTCCTCGTCGAGCCTCGCACCGACGCGCGATGAGTTCCACGCAGGCGCACAGTCGATACAGGCACCCCATCGACACCGATCAGGAGAAGCCATGCCTGCACGTGGAGAGGTGCCCGCGGGCGCCCCGATCTGGAACGACCTCACCACCGACGACCTCGACGCGACGGTCGCCTTCTACTCCGGGCTGTTCGGCTGGACCCACGAGGGTCACGGCGAGGAGTACGGCAACTACGGGACGTTCTCCCTCGACGGCAAGCCCGTCGCGGGCGTCATGCCACCCATGGGCCCCGGGCAGCCGCTCGTCTGGTCCGTGCACCTGCACGCACCCGACGTGAGCGCCGCCGTGGACGCCGCCCGAGCCGCCGGCGGCACGGTCCTCGTCGACGCCATGGACGTCATGGACCTCGGCAGGCAGGCCGTCGTCGTGGACCCGGCGGGTGCGGCCTTCTCGCTGTGGCAGCCGGGGACGCACCGGGGCTTCGAGGTCGTCGAGGAGCACGGCGCCCCCGGCTGGCACGAGCTGCACACGCAGGGCTTCGACACCGTCCTGCCGTTCTACGACGCGCTCGGCTGGACCACGCGCGTCATGTCCGACGAACCGCAGTTCCGATACGCCGTCGACGAGGTCGACGACCACCAGCTCGCCGGGATCATGGATGACCCGCGCTCCGGCATCTCCGGCCCGTCGTACTGGCTCACGTACTTCACCACCGACGACGCCGACGCGACCGCCGCCCGCATCACCGAGCTCGGCGGGGCGGTCGTCCAGGGGCCCGAGGACACCCCCTACGGTCGGCTCGTCAACGCGAAGGACCCCCGCGGCTCGGAGTTCTCCGCGATCGGCCCCAACACCGGCGCCTGACACCGGCGCCTGACACTGCCACGACCCATCCGCAGGTCCCACCGCTCCGAACCCCGGTCGAGCGGCAGCGAGGAACCGCCTCGCTGCCCGACCGGAAGGTGGAACCGATGCACGGCATGACCTCCTCCCCGAACCGCGCGCTGGCCGCGGTCTTCGGCGCCGTCTACCTGCTCGTGGGGCTCGTGGGCTTCGCGATCACCCCGGGCGTGGGCTTCGCCGCGACCGAGGGCAAGGACCTCATCGTGTTCGAGGTCAACCCGCTGCACAACATCGTGCACGTGGCGATCGGGCTGACCCTGGTCCTCGCGTCGCGGACCGTCCGCTCGGCCCGGGCGGTGAACACCACGATCGGCGCCGTCTACCTGCTCGTCGGAGTCGTCGGGCTCTTCCTCATCGGGTCGTCGGCAAACATCATCGCGCTCAACGGCGCGGACAACGTGCTCCACCTGGCGAGCGCCGTCCTGCTCCTGGCGGTGGGCCTCGCCGCGGACCGCGAGTACGACCCCGAGCGGCTCCCGGCCTGACATGGCCACGGACACGACAGGCGGCCGCCCCGTGACGACGGCGCCCCTGGCCGCCCGCTCCGCCGTGCCGCTCGGCCGGGCCGGCCGGGCCGGCCGGCCGGGCTGGACCACGACGACGGCCGTCGGCATCGTCGTGCTGGGCGCCGCGCTCGTGAACCTGTCGCTCGTGCGCAGCCTCGACGGGCGCCCGGCTCTGGTGGTGCCGCTCGGCGTGGGGCTCGCCGAGCTCGGCTGGGCGCTCGGCACGCTCCGGGCCCGGGCCCTTCCAGCGGCACGCCTCGCGGGCCCGGCGCTCGTCGTCGCCGGCGCGGGCTGGCTGCTCGTGGCTGCCTGGACGCACGGCACGGTCGGCACCGGCGACGCGACCGCGAGCGTGCTGCAGGTCGCGGGCGGCTTCGCGGTCACGGTGCTCGCGCGCCTCGCCGACACCCACCCGCGCGACGACCGTCGAGCGGCACAAGACGACGAACGGACCGGTCGACGCACGCTGGGGCGGCTCGCCGTCCTGCTCCTGACGGCCGTCGTCGTCTCCGCGGTCGCGGCCACCGGGATGGCCGCGTCACCGGCCGGCGTGGACGCGCACATGCCGGGCATGCCGTCGATGCACCACGGCATGCAGGACATGCCGGGTCACGGCTGACACCGACGGTCAGCGCGCGTCGAGCGTGACGAGCGTCAGCAGCACCGTCGCGCTCGTCCACACCAGCGGGGCGGTGCCGGCCGGACTGCCGTCGTGCAGCACCTTCTCGGGGAACGAGCCGGCCGGTGTGCGGTGCTGGTCGAGCCAGTCGAGCAGCCGGGTCGCGAGCCCCCGGCCCGCGGCATCCGTCCCGGACGCGGCACCGAGCGCGACGAGCGCCGTCTCAGGCGTCCAGCTCACGCCGTCCTCGGCCCAGTGCGCCCCGGGCGCCAGCCCCCCGGCCGGCCGTTCCATCTGCCCGACGGCGGCGCGCAGGGCCGCGCGCACGTCGCCGTCGTCGGACGCGGCGTCGGGCTGGAACGGCGGCAGCAGGAAGGCGACG
The DNA here is from genome assembly GCF_009429125.1 of Luteimicrobium xylanilyticum. GTDB lineage: Bacteria > Actinomycetota > Actinomycetes > Actinomycetales > Cellulomonadaceae > Luteimicrobium > Luteimicrobium xylanilyticum. Next base: position 3,828,721 of record NZ_CP045529.1, read on the forward strand.
GCCGCGTCGCGGCCGCTGCTCCCGGGGTAGCGCCCGTACGACGGCGCGAACCCGGCGTCGATCCCCGCGGACAGCCGCTGGGCGGCGGACCCTGCCGCCTGCACGCCGTCGGCGTCGCCGAGCAGGCCGTAGAGGTGGGTCGCGGCACGGAGCCCGGCCAGGAGCGGGGCGGCGGTGCCGAGCGTGACCGTGTCCTCGCGCTTCTCCCAGTAGTCGGGCGACGGCGCGGGGAGGCCCGTGGCCCCGAGCGCGCGGACGGCGGCGTTCGTCCCCCGGTCGAGCAGGGGCTGGAACTGCGCGAGGACGGCGGCGCGCTGGGCCGCGGGTGCGGCGTCGACCGTCTCGCCGAGCGCCCACAACAGCCAGCCGACGCCGTCGGTCTGGGGGGTGCGGTCGTCGGGCGGGCCGCTGCCGTCGGGCAGGTAGCGGGCCTGGACGGTGCCGTCGGCCGCCTGTGCCCGCTGGTAGAAGGCGAGGACACGGCGGGCGTCGCCGACGTGGCCGGTGCGGGCGTACGCGACCGCGACGAACGCGCCGTCCCGCGGCCACGCGTAGCGCCACGGCCCGGACCCGGCGGCGAGGACGGCGCCGTCCTCGAGCGTCATCGTGTGCAGGTCCAGAAGCGCATCGCGGGCCATGCCCTGCCAGCGGGTCCCGGCACCCGGTACTTCGCCGGACGCGAGCCACGTGCGCTGCGCCGCGGCCTCCGCGGTGGCGCCGGCGACAGCACGGGTCCCGGGCTCGAGCCCGGCGCCGTCGGGCTCGACGCGGGTCAGGTTCCCGGCGGCGTCGCGGGCCATCGTGGCGAGGTAGAGGGGCTTGTCGGAGTACGCCGTGCGGCCGAGGTGGTTGGTCGCGGCGACGCCCAGCGTCGCGACGAGCGCGGCGCTGACGAGCAGCGCGAGCTGCCGGCGCCACCGCCGGCGTTCGCCCGCTCGTCGTCGCACGTTCATCGAGGCACTGTACGTCCCGACCGTCGACGGCCACGACCGGGTCGGCTCCGCGGTAGGCAGGGACGCGTACGAATCCACACGCGACTATCGTCGAACCGTGACCGAGAACTCCTCTGCCAGCGCCCCTGTGGACCCCACGACGACGGCCGCCTGGGCGGCCCTCAACAGCCTGCGCGACGGCCTCGAGCCGGACCTGCGCGGCTGGTTCGCCGCCGACCCGGGCCGCGCCGAGCGGCTCACGCTCGAGGCCGGTGACCTCACCGTCGACCTGTCGAAGAACCTCGTGACCGACGACGTCCTCGCGCGCCTCGTCGAGCTCGCGCGCGACGTCGACGTGCCCGGCCGGTACGACGCGATGCTGCGCGGCGACCACATCAACGTGACGGAGGACCGCGCCGTCCTGCACACCGCGCTGCGCCGCCCCGACGGTGCCGAGCCCGAGCTGGTCGTGGACGGCCAGCACGTCGACGACGACGTCCACGAGGTCCTCGGCCGCGTCTACGAGTTCGCCGACAAGGTCCGCTCGGGCGAGTGGACGGGCGTCACGGGCAAGCGCGTCGAGACCGTCGTGAACATCGGCATCGGCGGGTCGGACCTCGGCCCGGTCATGGTCTACGAGGCGCTCAAGCCGTACGTGCAGCCGGGCCTCGAGGCGCGGTTCGTCTCCAACATCGACCCGTCGGACGTGTACGAGAAGACCGCCGACCTCGACCCCGAGACGACGCTGTTCATCGTCGCGTCCAAGACGTTCGGGACGCTCGAGACCCTGACCAACGCCCGCCTGGCCCGCCAGTGGCTGTGGGAGCGCCTGGTCGCGAACGGTGCGATCGAGGACACCGACGAGGCCCGCACCGCCGCCGTCGGGAAGCACTTCGTCGCCGTCTCCACCGCGCTCGACAAGGTCGCGGCGTTCGGCATCGACCCGGCGAACGCGTTCGGGTTCTGGGACTGGGTCGGTGGCCGCTACTCGGTGGACTCGGCGATCGGCACGTCCGTCGCGATCGCCGTCGGGCCGGACGCCTTCGAGGAGTTCCTCGCCGGGTTCCACGCGATCGACGAGCACGTCCGCACCACGCCGCTCGAGCAGAACGTGCCCGTCCTCATGGGACTGCTCAACGTCTGGTACACGAACTTCCTCGACGCCCACACGCACGCCGTCCTGCCGTACGCGCAGTACCTGCACCGCTTCCCGGCGTACCTGCAGCAGCTCACCATGGAGTCCAACGGCAAGTCGGTCCGCTGGGACGGCACGCCCGTGGTGACCGAGACCGGCGAGGTCTTCTGGGGCGAGCCCGGGACGAACGGCCAGCACGCCTTCTACCAGCTCATCCACCAGGGCACGCGCCTGATCCCGGCCGACTTCATCGCCGTCGCGAACCCGGCGCGCCCGCTGAAGGACGGCACCGGTGATGGCGGGGCGGTCGCCGCGGGCGCGGACGTGCACGCCCTGTTCCTCGCGAACTTCTTCGCGCAGACCAAGGCCCTCGCGTTCGGCAAGACCGCCGACGAGGTCCGCGCCGAGGGCACCCCCGAGGCGATCGTCCCGGCCCGCGTGTTCTCCGGGAACCGCCCGACGACGTCGATCCTCGCCCCCGCGCTGACCCCGTCCGTGGTGGGTCAGCTCATCGCGCTGTACGAGCACATCACGTTCGTCGAGGGCACGGTCTGGGGCATCGACTCGTTCGACCAGTGGGGCGTCGAGCTCGGCAAGAAGCTCGCGCTCGAGATCGCCCCGGCGGTCGAGGGCGACGCCGCGGCGCTCGAGGCGCAGGACCCGTCGACCCAGGCCCTCATCGCGAAGTACCTGGAGCTGCGCGAGTCCTGACGACGGCGAAGGGCGTGGCGGGCAGACCCAGCCACGACTCAGGTCCACCCCGTAGAGTGCGGGTGATCCGCACGACGAGCGCCCGCTCACCTCCAGGCTGGGAAGTCGACCCGAGCACCTGCGAGGCAGCGTGACCACACTCACCCCGACCGTCCCGGCGTCCAGGACGTCGCCTCGCGACGCCGCGACGGGCACGTACGCGGCTCTCCTCCGGACCGTCCGCGACGCGGGCCTCCTGCGTCGCACGCTCGGCTTCTACGGCACCACGGCAGGCGTCCTCGGCGCCGTCTTCCTCGGGGTCTTCGTCGGGATGGTCCTGCTCGGCGACACGTGGTGGCAGCTCGCGCTCGCGGGCGTGCTCGGCGTGGTGCTCACGCAGTTCGCGTTCCTCGGGCACGAGGCGTCGCACCGGCAGATCTTCACGTCCGGCCCGGTCAACGACCGGGTGGGACGCTGGCTCGCGAACGGCGTCGTCGGCATCTCGTACTCGTGGTGGATGAACAAGCACACGCGCCACCACGCGAACCCGAACAAGGTCAGCAAGGACCCGGACATCGAGTTCGACACGATCTCGTTCACCGAGGAGCAGGCGGCGAGGCAGACCGGGTGGCGCGCCGTGATCATCCGCCGCCAGGGCTGGCTGTTCTTCCCCCTGCTGACCCTCGAGGGGCTCAACCTGCACGTGGCGTCGATCCGCACCCTCGTCACGGACCGGCGCGAGGGCTGGGTCCGCGAGATCGTGACGATCACCGCCCGTCTGGCCGTCTACCTGGGCCTCGTCTTCTGGCTGCTGCCGCCCGGCATCGCCGCCGCGTTCGTGGGCGTCCACCTCGCCGTCTTCGGCGTGTACATGGGAGCGTCGTTCGCGCCGAACCACAAGGGCATGGCGATCATCCCCCACGACTCGAAGCTCGACTTCCTCTCCCGCCAGGTGCTGACCTCCCGCAACATCGTGGGCGGCCGGATCGTCTCCGACCGTGGCCTGACGCAGGTCTACGGCGGCCTCAACTACCAGGTCGAGCACCACCTGTTCCCGAGCATGCCGCGCCCGCACCTCGCGAAGGCCCGCGAGATCGTCCGCGAGCACTGCGCGCGGATCGGCGTGCCGTACACGGAGACGACGACGTTGCGGTCCTACGGGATCGTCGTGAAGTACCTCAACCGGGTGGGCCTCGCCGCGCGCGACCCGTTCGACTGCCCGACGTTCAGGACCCTGCGGCGCCAGTGAGAGGCCCCGGCGCCGTGGCGCCGGCGTTGTGCGCCCGCGCGTCGCGCGCGAGGATCGAACCTGCGCACCCGACGGAGGGCAGGGAGACGACATGAGGTTCCGCGCGACGCTCGAGCTCAACGGGAAGACGGCCACCGGGATCGAGGTGCCGCCCGACGTCGTCGAGGCGCTGGGCGGCGGGAAGCGCCCGGCGGTCACCGTGACGATCGGCGGCCACTCCTACCGCTCGACGGTCGGGGTCATGGGCGGGCGCACGCTCATCCCGGTGAGCGCGGAGAACCGCGCGCGGGCGGGGATCGCCGCGGGCGACGTCGTCGACGTGGAGGTCGAGCGCGACGACGCCCCGCGCGAGCTCGAGGTGCCCGACGACCTGGCCCGCGCGCTCGACGCCGTCCCGGCGGCGCGGGCCGCCTTCGACGCGCTGTCGTTCAGCGGGAAGCAGCGCTACGTGGACCCGGTCGTGCAGACCAAGGCCCCCGAGACCCGCGAGCGCCGGATCGCCAAGGCCGTCGCGGACCTCACGCCCGCCTGAGGGCCAGTCCCGCGTCGCAACAAGACTAGGGAAATCTTGGCGAGTGTAGGAAAGTGCTATACATAAGTAGTCTTTGGTAGACCCGACCGAGAGCGACGACGCTGATGGACCCTGTCAGAAATCCGTACTCTCCGGGGGCAGGCCGGCCTCCTGCAGCCCTGGTCGGCCGCGACGACGCCATAGCTGCGTGGCGGGTCGCTCTCGAGCGGAGCGCGCTCGGCCGGACAGACCAGCCATTCGTGCTCTACGGCCTCCGTGGCGTCGGCAAGACGGTCCTGCTCTCGGAGTTCGGTCGGGGCGCCCAGAGCCGCGAGTGGATCGTCGCCAAGATCGAGGCCGGGGCAGGCAAGTCGCTTCGAGAACTCCTCGGAGAGAGTCTCTACCCGGTCCTGTCGGATCTCGCCCGCCCTTCAGCGGGCAAGCGACTCCTCAAGGCACTCAAGACCGCGCTGAGCTTCAAGGCGTCCTACGACACGAGTGGGACGTGGACGTTCGGTCTCGACCTGACCTCGTCCGCCGGCGGCGGGGCGGATACGGGCATGCTCGACACCGACGTCAAGAAGCTCGTCCGTGATCTCAGCGAAGGTGCTCACGAGGAGGGGGTCGGCCTCGCCATACTGGTCGACGAGGCTCAGGACCTCGAGCCCGCAGAGCTGGCGACCTTGTGCGTCGTCGCACACGTTGCCGCGCAGGAGCGGTGGCCCGTTCTGTTCTCGTTCGCCGGGCTGCCGAGCCTGCCGCGGATTCTGACCGAGGCCAAGTCCTACGCCGAACGGTTCACCTACTTGCCGATCGGCCCGATCAGCAACGACGTCGTCGGCGAGGCGCTGACGATCCCGGCCGAGCAGGAGGACGCTTCCTGGAACGACGACGCCGTCGCCCTGGTGGTCGAGGCATCCGGCAGCTATCCCTACTTCTTGCAACAGTTCGGCCAGACGACCTGGACGGTCGCCGACGGGCCCCGAATCACCCTGCCCGACGCGCGTCTCGGTGTCGCACAGGGAACCGCACAGCTCGACAACGGGTTCTTCCGCGTTCGATGGGACCGCGCGACGAACGCGGAGCAGAAGTACCTTCGAGCGATGGCCGAGGACGGTGACGAGGGAAGCTCGTCGGGAACGGTCGCCGCTCGGCTGCAGCGCAAGCCGACAAGCTTGGGACCTACGCGGGCCGGGCTCATTGCGAAAGGACTGGTCTACGCGCCCGAGCACGGCATCGTGGCGTTCACCGTTCCTGGGATGGCCGCCTTCATCGGGAGGCAGGTCGAGGTCTGATCGCCGCCGACCCACCAGGACCGCAAACCCCGTCATCGAGGCCGGCGCTACCGATCTGTGGAGAGCCTTCAGTCCCGCGTCGCGACGACGAACGCCCGCCGGAACGGGAGCACCGTCCCGTACGCGCGCTCGGGGTAGGCCGCGCGCAGCCGCGCCTTGTACTCCGCCACGAAGGCCGGCCGGACGTCGTCGGGCAGGGCGGCGAGCACCGGCCGCGCACCGGTCGCGGAGATCCAGGTGAAGACCGCGTCGGCGCCCTGGAGGACGTGCAGGTACGTCGTCTCCCAGGCGTCGACGGTCCAGCCGGGCTGGGCGAGGACGTCGAGGTACTCCTCGGCACGGTGCACGTGCGGGCGCGCGGTCCCCTCGGTCCATCGCGCGTAGGACGGCGCGGCGGCCAGCTCGCGCAGGAGCACGTGGCTCGGGGCGTCCTGGTTGCCCGGCACCTGGACCGCGAGGGCCCGACCCGCGCCGTCGTCCGCCGCCGCGAGGAGGTCCCGCCAGCGCGCGAGCACGTCCAGGTGCCCGGGCACCCACTGCAGGGCGGCGTTGCTGACCACGAGGTCCGGGACGCCGTCGGGCACGTAGTCGGCGAGGTCCGCGAGGACGAACTCCGCGTCGTCCCCGTGCTCCGCCCGCGCCTGCTCGACCATCGCGGGCGACGAGTCGACCCCGGTCACGACGGCGTCCGGCCAGCGGGCGTGGAGCGCGGCGACGAGATGGCCGGGCCCGACGCCGAGGTCGAGCACCGTGCGCGGTGTGCCGGGCACACGAGCGAGCAGGTCGACGAACGGGCGGCTGCGCTCGTCGGAGAACCGCAGGTAGTGGCTGGGATCCCAGTCGGCGGTCCGGGCGGTCATCGGTGCAGCACCCGGCGCGCGAGCGTGTTCCCGAGCATCTGGGCGAGCTGCACGAGGACGATGATCACGGCGACGGCGACCCACGTCACGACGTCGTTGTAGCGGTTGTAGCCGTACTGGATCGCGAAGTTCCCGAGGCCACCGGCGCCGACCGCGCCCGCGACCGCGGACATGTCGAGGATGCCGACGAACAGGAACGCGTACCCGAGGATCAGCGGCGCGAGCGCCTCGGGGACCAGGACCCGGACGAGCGCGTTGACCTTCGACGCCCCCATGGCGCGCGCCGCCTCGATCACACCCGGGTCCGCGGACACGAGGTTCTGCTCGACGAGCCGCGCGGTCGCGACGATCGTCACGACCGTCATCGGGAAGATCGCGGCCTGGACGCCGAGCGTCGTCCCGGTGATCGCGAGCGTCGCGGGCCGCACGGCCGTGAGGAAGATGATGAACGGGATCGGCCGGATCAGGTTGACGACGAAGCTCAGCACCCCGTACGCCCACCGGCTCTGGTAGAGGCCGCCGCGGCGCGTCGAGTAGAGCGCGAGGCCGTAGACGAGGCCGATGATGCCGCCGATGACGAGCGCGGCGAGGACCATCTGCAGCGTCTCGCCGATGGCCTGGCGCAGCAGCGGACCGTCGTAGTCCCAGGTCCACTCGTTGGTCGCGTGGACGATCATCACGCGCCCTCCTTCCGGGCGATCGACTCGACCCAGCGGGCGTCGTCGAGCGGGTCGGCGGCGGTGCCGAGGTCGACGACGGGCGCCGCGTCACGCAGGCGCGTCACGGCGTCCTCGGTCTGCGGTCCCGTCAGCTCGAGGGTGAGGCTGCCGAAGGGCCGGTCCCCGACCTCCGTGACCCCGCCGTAGACGACGGCGGCCCGCGCGTCGAGCCCGGTCGTGAAGGCGGTGACGTCGAAGCCGCGTCCGGTGTCGGGCAGCGTCACGACGACGAGGCGACCCGGGTGCCGCTCGCGCAGCCGTGCCACGACGTCGGGGGCGGGCCGGTCCTTGAGGGCGGTCTGGATGAACCGGCAGGTGGCCTGCGTCTGCGGGTCCGCGAAGATCTGGTAGACGTCCCCGTGCTCGACGACCTTCCCGTCCTCCATGACCGCGACCTTGTGGCACACGTACTGGACGACGCTCATCTCGTGCGTGATGACGACGATCGTCACGCCGAGCTCACGGTTGACGCGGCGCAGCAGGTCGAGGACGTCGCGCGTGGTCTCGGGGTCGAGCGCGCTCGTGGCCTCGTCGGCGAGGAGGATGTGCGGCGACGTCGCGAGCGCCCGGGCGATCCCGACGCGCTGCTTCTGGCCGCCCGAGAGCTGCGCCGGGTAGGAGCGCGCCTTGTCGGACAGCCCGACGAACTCGAGCAGCTCCGCCACCCGCGCGCGGCGCCTGTCGCGGGACCAGCCCGCGAGCCGCAGCGGGTACTCGACGTTGCGCGCGACCGTCCGGGCTCCGAACAGGTTGAACTGCTGGAAGACCATGCCGATGTCGGCCCGCAGGTCGCGCAGCCCGCGCTCCCCGAGCTCGGTGACGCGGCGGCCGTCGACGTCGATGGTCCCGGCGTCGGCGCGTTCGAGCGCGTTGATGAGCCGCACGAGCGTCGACTTCCCCGCCCCCGAGTAGCCGACGACGCCGAAGACCTCGCCCCGCGCGATCCGGAGGCTGACGTCGTCGACGGCGCGCACGCCGCGCGCGACGCTCGCCTCGCCCCGGCCCCGCCCGGCGAAGAACTTGGACACGCCGTCGAGCACGATGATCGGGTCGGCTCCTGTGCTCGTTCCTGGTGCTGCACTCATGCGGCCTCCGCTGCCTCCTCGGCTCGCCTGCCCACGTCTCGCCTTCACGGCTGCGCCTGCTCACGCCCCCGCGCACGATCACACCACTCCGCGCGCGCACCCGCTCGCGAAGTGGCCGCTCCCTGCTCCGCGAAGTAGTACGGCCGCCGGTATACCTCGCGATGTATACCGGCGGCCGTACTACTTCGCGGCCTGTTTGTTCTCGGGGGAAGCGGTCAGCCCTGCTTGAGCTGGCCCTCGACGTCGGTCAGATACTTCTGCAGGTTGGCGGGCGTCTCGTGGACGATGACCGCGGTACCGCCCGAGTTCTTCTTGAGCGCGTCCTCGACCTCGGCGGTCTGCGCGAGCTTCACGAGCTTCGCGTAGACGGGGTTGTCCTTGTCCTTGGCGCGCGTGGCCCAGATGTTGATGTAGGGCTTGGCGGCGTCGCTCGACGGGTCGTCCTGCGCGATCGCGTCGGTCGGCTCGAGGCCCGTGTCCTTGATGTAGTCGTTGTTCACGACGGCGCCCGCGACGGACTTGTCCTGCAGCGACCGGGCGGTCTGGTTCGCGGCGACCGAGGTGACCTTGACCTTCGACTTCGACGTGTCGACGTCGGCCGGGGCGGCCGAGAGCGACTGGGTGCCGTCCTTGAGCGTGACGAGCCCGGCCGAGGCGAGGACGCCGAGCGCACGCGCCTGGTTCGTGCCGTCGTTCGGGATGGCGATCTGCGAGCCGGCGGGGATCTCGTCGACGCTCTTGTACTGCTTCGAGTAGAGGGCGAGCGGGTAGATCGCCGTCGAGCCGATCGGCACCAGGCCGCCGTCGCTGTTGTTGTTGTAGTCCGCCAGGAACAGGATGTGCTGGAACTGGTTGAGGTCCAGCTCGCCCGAGCTCGTGGCCGGGTTGGGCTGCTGGTAGTCGCTGAAGTCGACGAGCTTCACGTGGATGCCCTGCTTCTCGGCGAGGTCGGTGAAGACCTTCCACTGGTCGCCGTCCGAGCCGACGACGCCGATCTTGACCGGGTCGGACGCGGAGCCCTTGGTCGCGTCGCCGCCGCTGCCGGAGTCACCGGACGAGCAGGCAGCGAGGACGAGGGCGGTCGCGGCGGCGACGGCCGTGGCGACGAGCGAGCCGCGGAACCGGCGGCGGGTGCGGGACATGTGGTTCTCCAGGGGTCGGGGCGCGGGGTCGCGCCCGGTGGGGTGGCCCGTGGTGCGGGCCGAGCGTGGCTCCGGCTTCGTCGACGACGTCCGGAGGGCGGGTGGGCACGCGGGGTGCCGCGGGGGTGACGACGGCGCTCACCGGGGACGTGGACCACGGTGCCGCGTCCCGGCCGACCAGGGGTCAGCGCACGGAGCGACAGCACCGACAGCCCGCGGCGCGCACGGCGGGCGCCTGGGGCATTCGCTCGCAGCAGCGGGCGGCGGTCGGGGTCATGACGACAAGCCTGTGCTGGATCCGCGTCCGAGTCCAATCGACCGCGCTTATATCTCACTCTACGAGACACGGAAATGAGATGCGCGCCACCCGTTGACGTCCGTCGCCACCTCTGTTTATGGTCTACACACTGCGTACGAGATACACGCCGCGTGCGACGCACACGGTGGATGGAGCATCAGGAACGACAGGAGACAGGCCATGAACGACCCGATGATCGCCGTACGGGACCTGCGCAAGTCCTACGGCTCGCACCACGTCCTGCGCGGCGTCGACCTCACGGTCCGGCGCGGCGAGATCTACGCCCTGCTCGGCCCCAACGGCGCCGGCAAGACCACCACCGTCAACATCCTCACGACCCTCGTCCGCGCCGACTCCGGGAGCGTCACGGTCGCCGGCGCGGACGTCGCGAAGAACCCGGCCCAGGTCCGGGCCCTCGTGGCCCTCACCGGCCAGTACGCCGCCGTCGACCCGTTCCAGACCGGCGAGGAGAACCTCGTCATGATGGGCAACCTCGCGCACCTGCCCCGGCGGGCCGTCCGGGCCCGTGCCGAAGAGCTGCTCGAGCGGTTCGACCTCACCGGCGCCGCCCGGCGGCCCGCCTCCACCTACTCGGGCGGCATGCGCCGGCGCCTCGACCTCGCCATCAGCCTCGTCGCCTCCCCCGCGGTCCTCGTCCTCGACGAGCCCACCACCGGCCTCGACCCCGCGTCACGCGCCCAGCTCTGGGACGTCGTGCGCGACCTCGCCGCCGACGGCACCACCGTCCTCCTCACCACCCAGTACCTCGAGGAGGCCGACCGCCTCGCCGACACGATCGCCGTCCTGCACGACGGCGTGGTCGCCGCCCGCGGCACCGCGAGCGAGCTCAAGGCCCTCGTCGCGGGCGACCACGTGCGCATCGCGTTCGAGGACGCCGCCTCGCTCCGCGCCGCGCGCGAGCTCGCACCCACGGCGGGACTCCCCGTCGTCGACGTCGACGAGCGCGACCTCGCGCTCACCACGCCCGCCGCGAACCCCGTCGCGACCATCCGCGAGGCGCTCGCCCTCGCCGACCAGCACCACCTCGCACTCGCGGGCGTCAGCGTCGTCAAGCCCACCCTCGACGACGTCTTCCTCGCCGTCACCGGCGCCCCGACCGCAGCCAGCACGTCCAGCAAGGAGAACGCACGATGACCACGCTCGCCCCCTCCGCGCCCACCGGGCGCCGCCCCGCCGTCCCCGCCGTGACAGCCACTCCCGCCGCGCCGTCGGCGCTGACCGGGATCCGCGACATCGGCACCATGACGGCGCGGGAGATCCGACGCACGCTCCGCAGCGTCGACGGCCTCATCACCGCCTTCGCGATCCCCGTCTCGATCATGCTCGTGTTCGTCGTGATCTTCGGCGGAGCCCTCGACAGCAGCGGTGACTACATCAACTACGTCGTCCCCGGCACGCTCGTCCTGTGCCTCGGCTTCGGCTCGGCCGCCACCGCGACCGCCGTCGCCCAGGACATGACCAGCGGCACCATCGACCGCTTCAAGACCCTCCCGATCCTCGGTCCGGCGCCCCTGTGGGGGCACGTGATCGCGAGCGTCGTGCGGAACCTCGCGTCCGCGGCCGTCGTCCTCGGGGTCGCGGTCGCACTCGGGTTCCGGCCCGACGCCGACGTCCTCGGCTGGGTCGCCGTGGTCGGGTACGTGATCCTGACCGTCCTCGCGTTCACCTGGATCTGCGCGGCCGCGGGCCTCGTCCTCAGCGTCGACGCCACGCAGGCGCTCAACACGGTCTTCCTCTTCCTGCCGTACCTGTCCAGCGGGTTCGTGGCGGTCGGCACCATGCCCACCTGGCTCCACGGGTTCGCCGACAACCAGCCGTTCACCCCGATCATCGAGTCGCTCCGGGGGCTCATGGCAGGGAGCGTCGACACGTCGACCCTCTGGACCGCCGTCGCCTGGCTCGTCGGCTTCCTCGCGGTCTCGATCGCGCTCGGCTCGCTGGCCTACCGGCGCCGGACGGCGCGCTGAGCCGGCGCACCCGCGGCCGGGACAGCGGGACCCGGTGCACCGAGGGGCGGGGCTGGAAGGGTGCGGCACGACACCCTCCTCAGCCCCGCCCGGCCGCGGGACCGCCCGTGTCACGCCGGATGGACAGCGTGCAGGAGGATGGACGACGTGACTGAGCCCGACCCGACCGACGCGACCACCCCCGCCGAGGCGCCCGAGCTGCCCCGCGGGCTCGCACTCGCCTGGGGTGTCGCCGCGAGCCCGAACCGGGGGCCGCGGCGCGAGCTGAGCATCGAACGGATCGTCGACGCCGCGATCGAGCTCGCCGACGCCGACGGCCTCGAGGGCGTCTCCATGGCAAAGGTCGCAGCCCGGCTCGGGTACACCACGATGTCGCTGTACCGGTACGTGACCAGCAAGGACGACCTGCTGCTCCTCATGCAGGAACAGGTGCTCGACGTCGAGGCGCCGCCCGCGCACGAGCCACCCGACTGGCGGGCCGAGCTCCGCGAGTGGGTGCTGTTCGCCAAGGCCGTCCTGGGTGCGCACCCCTGGTACCTCGACATCCCGGTCCAGAGCGCGCCGCTCACGCCGAACAACCTGCGGATCGTCGAGAGCGGGCTGCGCGCGCTGCGGAACACGCCGCTCGACCAGGAGGAGAAGATGTCCGTCATCCTCCTCGCGTCGAACTACGGCAAGTCGGCGGCGCAGCTCGAACGGGACCTCGCGCGCGCCGTCGAGGCCGCCGGCGGGAACGACGAGGTGCTCGGCGGCGCCTACGAGACGGTGCTGCGCGAGCTCGTCGACGCCGAACGCTTCCCCTACCTGCGGCCCCTCGTCGAGACCGGCGCGTACGTGGGCGAGGGGCAGATCGACGACGGCGCCTTCGGGCTGGAGCGTCTCCTCGACGGGATCCAGGCCTACATCGACGCACGGCGGGCCGGCCTGCCCGGGGCGGGACGCGACTTCGCGGGCGGCGCGGTCCGCGCGGAGAGCCCCGCCCACGCCGGGTCGCTCACGGGTTCCGACGACGACGTCCGCGCAGCCGAGGCGGTCGCGTCGCACTATGCGCGCGACCCCAAGGTGAAGAAGGCCGCCGAGAAGCGCAAGGACGCCGAGAAGCGGGTGCGCGAGCTGCAGAAGGCGCTGCACGAGGCGGAGAAGAAGGTCCGGGAGGCCGAGAAAGGCGCCCGTGAGGCCCGGAAGGCCGAGGCGGAGGCGGCGAAGGCTGCCGCGGAGCGCGACCGGTCCTGACCCCGCGCCGATCAGACGGCGAGGTGGAGGCGGCGGGGCCCGAGGCCGATGCGGATCTCCTGCCCCCACGACGCGATCAGCCGGTCCGACTCCATCCCGTCGCCGAACACGACGAGCTCGTCCGAGGCGACGACCACCACGAGCTCGTCGTCGCCTCCGAGCGTGCCCTCCGTGAGCTCGACGCCCGTCGACGGCGACGGCCACGCCTCCCGGACGAACCACGCCAGGCGCTCGTCGGTCGGGCCCGGCAGCGCCCGGCCGCCGCGGTCGTGCGCGATCGACGCGCACCAGCCGGTCGCGCCGGTGCCCGTCGAGACGATCAGGCCCGACGACGACTGCCGCTCGCTGCGTCCGCCGTCCCGCCCGCCCAGCTCGAGCCGGTACCGCGCCGACTGGTGCGACGGGTGCCCCACGAACACCTCGTTGAGGGCCGTGAGCTCCTGCCCGTCGTCGAGGGCGGCACGGACGGTGGTCAGGTGCGCGACGTGCGCCCGCTCGGGCGCGGCGAGCAGCCGGGCCGCCGACCGCGCGTCGTGCCGGACGAGCACCCCCGGGTTCGCACCGGGCTCGGGGTCGACCCCGATCACGGGCTGACCGTCGAGGTACTTCGCGACGTTCGCGACGAGGCCGTCCTGTCCGACGACCACGACGACGTCCTCGGGCGCCCACAGGAACCGTCCCAGGTCGGCGCGCTCGACCTCGGCGAACGCCCAGTCCCCCGGCACCGCGGAGGCGACCGACGCCCGCGCGGAGGCGACGGCGTCGTGCCGGCGCTGGACGTCGTCGAGCGTGCGGCCACGGGTCCGGAGGAAGAACTCCGCCTGCCCGCGGGTGCCGTGCCGGTCGAGGAGCTCGTCGAGCTCCGTCCGCCGGTGCACGACGACGGCCCGTCGCCGCAGGCTCACCGCGCACCGCCGGCGGCCTGGGCGAACGCGGCGAGGGCGCCGGTCAGCAGGTCGGGCGTGATGGTGAGGTTGTCGACCTTGGGCAGGGTGCCGGCGGCGTCGCGCAGGGCGAGCGCCAGGAGCGTGCCGCGGTCGACGTCCGCGTAGACGGCCATCGCGGCCGCGTCCTTGGCGGCCTCGGCCTCGCCGACGACGCGCGTCTCCTGCGCGCGGGCGGTCGCCTCGACGTCGCGGCGCTCGGCGGCTGCCCGAGCCTCGATCAGCGCGGCGGCCGCGGCCTCCTCGGCCTCGCGCCGCGCGTTGGTGCCCTCCTGGGCCACGAGGTCCTCGCGGCGTCGGGCGAGCTCGATGCGGCTCGCCAGCTCGTTCTCCGAGATCGTGCGCTCGCGCTCGACGGCGAGCGCCCGCCGCTCGTAGGTCGCGCGGTCGGCCTCGGCCTGGACGCGTTCACGGACCGGCGTCTGGAGGGCCTTCTCGACGTCGGCCTCGGGGCGGACCGCGAGCACGTGCACGCCGAGCACCTCGATGCCGGTCGAGGTGAGGCGCGGGTCGGCCGCGAGAGCGTCCGTGAGGACCTGTCGCACCTGCCCGACGCCGACCTCGAGCGCCTCCGTGAGCGGGAGGGTCGCGACGTGGTCGACGGCGCGGCTCTGGGCGAGCTGGCCGATGATCGTCGCGACCTGCTGGCGCCCGGCGGCTGCCCCGGTCCCCTCGGGCCGGGGCGGGAAGATCCCGAAGTCGAGGCGCTGCGCGACGATGACGGGGTCCGCGAAGCGGAACGTGACGTTCGTCTGGACCGTGACGTCCTGGTGGTCGCGCGTGGTCGCGTGGAAGAGGACCGGCAGCTCCTGGTCGGTCGCGGGGACCTCGCTCAGCACCGACGTCGTGGGCTTGAACCAGAACGCCTGCCCGACGCCTTCGTGCCGCACGTGGCCCTTGGTCAGGTGCACGACGTAGTCCGTCGGGGTGCCGAGGAAGCGGCGTCGGGCGGGGTAGTGCTTGATGGTGGCCATCGTGGTCCTCCTTGTTCGGTCTTTGTTGTCGTCGTAGTGACGATAAACCGCCTCGGGGGTTCTCGTCAACTCGACGACAAGAGGTTAGGCTGGAGGGCATGAGCCGCACCGACGCCGCACCAGGCCTGCCGCCCACCGCCGCGCTCCTGCCCGTGACCGTCGACGTCGTCGGGCTCACCGTGCGCGCAGGCGTCCTGCAGGTGCTCCTCGTCCGGCGCCTGCTCGAGCCCTTCGCCGGCGCGCTCGCCCTGCCGGGCGGATTCGTCCTCCCCGACGAGACCCTCGAGGCGGCCGCCGCGCGCGAGCTCGCCGAGGAGACCGGTGTCGCGCCGCCCGGGCACCTCGAGCAGCTGCGCACCTACGGGCCGCTCGACCGCGACCCCCGCGGCCCCGTCGTGTCGGTCGCGCACCTGCTGCTCGCCCCCGCGTTCGGACTGCCCGCCGCCGGGGGCGACGCCGTCGAGGTCGCGTGGCACGACGTCGGGCCGCTGCTCTCCCGGGGCGGCGGCGGGCGGACGCTCGCCTTCGACCACGAGCGCATCCTCGCCGACGGCGTCGAACGCGCCCGGGCGAAGCTCGAGTACTCGGCGCTCGCGACCGCGTTCTGCGGGCCGGAGTTCACGGTCGCGGACCTCCGCGCCGTGTACGAGGCGGTCTGGGACGTCCAGCTCGACCCCCGCAACTTCCACCGCAAGGCCACCGGCACGCCGGGCTTCCTCGAGGAGACCGGCCGGACGACGTCGGGCGGCACGGGGCGCCCGGCCGCGCTCTACCGGCTTGCCGCGGCCGCCCAGGATCCGGGCGCCGTCGTCCTCAACCCGCCGCTCATGCGTCCGGACGCCTGACCCGACGACGCGGGCCACCCCACCCGCCGCGCTGGTGCAAGACTCTCGACGTGCCCCGACCCCCCCGGAACAGTCCACCCGGGCCACACCGTGACCCGTCACGCTGGCCCGCGTACAACGCGCGACAGGCCGGCCGCCCGCCGCGCGCGCTCCTGGCCCGCGTCCTCGAGCTCGCCGGCCCCGGCGACGGGCGGCACGCACTCGACCTCGGCTGCGGGGCGGGGATCGAGACCGTCGCGCTGCTCGCGGCGGGCTGGCGGGTCACCGCGGTCGACGCCTCCCCCGGCACGGCGGAACTCGTGCGCGCCACGATCCACGACGCCGACCTCCTGCCTGGCGACGGGGAGCTCACCGTCCTCGAGGCAGACCTCACCGACACGCCGCTTCCGCCCGTGGACCTCGTGTACTCGGGCTGCGCACTGCCGCACCTGCCGCCGACGGCGTTCGCCCGGGCCTGGACGCGCGTCCGGTCCGCACTGGCGCCTGGTGCGTGGCTCGCCGTCGACCTCTTCGGCGACCGCGACTCGTGGGCGATCGACGGCGCCGAGACCTACCTGACCCGGAACGACGTCGAGCGCCTGCTCGACGGGCTCGACGTCGTCGCGCTCGATGAGTCCGAGCACGACGGTCCCGCGTTCAGCGGCCCGAAGCACTGGCACGAGTTCGGTGTCGTCGCCCGGCATCCGCACAGCTGACCGACTCGGCGTCTGGCGCGGTCGAGTTTTCACGCCACGCAACACGCAGATTCCCAGCCGTGTTGCGGCGACGGCCGATATGCCCGGAATGCCCTGCGCTGGGCGCTCGCCGCGGGGGTCGCGGCCGCGGAATCTGTTGCGTGGCGCGGAAACTCCGCGCTCTCAGGACGAGGCGACCGGGAGGTACACACGTCCCCCCGCGTCGACGAACTCCTCGGACTTCTCCGCCATCCCCGCCTCGATCGCCTCGACGCTCGTCAGGCCGTGCTCCTCGGCGTACGCACGCACGTCCGCGGAGATCCGCATGGAGCAGAACTTCGGCCCGCACATCGAGCAGAAGTGCGCGGTCTTCGCGGGCTCGGCGGGCAGGGTCTCGTCGTGGAACGCGCGGGCCGTGTCGGGGTCGAGCGCGAGGTTGAACTGGTCGGTCCAGCGGAACTCGAACCGGGCCTTCGACAGCGCGTCGTCCCGCTCCTGCGCGCGCGGGTGGCCCTTGGCGAGGTCGGCGCTGTGCGCGGCGATCTTGTACGTGATGACGCCGACCTTGACGTCGTCGCGGTCGGGCAGGCCGAGGTGCTCCTTCGGCGTGACGTAGCAGAGCATCGCGGTCCCGGCCTGCGCGATCATGGCCGCGCCGATGGCCGAGGTGATGTGGTCGTAGGCGGGGGCGATGTCCGTCGCGAGCGGACCGAGCGTGTAGAACGGCGCCTCGTCGCACCACTCCTCCTCGAGGCGCACGTTCTCGGCGATCTTGTGCATCGGCACGTGGCCGGGGCCCTCGATCATGACCTGCACCCCGTGCGACTTCGCGACCTGCGTGAGCTCTCCGAGGGTGCGCAGCTCGGCGAGCTGGGCGGCGTCGTTGGCGTCCGCGATGGACCCGGGCCGGAGCCCGTCGCCCAGCGAGAAGGTCACGTCGTAGGCGGCGAGGATCTCGCACAGCTCCTCGAAGTGCTCGTACAGGAACGACTCGCGGTGGTGCGCGAGGCACCACGCCGCCATGATCGACCCGCCGCGCGACACGATGCCCGTGACCCGGCGCGCGGTCAGCGGCACGTACCGCAGCAGGACCCCCGCGTGGACGGTCATGTAGTCGACGCCCTGCTCGGCCTGCTCGACGACGGTGTCCCGGTACACCTCCCACGTGAGCGCGGCGGGGTCGCCCTTGACCTTCTCGAGCGCCTGGTAGATCGGCACGGTCCCGACGGGGATGGGCGCGTTCCGCAGGATCCACTCACGGGTCTCGTGGATCTGCTTGCCGGTCGAGAGGTCCATCAGCGTGTCGGCGCCCCAGCGCGCGGCCCACACCATCTTCTCGACCTCCTCCTCGATCGACGAGGTCACGGCCGAGTTCCCGATGTTCGCGTTGATCTTCACCGCGAACTTCTTGCCGATGATCATCGGCTCCTGCTCGGGGTGGTTCCGGTTGGCCGGGATCACCGCACGGCCGCGCGCGACCTCCGACCGCACGAGCTCCACGTCCACCCCTTCGCGCGCCGCGACGAACCGCATCTCGTCCGTCACGACGCCGGCCCTCGCCCAGGCCAGCTGGGTCCGGGCGGTCCCGCGGTCGGTGGGGGCGGCGTCGGGCACGCGCCACGACGCGCGGAGCCGCGACAGCCCGGCGCGGACGTCGGGGCGGGCGGGCTCCGTCTCGGTGCCCTCGGTGTACGGGCCGGAGGTGTCGTAGACGTCGAGGTGCTCACCGTTGGTGAGCTGGATACGGCGCGCGGGGACGGCGAGCACGGTGGGGGCTGCGCCGTCGGGCGTGGTGCCCGGGGGCGGGACGGGCAGATACACCTTGGTGGACCCGACGATGGGGCCGGTGGTGATCTCGGTGGCGGTGTCGCCGGAAAGCGCGCGGGCGCGCGCAGAGCTCTCGCTCATGATGTCTCCCTACGTCGGCATGACCCGGACAGGTTCGTGCGGTCGGCGACGCGTCAGTCGCCCTCTCAGCCCGCTGCTGCGGACTCCCGTGCTGTGCAGTTGTGCGGCCCACCCTAGCGCGTCCCCGCGCGGCCTCTCGCGCGGGTGACGCGACCGGGTTCAGGGCAATCCTCTGGTGGCAGCCTGCTGCCTCAAGCCGTGACGGACCGTGCCGGCACGTCCGGCCGGTTCGTGATCCCGACGGCGGACACCGCGCCACCGAGCGCCAGCAGCACCGCGCACAGGACCATCGCCCGGTGGAACCCTGCGACGTCGAAGGTGCTCCCGACGACGATCCCCGCGCACGCGACCGTGACCAGCCCGGCGACGCGCGCGACGGCGTTGTTCACGGCCGACCCGATGCCGGCGTCCTCGGTGGGGACGGCCCCGAGGATCGCGGCCGTGAGCGGTGCGACCGTGACCGACAACCCCAGCCCCAGCAGGACGACGCCCGGCAGCACCTGCGACAGGTAGGACGCCTCGGCGTCGGTGCGCAGCAGCGTCAGCATGCCGACGGCGGCCACGACCGGCCCCGCCGCCATGAACCAGCGCGGCCCGTGCCGCCCGGCGAGGAGTCCGAACCGCGTGGACAGCCCGATCATCACGACCGTCGACGGGAGCTGCGCGAGCCCCGCCTGGAACGCGGAGTAGCCCGCTACCTGCTGCAGGAAGATCGAGATCGCGAACGACACGAGCCCGAGCGCGCCGTAGACGACGAGCGTCGCGACGTTGCCGACGGCGAAGTTCCGGACGTTGAAGAGCGACATCGGCAGCATCGGGTCGGGGTCGTGGAGCTCCCAGGCGACGAACGCGACGAGCGACACGACGCCGACCACGACCGGCGCCCACACGAGCGCGCTCCCCCACCCGCGCGCGCCGAGCTCGATCAGCCCGAACACGGTCCCGGCCAGGCCGACGGTCGCCAGCGTGGCCCCCAGCCCGTCGATGTGCCGGCCCGTGACGGTCGCCCCGCGCGGGACACCGCGCAGCAGCCAGAGCGTCACGGCGATCGGGAGCACGTTGATCGCGAAGACCCAGCGCCAGGAGAGCGAGTCGACGAACACGCCGCCGACGAGCGGCCCGAGCAGGCCGGCAGCGCTCGTCCACGCGGTCCACGCACCGATCGCGCGGGACTGCGCCGGACCGCTGAACGTCGCGATGATGAGCGCGAGCGAGCTCGGCACCAGCAGGGCGCCGGCGACGCCCTGGAGGCCGCGCGCCACCACGAGGAACACGCCGGTCGGCGCGAGCGCGCACGCGATCGACGTCACTCCGAAGCCCGCGATCCCGACGACGAGGATCCGTTTGCGCCCGTGCACGTCCGACAGCGAGCCTGCGAGCAGGATGAGCGCCCCGAGCGTCACGAGGTACGCGTCGACGACCCACTGCTGGAGGGCGAGCGCGTCGAGCCCGGAGTCCAGCGGCCCGGCGAGGTCGCGCGAGATCGCCGGCAGCGCCACGTTCACGACGGACCCGTCGAGGAACGCGACGAACGTCGCGAGGATCGCGACGGCGAGCACGCGCCGCTGGGCCGGGGTCACGGGGTCCAGCGTGCGCCGTCGGGCGCTCTCCCGCGCGGCGTCAGGAGAGCCGGTCGAGGAACGCCAGCACCCGCTCGGTCAGCAGCGCGGTCGCGGCTGCGTCGTAGGACGGCAGGGTGTCGTCCTCGAAGAGGTGCGCGTCGCCCGGGTAGACGAAGAGCTCGCCGTCGGAAGCTGTGGCGACGAGCTCGCGCGCGGCGTCGAGGTCGCCCTCCTTCGCGAAGAACTCGTCCTCGTCCATGCCGTGCACCTGGACTGGCACACCGTCGGGCCAGGGCCCGATGGCCCAGTCGCCGGTGATGGGGAGGCACGACTCCAGGAAGACCGCGCCCGCCGCGCCGGTCCTCGTCTGGGCGAGGCGCTGCGCCTGCATGACGCCGGACGAGATCCCCGCGTACACGACCCCCGACGGCAGCGCGGCCACGGCCTCGTCCGCGAGCGCCTGCAGGTCGGGGCCGTCAGCGCCCTCCGCGAAGGCCGCACCGTCGGGGATGGTCGCGAAGGTGCGACCACCGTAGAGGTCGGGCGTGTGCACCGTGTGCCCGCCGGCACGCAGCCGGTCGGCGAGGTGTCGGACGCCGTCCGTGAGCCCCAGGACATGGTGGAAGAGCACGAGCTCGGTCATGCCTGCACGGTACGTGCGTCCGCCGACACTCGCCGATCAGCTCACGAGGACGAGCTTGCCGCGGAGACCGCCCTTGGCGAGCCTGCGGTGGGCGTCGGCGGCATCGGCGAGGGGCAGCTCCTCGGCGACCCGGGCCGGCAGCGTGCCGTCGGCGGCGTCGCGGAGGAGACGTGCGAGCCGGGGCGCGTCGGGCTCGACGTGCACGCCGTCGACGGTGATCCCCCGCGCGGGCTCCGGCATGAACCCGCGCGTCGCACTCACGAACGTGCCACCGTCTCGGACGGCGTCGAGCAGCTCGTGCGAGGCGAGCCCGGCGTTGAAGACGCCGTCGACGCCGTCCGGCACGACGGCGCGCGCGGCGGCCGCGATGCCCGCCGCGTCGGTCCGGGGCAGGACCTCGGCACCGAGCCCGGCGACGAAGGCGTCGTCGTCCGCAGAGCCGACGGCGAGCACGCGCGCCCCGCGCCCGACGGCGTCGCGCACCGCGGCCGCACCGACCGGACCGCTGGCCCCGGTCACGAGCACGGTGGAGCCGTCGAGGTCGCCGGCCAGGCTCGCGAGCAGGTCGATCGCGTGGGCACCGGTCAGCGCGTTCATCGCGAGGACGGACGCCTCGGCGTCGCTCACGCCGTCCGGGACGGGCGTGACCCAGGCCGGGTCGACGACGATCACCTCGGCGTAGCTGCCCGCCCCCGCCGCCTCCCCGAACCAGGGGACGAACCCGGCTACCCGGGTCCCGGCCGCAAGGACGCCGTCGGGCGCGACGTCGGCGGACGCGGCGGCGTCGTCGAGCAGAGTGCCCGCGAAGTCCCAGCCGAGCACAGCGGGGAACGTGAGGTCGGGGGTCATGGCTGCGAAGTCCCCGGCGCGGGTGCCGAGGTCGGCGGGGTTGACGGCGCGGGCCGCGACGTGGACGCGCACCCGCCCGGGCACGGCCTCGGGGTGGGCCGGTCGACGACCTCGAGGACGTCTTCGTCGCCGTAGTGAGAGAGCTGGACGACCTGCATGGTGGGGCTCCTTCGAGTGGGTCGATGCCCGGAGGGGTTTCCCGGCCGGGCTGTTGCCACTACCGTAAGAACACCCAGGCACCATCGGGAAGTAGGTACCTTCAGGTGCCTACCCCACCCGTGGGAACTGTTGTTCACCAGCACCAACACCCCGGAGGCAGCCCCGTGCCGACCCTCACCGCAGCCCAGGAACGCGAGCTCGCACGACTCGAGTACAACGCGTTCTTCGAGGCCTGCCCCAGCCGCCGGGTCCTCGAGACCATCGGCAACAAGTGGGCGTGCCTCGTGGTCAACGCGCTCGAGGGCGGCCCGCTGCGCCACTCCGAGATCGCCCGGACGATCGCCGGCGCGAGCCAGAAGATGCTCACCCAGACCCTTCGGACCCTCGAACGCGACGGCATCGTGACGCGCACCGTCATCCCGACGGTGCCGGTACGGGTCGACTACGAGCTGACCGACCTCGGCGCGAGCCTCACGCCCGTGCTGCACGCGCTCAAGGCGTGGAGCGAGGCCCACATCGGGCAGATCCTCGACGCCCGCGACGCGTACGACGCGCGCGACGGCGAACCCACGGTGGCGGCGGTCGCCGCGCGCGCCTGAGCCAGGGGCCGTCGTCGGGCGCAGACGACCGCTCAAGCCGCCCAGGGCGGCGTGCCGACGAGCGTCCCGTCGGCCATGGTCGCGGAGAACCCCGCCCGGATCGCCACGTGCAGGACGGCCGGCGTCTCGCGGTCGTTCACGAGCTGGATCGGTGACCCGGCCGGCACGACCGCCGCATCGCCGGGGCCGAGCTCGGCGCCGTCGGGGGTCAGCCGGACCCTCCCCTCGAGGACGGCGAACACCTCGTCGCTGTCGATGGTGTGCGCCTCGACCGTCGTGAGGCCGGCGTCGACGGTGAGCCGCCACAGGCAGAGCTGGCGGGACCCGAGCCGCGGGCGGCGAGGGACGTGAAGCGGACGCCGGGAAGCTCGAAGCTCTCGGCCTCGGACGCGCGGGTGACGGGCATGGCTCCTCCACATAGACAAGTTAACTTGAACAAGTTGTCTTGGCTATCCTGCGGGCATGGCACGCGCGGCGCAACCCCCCTCCGACCTCGGCATCCTCGTGCTGCTCGCGCACCAGAGCTTCCTGCGGCAGCTCCACGCCGACCTCGCCGCGAAGGGGTTCGACGAGCTCGGCGGGTCCGACGGCGTCGTCATGCGGGTCCTCAGCTCGGGTCCGCGGACCATCAGCGAGCTCGCCGGCCTGCTCGAGGTCACACCCCAGGCCGCCGCGCAGACCGTCGACGGCATGGAACGACGCGGGTTCGTCGTCCGCCGCCCCGACCCGCGCGACGGTCGAGCCCGCCTCGTCGAGCTCAGCGACCGCGGACGCGAGTCGATCGGCGCCGCCCGCGCCTTCCACCGCGACTTCGAGGACGCGCTCGTGCAGCGGCACGGCCGCGAGACGATCGACCGGTTCCGGTCCGTGCTGAGCGGGATGGCGGAGCAGGCGCCCGACGGCCTCGACCGGGAGCTGCGCGCGCTGTACCTCTGACCGCGCCGAGATCGAGGGTCTCTCACCGAAACCGGGCCTGCTGGCCCCGATCTCGGCCGGGAGCCCTCGATCTCGGCGGTCAGCTCAGCTCGAGCGTCGGCCAGTCCGCGAGCTCGTCGCGCATCCGGCGGTCGTGCGTCGCGACGACGACGGCGGCCGAGGTCGCTTGCAGCGCGCGCGTCAGCTCGTCCACGAGGTCGATGGACAGGTGGTTGGTCGGCTCGTCGAGGACGAGCAGGTGCGGGACGGCGAGGAGCGCCCGGGCGAGCTCGAACCGGCGGCGCTGCCCCGCGGACAGCTCGGCGAGCGGCCGGTCGAGGTCGTCCTCCGTGAGCAGCCCCAGCGCGGCGACGGGGACGAGCAGCTCGGGGTCGAGGGCGCCGGCGGCCAGCAGGTCCAGGGCCTCACGCGCGTAGGCGTCGAAGCCCGTCGCGAGCCGACCGTCCCCCATCCGCAGCCCCACGGGCACCGACTCCTCCTGCCCGACGATCCCGATCCGCGCTCCGTCGACCACGCGCCGCGTCCCCCGGCCCAGCGCGAGCGTGCCCGCGAGCGCCCCGAGGAGCGTCGACTTGCCGGACCCGTTCGGCCCGACGACGAGCAGGCGCCCCGACGGCGGGACCGCCACGCGGGTGCCGGGCAGGTCGAGGCGCCGCCCGACGCGCGGGTTGCGGACCTCGACGACCGGCTCGCCCGGGTCCCACCCCGGCGACATCGCGAGCAGGTCCGGGAACCGGAGCTCGAGCGGCGGGACCGGCACCTCGACGGCCTCGGCCTCGAGCTTCTGGACGAGGCGGTCCGCGGCCTTGACGTGGATGCGTGCGCGCGTGCCGCGGCGGTTCTTGTTCGACCCCTTGGGCGGACGCCACTCGTCGGACAGCCCCTCGTAGGAGGCGTCGAGCCGTTCCGCGAGCTGCGCGGCGCGCTTGCGCTCCGCGGTGTACCGCTGCCGCCACCGCACGAGCGCCTGGTTCTTCGCGAACCGGTACGACAGGTAACCGGGCTGCCCGTACAGCGTCGGGGTGCCGTCCATCGAGGGGTCGAGGTCGAGGATCGCCGTGGCGACGTCGTCGAGGAGCTGCCGGTCGTGCGTCACCACCACGACCCCGCCCCGCCACGCGGCGAGCTGCTGGGTGAGGAACCCGATCGCGGCGTCGTCGAGGTGGTTGGTGGGTTCGTCGAGGAGCAGGAGGTCCGTGCGCTCCGCGAGGCGGCACGCCAGCCGCACCCGGTAGCGTTCGCCGACGCTCAGCTCGTCGAGGAGGCGCGCGTGGTCGCGCGGGGCGCCGAGCCGGGAGAGCGCCTCGTCGACGCGGTGGTCCGCGTCCCACGCCTCGAGGTGCTCGGCGCGGGCGAGGAGCTCGGTCAGCTCCCCCAGCCCGACGGCGTCGGCGTCGTGGTCGAAGGTCCGCGCCGCCGCGTCGAGCGCGTCCGCGGCGGCCCGCACGTCGGCGAGGGTCGCACGCACCACGTCACCGACCGTGGTCCCGGGCGGCGACCGCAGCTCCTGCTCGACGAGCGCCAGGCTCCCGTGCCGCACCACCTCCCCCGACGACGGCGCGAGCGGGTGCCCGTCGGCGCTCTCGCCCGCCAGCACGTGCAGCAGGGTCGACTTGCCCGACCCGTTCTCGCCCACCACACCCAGCCGGGCGCCGTCGGGCACGCGGAACGACACGCCCCGGAACACGGGGCGGCCGGGGTACGCGAAGCCGAGGTCGCGGGCGACGAGATGGGGCATCGGACCAGGCTACGAGGTGCCGAGCCGGCCACCTGCCAGACTGGTGCCCCGTGAACCTCGACGACCTCGCCCGACAGATCCACGCCGTCTCCCACCTGACCGGCACGTTCACGCTCCGGTCGGGGCGCACGGCGACGGAGTACTTCGACAAGTACCGGTTCGAGGCGGACCCGGTCCTGCTCGACGCGGTCGCCGAGGCCATGGCGCCGCTGGTCCCCGACGACGTCGAGGTCCTGGCCGGCCTCGAGCTCGGCGGCATCCCCGTCGTGACCGCGCTGGGCCGGCACACGGGGCTGCCGTGCGCGTTCGTCCGCAAGCAGGCGAAGGCCTACGGGACGGCGCGGCTCGCGGAAGGCGCCGACGTCGCGGGCCGGCGGGTGCTCGTCGTCGAGGACGTCGTCACGAGCGGCGGCCAGGTCGTCCTGTCGACGGCGGACCTGCGGGCCGCGGGCGCCCAGGTCACCGACGCACTGTGCGTGATCGACCGGCAGGAGGGCGGCGCGGAGGCGCTCGCCGGGCACGGCATCGCGCTCCGCTCGCTCGTCACCGCGGCCGACCTGCGCGCCACCGCCTGAGCGCGGGATCTCCGCCCCTCGAGAACGTGGCTTCCGGCCGTGAGCGCGTGCTGACGGACGCGGTCCCCGTGCTCGGCGCCAGGGGACGGGGCTGGGCTGGTGGGGCCGGTCGGGGCGGGGCGGGTCAGGCCTCGGGCGTGCGAGCCACGACGAACCGGACCGGGCGGCGCAGCTCGAACCCGAGCCGCTCGTACAGCCGGATCGCGCCTGTGTTCGTCGCGGTCGCGTGCAGGATCGCCTCGTCGCCGCGCTCGCGCACCCGGTGCACGACGGCGCGCACGAGCCGGGCGGCGAACCCCTGTCCGCGGTGGTCGGCGTCCGTGCAGACGGCGCTGACCTCGGTCCAGCCCGGCGGCCGCAGGCGCTCGCCGGCCATCGCGACGAGCCGGCCCTCGCGGCGGATCCCGAGGTACGAGCCGAGCTCGACGGTGCGGGGCCGGAACGGTCCGGGCTGGGTGCGCTCGACCAGGTCGAGCATCTCCGGGACGTCGGCGGCGCCGAGCACCACGGCCTCCTCGTCGGGCCCGGCGTCGACGTCGGACGCAACCATCTGGACGCCGTCGCCCGCCCACAGGACCTCCCAGGTGTCGGGGACGTCCGTGGCCGGGCCCGTCAGCCCCAGCTCCACCCCGGGTCCGACGAGAGCGGCGAGGTCGTCGAACGCGGCCGGGGCTGCGCCGTCGGGCAGGGCCACGAACGGCGACACCTCGGGGTCGTAGGCCAGCGCGACGCCATGTGACCGGGCGAAGCGGGCGTGAGGTCCGCGCAGCGCGTGCCACGCGGGGTTGTCCAGGACGGCGGCGTCGCGGTTCGGGGAAGCCGGCTCCCCGGCGTCGGTCGGGGCGGGCACGGGAGTGGTCGACACGTCAGGGCAACCCTGCACGCGGCGCTCGCTATTCCGCGGCCCGGGGCGCCGGGTCGTCCTCGTCGTGCGCGCCGCGCAGCTCGATCCCGATCTCGTCGGCGTCGAGGTACTCGAGCACGTCGCCGAGCGCGTCCGCGGAGTAGGTCCCGACGTCGCGGATCCGCAGCAGCTCGTCACGCTGCGCGCGGATCACCCGGATGCGCAGCTCGCGGTACTGGTCGTACCGGGTGTTCTCGGTGCCGGGGACGAGGTCGAAGCCGTTCTCGTCGACGATGCGCACCGACTCGCGGCGCACCAGGTCCACGACGCCCGGGTCGTAGGCCGAGCCGTCGGCACGGGTCAGGTCGTCGCGCGCGCACTCCGCGGCGGCCGTGCCCGCGAGCTCCGCGACGAGCTGCTGACGTTCGGCCCGCGCCGCGCCCGCGTCCTCGCTGGCGAGCCCGAGGTGCCGCACCACCCACCCGAGCGACCCGCCCTGGAGGAACAGGCTGCCGGCCGCCACGATGAACGCGATGAGGACGAGCAGGGCGCGGTGGTAGTCGTCGTTGCCGGTGACGGTCTCGGGGAGCGTCTGGGCGGCGGCGAGCGTCACCACGCCCCGCATCCCGGCCCACACGAGGACGACGCCCTGCTTCGCGCCCAGCGGCTCGCCCGTCAGGTAGTCGATGTCCGCGACCCGCCGGTCGATGAACTGCTGGACACGGGTCTTGCGCGCGGCGAGCTGGTCGGCGTCCATGCCGCCGCGCCGCTTCCTCTCCCGCTCGGCCCGGCGCTTGAGCCGGCGCTTCTCGCGGTCCGAGAGGGTGCGCCCGCCGGGACCCCTGCCCGGCGGGAACGGCCCGCCGCTGAAGCTCGGCAGCCCCTGGTCGAGCCGCTCCTGGGCGCGGGCGAGCGCGGCACGCTGCTGCTTCAGCTCGCGCCGGTCCCGGCGCAGGGCGAACAGGAACGGCACGAGGAACGCGGTCCGCACCACGAGCACCCCGACGAACGCGACCGCGGCGATCATGACGGCCTTCATGGCGCTCTGGTGCTCCTCGTGCACCTCGGTGACCAGGCCGAACAGCTCGAGCCCCATGAGGAGGAACACCGCGCCCTCGAGCAGCAGCTCGACGGTGCGCCAGTTCGACTCCTCCGCCCGGCGGTCCTGGGGGCGCAGGTAGCGCGGCGCCCCCTGCCCCATCACGAGGCCCGTCACGACGACCGCCACGAGCCCGGACGCCCCGAGGTGCTCGGCGGGCAGGTACGCGACGAACGGCACCACGAACGACGCCGCCGTGTTCAGCACGGGGTCCTTGATGCGCGACCGGAGCAGGAGGCTCACCCGCCCGACGACGAAGCCCACCGCGACCGCGACGACCACCGCGTACACGAAGTCCCACGCGACGTGGCCGAGCGACACGGCGCCGGCCATCGCGGCGACCGCGGACCGCAGCACCACGAGCGCGGACGCGTCGTTGAGGAGAGACTCCCCCTCGAGGATCGTGACGATGCGCGGGGACACCCCGAGCCGTTTCACGATGGACGTCGCCACCGCGTCCGTGGGGCTGATGATGGCGCCGAGCGCGATCCCCATCGGCAGGTTGATGTCCGGCACGACGAGGTACAGGACCCACCCGATGATCACGGCCGTGACGATCACGAGGATCACGGACAGCCCGCCGATGAGCTTGAAGTCCCGCCGGAAGTCCATGGTCGGCATGCTCACGGCCGACGAGTACAGCAGCGGTGGCAGGACGCCCCCGAGGATGAGCTCGGGCTCCAGCTCGACCGCGGAGACGAAGGGGAGGAAGCTCACGGCGACGCCGACGACCACGAGGATCAGCGGTGCGGCGATGCCGAGCCGGGGCGCGAACGCCGTCACGACGATCACCGCGAGCGCACCGAGGACGAGGGGGATGGCAAGGTCCACAGGCAGCCTCCGGCGCAGGTTTCGGTGGGCCACCAGGTTACCGGCCGGTCGTCCCGGGCCCGTCCGGCGAATCGGTGCGACCTCACCCGTGCAGGGTGATACGCCCACCAACCACGCAGTTCGTCGCGCCGGATGCCGTCGGCGGGGCTACGTTGAGCGCCATGGTGGTCTTCCTCATCCGGACGGGGATCTTCCTCGGTTCCGCGGCACTCGGGCTCTGGGTCGCGTCGCTGCTCATCGACGACGTCCACCTCAGCGTCGGCGGGTTCATCCTCGCCGTCGTCGTCTACTGCCTCGTGCAGTGGATCCTC
The DNA here is from genome assembly GCF_009429125.1 of Luteimicrobium xylanilyticum. GTDB lineage: Bacteria > Actinomycetota > Actinomycetes > Actinomycetales > Cellulomonadaceae > Luteimicrobium > Luteimicrobium xylanilyticum. The sequence goes on from NZ_CP045529.1 coordinate 3,857,349, forward strand.
ACGCCGTTCATCCTCAAGATGACGCGGCGCTACGCGAACGCGTTCATCGGCGGCGTGGGGCTCGTGTCCGCGTTCCTCGGGCTGCTGATCGCGTCCCTCATCGGCGACGGGCTGTCCATCACGGGCGGCGTCGTCCCGTGGGTCCTCGCGACGCTCGTCGTGTGGCTCGTCACGGCGATCGCCAGCCTCGTCCTGCCCCTGATCTTCCTGCGCAACCGGCGCCAGGAGAGGAAGGGCGCCGCTGCGGCGTGACGACACTCTCGCAACTCTCGAAAGGTGACCGACCGTGACCGTGTGGGACTACTTCTGGTGGATCATCGGGGTCTTCCTCTTCATCGCCTATCTCTTCGTCCTGATCCAGATCTTCACCGACCTGTTCCGTGACCGGGAGCTGTCGGGCGGGTGGAAGGCCCTGTGGATCATCTTCCTCATCGTGTTCCCCCTGATCACCGGCCTGATCTACCTGATCGCGCGAGGCCAGGGCATGGCGGCACGCCAGGCCGCCGCCGTGGTGCAGGCCAAGGACGAGGCGGACACCTACATCCGCCAGACCGCCGCGAAGTCCCCCGCCGACCAGATCGCCACCGCGAAGTCGCTGCTCGACTCCGGGACGATCTCGCAGGAGGAGTTCGACCGTCTCAAGGCACGCGCGCTCGCCGGCTGAGCGCGGCCGGCATGGGCGGTGTCGCCGTCGTCCGCGCCACGGCGGACGACTGGGCGGCGATGCGTGACATCCGGCTCGAGATGCTGGCCGACACGCCGCTCGCCTACCTCGAGACCCTGGCGAGCGCGCAGGCCCGGACAGAACCCGAGTGGCGCGAACGAGCCCGGCAGCACACGCTGCCGGGCTCGCTCGTGCTCGGGGCCGCTCCGTCCGCCGCGAGGGAGGGGACGAGCCGCTGGGTGGGCACCATGAGCGGCTTCCGTCGGCCCGACGGCGTCCCGTCCCTCGCGTCGGTGTACGTCGCCCCCGCGCACCGCGGCACCGACCTGCCGCGCCGGCTCCTCGCCGGGGTCGTCGCGTGGGCGCGCGACGAGGTGGGCGCCGACCTGCTGCTGCTCGAGGTCCACGAGCACAACCCTCGCGCCCGCCGGTTCTACGAGCGTGAGGGCTTCACGCTCACCGGGGGCTGGACGCCGTACCGCCTCGACCCGAGCACCCGCGACCTCGAGATGGCGCTCGAGCTCCGGACCTGAGGGTCAGGCGTCCAGCGAGCGCCGGGCGCGCCGGGTCAGCAGCACCACCACGACCGCCGCGAGCAGGACGACCACCCCGACGATCCCGATCACGACGCCCGGCGAGACCGAGCTGCTGCCGCTCGCGCTGTCCGCGGCCGCACCCGCCTTCGCGGTGGAGCCGCCGCACGGGGCCGCGGCCTGCCCGGCGGCGCTCGTCGTGCCCGACGGCGGCCGGTAGGCGAACCCGAACGTCCCGGACACGGGGTGCCCGTCCGCGGAGACGATCCGCCACGTCACGGTGTACGCGCCGGCGGCGCCGAGCGCGGTGGGCACGGAGATGTCGCGCCCGGACACGGTGGGGCACGACGTCTCGAAGTGCTTCCCGGCCGCGTCCGTCACCTGGAGGACCGTGGTGGACCCGTCGTGCTGCGGGTCGAGGACGACGTCGTCGAACGTCACCTCGACCTTCGGCACCGCGGCGTCCGCGGTCGAGCCGGTCTTCGGGGTCGTCGAGACGACGTAGTCGTGCGCGGACGCGGGAGCGGCCACGAGGACCGTCCCCGCGAGCCCGCCGACCAGGGTGAGTGCGGCGAGGGCGCCGCCGAGCCGGCGGCCCCTCACGCGGCGGCCCCCCGCGTCCGGCGCAACGCGACGACGCCCGCGACGAGCCCCGCGGCGCCGAGCACGAGCCCCCCGATCCCGAGCCCGACCGCGAGGCCGGACGCGCCGTCGCCCGAGTCGTCCGCCGACGCGGCCGCGTCGGCGGTGCCGGTGGCCGAGCCGTCCGCCGGGAGCACCTGCAGCACGGGCGCGGGGTGCTCGGGCTCCTCGCCCGAAGCCGGCGTCTTCTCGTCCCAGTCCACGACGCTCCCGTCGGAGTACGTCTGGTGGGCGGGGAGCTCGAGGCTCGTGACGTCGTCGGGCACGGGGCCCGCGGAGATCGTGAACTGCTGGAACTGACCGGGCGCGACGCCGTGGCCGCTCTCGGCGGTCCAGGTCACCTGGGTGGGCGCCTCCGTGATGGTCGCGCCGGCCTTGGTCTCGACGGGCTTGTCGAGCTTCGTCGTGACGACCTTCGCGGTCCAGCCAGGGACGGGCTGGTACGAGACGGAGCTGAAGGGGTGGTCGGCGGGCAGGTCCACGACGACCTTGGTCGTCGACGCCGTGGCCGACTCGGTCGGGACTCGGAACGTGAGGACGGCGTAGCTGCCGGCCGTGGCCTGGCCCGGGTCGACGCGGACGTGCGCCTGGGCGGCGAGCGGGACGGCGAGCGTGAGGGCGAGCGCCGCGGCGCCCGCGGCGAGAGCTCGGGTGGCGCGGCGACGCGCGGAGGGCATGACGGACATGACGAGAGACTCCTGGTTGTCGACAGGACGAACGGGACCACCCGCCGTCCGGACGACGGCGGGCTCAGGCTGCGAGGGCGAAGCCCGGGCACGGTGGTCCGCGGCGTCCCAGCCCGCGGCGAGCGACGACGAGCGCCCGGCACGGGCCGGGCGTGGCGTCGACCGGGAACGCGCGGCGACGGCCGACGACCGGGCCCTGCGCGATGGCCTCGACCTGCGGCCGGACGACCGACCACCACCGCACCGCGGCGAGCGCCGCCCGGTCCCCCACGACGAGGAGCGACGCGGTCACGAGCACCGCGACGGCGTGCGCGGCGACCATCGTGGGCGACGTCGTCATGTGCATGGCGGGCGCCGTCCCCGCACTCGCGAGCGTTCCGGGGTCCAGGGTCATGCCGGCCATCGCGTGCGGTCCCACGCCCGACGGCACCGCGGGGTGCGCAGCGGGCGTGAGCACGTCGAGACCGAGGTGCAGCGCGACCTGCAGCGCGCCGAGAGCCGGCACGAGGGTCACGGCACGCAGACGGCCGAGCGCGAGGAGCCCGGCGACGGCGAGGCAGAGGGTCGCGAGCGCCGCGAGACCCAGCCCGCCGGGCACCCGGCTCCCGCCGAGGAGGTGCGCGCCGAGGCCGGTCGCGAGCGCCGTCGATCCGATCAGGACGACCCGCGCGCCGCGCGCGTAGGGGCGGGCGGCGTCGCTCAGGAGGCCAGCGCCGTCCGAGCTGCCGAGGGTCCCGTCCACCCGGCCAGGGTACCCGCGCCGCCGCCCTTCCCCCTCCCCTCCGCCGCCGCCCCTGCCCCCAGCTCGCGGGGCGAAGATCCCGTGCTCGGGCGTAGCGTCCGAAGGCATGACCGACGCGTCCGGCTCCAAGACCTCCCGCTTCCCGACGACGGCGCCCGCCACCCCCTTCGACCCGACGGCCTACCCGCCGGCCTGGCACGAGGTCGTGGGGACGGTGCCGGAACGGGTGGGCTCGCGCGTCGTCGGCGGGCACGTGCGCTACGGGCACGACGCACCCGACGGGACGACACCCTGCGAGGGCTACGTGGCGTGGGACGAGGCGCTGTGGGACGACCCGTCCGGCGGTCCGCGCCCCGCGGTCCTCCTGGTCCACGACTGGCTCGGGGTCGGTCCGACGGTCCGGGCCCGCGCCCACATGCTGGCCCGGCTCGGGTACGTGGCGTTCGCGGCGGACGTCTACGGGCTCGAGGGGCGTCCGGCCACGCACGACGAGGCGCCGGCCGTCGCCGGCCGCTACTACGGGGACCTCGACCTGCTGCGCGGGCGGCTCCACGCCGCCTACGAGTGGCTCGTCGCGCAGCCCTCGGTCGACGCGGACCGCGTCGTCGCGGCGGGGTACTGCTTCGGCGGCTCGGGCGCGCTCGAGCTGGCGCGCACGGGCGCCGACCTCCGCGGCACCGTCGCGTTCCACGCGCGCCTCGTCACGCACGCCCCGTCGGACGCCCCGGAGATCCGCGGGTCCGTGCTGGTCCTCGGCGGCGGGGACGACGCCGTCGTGCCCGACGACGCGGTGCATGCGTTCACCGACGAGCTGCGGGCGGCGGGGGTGCCGTGGGAGGTGACGCTGTACGGCGGGGCGCCGCACGCGTACACGATCGCGGACCAGCCGTCGTTCCGGCCGGAGGCCGACCGTCGCGCGTGGGTCGCGTTCACGGACTTCCTCACGCACGTCCTCGTCTGACCGGCCCCGTCCGCCTCCGCCGAGCACGGGCCCTGCGCCCGTCCCGGCGCGGACGGACGGCCTGTGCTCGGCGGGCTGAGATCCCGTGCTCGGCCTAGCGTGGGGGCCGTGGCCGACGACGACTCCCCCGCCCGCTTCGCGTCCCTGCCCGTGCGCCCGCCCGTCCTGCCGATGCTCGCCAAGGCGGTCGGGACCATCCCGCGCGACGACGCTGCCGCGGACGCGCCCGACCCCGACTCCGGCTGGTCGTACGAGCCCAAGTGGGACGGGTTCCGCTGCATCGTGTTCCGCGACGGCGACGACGTCGAGCTCGGGAGCCGCAACACCAAGCCCCTCACGCGCTACTTCCCGGAGGTCGTCGAGGCGCTGCTCGCGGCGCTGCCGGAACGGTGCGTCGTCGACGGGGAGCTCGTGGTCGTCCGGCCGGAGCCCGGGACGGACGAGGACGGGGCTCCGTCGTCAGCGACACGCCTCGACTTCGACCGCCTGCAGGACCGCATCCACCCCGCCGCGTCGCGCGTCAGGCTGCTGGCCGAGCAGACGCCCGCCTCGTTGGTCGTGTTCGACCTCCTGGCGCTGGGCGACGACGACCTCACCGGGCGGCCGCTCGCGGAGCGCCGCAGGCTTCTTGAGGACGCCCTGGGCGACACGAGCCGCACCCGGGTGACGTCCGCGGCGGACCTCACGACGTCGTCGGGCGTGTACCTGTCCCAGACCACGCGCGACCCGGACGAGGCCCGGCGCTGGTTCGAGGTGTTCGAGGGCGCGGGGCTCGACGGCGTCGTCGCCAAACCCCTCGCCTCCACCTACCAGCCCGACAAGCGCGGCTGGGCGAAGATCAAGCACGAGCGGACCGCCGACGTCGTCGTCGCCGGGTACCGCCTGCACAAGACCTCGACCGAGGAGCGGCCGCTGCTCGGCTCGCTCCTCCTCGGCCTGTACGACGACGGCGGCACCCTCCACCACGTGGGTGTCGCCGCGTCCTTCACGACGGCGAGGCGGGCGGAGCTCGTCGACGAGCTGAGGAAGCTCGAGATCCCGCTCACCCAGCACCCGTGGGCGCGCTGGCAGACCGATGCCACGTCCGGAGACTCGCGCCTTCCGGGCGGGGTCTCGCGGTGGAACGCCAAGAAGGACCTGTCGTTCGTGCCGCTCGACCCGGTGCTCGTCGCGGAGGTGCGGTACGAGCACATGGAGGGCGACCGGTTCCGGCACACCGCCCGGCTCGTGCGCTGGCGCGAGGACCGCGACCCCGAGACGTGCACCTACGAGCAGCTCGAGGAGGTCGCGCGCTACGACCTGGCGGACGTCCTGCGCTGACCGCGAAGTAGTACGGCCGCCGGTATACCTCGCGAGGTATACCGGCGGCCGTACTACTTCGGCGGGAGGGGCGTCAGGCGGACGCGCCCACCGGCTCACGGTCCCGGCGAGCGTCGCGCTCCTCGAGCCGCTTGACGAGCTTGTCGCCCTCGACGTCCAGGTTCGGCAGGATCTTGTCGAGCCACTTCGGCAGCCACCAGGCCTTCTCGCCGGCCAGCGCCATGACGGCCGGGATGAGCGTCATCCGGACGACGAACGCGTCGATCAGGATGCCGAACGCCAGGGCGAAGCCGATCTGCTTGATCATCGTGTCGTCACCGAAGATGAAGCCCGAGAACACGGAGATCATGATGATCGCCGCCGCGACGACGACGCGCGCCGCCCCGCGGAACCCGTCGATCACGCCCTTGACGCCCGGGTGCCCGTGGACGTGCGACTCGCGCATCGAAGACACGAGGAACATCTGGTAGTCCATCGCGAGCCCGTAGAGGATGCCCGTGACGATGATCGGCAGGAAGCTCAGGATCGGCCCGGGTGTGTCGAAGCCGAAGAGGTTCTTGAGCCAGCCCCACTGGAACAGGGCGGTCGTGGCGCCCAGCGACGCACCGATCGTGAGGACGAACCCGAGGGTCGCGGTGACCGGCACGTAGATCGAGCGGAACACCAGCAGCAGGATCACCAGCGAGATCACGACGATGATCGCGACGTACGGGATGAGCGCGTCGGAGAGGACCTTGGACATGTCGATGTTCATGGCGGTCACGCCGGTGACCCCGAGGTCTGCTCCGGCGGCGCTGGCCACTCCCGGAGCTCGCAGGGCGTGCACCAGGTCGATGGTGCCCTGGTCCGTGGGGCCGGCGTCGGGCACGACGGTGAACGTCGCCGTGCGGCCGTCCTGCGACACGGCGCCGGGGATGACGGCGGTCACGTGGTCGACGTCCGCGAGCGCGTCCTTGACCGAGGTGATGCCCTTGGCGCCGAGCGCCTGGTCGCCGCTCGCGACGACGAGGAGGGGCCCGTTGAAGCCCTCGCCGAACCCGGCGGTGACGGCGTCGTAGGACTGCCGCTCGACGGTCCCGGTGTTCGCGGTGCCCGACGACGGCAGGTTGAGGTCCATCTTCGTGAACGGCACGGCGAGCGCACCGAGCAGGACCACGACGCCGACGGTCACCCACGCGGGACGCTTGGCGATGCCCTGGGCCCAACGGGTCGCGGGGCCGTGCGTCGCGCCGTCGGGGTGCGCGGCGGCCTTGGCGGCGTTCTTCTCGCGCTGCTTGGGCGTGACGAGCCGCTCCCCGACGAAGCCGAGCAGCGCCGGGAGCAGGGTCAGGGCGACGAGGACGGCGATGATCACGGTGCCCGCCGCGACGAGCGCCATGGTCGTGAGGAAGCTGATGCCGATGATCGACAGGCCCGAGAGGGAGACGACGACGGTCAGGCCCGCGAAGAACACGGCCGACCCGGCGGTCCCGACGGCGCGGCCTACGGCCTCGTGCGCGGCGAGCCCCTTGTCGAGGATCAGCCGCCTGGCGCGGTTGGTGATGAACAGGGCGTAGTCGATGCCGACCGCCAGCCCGATCATCAGGGCGAGGATCGGCGTCATCGAGGTCATGTCGATCACCGACGACAGCGCGTACGCGGAGCCCACGCCGACGCCGACGCCGACGATCGCGGTGAGCAGCGGCATGCCGGCGAGGCGCAGCGAGCCGAGCGTGATGAGCAGGACGATCGCGGCGATCACCAGGCCGACGATCTCGCGCGGGCCCATCGGGGCCTCGATCGTCTGCGTGAGGTCGGAGCTCGGCAGGACCGTCAGGCCGGCGTCCTCGGCCTTGTCGGCGGACGCGACGATCGCGTCCGTCGCGCCGTCGGGCAGGGACATCGGGCTGTCGGTGAGCTGGAACTGCAGCATCGCGACGCGCCCGTTCGTGGACACCGTCACGCCGTCGACGGCGGTCGCGTCGTCTCCCTTGCCCGTCATGAGCGGCTGCATGGTGACGTCGCCCGCGGGGGCCAGCGCCTTCTGCATGTCGGCCGGGACCTTCGTGCCGTCGTCGGACGCCTGCGACTTCACCACGTAGTCGCTGGTGTGGATGTCCTTGACGACCTGCTCGATCGCGGCCGTGCGCTCAGCCGTGTCGACGCGCTGGCCGTCAGGGGCCTCGAACACGACGGACACGCTCGTGCCCGACGACGACGGGATCTCCTGCTCGAGGTGGTCCATGACCTCCTGGGAGGCGGTCCCGGGGATGGAGAACTCGGTGGAGGTCTGCGGGGGGTTGATCGCCAGCAGCGCGCCGACGGCGACGAGCACGACCAACCAGATCGCGAGGACTCGCCCGCGCGCCCGGTAGGCGAGCGAGCCGAGTCGGTACAGCAGTGTGGACACGGGGGACTCCGATCGAGGTGGTGTGGCTACGTCGTCGGAGCCGGAGCGGGTGGAGCGGCGAGGTCGTGCGTAGGGGACGGGCGGGCGGCCGGGGCCGCGACGTCAGGTGGCGCCGGTGCAGTCGTCGCCCGCGGGGATGAGGTGCACGAGCTCCGCGATGACGTCGTCGAGCGCGAGGGCGCCGGGGGCGTCGCCGTCGACCTCACGCACGTGCAGCCGGCGTGAGTAGACCGCGCCGACCGTCGCCATCACGGCGCCCGGGATCGCGAAGGCGTAGACGGCGTGCACGGGTGGGACGGACTCGTCCTGCCCGCGCATGAGCTCGACCACGCGGTCTCCCGCCTCGTGCTCGATGCCCGCGAGGTGGGGGACGAGCTCGGGGCTCGCCTCCGTGAGGGCGATCAGCGACCGGAAGGTCGCCACCGAGTCGGCGGCGAGCAGGGTGTGGACGGCGTCGGCCATGATCGCCTCGCCGACCTCGCGGTGCTGACGGGCGTCGGGCCGCGGATCGGCGGACTTGGCGGCGATCCGCCGTTCGACCTCGTCGAGGAGGCCCGCGACCCGGAGCCGGACGACGGCGGTGACGGCCTCTTCCTTCGAGACGAAGTGGTTGAAGAAGGTGCGCCGGGAGACGTCGGCGCGTCGTGCGACGTCGTCGATCGTGAAGCCGTCGAGGCCGTGCTCGGTCGCGAGCGCGAACGCGGCGGTCGCGAGCGCCTCCCGCGTGGCCTCGCGCTTGCGGGTGCGGAGGTCCGGCGCCGGGCGGGCGTCGTCGGGGGCGAGCATGGTCATGCGCCCCAGCATGCGCCTCATCTTGCACAGAGTGCAACTCTGCACGAAGTGCAACGAGTGTGACCGTGGTCACCCGGCGCCGGGCGCCGACCCGGCGCACGATGGAGCGATGACCGACGACGACCAGCTCACGACCAACCGGCGCGTCATCGAGCAGTTCCGGGCCGGCGGTGAGGTCGACGGCATGCACCGCGACCGGCTGCTCCTGCTCACGACGCGCGGCCGCCGCACCGGCGAGCTGCGAACCACGCCCGTGCTCGTCGTCGACGACGACCCCACCGGGCTGCGGTTCGTCGTCGCTTCCGGCGCGGGGTCACCCCGGGTGCCCGGGTGGTTCCACAACCTCGTCGACCAGCCCGTCGTGCACGTCGAGGTCGCCGGCGACGCGTACGACGCCGTCGCCCGGGTCGCGGGCGGGACCGAGCGGGACGGGCTGTGGGAACGGCTCGTCGAGGCGTACCCGTTCTTCGTCGAGCACGAGAAGCAGGCGGGCCGCGAGCTCCCGCTGGTGATCCTCGACCGCCGCTGACCCCGAGCTCGCCGACTGTGACGCCGGATCCGCCGAGGGTGACGCTGTGCGCGTCGACGGTGACGTCAGTCGCTGGGACTCCCGCGAGAGGTCAAGATCGGCAACGTCGAGGCCGTTTCGATGCCGATCTCGACCTCTCACGCCGCCACCAGGCCCACACCGCGAACGGGGCGCGTCAGACCTCGGCGCGACCCAGCACGTCGAGGATCCACGCGTCCTCGAACGCGATCTCCTCCCACCGGGCGTACCGCCCCGACACCCCGCCGTGCCCCGCGCTCATCTCCGTCTTGAGCAGGACGGGCGCACCGACGTCGCGCAGCCGGGCGGTCCACTTGGCCGGCTCGACGTACAGGACGCGCGTGTCGTTGAGGCTCGTCGTCGCGAGGATCCGCGGGTAGTCGGCGTCGTCGCGCACGTTCTCGTACGGCGTGTACGACTTCATGTAGCGGTACACGTCGGCGTCGTGGAGCGGGTCGCCCCACTCGTCCCACTCGACGACGGTCAGCGGCAGCGACGGATCGAGGATCGACGTCAGGGCGTCCACGAACGGGACGCCCGCGTGGATCCCGGCGAACAGCTCCGGCGCGAGGTTCGCGACCGCACCCATGAGGAGCCCGCCCGCGCTGCGACCGTCGGCGACCATGCGCTCCGGGCTCGTCCAGCCCGCGCCGACGAGGTGCCGGGCGACCGCGACGAAGTCCGTGAACGTGTTCCTCTTCGTGAGCTCCTTGCCGTCGTCGTACCAGCGGCGACCCAGCTCGCCTCCACCGCGCACGTGCGCGACGGCGAACACGACGCCCCGGTCCAGCAGCGACAGGCGCGGGATGGAGAACGACGGGTCGATGCTCGTCTCGTACGAGCCGTACCCGTAGAGCAGCAGCGGCGCGGGCTCCGCGCGCGTCCCCGCGTTGTCCAGACCCAGCGCGTCCCGCCGCCACACGAGCGAGACCGGGACCTGCGTGCCATCGTCGGCGGTGGCCCACTCGCGGCGCTGCACGTACTCGGCCGGGTCGAACGGGCGGCCGTCCGGGTCGGGGAGGACGGGCTGGCGCTTGAGCTCGCGCAGCTCACCGGTCGCGACGACGTAGTCGTAGACCGTCGCCGGCTCGACGAACGACGCGTACGCGAGGCGGATCGCCGGCTGCCGGAACTCGGGGTTGGCGCCCGTCCCGACCGTGAAGAGGGGCTGGTCGAAGGGGATCTCCCGCACCTCCCAGGGCGCTTCCCCCGGCGTGACCACACCGACCCGCGCCAGGCCGTCGCGCCGGTAGGAGAGGACGACGTGACCGTCGAACGCGTCCACGTCCTCCAGCCGCGTCCCCTGCGACGACGGCACGACCGTGACCGCATGCTCCGGCCCGAGGGGGTCCCCGGTCGGGACCTTCGAGAGCGCGAGCTCGAAGTTCTCCGGCGCGTCGCCCGAACCGCCGTTGTGCAGGACCAGCAGCGCGTCCGACCGCACCCCCGAGGCCTCCTGCAGCCACAGGTGCTCGACCGAGTACTCGACGCCCTCCCGGCGCGGCCAGACGACGCGCGGCTCCCCCGTGACGTCGTCGGCGGGGAGCAACCACACCTCGGACGTGATCTTCGATCCCATCTCGATGACGACGAACCGCCTCGACCGCGTCAGCCCCGCACCGAGCCAGAACCGCTCGTCGGGCTCGTGGAAGACCTTCACGTCGTCCTCGACGGGGGCGCCGACGCGGTGACGCCACAGGGTGTCGGGCCGCCACGCGTCGTCGACGGTCGTGTAGAAGAGGTGCTCGCCGTCGGGCGAGAAGAACGCACCCGGGAACGTGCCAGGGATCTCGTCGGTGAGGTTCTCGCCCGTCGCGAGGTCGCGGATGCGGAGCGTGAAGCGTTCGTCACCGTCGACGTCGACGGCGTAGAGCGCGCGCGTGCCGTCGGCGGTGACGTCGAACGAGCCCAGCGAGAAGAACTCGTGGCCCTCGGCCTCGGCGTTCTGGTCGAGGAGGAGCTGCTCGCCGGGCAGCGCGCTGCCGTCGGCAGGCAGGGCGGGCGGGGCCCAGCCGTCGTCGGCACCGTCCTCGTCGGCGACGGGCACGCGGACGTGCACGGGGTACTGCTTCCCCTCGACGGTGCGCGTCACGTACCAGTACCCGCCCTCGCGGACCGGCACCGACAGGTCCGTCTCCTGCGTCCGGGACCTGATCTCCTCGAAGAGCCGCGACCGCAGCGGGGCGAGGTGCGCCGTCGCCGTCCGGGTGTACGCGTTCTCGGCCTCGAGGTACGCGATCACGTCGGGGTTCGACTTGTCGCGCAGCCAATCGTAGTCGTCGACGAACGCGTCGCCGTGGTGGGAGCGCGTCGTCGGGCGCTTGGCGGCGCGAGGAACGGTGGGCTGGTTCTCGTCGGGCACGGGCCCACCCTAGGCGTTCGCCCCCACGCCCGGTCAGCGAGAATCCCCGGGGCCGGCCGCGATCGGGGCCTCACCCCGCCGTCTGCGACGACGCCGCCCGCTCCCCGACCGACGCGCGCACGTCGTCGAGGGTGAGGGGGTGCGCCAGGCCGGCCGGGGCCGGCCTCGACGACTCGACGCCCAGGTCCGCGCGGACGTGGACGAGCTCGCCGGGGTCCAGCTCGCGCCACCCGCTCTCGCCGTCCATCGGCTCGGAGGCGACGACGACGGCGCGCTCCCCCGCGAGCGCCTGCGACCGGGCGTGGATGCGCGCGCTGCGCGCGTCGAGGGGCTGGCCGCCACGTCGTTCGAGGACGTAGAGGCCGTGCGTCGCCGGAAGCCGGAGCGCCCACAGCTCGTCGGCGGTCGCGAGGATGACGTTGAGCGCGAAGACGGGCAGCTCGGCCGCGACCCACCGGACGGCCGCCGTGAGCCCGGCCCCGACGTCACCGCCCGCGCGTCGGATCTCGGCGGTGACGAGCGCGAACACCCGCTCGGAGTCGGTCGCGCCGCGGACCAGGCCGTCCGTGCCGAGGTCCCGGAGCCGCGCGTCGAGCGTGTCGAGGCCACCCACGACACCGTTGTGGGCGAACAGCCGCCCGTCCTGGACGAACGGGTGCGTGTTCTCGACCGTCAGCGCGCCCGTGCTCGCGTACCGGACGTGCGCGACGAAGGTGGTCGCCTCGACGTCGCGGGCGTCCGTCGCGAAGGACGGGTCCTCGTACGCGGGGAGCGGCTGCTTGTCGACCCGCACGACGCCGTCGGGCCCGAAGACCCCGATCCCCGCGCCGTCCGGGTTGCGACGGGACTGGGCGGCGAGCGAGTCGGGGGCGTCGAGCAGCCAGAAGGTCGCGGGGACGGCTCGCGGCCCGGCGTGCAGGGCGAACAGCCGGCACATCAGTCGGCCGGCCTGCGCGCTCGGCTCGGCTGGACACGACGCGGCTCGCCGGCCATCTTCGGGTGCTCGGGCGGGTACGGCAGGTCGCCGAGGCCCTCCTCCTCGTCGCGCTCGTACCAGGCGAGGAGCGGGTCGAGCGAGTGCGCGACGTCGTCGATCTCGGCCCAGGGGTCGACGCCGTCGCCGTGCGGGCCGCCACCGGGCTCGAGGCGCGCCGGGACCGTGCCGACGTGGAAGGCCCGCGGGTCGTCGAGCTCGGCGAGCTCGTCCCACGTGACGGGCGTCGACACGGGCGCACCCGGCTTGGGGCGGATCGAGTACGCGCTCGCGATGGTGCGGTCGCGGGCGTTCTGGTTGTAGTCCACGAAGATCGCCTCGCCGCGCTCCTCCTTCCACCACGCCGTCGTGACGCCGTCGGTGCGGCGGCCCAGCTCGCGGCCGAACGCGATCGCCGCGTGCCGCACGTCCGTGAACGTCCAGCGCGGCTCGATCCGCACGAACACGTGGATCCCCCGGTTGCCGGACGTCTTGGGGAAGCCCCGGACACCCACCTCTTCCAGGAGGTCCCGCGCGACCATCGCGACCCGGCGCGCGTCCGCGAAGTCGGTGCCGGGCTGCGGGTCGAGGTCGATGCGGAGCTCGTCGGGGTGCTCGACGTCCCCGCTGCGCACCGGCCACGGGTGGAACACGATCGTGCCCATGTGCGCCGCCCACACGGGGACCGCCGGTTCGGTGGGCGCGATCTCGTCGGCGGTGCGGCCCGACGGGAACGCGATGGTCGCCGTCTCGACATAGCCCGGTGCCCCCGAGGGAACGCGCTTCTGGTAGAAGGCGTCCGGGCTCTCACGCGTCCCTCGCCCTGCTCCCTCACGCGTGGCCAGCACCATGCCCTCGCGCACGCCGCGCGGCCATCGTTCCAACGTCGTCGGGCGGTGCCACAGCGCGCGCAGCAGCCCGCCCACGTCCGACGGCGCACCCCCGGCGACGGCGGCCGGGCGCGACTCCCCCGGGCGTCCGCCGAGCGTCGCGACGGCCGCGTAGTAGCGCGCGACGTCAAGCTTGGTGACGGCGGCGGTGCTGTCCGTGGCCTCGAAGATCACCCGGTCCGGGCTGGACACGCGCACGGCCCGCCCCGCGACCTCGATCTCGACGGCAGCGCCCTCCGTGGTGCCCATGGTTTCGACCGTACGGGCAGCCCCCGACGAGGGCGACCGCTCACTCCCCCGGCAGGCGGGCTGCGGACTCCACCCCGGTGCGGATCCAGGTCTCGAGGGCGTCGTCGTCGAGGACGTCGCCGTCGACGACGATCCAGCCCCGCATCTCCCGCCCGCCCATGACCGCCTGGCGAGTGCCGGGCTCGGTCAGGGCGAGCTCGACGTCGTCGGGGCCGACGCGGAGCAGCAGACCGTCGCCGCTGACGGCGACCGCGATGCGCCCGTCCCACAGGAACGAGAGCCCGCCGAACATGCGCTTCTCCGTCACCGCGAGGTCCGCGCCGATCCGGTCGCGGACGCGCTGGGCGAGGACCTGGTCGTAGGCCATGCACCCATCATGGTGCGCGCCACCGACACGCCGCGTGCCGAGCGGAGGGATCAGGGGCGCAGGAGGCCCTCCGCGACGGCGGTCGCCATCGACGGCGCGAGCGGGAGCCGCGGCACCAGGGTCGACTGGAACGCGTGGTAGAGGTCGGCCTTGCCGGGCCAGACGGTCCCGGCCGGCTGGTTGGCGGGGTCGAGCTCGTGGAACCACGACCCGTGCTCGTGGTCGAGGACGTGCCGGTCCGCGTAGTCCCACCACCGGGCGTACAGGCCGGCGTACCGGTCGGCGGCCGCCTCGTCGCCCGCGCGGACCGCGCGCGCCTGGAGCGCGGCGGCCGTGTTGACGCCCTCCGCGACGACCCAGTGCATCCGCTGGCGCACGACGGGCTTGCCCTCCCAGTCGGTGGTGTAGACGAACCCGGGCGCGCCGTCGGCGTCCCACCCGTCGGCTACGGCCCGGTCGAACAGCCCGACGGCGGCCAGGTGCAGGTCCGCGTGCGAGGACAGCCCCACCCCGTCGAGCGCCGCCTCGAGGTGAAGCAGTAGGCGCGCCCACTCGAGCCCGTGCCCCACGGTCGCCCCGAACGGCTTGAACGGGTCGTCGGGACGGTCGCGGTTGAGCTCGAGGTCCGGGACCCAGTCGGGCCCGAAGTGCTCGGGGATCCGCCACTCGTGACCCTTCGCCTGCCCGACGACGAACTCCGCGATCCGCGCGGCGCGGCGGAGCCACGCGGGGTCGCCCGTGACGTCGGCGGCGGCGAGCATGGCTTCGACGGAGTGCATGTTGGCGTTGACCCCGCGGTAGGGGTCGAGGGTCGTGAACGCGGTGTCCCAGGTGTCGACGGCGAGACCCGCGTCGTCGTCCCAGAACCGTTCGAGGTACACCTCGGTCGCCTCGTCGAGGAGCTCGCGGGCGCCGTCGAGCCCGGCCCGGACCGCGGAGGTCGCGGCGAGCACGACGAACGCGTGCTGGTACGCCTCCTTGCCCTCGGAGTGGGTGCCGTCGGGCAGGACGGTGCCGTACCAGCCCCCGTGCTCGACGTCGCGCAGGGGGGCGTCGGGGCCGACGAGGCCGTCGAGCGCGCCCTGCGCGACGTCGCGTGCCCCGGGGATCCCGAGCAGGGCCCCGAGCGAGTAGACGTGCACCGTCCGCCCGGTGATCCAGGTCTGGACGCCGCGTGCCGTCTCGGGTCTGCCGACCGCGTCGAGCCAGTACGCTCCCCCACCGGGCGCGGCCGTCCGGCGGCCGAACGCGAGCAGCGACTCGGCGTGCTGCTGGAGCCACGCGCGGTGCGTGGGGAGGTCGGTCCAACGGGTCATGCGGGCACTCCTTGACGATTCGTTGTGTGACAACGCTGTCGAAACCCTAGCGGACCCAGCGGGCCACGAGGTCGTTCGCGGACCGCAGCACACGCGGCCCGGTCAGCTCGGACGGGTCGATCGCGACCGCCGTGCGACCGCGCGACGCCGTGCGCGGCAGCGCGGCACCGGGGACGAAACCGGCGTCACGGACCCGGACGTCGAACGTGACGGTCTCACCCGGCAGGAGCGTGACCAACGCATCCGTCGCCTCGAGCGACGGGTCGACGATATCGGCCAGGAGCGCAACGTCCCGCACGAGGTTGTCCGCCGTCACGGTGACGCGCCAGCCGTCGCCGTCCCCGACGGCCTGCGCACGCAGCCGGGGCGCCTCGAGGGCCGAGTCGCGCGCCTCCGCGAAGAACCACAGCCCGCGCTGCTCGCCGAGCGTCGCGACGAGCAGCTCGGCGCGCTCGTCCCCCGGGGTCGCGACCGCCTCGGGCACGGGCACGGTGGCCGTCCCCCGGGCCGCGACGTCCACCGCGACCTTCGTCGCGTCCGCCTCGACGCCGTCGAACGTCAGCCGCTGCACCACGACGTCGCCACGCCACGGCTCGGCCGTGTCGTTCACGACGACGACCGCGAGCCCGCCGTCCCGCGGCTGCACGGTGACCAGCCGGTCGGCGTGCGCGTGCGCGAGCGCGTGCAGCAGGGGCTTGGCGTGCCCGTCACCGTCGACCGCGGCCCAGGACGTGACCGGCCAGCAGTCGTTGAGCTGCCAGACCACCGAGCCCATGTTCCGCGGCGCCCACGAGCGCAGGTGCTCGACCGCGAGCTGCACGGCGTTGGCCTGGTTGAGCGACATGGCCCAGTGCCAGTCGCCCATGTCGTCGGGCAGGGGCAGGTGCGCGACGAGGCCGTCGGTGAGCTTGTCGTTCCCGCTCATCGCCTTCTGGTGGACCAGCATCCCGGGCGACTCGGGGGTCAGCGGGTCGTCGTGGATCGCACGCGTGAGCGTCGACCAGGCGGGCGGCCCCTGCCAGCCGAACTCCGCCATGAACCGGGGCACGTCGTCACGGTAGTGCGGGTAGTCCTCCCGGTTCCACAGCTCCCACGAGTGCATCGACCCGTGGTCGGGGCTGTTGGGGTCGAGGCCCATGTCGATCGGCAGGTCGCCGGACCACGGGCTCGACGGCGTGTACGGGCGCCCCGGGTCGAGCTCGCCCACCACCGACGGGAGCAGGTCCTCGTAGTACCCGAGCCCCCACGACCGGCCCTGGAGCCGCCTCTCGAAGCCCCAGACGCGCACACCCCAGACGTTCTCGTTGGACCCGTTCCACAGCACGAGGCTCGGGTGCACCATGAGCCGCGTGACGTTGTCACGGGCCTCCGCCTCGACCTCCGACCGCAGCGGGTCGTCCTCGGAGTACGCCGCGCACGCGAACAGGAAGTCCTGCCACGTGAGGACGCCGCGCTCGTCGCACAGGTCGTAGAAGTCGTCGGCCTCGTAGATGCCGCCGCCCCACACACGCAGCAGGTTGACGTTCGCAGCCTCGGCCTGCGCGATCCGTGCCGCGTAGCGGTCACGCGTGACCCGGTGCGGGAACGCGTCGTCGGGGATCCAGTTGGCGCCCTTGACCCAGACCGGCTGGTCGTTCACGACGAAGGTGAACGAGGTGCCCTGCTCGTCCGGGAGCGTGTCGAGCCGCACCGTCCGGAACCCGACCCGCCCGGTCCAACGGTCGAGCACGATCCCACCCTCGGGCCGCACCTCCACCGTCACCTCGTACAGGGGCTGCGCGCCGTACCCGCGCGGCCACCACAGGTCCACGTCCGCCACGTCCACGGGCACGACGACGTCGCTCGCCCCCGCGGGGACCGTCACCGACACGGTGGTCGCGTCGCCCGGGGCGCCGACGGCCACGGTGACGACGACCTCGGCCTCCGTCGTCGCCCGGTCGAGTGCGACGTGCACGTCCAGGTGGCCCGTCGCACCGACGGCGGAGTCGTCGGGCCCCGCGCTGACCGTCGACACGGGACGCACGGAGGCGAGCCGCGCCGTCCGCCACGACTCGAGCCGGACCGGACGCCAGATGCCCGACGACGCGGTGTCGATGCCCCAGTCCCAGCCGAAGCTGCACGCCATCTTCCTGATCGCGTTGAACGGGTGGTGGTTGACCTGCGGCCGGTAGCCGAGCGCCAGGCTCTGGGCGTCCGCGTACCGGACCGGTGACGCGAACGTCACGACGAGCTCGTTGGCCCCCTGTCGCAGACGGTCGGCGACGTCGAAGCGGTACGTGCGGTGCATGTTCGCCGTGCGCGCGACCTCGGCGCCGTTGAGCACGACCGTCGCGACGGTGTCGAGACCGTCGAAGACGAGCTCGTGCCGGTCGGTCCGGCCGTCCGGCACCCAGTCGAACGTCGTCCTGTACTCCCAGTCGCACTGCCCGATCCACTGCAGCAGGGCCTCGTTGTCGTCGAGGTACGGGTCCGGGATCGCACCGGCGGCCAGCAGGTCCGTGTGGACCGAGCCGGGAACCGTCGCGGGGAACGAGCGACCGCTGACCTCGGTCGCGACGGGCCCCGCCACGGCACGGACGGCCCAGCCGTCGTGAAGCTCGCGCCGGAGAATCGCCGTCGTGGAAGGGGTCGAAGAGGGGGTCACTTGGTCGCTCCAGACGTCAGGCCGTTGTAGATGAACCGCTGCAGGAAGAGGAAGGCGAGCAGCGTCGGGATGATCACCAGGATCGTCCCGGCGGAGATGACCTCCCACTGCGAACCGAAAGGCCCCTTGAACGCGAAGAGCGACGTCGAGATGACCTGCAGGTCCGGCTGCGGCATGTAGAGAAAAGGTATGTAGAACTCGTTGTAGACCGCGATGCCCTTGATGATCACGACGGTAGCGATCGCGGGCTTCAGCAGGGGGAAGACGATACGGGTGAAGATCGTCAGCCGGTTCGCGCCGTCGAGCATCGCGGCCTCGTCGAGCGCACGCGGGATCGACTTCATGAACTGCAGGAAGATGTAGATCGACACGATGTCCGTGCCCATGAAGAGCACGATCGCCGACCACCGCGTCCCGACGAGCCCGAACGCGTTGACGACCTGGTAGGTGGCGACCTGCGTCGTCACCCCCGGGACGAACGTGGCGACGAGGAAGCCGAACGCGACGAGCCACTTGCCCCGGAACTGGAACCGGTCGAGCGCATAGGCCGTCATGGCGCCGATGATCACGCTCCCCACGACCGAGATCACCAGGATGACCAAGGTGTTGAGGAAGCCGCGAACCATGTTGCCCTGGGTGAACGCGGTGACGAAGTTGTCGAGGTTGAACCAGTTCTTCGGCGGGGTCAGCGGCCCCGACGTCCGGTACTCCTGGTCGGTCTTGAACGACGCCATGAGGATCGTCAGGATCGGCGTGACGGCGAACAGGCAGGCCACCACCAGCGACAGGTACTTGAGGACCGTGGCGGCCGGCCCGACGACGGGGCTGCTCGCCCGCTGCCACCGGGCGAGGGCCCCGCGGGCGCGGTCCGCCACGGTCACGTGGACGTCGTCGGCCGGGGCGAGGGCCGTCGTCGGCCGGGCGGGGAGGGTCGGGGCGCTCATGCGCGGTCCTCCTTCTTCTGCTCGGGGAAGACCGTGCGCTGGACCCAGGCCACCAGGAGCACGATCAGCAGCAGGACGACGGCCATCGCGCTCGCGAGGCCCACCTGCCGGAAGTTGAAGGCCGTGTTGAGGGTCTGGATGACGAACGTCATCGTCCCGTTCGCCCCGCCCGTCATGATGTAAGGGATCTCGAACGCGGACAGCGACCCGGAGACCGAGAGGATCATCGTGAGCACGAGGATCTGCCGGATGCTCGGGGCGATGATGTAGCGGAACTTGTGCCACGACGTGGCGCCGTCGAGGTCGGCGGCCTCGTACAGCTCGGACGGCACCGACTGGATCGCTCCGAGGAAGAGCACGAAGTTCAGGCCCAGGTATCGCCAGACCGACGTGCCGGCCAGCGACCAGTTCGCGATGTCGGGGTTGCCGAGCCACTGCGGCGTGTCTTGGATCCCCACGATCGAGAGCACCGAGTCGAGCGTCCCGCCCGGCCGGAAGAAGAACAAGAAGATCAGGCTGATCGCGACGCCGTTGATCAGGTAGGGGAAGAAGATGATCCCCTTGAACAGGTTCCGCAGGCGCGTCTTGAAGCTCAGGATCGTCGCGAAGTAGAGCGCCAGCACGAGCTGGACGACCGAGCCCACCAGGTAGAAGAGGCTCACCACGAACACGCGGAACAGCGACGGGTCGGTGAAGAGCTTGACGTAGTTGTCGAGCCCGACGAACGGCATCTTCGCGTCGAGGCCGTCCCACGACGTGAAGCTGTAGCCGAACATGTTGAACACGGGCACGTAGGTGAACGTGACAAGGAACGCGACCGGGACGAGCAGGAAGAGCCACGGGGTGATCCGCCAGCCGTGGCGGGACAGCGTGTCGTGGCTCCCGCGACGCCGCCGACGGCGGGGCGGGGCCGCGCCGCGAGGCGCGGCGACCGTCTCCTCGAGTGCAGCCATGGGTGGGGACCTCTCGGTCGGACGACGTCGGCTCCGACGTCGCGTGGTGGTCGATCACGGGCCGCCTCCACGGCGGCCGAGGCGTGCGCCCGGGAGAACCCGGGCGCACGCCGTGGGGTGCTAGGAACGCGTCACTTGGTCCCGACCTGGGCGCGGGCAGCCGCCCAGCGCTTGTTGAGGTCGGCGAAGAACGAGTCCTTGTCGCCCTTCGCGGCGCCGCGCGCGACGTCGATCATCTTCTTGCGGTAGTTCGGCCCCTGGAGGTCGATCTGCGACGCGTTCTGGATGTCGGTGTCGAGCGTCTCCTGGCCCTTGGGCGCCGGGTTCAGCTCGACGAGGTCGACGCCGAAGTCCTGGAAGGGCTTGAGGACGTCGGGCATCGCCCCGTCCTTGTTCGCGGGGATACCGCCGTTGAGCTGCGCGAAGCCGGACTCGTTCTCGAACCAGTCGAGCCACGCCTTCGCGGTCGCCTTGTTCTTCGAGTACTTGCTGATGCCGACCGTGTAGTCCGTGCCGATGATCGACTGGAACTTGCCGTCCTTCTGGAACGGCATCGGCCAGAAGCCGATGTCGTCCTTCGACGCACCGGACTTCACGGCGGCGTCCTGCATCTGCGGCGCGGCCCAGGAGCCGAGCTGCATCATCGCGATCTTGCCCGTGCCGAGGAGGTTCTTCGACTCCTCCCAGTTGGTCGTCGTCGGGTCGGCCTCGGACAGCTTGTCGTGCACGATGTCGTACAGCAGGCCGTCGATCTGGTACTGCTCCTTGCCCGAGTCCCACGGCGAGTCGTCGGCGTCGCGGATCTTCGTGGCGTCCGGCCCGTTGATCGCGCCGGCGTTGTTCTGCCAGTTCGACAGCGGCCAGCCGTCCGCGTAGTTCGTGTAGTACGGCGCGATCTTCGTCTTGTCCTTGATCGCCTGGAGGTCCTGGAGGAGCTCGTCGGTGGTCTTCGGCGGGGCGGTGATCCCCGCTTCCTTCCAGACCTTCGTGTTGAGGACGTACCCCTGGGCCGTACCGAACGTCGACAGCGCGTACACGTTGTCCTGGTACGCCTGGGCGTTGATGAAGCGGTACGTCTTGCCGAGCTCGTCCACGGTGCCGAGCGGCTCGAAGAACTGCGGGAGCTGGTCCTTGGTGACCTTGTTCGGCACCAGGAGGACGTCACCGTAGTTGTGCGAGTTCAGGCGGATCGTGACGTCGTCCTCGTAGTTGGTGATCGCCTCGAACTTCACCGTCGTGCCGGGGTACTTCGCCTCGAACTTCTTGGCATAGTCGGCGAACGTCGTCTTCACCAGGTCGGTCCGGTTCGTGAGGACCGTGATGGTGCCCTTCACGTCGCCCTTGAAGGCGTCCGAAGCACCCTTGCTGCTGTCGTCGCCGGAGGCGCCGCCGCCCCCGCCCACACAGGCGGTGAGCGTCAGCGCCACCGCGGCGGCGGTGACGCCCGCCGCAAGGATCCGTCGAGTGGTCATGTCGTGTCCTGCTTCCTGTCGTCGTTGACGTGTCGTCGTCGACCGGCCGGCGATGCCGGCGGTAGAGCGATTAAGTGACCCCGATCATCCGAGAACGCACCCGTCCACGGGTGTCCCGGCGCTACCCTGCGCCGCGCGTGTCACCGTTGTCATGAGAACTAGTGAAGCGCTTAAGTTGGAGACAGTCAAGCCCCGTCGATCACAGTCGGATCACGATCCGGCGCGGCAGGGCACGTGCTGCCCTCCTCCGCCAAGCACCCCGCGCGGAGACCTACTTCGCGGGGACGGGCGCTGTGGTGCCGCGCGGCCGGAGCACCGGCGTCGAGTCGAGAAAGCTCGCCTTCGGCTGACCGTCGATCACGTCGAAGAGCCGGCGTGCCACGTGCGCGCCGTAGCGCGTCACGTCGTGGCTCAGCGCGGACAGCCGCGGGTAGGTCGCCTCGCAGAGAGGCGAGTCGTCCCACGCGATGATCGACAGATCGTCCGGCACCCGGACGCCGAGCTCGCTCGCCACGCCCAGACCGGCGAGCGCCATCACGTCGTTGTCGTAGATGAACGCCGTCGGGCGGTCTGCCCCCGCGGTCAGCAGCGAGCGCGTCGCTGCCGCCCCCTGGTCGGGGGTGTAGTCCGTCCGGACGACGACACCCTCCACGCCGAGGCGCTCGGTCTCGTCCCGGAACGCGCCGTCGCGGATGAGCGTGTGCCCGAAGCCTTCGACACCGGCGACGCGCGCGATCCGCCGGTGACCCACGGCGTGCAGGTACCGGACCGACTGGCGGATGGCGGCGGCGTCGTCGGTCCACACGTTCATGAGGCCGTTCGCGAGCGTCGGGTCGCCGACGACGACCACGGGCAGCGCGTCCGGCTCCGCGAGGAGCGCGACGCGCGGGTCGTCGACGCGAGGGTCGACGCACACGACGCCGTCGACCCGGCGCGCGGCGCGCCAGGTGCGGTAGGTCGCGAGCTCGACCTCGAGCGTCGGGACGACCTGCAGCAAGAGCCCGTAGGACCGCTTCTCGAGCTCCGACTCGATGCCCGCGATGAACTGCATGTAGAACGACTCGACCCCTAGGGTCGACGGGTCGCGGGCCAGCACCAGACCGACGGTCTCGGTCTTGGCACCCGAGAGCGAACGCGCGGCCGACGACGGCTGCCAGCCCAGCTCCGACGCGACGGCGAGGATCCGCTCCCTCGTCTCGCGCGAGACGCCAGGCCTGTTGTTGAGTGCGTACGAGACCGCACCCGTCGACACGCCCGCCCGCCGTGCGATGTCCGCGATCGTGATCCGGGCCACCGTGTCGCTCACTCTCCGCTCGTCGTCGCCGGGCCTCGAACCCGACCACGGTCAGGGTATCGGTGGCGCGGCGGCGAGCGGACGTCCGCTCGGAGCGCGCAGGAGCCCGGCCCCGCGAGGGGACCGGGCTCCGGCGGGGTGCTCAGCGTCGCGGGTGTGCCGCGAAGAACTCCCACAAGAGCGCGCTCGCGCTGATCTCGTGCGTGACGATCCCGTTCTCCGACTGGTCGGCGGACGTTCCGGGCCACGTGTGGCCGCCGCCGGACACCCGGTAGAGCTCGACGTCCGCACCGCCGTCGCAGCGGGAGTACGCGAACCGTGTGACGTGCTCGCTCACCACCGTCGACGACGGCCCGACGCGGCAACCGTCCAGGCGCGCCCACGTCTGGACCGCGACGGGGACGGTGTACCCCCAGCGCAGGTCGGTGCTGCCCTGGTACGGGTTGGTGTAGTCGGCGTCACCGTGGAACTCGATCACGGGGACGGGACGTGACGGACGGCAGTCCGCGACGTCGGGCACGCTCGTGTCGATCGGCGACGGGCGCCCCGCACGCAGCCCGGCCACCGTCCCGACGGCCGCGAACTGGTCCGCCCGCTCGCACGCGAGCGCCGAGGCCATGCGGGCGCCGCCCGAGTACCCGGTCGCGTAGACCCGGTCGCGGTCGACGCACGCCTTTCCGCCGAGCTGCGAGGCGACGGCGCTGAGGAAGGCGACGTCGTCACGGGCGCCGGCCGGAGGGAGCTGGCCGGCCGTGGTCGGGACGCCCGGCACGTTCCAGGCGAAGCCGCCGTTCAGTGCGATCGCGGCGGTCGGCTCGGCCACCACGAAGCCCTTCGCGTCGGAGAGCGCGTCGAACCCGCTGATCCCGGCCTGGGCTGCGCCGTCGGCCCCGGACCCGTGCAGGTCGAGCACGAGGCCCGTCGGCGAGGCAGGGGCACGGTGGCCCCGGGATGCAGCGGCGGCGGGGACGTGCACCCGCACCTGGTAGGTCGCGCCGTCGTACCTGACGGGGACCTCCTGCGTGCCCGCCGCCAGTGACGGCGTGCAGCGCGCGGGCACGCTGCCGCCGTGCCCGTGCCCGACAACGGCCGCACCGCCCGTCCCCGTGCCCACCACGCCCGTGAGGCTCGTGGCGGCGAGCACCAGGCCACCGATGCCGGCGCCCACGCGGCGCCTCGCCGTCAGCCGACGCGTCGCCCGCTCCGTCGTCTTCTTCATCGCTTCGCTCCCTTCAGGACGTACAGCCACGCCGAGCCGTGCGCCGGCGCGTAGGTGCGGTCGCCCGCGTAGTCGAGCGACAGCCGGACCGTGCCCGGGGTCGGCGGCGCCGTGATCCTGACGATCGCGCGGCCCTTCGCGAGCGCCGCGGTCCCCATGGGGACTCCGTCCTCGTCACGGACCGTCACGGTCCCGGTGGCGGTGCCACGGAGCCCGAGGACCTGCGCGACCACCTCGGCGCGGTCACCCGAGCGCACGACGGGCGGGACCGCGAGCGCGAGCACCACGGACCCGGCGGTGCCCGTCGTCGGGGTCGTGCGGACCGCGCGGACGTCGTCGACGTCCAGCACGCCCGTCCCAGAGCCGCCGAGGTAGAACGACAGCTGGGTGACCGAGGTGAGGTCGAGCGGGCCCTCGCCGGACGCCCAGGACGGCGGCGCGAACGCGTCGAACGGGACGGTGACGACACCTGCCGCGGCCGGGCCCTTGGTCGCGAGCGTCGCCTCGTAGTAGGCGCCGTTCGCGACGATCTGCACGCTGAGGCTCTGCCCCGCGCCGAGCTTGCTGCGGTCGAGCCACAGGGACAGGCCGTCGTAGCCCCACCAGTCCTGCGCCGTCGAGAACGTGCGCGTCACGCCCGCGTAGCCGGGCGAGCCCAGGTCGTAGGTCAGGCGCAGCGCGTCGCCGTGCCCGCTGCCCGCTCCCGACGGCGTGAGGGTCGGCGCGATCGCCCCGCCGCCGGTGTTGCGCACGTAGGCGGCCGCGACGGCGGCATCGGTCGAGTAGGACTCGAAGTCGTCCGCGGTCGTCGGGGTCGTGGGCCGGGTGGCCGTCGTGAAGGACACGACCTTCGAGGTCGTCGTCCCGGCCCCGTTCACCGCCGTGACCTGCCAGTAGTAGCGGGCGGACTCGTCGAGCGCGACGGACGGCGTGAAGCTCGTGCCGCTCGTCTCCGTGGTCGCGACCGGATCACGCAGGTCGGCGTGCCGCGAGAGCGTGACTCGGTAGACGGCGGTTCGCGCCGCCGGCTTCCAGGTCAGCGCGGGCACACCGCGCACGTCCGCAGCACCGTCGGCCGGCGCCTTGATCGTGACCGGGCCCGGGGCGGCGACGCCGTCGGCCGCGCTCGCGAGGAGCCGGAGGTCACCGAGCTGCTGCACCCACTCGGGCGTGCTGCCGTCGGGCCAGGTCACGCGCACGTGCCGCACGCCGGACAGGCCGCGGACGGTGTACGCATCCTTGGTCCAGCTCCCGCCGACCGTGCCCGGGGTCACGGCGACCGCGGGGGTGACGTCGCGCCAGGTGGTGCCGTCGTCCGACACGGCGAACGCGAGCGGCTCGGCGGCCTGGTCGGGCCAGTAGTACGCGGTCGCGTCGAAGCCGGTCAGACCCTGCGGGGCGTCCGACGACGACACCGTCCACTCGGCCGACCCGGCGCCCGCGGAGGTGCGGGTCGCGCGACCGGTATCGCCGCCGAAGAGCGTGGCGTTGCCCGTGTCGGTCCCGACCGTCGCCGTGTGGGCGGACGTCAGGGACAGGTCGTCGAGCGGGTCGGCGAGCACGGCCTCGTCCGGGGTGGCGCGCAGGGCGACCCGGGTCAGGCCCGTGTACGTCGCGGCGGCGCCGGACGGCCAGGTCACGCGCAGGCGGTCGGAGCCCGCCGGTGCGTCGGCGGTGACGGTCCAGCGGCCGTCGCCCGCGGCGGTGACCCGTGCGGTCAGGGTCGTCCAGGTCCCGCCAGAGCTCCCGGCCTGCACGGTGAGCGCAGGGGTGGCATCCGCAGCGACGGACAGCTCGGCCGAACGCAGGCCCGGTGCCGACCATGTCGCCGTGCCGCCGTCGGTGCTGGTGGGGACCACGACGGCGTCCTCGCCGAGCGGGTGCACCGCGAGACCCTGGTGCGCCGCGAGCGGTGTGAGGCTGCCGACCGCGTCGACCGCGAGCTGCTCGCCCTCGCCCACCGATACCGGGTCGGACGCCGGCCCGTGGGTGCCGTCCGCCGCGACGGGCACGACCCGATAGGTCGCGGCACCCTGCGTCGCGGTGTCGAGCCAGGCGGCGTCGCCCACCGGGTCGGCGGTGAGGGTGGTCCAGGACGCGCCCGCCTGGCGCTGGACGAGGTAGCCCGTGGCGCCGGTCGCGCCGCGCCAGGCCAGACGGTGCAGCCCGTAGTCGCTGGTGACCGACGTGACGAGCGGCGCCCGGGTGATGGTGGGCGTGACCGTGGTGCCGAGCGAGCGGGCGTAGTCCTGCTGCGCGGCGACGTTCGCGCGCATCTTCGCGTCGTCGCCCGGGTAGTGGATCTGGAAACCGTCGTCGTGCTGGACGAAGCCGGTCGTGTCGTCGTGCGGGAACAGCGACCAGGACAGCATGCCGGTCACGTTCGAGTCGGAGGCCAGCGCCGGCAGAACGGTGCCGGCAGCGTTCGAGTCGTACTCGCCCGCGATGTACGCCTTCCCCGCGTCGGTGATCGTCTTGGCGTCGGCGGTCACCTTCGCGACCGTCGGCGAGTAGTAGTGGACGTCGACGACGTCGACCTTGCTCGCGGCGAGCGTGTCCGGGTCGATGTCGAACCGCCGGCCGGCCACGACGAGCTGGCGGGGAGCCTCGTCCTTGAGCTGGCTCGAGATCGTCTCGATCCAGGACGGTGTCATGCCCTCGAGCTCGTTCCCGAGCTCCCAGCCCAGCACCGTCGGGTCGTCCTTGAGAGCGAGGCCCGTGTAGGGGTTGACGTGGTCCAGCGCGGTGCGAACGTAGTCCTGGAAGTCCGCGACGATCCGGGGGTCGGAGTAGAACTGCGGGCAGTCCGCAGACGAGCTCTCGCACAGCCCGTAGGTGCGGGCGAAGTCGCGCAGCCCCCCGTGGTAGTAGGCCCAGTTGTCGGTCAAAGGAAGGACGAGCCGGATGCCCTTGCTGCCCGCGTAGGCGATCGCGTAGTCGATGGTGGCCCATGCGTCGTCGTTCCAGCCCGCGTCCTCCGACGGGAGGAGAGACTTCGCGTTGCCCGTCGAGACCAGCATGTGCGAGCGGATCACGGTCGCGCCGAGGTCCTTCGCGGTGTCGATCGCATCGCGGATCCGGAAGAAGGTCGGATAGTCGACCGTGCCGGGCGGCACGTTCTCGTCGAGCGCGAGCCAGTAGGCGTTGGTCCCGCTGAAGCGGAACGTCTTGCCGTCGAGCTGGAGGTGGGCGCCGTCGTGGGTGACGAACGTGGTGTTGAGCGACGGCCCGACGCCCGCGCTCGAAGGATCGGTCAGGCTGCTCTCGGTCACTGCTGCTCCTGCTGCGCCGGTGCCCGCGGCGTGCGCAGCGGTCTCGGCGACGACGGGCGTGCCGACGGCGAGCGCCGCCGTCAGCGCGGCCCCGACCACGGCACGCGAGCGCCGTCGGTCGGTCCTGCGTGGATGGGTGTTCATGGTGCTCCGCGCTCCTTCGCGTGGGCGGCGGCGGCGCTGGGGCGCTCGCCGGTCGGACGACTGGTCCGCAAGGTCAGAACTTAACCGCTTCATTGCATCAGGTCAACGGTGCCAGACAAATTCGAGCGCGAATGAGTAGGGGACGGAAAGCGCGACAAAGCACTCGCCTCGTCGACGGAGACGTCGGGTGCCCGCGGTCGAGGCGGGCCATCGTGCCTCGCGAAGTAAGCGTCCGCGCGGCCTACTTCGCGGAAAGGGTGACGCGAACGCCGGAGGCGGGGAGGGCGGAGGGGTGTGCGCGGTCGTGGTCGGGTCTGGCGGGAGCCGAGCGAGGAACGAGCGAGGCGGATGGTAGACCGCGCACACCCCTCCGCCCTCCCCGCCGGACCCGCCACGACCGGTCGAGCTCACACGGGCAGACTCCACTGCTGGTTCGTCTGACCGTTGCACGTCCAGACCTGCAGCGGCGTGCTGTCGGCGCTGTTCTGCCCCGTCACGTCGAGGCACTTCCCGGCCTGCGGGTTGCGCAGGGTCCGGGTGCCGGCGTCGTACGTCCACTGCTGCGCCCCCGACCCGTTGCAGGTCCAGAGCTGGACGGGCGTCCCGTCGGCGGTCCCCTGGCCGGCCACGTCGAGGCACTTGCCGGAGCTCGTGTTGACGACGGTCCCGGTGCCTGACGGCGCAGCCACGGTCCAGGTCTGCGCGACGCCCGTGGCGCACGTGTAGAGCTGCACGACGGTGCCGTCGGCCGTCCCGGACGCCCTGGCATCGACGCACTTGCCGGCGAGCCCCGTGATCGAGCCCGTCCGCGCGTCACTGGCACCGCCGCCCGACGAGGGCAACGACAGCTTGCCCTGGTAGAGGACTCGCGGGTCGAAGTACGTCGACTGGATCTCGGCGTTCGTGTTGTTCCCCTGGAGCTGCTCGGACCAGATCATGAAGTAGGCCCACTTCGGCTGGCTCGCGAGGAACGACTCGGTAGGCATCTTCCCCATCTCAGCGATGGCCATCGGCTTGCTGCCGGCGATGGACTGGATCTGCTGGTAGTCGCTCGAGCTGGGATAGCTCTTGTACCAGGCGTCGAGGCTGACGACGTCGACGTATGACGAGCCCGGGTAGTACGTCGACCAGCCTCCGGCGGGGTTGTCCTGCACGTTCCAGACCCAGATGAGGTTGGTGAGGCCCTTGCTCACGAGGTAGTCGTGGGTGATCCGGTAGAGCTGGGCGCTCTTGGCGCCGTAGCCGCCCCACCAGTTCCAGGTCTCGTTCATCTCGTGCAGCGGCCTGAAGAGCACGGGGACCCCGGCGTCCTTGAGCTGCTGCAGGTACGGCACGGCCTCCTGGAGCCGGTTCTTCCATGCCGTGTTGAGGCTGGTCCCGTCGGTGACGACCTGGTCGAACTGCTCGTTGGTGATGCGGGACTTCACGCCGCCGTCGAACGAGCACGAGCTGCCCATGGTGGGCGGGCAGACGTGCCACGTGAGCGTGACGAGCGACCCGTTCGCCCACTCCGTCTTCGCCTGGTCGATCACGCGTTGCCGGTTGGCGACGTCGGAGGCGTTGAACATGAGGTCACCGCCCCAGAGCCCGGGCCACTGGCCCGTGACGTTCTTGACGATCTGGCTGTACTGGTTCGGCTGGGTCGCGGGCTCCTTGTTGTGCTGACCGGCGACGACGTGGTTCCCGCTGATCGACGCGAGGTAGTCGAGCACCTGCTGCTTCGAGGACGCCGGGAACGCCTGCGCCGGCGCGGTCGCAGCGAGGCCCGCGGCCCCGACGACGGCGGCCGTCACCAGACCGGCGGCGACCCGCCGGCGCAGGCCGCCCCGGGCGAGGCGCCCCGCTCTCACCGGTCGCTCCAGCTGTAGGTGGCGACGCCGTCGGCAGGCAGGGTGGCGCGGAAGGTCGCGCTGCCGACCCGCACGGCGAACGCCTGCGTCGCCTTCGCCGTGTTGTGGACGACGACGGCGAGCGACCCGTCGCGGTTGCGGAAGGCGACGGAGTCGAGCTGTGCCGTCTGGCCGTCGACGTTGTTGACGGACGTGCTCATGATCCGCGTCGCGCCGGGTGTGACGAACCGCGAGAACTGGGCGAGCAGGTAGTAGCGCGGGTTGTACGTGACGGCCTTCGTCTTCGAGTCGACCGTGACGAGGCCGGTGCAGGACTCGCAGCCACCCACGAACGGGCCGTGGTTCTCGTCGAGCGCGACGTTCCAGGCGGTGACGGACTGCCCCCAGTTGCGCAGGGTGCCGATCGCGTCGTTGATGTCCAGCCCCTCGCACTCGGTCTCGAGGATCTCCTTGTCCGGGTGCAGCGTCTTGAGCGTGCTCTGGACCGCCGGGTCGCCGTAGTAGCAGTGGTAGGCGGTGCCGTCGATCCAGCGCGCAGCCTTGGTCTGGAGCAGCGAGAACGGGTAGTCCGCCTCGGGGCTGCCGTTCACCTGCTCGAGCCGTCCGGCGTCCCACGGGTGCACGGCCCAGTTGTGGTCGAAGCCCAGGATCTTCGTCTTCAGGCCCGCCTTCTCGATCGCCGGGCCGAGCTTCGCGATGACCTTGGCCGCCTGCTCGACGTCGAGGTTCGTGCCCGGGTAGTTGCTGCGGTCGAGGGCCTGCGGCTCGTTCTGGACCGTGAGGTAGTCGACCTCGACGCCGGCGGCCTTGTAGGCCTGGAGGAACTTCACGAGGTAGTCGGCGTACGCCCGGTAGATGCGCGGCGAGTCGATGAGCTTGCCGTCGATCATCGAGTCCGACGTCTTCATCCAGCCGGGCGGGCTCCAGGGCGTGGCCATGATCGTGAGCTTCGGGTTGAGCTTCTCGGCCTGCCGCAGGAGCGGAAGGATCTGCTCCTCGTCGTGCGCGATCGAGAAGTGCTTGAGCGCGTAGTCCTTCTGCCCCTTCGGCATGTCGTCGAAGCTGTAGACCGTCCGGGCCAGGTCCGACGCGCCGATCGGCTGCCGCAGGAAGCTGAGGCCGGCACCTTCGTCCGGGTCGAAGAGCTGGGTCATCGCGGCGTCGCGGTCGGCCTTCGACAGCAGGGACAGGTCGTAGGCCGACGCGTCGGTCAGCGACGCACCGAAGCCGGTGATCTTCTGGAACCCGATCGTCGGGTCGACCGTGACGGTCGTGCCGGTCGGGAACGCCGACGCGGTGGCGTTCGCCAGGGCGGGGCCGGCCGCTTTCGTGGCCGACCCGGTGGCAGCCGCGCTCGCGCTCGCGTGGGTGAGCGCGAGGTGCTGGGTGACGGGCGCGGGGTGGTCGGGCGTCGTGACCGACGCGGTGACCTGGCCGGCGGTCCTGCCTGTGGACTGCGAGGTGTGCGTCCCGGCGTCGGCCGAGCCGCCGGCGAGGAGCGGGACCGCGACGAGCGCCGCGAGCGCGGCTCCGGTCGCGAGGGTGCGTGTGGTGCGTGTGCTGAGCATGCGAAACCGCCTTTGTTCCGGTGCTGATGCTTCACGTGTGATGTCCCGCCGCGGGGGGGCGGGCACGAAGGTGCGCTGCGGTGGATCACCTCCTCCGAGAACGACGTCGTCCTCTTGCGCTACTTAAGCGCTTCACACAGAATGTGTCAACGTTGGCAGGCATGGGCGCGTCACAGCGGACGCACGCCCACGACAAGGAGGTCACGATGCGACGGACCACGTTCTTCCCACCCGGCAGCCGACGACGAGCCCGCGTGGGCGCGCTCGCGTCGCTCGTCACCATCGGCGCGCTCGCCGCGAGCACTCTCGGCGGTACCGCCGCCAGCGCCCGTCCGACGACGGACACCGACACCCCGAGCTCGACCAGCACCTCGGGGCCCTACACCCGGGCCCTCGAGGATGCGGAGGGGTACGCCGACGACGCCGCGCTCACCGCGGCATACACCCGCAACACCAACGGTGGCGCCACCGCGCTGCACCTCGTGGACGGCCTCCACGAGGGCTCGGCCCATGCGCTCCGCCTCGACTACACGTACGCGAGCGGCTACGCGGGAGTCTCTCGCCCGCTCGCCGACGGGTACTGGCCGGGCCTGGAGTCGATCGACCTCTGGGTCCAGGACCTCACCCCCGGGCAGGACGTGCTCCTCCAGCTCAACGACGGCGCCTCGTACGAGGCGCACCTGTCGAAGGTCGCCGGCTTCGACCCGACGACGACAGCGCCGCAGCACCTCACGATCCCGGTCGCCGACTTCGCGCCGAAGTCCGGCAGCGGGACGCTCGACCTCAAGGGAGTCACGTCGTTCGCGGTCTACGCGAACAAGGTCGGCGCCACGACGGCGGGCACGGTGGTGCTCGACGACATCGACCTCGTCTTCGACCAGGAGCCCGTCGTGCCGACCGTGACCTTCCCCCACCGCCGCGTCACCGCGGACAAGGTCTCCAACCTGATCACGCTCCTCAACGACACGGCCGCGAAGCCCGCGGGCTCGACGATCGTCCAGGCCACGTGGACGTCGTCGGACCGGAAGATCCTCGCGGACGCCGACCGGCTCGCACCCAAGGGCGAGTTCCAGGCGAACGGGCGCACCCGCGTCCACCTGACAAGCCTCACGCTCTTCTCCGACGGCACGACGTTCACGGTCAAGCCCGACGCGACGCTCGACGTCACCGTGAGGCGCCTGCCCGCGCCCGTCGGCGTCGTCGACTACCTCAAGAGCCTGACCGGCAAGGGCATGCTCTCGGCGATGCACCACGACCAGTCCTACGCGGACCCCGCCGCGGCGGACGTGCTGCACCAGCGGGTGGCGCGCGAGTTCGGCGTCTACCCCGCGCTGTACAGCGCTGACTTCCTCACCGGCCGCACCGTGCCGTACCGGCAGAACATGATCGACGAGGTCAAGCGCCAGTGGGCGAACGGCAACCTCGTGCAGATCATGTTCCACGTCTCGCCGCCGCAGTACACGGTCGAGCAGGAGGCGCAGGGCGACTGGGGCGGCGACTCCGGCCCGGAGACCATGGCGAGCCCCAACCGGATCTACTCGTTCCTCTACCAGGACCAGTTCGACCAGCTGCTCACCGACGGCACGCCGCTCAACGAGAACTGGAAGAAGCGCATGGACGAGTACGCGCGCTACCTCCAGCAGCTCGAGGACGCGGGTGTGACCGTCATGCTGCGCCCGTTCCACGAGATGAACCAGCACGTCTTCTGGTGGGGCGGTCGCCCCGACGACCCGTCGACGCCTCAGGTCGAGGGCAGCCCCGCGCTGTACCGGATGTTCCACGACTACCTCGTCAAGACGAAGGGCCTGACGAACATCGTCTGGGTCTGGGACGTGCAGGACCTGCCCGACGACTTCGGCTTCGCCGACGGCGACGCGAAGTTCGACCGCTACGAGGGCGTGCCCGGCGGGCTCGCCGAGTACGACGCCAACGACTGGCGCAGCTTCGACCCGGGCAAGGACTACTACGACGTGCTCGCCGTCGACTACTACGACCTGGACAAGTACCAGCAGAAGTACTACGACCAGGCCAAGTCGATCGCCGCCGAGGACGGCGGGAAGCCGATGATCATCGGCGAGACGTTCTACCTCCCCACGGCGGCGCAGGAGAAGGCCGCGCCCGACTACACGCTCGCGATGCCGTGGGGGGCGCGGACGTGGAACGCCGAGAACACCGGGCCCGAGGGCATGGCCGACTTCTACTCGCGGTCGATCGGGGCGTCCGGGACACCCCGGTTCGCGACCCTCGACACGACGCTGCGCCCGACGACGCAGCCCACCGTGCGCGGCACGCCCCGGCTGGCCGGGCGGCTCACCGTAGACCCCGGGCGCTGGTCGCTCGACGACACGACGTTCACCTACCAGTGGCGTGTCGGCGACCGCGACGTCCCGGGAGCGACGGGGGCCACCTATGTGCCCAGGCTGCGCGATCTCGGCAAACGCGTGTCCGTCGTCGTGACGGCGCACCGGCCGGGCGCCGCGGACGGGACCGCCACCACGGCCCCGACCCGGCCGGTCACGCTGTTCGGGCTTCCAGGGAGGCGGTGAACGCCGCCCGCAGGTGGAACGAGCCCCACGTCCGCCACGGGCGCCAGGACCCGGCGACCTCGTCGAGGTCGCGTCCCGGGTAACGCTCGGCGACGATCGCCCGGAGCCGGCGCTCCGACGTCGGCACCGCATCGGGCACGTTCGCGCCGCGCAGGACGACGAGGTCCGCCGCGAAGGGACCGAGACCGTGGATCTCGGCGACCTCGCGGCGGGCCTCGTCCGGGTCCAGGGCGCGCAGCGCGAGCGTGTCGAGGCGACCCGCGAGCGCCGCGTCCGCGACCGCGCCGAGGTACTCGGCCTTGCGGCCCGGCAGGTCGAGGCCCGGGGCCAGCTCGCGCAGCCGCGCGGGCGCCGGGAACGCGCCGTCGTCGCCGTGGCGCTCGACGAGCCCGGCACGCATCCGCGCGGCCTGCGGCACCGCGACACGCTGGGACAGCACCGCCCACGCCGCCGCCTCGTACGGGGAGTGGAACCCGCACGGCCGCAGCCCGGGGAGCCGCTCCTGGACGTCGCCCACCACCGGGTCACGGCGGCCGACGTCCGGCCAGGTCGTCGCGTCGAGGTCGAGCGCGAGGAAGCGCGCCACCTGCTCCGCGGCCGCGTCGAGGTCACCGTCGCCGCGCACCACCACACGGGTCGTCTCGGTCTCCTGGGTGACGTCCGCCTCGGCGCGCGTCCAGTCGCCCTCGACGCGGAACACGGTGCGGAGGTGCCCGTCGTCGGCCTGCTCCGGGAGGGCTGCCGGGGCGAAGCCCTCCCAGAAGCGCCGACTCGTCGCGAGCGACCACGGGCCGCGCACGTCGAGGTCAACGGTGTGCTCGCGTCTCACGCCGCCATGCTCCCACCGGCCCGCCGACGGCGCAGGGCGCCCAGCAGGGCGGCGACCGCCGGCACGCGTTCGACGCCCGGCCGGTGGATCGCGTGCAGGCTCCGGGCACCGAGACCGTCGACGGCGCGGGTGGCGACGTCCGGGTGGCGGTACGCGGCGAGCGCGGTGCGGGGAAGTGCGGCGACGGCGAGGCCGCGCGCGACGAGCTGCTGCACCACGACGTAGTCGTCCGTCTCGTGCCGGACGCGCGGGGTGAAGCCCTCCGTCGTCGCACAGGCCACGAGGTGCTCGCGGCACCGCACGCACCCGGCGACCCAGGCGTCGTCGGCGAGGTCGGCGAGCCGGAGACCCTCGGCCGCGGCTGCCGCATGGCCGGCGGGCAGCACGACGTCGACGGGGTCGACGCCGAGGTCGACACCGCGGAGGTCGGCGGGCACGCCGGGTGACTCGGCGTATCCGAACGTGAGGGCGACGTCGACGTCCCCGGACCGGACGAGCTCGACCGCCTCGGGCGGCTCGGCCTCGACGAGCCGGACGTCGACGCCGGTGGTGGCGGCGAGGTGCTCGAGCGCGGGCGGCACGAGCACGGCGAGCGCCGACGGGAACGCCGCGAGCCGTACCGTCCCCGCGCCCAGGGCGGCGAGCTCGCCCACCTCGCGTGCGGCGGCGTCGAGGTGCGCGGCGATCGCGTCGGCGTGCACGACGGCGGCCCGCCCCGCCTCGGTGAGCGTCACCCCGCCGCTGTGGCGCAGGAGGAGCGGCGTGCGGGCGGTGCGCTCGAGCGCCTGCAGGTGCTGCGAGACCGCGGGCTGGGTCCAGCCGAGCGCGCGCGCTCCGGCGCTGATCGACCCTTGCTGCGCGACCGTCCGCAGGATGAGCAGGCGGCGCGGGTCGAGCGGTGGCGGGGCATCAGGTGCGGCGGGAACGCTCGTCATACCCCAAGCATGACTTATGGCCGGGCACAGAATCGCGGGGATTCCGTGATGGGACTGCGGCCGGGAGTCTGGGAGGTATGGCCCCCACCGACGCAGCACCCACGCCCGGCGCCCCCACCCTCGGCATCCTCGGCGGCATGAGCTGGCACTCGACCGTCGAGTACTACCGCCTCCTCAACACCGCCGTCGCCGCGCGGCTCGGCGGGCACCACAGCGCGCGCCTCCTCCTCGCGTCCGTCGACTTCGACGAGGTCCGCCGCCTCCAGGTCGACGGCGACTGGGACGGCGCCGGGGCACTGCTCGCCGAGAGGGCGGCCGGGCTCGAGCGCGGCGGCGCGGACGCCGTCCTCATCGCGACGAACCTCATGCACAAGGTCGCGCCCGCCGTCGAGGACGCGGTCCGCGTGCCGTTGCTGCACATCGCCGACGCCGTCGCCGACGCGGCGCGCTCGCGCGGGCTGACGCGGCTCGGGGTGATCGGGTCCGGCTGGGTCATGACCGAGACGTTCTACGGCGAGCGCCTCGCGCGGCACGGGATCGAGGTCGTGCGGCCGTCGTCGGGCTGGGACGACGACGCCGCGACCGTCGACCGCGTCGTCTTCGACGAGCTCACCCGGGGCGAGGTCCGAGCGGAGTCGCGGGACGCCGTCGTGCGGGTGCTGGAGCGGCTGCGCGACGCCGGCGCCGAGGGCGTCGTGCTCGGCTGCACCGAGCTCGACCTGCTGCTCGACGAGTCCGCCTCGCCGCTGCCGCTGATCGACTCGACCGCCGCGCACGTCGACGCGGCGACCCGCTTCCTCCTGGGCTGACGTCCCACCCGCCGCCGAGTACGAGGGTTTCCGCCGAGTACGAGCCCGTTCCCCTCGTACTCGGCGGAAAACCTCGTTCTCGGCGGACCCGCTCAGTGGAGGCCCGCGTCGACCAGCTTCTCGAGCAGCGTCTGGAGCCGGCGCCGCTCGGCGGCGGTGAGCGCCGCCGTCGACGGCTCGAGAGCGGCGCGCACCTGCGAGGTCCCTCGTTCCGCGAGCGCCAGCCCCTCGTCGGTGAGGTAGACCTCGACGGCGCGCCCGTCGGTCGCGCTCGGCCCGCGCGCGAGCAACCCCCGCTTCTCGGCGCGGTCGACGAGCCCGCTCATGGTCGAGCGCTCGAGACCCAGGTAGTCGGCGAGCACGCTCATCCGCAGACGGCGGTCGCGCAGGATCGCGAGGACGCGGAGCTGGGTCAGCGACAGGTCGTGCTCGGCCGCGACGCGCGTCAGGACGGTCGTCACCGCGTGGGCGGTCTGGGCGAGCGCGTCGAGGACGTCGTCGTCCGGGGCCCGCACGACCCGGTCGGTCAGCGTGTCGTCCGTCATGTGCACCACCCTACCGTTGACAGTCATTCGCATCACGACCTAGTTTGATTCGTAGTACGAATGACATATCACCTCTGGAGGCATGATGAAGGCCGCCCTCGTCACCACGTTCGACACCCCGCCCCGCTACCAGGAGACCTCCGACCCCGTCCCCGCCGACGGCCAGGTCGTCGTCGACGTCGTCGCGGCCGGCCTGCACCCGCGCGTCCGGTCCCAGGCCGCGGGGTCGCACTACACCAGCACCGACGAGCTCCCCCTCGTCCCCGGCGTCGACGGCGTCGGGCGCGACCCCGAGGGGCGTCTGCGGTACTTCGTCCTCCATGACACGACCCACGGCTCGATGGCCGAGCGCACGGTGATCGACCCGCGCCGCAGCGTCGTCCTGCCGGACGGCATCGACCCCGTCGCCGTGGCGGCCGCGATGAACCCCGCGATGTCGTCGTGGGTCGCGCTGCGGCAGCGGATCGCGTTCGAGCCCGGGCAGTCGGTGCTCGTCCTCGGGGCGACCGGGAACGCCGGGCGCATGGCCGTCCAGGTCGCGAAGCTGCTGGGCGCGGGCCGCGTCGTCGCCGCCGGCCGCGACCCCGAACGCCTCGCCGCGCTCCCCGCGCTCGGTGCCGACGCGACCGTGAGCCTCGCCGGCTCGCCCGACGACGCCGCAGCCCGCCTCGCGGAGGTCGCAGCCGACGTGGACGTCGTCCTCGACTACGTGTGGGGGCCGACGGCGGCGGCGGCGGTGGTCGCCGTCGTCACCGCACGACCCGACCGCGGCAAGCCGCTGACCTGGGTCGAGATCGGCTCGATGGGTGGCCTCGAGGCGACCATCCCGTCGGCGGCGCTCCGGGCGGCGAGGCTGCAGCTCGTCGGGAGCGGACAGGGCTCGGTCAGCACGCGCGAGATCGTCGCTGAGCTCGGTGCGCTCGCCGAGGAGATCGCGCGCGGGTCGATCGCCGTGGACGCCCGGGCCGTCCCGCTCGCCGACGTCGAGTCGGCGTGGGCCGAGCCGAGCACGGAACGCGTCGTCCTCGCCCCCTGACACCGGGGCGTGTGGAAGCGGGCGGTCCGTCCCGGCGGGTGCTGGTACGTTGCGGCACGCCGACGCGACCGCGCGGCAGCACTCACGACCAGGAGCACGACATGGCCGCCGAAGACATCGTGACCACCGCACACCCCGCGCAGGCGCGTGACCTGACGTACGGCGTGTTCGCTTCCGACGGGTGCGAGATCACGCCGCTCGACGAGTTCTCCGCGCAGGTCGAGCGCGGCTCGGTGGCCCTGACGGCCATGTTCGGAGCGTTCGTGGGCAAGTCGCGTCAGCACCTCAAGTACACCGTGCGGGTGTTCGCCGCCCCCGAAGGCGGTTCGGTCGTGCGCCTCGAGCGCGCCAACTCGGGCGCCATGGCCGGGGCGATCGGCGTCGCGCGAGCGCGCACGGTGTTCACCGAGTGGCACGGTCGCGTCGCGGCGGCGCTCCCCCGCTGACCTCCGCTGACCCCCGCGTCGCTCGCCTACCTCGCGGACGGCGGGCGGGTGACGCGCTCCAGCGTCACGACGACCGACTCGTACGGCTTCCCGGTGTCGTGCTCGAGCCCGAGCTCGCAGGTCCGGTTCCCCGACACCCACGCGTCGGCCACGACGCCCGCCACCTCTGCCGCCTCCTCGAGCGTCGCGGTCTCGGTGAGCTCGGGGTGCAGCATCGCGCGGTCGCCGGCCGTACCGCAGCACGTCGCGACGACCGGCTCGACGACGTGGTCCGCGACCAGGGCCGCGAGCCCCCGCAGGTCGTCGGCGATGCCCAGCGTGTGCATCGAGCACGTGGGGTGCACGACGACGGCTCCCAGCCTCGCGGCCTCGCCGAGACCGGGCACGACCTCCCGCAGCACCCAGGTGGTGGCGTCGAGGACGGTGAGGTCGTCATGGAGCGCGCGGTGCGCGTCGTCGAGGTGCGGCACGACCTCCTCGAGCACCCCGAGCGTGCAGGACGCGGCGTCGACCACGACGGGCAGCCGCCCGCCGTCGGACCACCGGTGCAGGTCCTCCACCAGGCGCGCGGCCATGAGGCGGTTGCCGGCGTCGAGGCCCTTGGACTGCCAGATCGTGGCACAGCAGTCGTCGCCGAGGTCGCCCGGGATCCAGAGCTTCTTCCCGGCCCGCTCGGCGAGCGCGACGAGCGCCTCGGTGACCGTGAGCGCGTCCCGCTCCCCCGGCGGCGGCCCGAAGATCCGGTTGATGCATGCGGCGAACAGGACGGCGTCGGCGGTCTGCTGCGTCGCGCGCGTCGTGGGCACGCTCGGGGCCGGACCCGGGATCGCGTTCAGCCACCGTGGCACGAGGTCCGCGCCGAGCAGCGCGCGCCCGGCGTTCGTGACCCCGGCGAGCGCTGCTTCGCCGGCGCCGCCCAGCCCGCGCCGGACGACGTCCGCCGCCCCGACCGCGACCCGCGCCCCCGCGGAGCCCACGCCCCAGCGGCGCGCGACCTCCGCGCCCACGCGCTGCGCCGTCGGCGACCACGCGTCTCGCCGCACCTGCTTCATGACGTGCCCGGTGTCGATGTCCACGGGGCACGCGATCGCGCACGACGAGTCCCCGGCGCACGTGTTCACCCCGGCGTACTCGTACGCGTCGACGAGCGCCGCCTCGACCTCGCCGGACCACCCCTGCCGCGCCATCTCACGCTGCAGCACGATCCGCTGCCGCGGCGTCGTCGTGAGGTTCCGCGAGGGGCAGACGGGCTCGCAGAACCCGCACTCGATGCACCGGTCGAACTCGGAACCGAGCGTCGGCATGGTCTTGAGGTCCCGGAACGCGACCTCGGGGTCGTCGTTGAGGAACACGCCGGGCGCGAGGATCCCGTGCGGGTCGAGCGCGCGCTTGACCCGCCACATGAGTCCGACGGCGTCCGCGCCCCACTCCCGTTCGACGAACGGCGCCATGTTGCGCCCCGTCCCGTGCTCGCCCTTGAGCGAGCCGTCGTAGCGGTCGACGACGAGCGCCACGAGGTCCGTCATGAACGCCCGGTACGTCGCGACCTGGTCGGGCTGCGACGCGTCGAGGTACAGGTAGAAGTGCACGTTCCCGGCCGACGCGTGCCCGTTCACCGCCCCGAGGAACCCGTGCTCGACCAGCAGCGCCTCGAGGTCGCCGCACGCGTCGGCGAGGCGGTCGGGCGGGACGACGACGTCCTCCGTGATGAGCGCCGTGCCGTCGGGGCGCGCGGCGCCGATGATCGCGAGCAGGCCCGAGCGCACCGCCCAGTAGCCGTCCGCGAGGGCCGGGTCGCGCGTGAAGTCCCCGCCGACGGCGGCGCCCCGCGCGGGTGCGCTCCCGGCGTCGTCCGCCCCCTCGCCCCGCCCGACGACGACCCTCGCCTTCGTCTCGAAGTCCTCCAGGGCTGCGTCGTCGTCGGCGCGGACCTCGGTGAGGATCGCTGCGTCGGTCGCGTCGGGGCCGAGGCTCGCGACCCAGGCCGGCGCGCCGGCGGTGTGCGCTGCGGCCCGCAGCGACGCCGCATCCATGATCTCGACGGCCTCGGCCCCGGCGGCGTTGAGCCCCGGGACCGCGGCCGCGGCGTCGTGCAGCGTCGCGAACCGGAACAGCGCCGTCGTGCGCCGGCGGCCGAGGGGGACCGTCCGCCAGACGGTGTCCGCGACGAACGCGAGCGTCCCTTCGGACCCGACCGCGAGCCCGCGCAGGGTCCGGGCGTTCGAGTCCTCGTCGAGGAACGCGTCGAGGTGGAAGCCCGAGGTGTTCTTGATCGAGAACTTGCGACGGATCCGGTCCGCGAGCGCCGTGTCGGCGCGCAGGTCGCGGCGGATCGCGTCGAGCTCGGCGCACAGCGCGGGTTCGGCGGCGCGCAGGCGGTCGTCGGCGTCGGGCGCGGCGGTGTCCACGACGGTCCCGGACGCGAGCACGAGCGTCGCCGACTCGAGCGTGTGGTAGGAGTTCCGGACGACCCCGCACGTCATCCCGCTCGCGTTGTTCGCGACGACGCCGCCGATCGTCGCGGCCGCCGAGCTCGCCGGATCAGGGCCGAGCCTGCGGCCGTGGCGGCGCAGCAGCGAGTTGGCGCGGGCCACGACGTGGCCCGGTCGGGCACGGAGGCGGGTGCCCGACCCGTCGGCGTCCTCGAGCACCTCGGCGCCCGTGAGGTGGCGGCGCACGTCGACGAGGACGTCGTCGGACTGGGACTGCCCGTTGAGGCTCGTGCCGCCCGCCCGGAACGTGAGCCCGTGCCCGCTCGCGCGCGCCCACCGGACGAGCCGGACGACGTCGTCGGTGTCCCGGGCGACCACGACGACGCGCGGGACCATCCGGTACGGGCTGGCGTCGGACGCGTACCGCACGAGGTCGAGAGGGGTGTCGAGGACGGCGTGGTCGTCGCCGAGCAGCGCACGCAGGTCGGCGGCGACGCGTGCCCCGGCCGCGTCGAGCACCTCGGCGCCCGCCCGGCCCGGCATCGGCGGCGCGGGCGGGCGGCCCAGACCGCGCCTGATGTCCGACCCGACCGACCCGCGCATCCGACGCCTCCTCACGGCCTCGCAGCCTCCGACGTCGTCACGCTACGGCGACCCCGACCCTCGCGCGCTCCGGGCGCTCGGCACCGGCGGAGCGGTAGCGCAGGGCCTGAACCGTGGCGGCCGCACCGGCAGCCCCCTCGACGTAGGGGCCCCAGGTGGTCCCGACGAACCCGCCCGCCACCTCGGACGACAGCACGTCGACCGGTGCCGGCGACGACCACCGGCCGTCCACCGCGAACCGGACCCCGTCCGCCAGCTCGGCGCTCAGCACGAAGCTCGTGCCGGACACGGCCCACGCATCGACCACGGTCTCCCGGTCGCCCTGACGGTGCAGCACGCGCGCCGTACCGTCTGCGACCTCCACGCGCACGGCGTGGTCGCTGCTCTGTCGCAGGAGCAGCCCGACGCGGGCCCCCGGGTCGTCGAGCACGACCTCGGCCTCGACCTGCAAGAGCCGGTGCTGGAGCCGGTACAGCAACGCCGCGGGTCGTCCCGCGCCGTCGGTGACGCCGTCACCCGTGGAGGCCAGCCGTACACCGTGCCGGCCCTCGGTCGCGAAGTCGGGTGCACCACGCACGGTGAGCGCGCCCTCGACGCTCGGGGGCCGCTGCTCGTAGGCGAGCGGACGGTCGCCGACGTCGCGCAGGACACCGTGGCCCGCGTTCACCACCGGCCAGTCGTCCTCCCACGTGACCTCGGCGAGGAAGGTCTCGCGACCGAGAAGGTGCTGCCGTCCTTCGGTCCGGACCGCGAGCAGGACCGCGGCCCAGGTGCCGTCCGGCCGCTCCACGAAGTCGGCATGGCCCACGTTCTGGACCGGGTAGTCGGCACCGAGGTGCCGGTGCGTCAGGACCGGGTTGCGCGGACAGTTCTCGTACGGGCCGGTGATCGAACGGGATCGAGCGATGACGATCGCGTGGTCCCGAAAGGTCCCGCCCTCCGCGGTGAGGAGGTAGTACCAGCCGTTCCGGGCGAAGATCCGTGGGCCTTCGGCCCAGGTGGCGCCGTGCAGCGCGCCCCGC
Organism: Luteimicrobium xylanilyticum; assembly: GCF_009429125.1. Lineage (GTDB taxonomy): Bacteria > Actinomycetota > Actinomycetes > Actinomycetales > Cellulomonadaceae > Luteimicrobium > Luteimicrobium xylanilyticum. The sequence goes on from NZ_CP045529.1 coordinate 3,899,345, forward strand.
CACACCACCGTCTCCTCACCCACGAGCGCCGCGTCGTGCACGTCGAACTCCCGCACCCACACCTCGCACTCTCCGGGGTAGGCGCCGGGCCGCACGATCCGCGTCGAGCACCAGTAGACGCGGTCGCCCTCGAAGAACAGCGCAGGGTCGAACCCGTCCGCGCCGGCGACCCACCGGGGTGGCGACCACGGGCCCGCGGCGTCGGTCGCGGTGACGAGGAACGCCGTGTCCTCGGTGCCGTCCCCGCGCCCACCCACGCGCGTGCACACGAGGTACAACGTGCCGTCGTGGTAGCGGACCGTGGGTGCGTACAGCCCCTTCGAGTCCCCCATCTCGGCGAAGTCGAGCGCCACGGCGTCGGTGACCGCCGAGGCGACCTGCTGCCAGTGCACGAGGTCGTCGCTGACGTGGACGGGCAGGCCCGGGTAGTACTCGAAGGTCGAGTTGGCCAGGACGTAACGGTCACCGGCCCGGCACACCGAGGGATCCGGGAAGAAGCCGGGCAGGACTGGGTTCGTCGGGAACACGGGTCTCCTTGCAGTCACGTTCGATCAGGTGAGTGGGGTGCGCGTCAGGCGTCTCGACGGCGCGCGGTCGACTGCCGCTCGACGATGCGGAAGTCGGCCTCGTAGAAGAGGGGCGGCCCACCGGGCCGCTCGATCCGGTCCACGAGCCGGGTGACCGCGACCTCGGCGATGCTGCGGCGTCCCGCGTCGACGGTCGTCAACGGTGGCGCGGTGTACTGACCCTCGGTGAGATCGTCGAAGCCGATCACGGACACGTCCTCGGGCACGCGGAGACCGGACGCCTCCAGCTCGTGCGCCGCACCCATCGCGAGCATGTCGGTGACGGCCAAGACGGCGGAGAAGTCGACCGACCCGTCGAGCAGCTCGCGGACAGCTCGCGCCCCGTCCTCTCTGCCCCACTGGCCGACTCTCCGGACGAGCGCCTCGTCGACCTCGAGGCCGTGCCCGTGCAACGCCTCGCGGTAGCCCTGGAGCCTGAGCACTGCGGTTCCGACCGAGGGGGCTCCCGGCTCGGTGCTGCCGATCGCGGCGATCCGTCGGTGGCCGAGCTGCAGCAGGTGCTCCGTCGCCGCCCGCGCGGCCGCGACGTTGCGCATGGTGACGTGGTCGAGCCGCGGTGAGAACACGTTCTCGCCGAGGACGACCACCGGGCGTTCCGTCTCGAACTGCTCGACGTCCTCGCTGGAGAGGACCACCGGGGCGATGATGAGACCGTCGGTGAGCTGACGCCGAGCTCCTCGGAGGGCGTCGAGCTCGAGCGCCCGGGTGTTTCCCGTCTGCTCGGTCAGGACGACGTACCCGCGCTCGCGCGCGACGTCGATGATCTCGGACGCCAGCTCGGCGAAGTACCCCTCGGCGAGCCGCGGCACGGCGAGCCCCAGCATGTTGCTGCGTCCCAGCCGCAGCGTGCGCGCCATGTGGTTGGGCTGGTATCCGAGCTCCTCGATCGCTGCCTCGACCTTGGCCCGCGTCGAGTCGCTCACCGGCGCGTAGCCGTTCACGACGTTGGAGACGGTACGAAACGAGACTCCTGCGAGCTTGGCGACGTCACGAAGCGTCGTGGCCATGCGTTCTCCTCCGCTCGGTGCGGCACTCGTGCCGGGCCCGTCCCCGGCCCGGCGTCGGCAGTGCTGTGGTCACGGCGTCGTCACCCCTTGAACGCCCCGTCCATGATGCCGCCCACGAGCCTCCTGCCGACGACGAAGAACACGACGAGCAGCGGGATCGTGGCGAGGAACGAACCGGCCATGGCCAGCCCGAGATCGACGGTGTAGCTCTTCTGGAGCGCCTGGATGGCGATCTGCACCGTGTAGTTCTCGGGCGACTTGAGGACGATGAACGGCCACAGGAAGTCGTTCCAGCTCGTCACGAAGCCGAGGAGCCCGAGGACGAAGGCCGCGGGCCGCACGATGGGGAAGGCGATCCGCCAGAAGATCTGCCACGACCCGGCACCGTCGATCCGCGCGGCTCCCATCAGCTCGTCGTCGATCGTCGAGGCGATGTGCTGCCGCATCCAGAAGATCCCGAACGCGCTCGCGAGGCCCGGCACGGCGACCCCCTGGAGCGTGTCGACCCAGCCCAGCCAGGTCGTGATCATGTACTGGGGGATCACCGAGAGCTGCGCGGGCACCGTCATCGTCAGCAGGACCACGAGGAACAGCGCGTTGCGTCCCCGGAACGTGAGCTTCGCGAAGGCGAAGCCCGCGAGCGCGCACAGGACCGCCTGCCCGACGCCGATGGTGAGGGCGATCACGACACTGTTGACGATCGAGCGCACGAAGGGGACCGTCGAGAAGACCAGGTGGGCCATGTGCAGGAAGTTCCCGCCGGGCACGAGGCGCGGCGGCAGCTGGCTCGCGGCCGCGGTGTCGGTCGAGGCGACGACGAACATCCAGTAGAGCGGAAAGACACAGGCCAGGGACGCCACGCCCAGCAGGGCGTAGACCCACCAGCGGACTCTTCCGACCCGGCGCCGACGTCGGGCCTGCGGCGGGGTAGGCACCGCAGCCGTGGTGCGGTCGGCCGCGGTCCGGTGCCCTGTGCGCGTCGCGGTGTCGCTCATGACCGCGCCCCCTTGAGCCGGGTGGAGAGCGCGAAGTTGATGGCCGCGACGAGCACGACCATCGCGAACAACGCCACCCCGATCGCCGCGCCGTAGCCGAACTTGAAGTCGCCAAAGGCCTGCTCGTACAGGTAGAGCGTGAGCGTCTGGCACTGGCGTGCGGCCCCGCAGGTGAGCGGCGGCGTCGGGTTGACCAGCAGCGGCTCCGTGAAGATCTGGAGGCCCCCGATGGTCGAGGTGATGACGGTGAAGATGATGACCGGCCGCAACGACGGGATGGTGATGGAGGTGAACTGCCGCCACCCCCCGGCGCCGTCGACGGACGCCGCCTCGTAGAGCTCGCGCGGGATCGCCTGCAGCCCTGCGAGATAGAGCAGCGTCGTGTACCCGGACCAGCGCCAGACCACCATCGCCGCGATCACGAGCGGCAGCAGTGCCGGACAGCAGTCGACTGTGCGTTCTCACGATGCTTCCTCTCCAGTGCGGAAACCGTCATCGACGCCGCGTCGTCGCGGCACCGGCGCTGCGAGCCCGCTCCGACGGGGGCTTGCAACGTTGCAAGCACTCAAGCACGAGCCACCCCGACGACGCAAGAGGGCTGGGAACATTGCTCTGCAACGTTGCACTCAAGCGGTCGCGCTCCTAAGGTGTCGACGGACATCGCCGTCTGCACCCGACACCCGACGGAGCGACATGGACCACCCGGCCTACCAGCACGTGGACCTCGGCTCGGTCCGCCTGGACCACGGCCTCTTCGAGGACCGGCACCGGCTCGGTCGCGACTACCTGCTGAGCCTCGAGGTGGACAACCTCCTGCAGAACCACCGCATCGAGGCCGGCCTCGCCGGACGCTCGACGATCCTGCGGGGCGACGGTCCGGTCGGGGACGACCGGCACTGGGGCTGGGAGTCGCCGGGATCGCCCATGCGGGGGCACTTCGTCGGGCACTGGCTCTCCGCGGCCGCCCGCGAGGTCGCCGTCACGGGTGACCCGGTGCTGGCCGCCCGGGTGCGCGCCGTCGTGGACGGGATCGCCGCGTGCCAGGAGAGCAACGGGGGCGAGTGGGCGTTCGCCGTCTCGCCGCGGCTGTTCGACCACCTCGCCCAGGGCAGGCCCGTCTGGGCGCCCCAGTACGTCGCCCACAAGACCCTCATGGGCCTGGTCGACGCCGCGAGGGAGCTCGGTGACCGGCAAGCCCTCGACGTCGCGGTGCGCGCCGCGGCCTGGTTCGACCGCTGGACCGCCGCGCTCGAGCCCGAGCGGCTGGCGGCGGTGCTCGAGGTCGAGACGGGCGGGATGCTCGAGGCCTGGGCCGACCTCCTCGACCTGACCGGCGACGACCGCTTCCGGGTCCTGCTCGACCGCTACTGGCACGCGCCCCTCTTCGACACGCTCCTGGCGGGTGGCGACCCCCTCACCAACCGGCACGCGAACACGACGATCCCGGAGGTGCTCGGGGCCGCCCGCGCCTACGAGGTCACGGGGGACGACCGGTGGCGCGCGGTCGTCGAGGCCTACTGGCGTTGCGCGGTGACGGACCGGGGGACCTTCTGCACGGGTGGCCAGACGTCCGGGGAGATCTGGACGCCCCCGTTCGAGCTCGCCGCCCGGCGCGGCGAGAAGAACCAGGAGCACTGCACGGTCTACAACATGACGCGGCTCGCCGACGTCCTCTTCCGCTGGTCGGGTGACGTCGCCTACCTCGACTTCGTCGAGCTCAACGCCTACAACGGGCTGCTGGCCCAGCAGCACCCGCGGACCGGCATGGTGGCGTACTTCCTGCCGCTGGCCGGTGGGGCGAGGAAGGCGTGGGGGTCGCCGACCGAGCACTTCTGGTGCTGCCACGGCACGCTCGCCCAGGCCCACACGCGGCACGCGGAGGGCGTGTTCTACCTGGGCGGCTTCTACCTGGGTGGCCCGTCGGCGGACACCAGCGCGAGCGTCGTCGTCGCCCAGTACCGGCCGGCCACGCTGCGGGCCGACCTCGACGGCGCACCCCTGACCGTCGTGCTCGAGCTCGGGGAGCACGTCCACGCGCCCGGGTTCGACGCGAACGACGCCGCGGCCGGGAGCCGGCACCGGCCCGCCGGCTGGGAGGCGCTCGTCACCGTGGACGCCGCCGGTCGCGAGGTCGCGCTCCGGCTGCGCGTGCCCGAGTGGACCGCGGGCGAGGTGCAGGTCGCGGTCGACGGCGTGGAGCAGGCCACCGCCGTCGTCGACGGCTTCGTCACGCTCGTCCGGGCGTGGTGCGGCGAGCAGGTGCGGCTGTGGCTGCCGAGCGCCGTGCGCGCCGTGCCGATCCCGGACGAGCCCACGACCGTCGCCTTCGTCGACGGCCCCGTCGTGCTCGCCGCCGAGTGCGACCGCGAGCCGGTCCTCGCGCTCGAGGGACGCGCCCCGGCCGACCTGCTCCGGCCCGACGACGAACGCCACTGGGGCGAGTGGCGGCGCACGTGGCGCGTCGCCGGGCAGAGCCGGACGCTCCGGCTACGGCCCCTGCACGAGGTCGCCGACGAGCCGTACTCCGTCTACTTCCCGACCCATGACTGACCGCGCGGCGCACACGCTCGTCCTGCCCTCCCCCGCGGCGAGCTTCCTCGACGCGTTCCTCCTCGGGAACGGGAGCCTGGGCGCGGCGGTGCACGGAACCCCCGGCACCGAGCGCTTCGACCTCAACGCCGACACGCTCTGGTCCGGCGGCCCCGCCGGGCACGGCGACGTCGTCGACGGACCGGACCGGCCGGCCGCCCTGGAGGAGCTGCGCGCCGCGGTCGCGGAGCGCCGGTTCGAGGACGCCGACCGCCTCGCGGAGGAGCTGCACGGGCACCGCTTCAGCGCGTCCTACCAACCGGCCGGGCAGCTCGGCTGGACCTACGGGCCCGCAGACGCCGCGGGCTACGAGCGGCGGCTCGCGCTCGACGACGCCGTCGCCCGCGTGGCGTACCGCGTGGGCGGCAGCGGGGAGGACGAGGCCACCGTCGAGTGCCGGGCGTTCGTCAGCGCCCCCGACGGCGTGCTCGTCGCGGAGGCCCGCGGCACGGCCGGCCGGCCGGGGCTCGCGTACGAGGGCCCGCACCCGGGCACGCGGGTCGAGCGCGCGGTCGACGCCGACGGCACGCAGTGGCTCGTCGCGACGGGCCGCGTGCCGGCCGAGGTCGTGCCGAGCTACGTCGGCGACGTCGCCGATCCGGTCCGGTACGCGGACGACCCGCCCGACGACGACGGCCTCGTCGACGCGGGCATGGGGTTCGCCGTCGTCGCTGCGACCGGGCGGACGGGCGACCGCACGCGCCTCGTCGCGACCGTGGTCGCCGGCTTCCGCGGCCACGCGGAGCGGCCGAGCGCAGACCTGTCCGCGCTCGCGCGCGCCGGCCGGGCGACCGTCGAGGCCGCCCTCGCGCGCCCCACCGCGGCCCTCCTCGAGGACCACCGGGCCGAGCACCGCGGCTGGTACGACCGGGCCGAGGTCGCGCTGCGCGGCCGGGCGGAGAGGGATGCGCGCTACGCCAACCTCGGCCGCTACCTCCTGATCGCGTGCTCCCGGCCGGGCACGCAGGCGGCCACGCTCCAGGGGATCTGGAGCACCGAGGTACGGCCCGCCTGGAGCTGCAACTACACGACGAACATCAACGTGCAGATGGCCTACTGGCCCGCCGACGTGTACGGGCTCGGGGAGCTCACGGAGCCTCTCGCCGCGCTCGTGCGGGACCTCGCGGACGCCGGGCGCGACGTGGCCCGGCGCTACTACGGCGCTTCCGGCGCGGCGGTCCACCACAACAGCGACCTGTGGCGGTTCGCCGCGCCCGTGCCGCTGCCCGCCCGCTGGGGGAGCTGGCCGTCGGCGCTGTGGTGGCTGTCGTCGCAGGTCGACGACGCCGACGTCGACGCGGCGGCGGTCGACTTCGCGCTCGACATGCTCGTCGCGCACCCGGACGGGGACCTCGTGGTCAGCCCGTCGACGTCGCCCGAGAACCTGTTCGTCACGCCGTCCGGCGGGCGGGCCGCGGTGTCCGCGGGGACGACCCTGGACCAGGAGCTCGTCCACGAGGTCCTGGCCCGCTACGTCGCCCGGCCTCCCCGGCCCGCACCGGGCGGCGCGGTGCCTCCGCCCGAGGCCGGGCGCCGGGCACGGGCCGCGGACGCCCTCGCGCGGCTCCGGGCGCCGCAGGTCGGCGACGACGGGCTCCTCCTCGAGTGGGCCGACGCGCGCGAGCCCGACGAACCCGGGCACCGCCACCTGTCCCACCTGTACGGGCTGTACCCCGGCACCCGGATCACCGCGGCGAGGACACCCGCCGCCCTCGCCGCTGCGCGGCGCGCCCTGCACGCCCGGCTGGCCGCCGGATCGGGGGGCACCGGGTGGAGCCGGGCGTGGGTGCTGTGCCTCGCGGCGCGGCTGCGCGAGCCCGAGCTGGCCCGGTCCTCCCTCGACACCCTCCTCGGTCCGCTGTGCTCCACGTCCCTGCTCGACCTGCACCCGGTCGACGAGCCCCCCGGCGCCGTCTTCCAGATCGACGGGAACCTCGGCGGCGCTGCCGGCGTCGCGGAGCTGCTCCTGCAGAGCCACGAGGGGTTCGTCGCGCTCCTCCCGACCCTCCCCGAGAGCTGGGACGACGGCCGGTTCCGTGGGCTGCGCACGCGCGAGGGACACGTGGTCGACGCGGAGTGGTCCGGCGGCCGCCCCGTCCGCGCGCGGTTGACCGGCGGGATCGGCGGCCGCGTCACGCTCGACGTCCCGGCCGCGCCGAGCGCGCCGACGGTGACCGTCGACGGCGTGCCCGTCCCCGTCGACGTCCTGCCGGCGTCCGTCCCCGGCCGGTCTCACCTGGCCTGGGACACCGAGCCGGGCCGCACCTACGACGTCGTGTGGTGACGACGCACCGCCGTCACGCCGCGCGACGCTCCCCCACCGGGTGGTTCGCGACGATCCGGCGCTCCGGGTCGACGGCGTCGCGGACGTCGCGCAGCCGGGTGAGCGTGGCGTCGTCGTACGCAGAGGTCGAGGCGGTCGTCACCTCGGAGAAGCTGAGGTAGGTGCGTCCGCGGGACCACGGGCGCACCGCGTCGACCAGCCGGGCGGCGTCCTCGCGGCCCCGCGCGGCGACCTCGGGTGTCGGCGCCACCGCGACCCCGAACACGAGGAAGTCCCCGTCGAGGTGGGTGAGCGCGCCGCCGTCGGGCGCGGGCCGGCCTACGGCACCCCCGAGCTGGCGGACCTCGGCCGCGAGCAGGCTCGTCCCGGACTCCGGCCCGGCCGCCTCGAGGATCGCGTCGATCGCGTCGTCGGGCAGCTCGTCGACGAGCACCGAGTCCGACACGGACGGCGTCGGGCCCTCGGGGTCCATGTGCAGGCGCACGACGGCGCTCGCCGGGACCCGCCCGAACGTGTCCAGCTCCGGCTCGAGCGCCCGCAGCGGGGCGAGGAGCTCGGCGGCGCGCTCGTCGGAGTCGAGGACGGCGCCGTCGACCGCGACGACCTTGCGGCCCCGCAGGAACGGCGGCAGGTCGGGCAGGGGCGGGAGGTTGAGCAGGCGCAGGCTGGTGGTGATCTCGTCAGGCGCCGTGGTCGCCCAGGCGGCCCAGGCGTGGAGGACGTCGTCGGCGCGCGAGCCGTCCCACAGGAGCATGCCGGCCTGCACGGTGGGCAGCTCGAACAGCTCCAGCTCGAGCGCCGTCACGACGCCGAAGCTCCCGCCGCCGCCGCGCAGCGCCCAGAACAGCTCGGGGTTCTCGTCGGCCGACGCGCGGACCGCGGAGCCGTCGGCGAGCACGAGCTCCGCCGCGACCAGGCTGTTGCACGCGAGCCCGAGCGCCCGCGAGTAGACGAACGTGCCCCCACCGAGCGTGTAGCCGACGACGCCGACGTCGGGCGACGACCCGTGCAGCGCCGTCAGCCCGTAGCGGGACGCGGCCTCGATCACGGACTCCCAGACGGCGCCCGCCCCGACCCGGGCGACACGGGCCGCCGCGTCGATCGTGACGTCGTCGAGCGCGCCCGTGCGGACGAGGACGACGTCGCTCAGGTCCTGCACGGCGAGCGGCCCCGCGTTGTGCCCCGTGCCCTGGGCGGCGACCCGCAGGCCCGACGCGCGGGCCGCGCGGACGGCGACCGCGACGTCGTCGGCGGTGCGCGGCTCGACGACGACCGCGGGCCGCTGGTCGACCGCGACGTTCCAGGGGAGGCGGGCGCCGTCGTACGTCGGGGAGCCGGCGGTGTGGACGGAGGCGTCGGAGCCTTGCGCGGCGACGGCGGCCGCGAACGTCGCGGCGCGGGCGTCCCGGCTGGGGGCGGTGGTGCCGGGGGTCCCGGTCGTGGGGAACGTCATCGGTCGTCCTCTCGGTGCTGTGGTCGCGCTGTGCGGTCGCACGCGCATACCGGTTCGAGAGGGGGGCGGGCCGCAGCGCGATACAGCGGCCCGGGATCTCACCCACCGCCGAACCAGGCCTCCTCGCGGGGTACCTCGCGAAGCAACCCGCCAGGAGGCCTACTTCGCGAGGGTGGCGCGCTGGCGGGGGAGCTCGCGGAGGGGCGCCGACGGCGCAGGTACGGAGGCAGGGAGCGGCACGACGTCGGCGCGGCCGCGGGCGCGCAGCCCGTTGAGGATCGCGACGAGGTCGACGGTCTCCTGCACGAGCGCACCGATCACCGCGGGGATCACGCCGAACGCCGCGACCAGCATGAGCACGACGGACAGCCCGATGCCCAGCCAGATGCTCTGCTTCGCGATGCCCACGGTGTCGCGGGCGATCCGGGTCGCGCGCGCCACGTCCCGGACGCGATCGTGGAGCAGGACGACGTCCGCGGACTGCGACGCCGCTGTCGAGCCGCGCGCGCCCATCGCCACGCCGACGTCGGCGGCGGCGAGGACGGGCGCGTCGTTGACGCCGTCGCCGACCATGAGGACGGGCCGCGGGCGGGCCGACGACACGGCGGCCACCTTTCCCACGGGCAGGAGACCGGCGCGCACGTCGTCGATGCCGACCTCGGTCGCGACCTGGCGGGCCGTGGTCTCGCCGTCGCCCGTGAGCATCATGACGTGGTCGACGCCGCCCGCGCGCAGGTCGCGGACCGTGTCGGCGGCGTCCGGCCGCACGGCGTCGGCGAGCACGACCGCACCGGCGTACGCGCCGTCGACGGCGACGAGGACCGCGAGCTCGCCGGGCTGCAGCGTCGGGGCCGCGGCGTCCGGCGCCACCGACCCGACGTACGCGGCCTTCCCGACGACGACGGAGCGCGCGGTGCCGGCGTCGCGCACCCGGGCCTCGACGCCGCTGCCGACGACCTCGCGCAGCCCGTCGGCCGCGGCGGGGGCGAGACCACGCGAGCGGGCCGCGGCGACGACCGCGTGCGCGAGCACGTGGGCGGACGCCTGCTCGGCGCTCGCGGCAAGACGCAGCACCTCACCCTCCGAGCGCCCGGCCGCGGGCACGACCCGCACGACCTGGGGCGCCCCGCGCGTGAGCGTGCCGGTCTTGTCGAGCGCGACGGTCCGGACGCGCGCGAGCCTCTCGAGCGTCGCGGCGGTCTTGACGATGATGCCGTGGCGCGTGGCGCGGTTCGTGCCGGACAGGAACGCGACCGGGGCGGCGATGAGCAGCGGGCACGGGGTCGCGAGCACGAGCACCTGCGCGAACCGCGTCCCGTCACCGCTGACCGCCCAGGCCGTCCCCGCGATCAGCAGGGACACGACGGTGAACGGCACGGACCACCGGTCCGCGAGGCGCACGAACTCGGGGCGGCTCTCCGCCGCTCCCCGCACCAGGTCGACGATCTGCTGGTACTGGGACCGGGCTGCGGTCGCGGTCGCGCGCACGCGCACGAGGTCGGCGCCGACCACGGAGCCCGACAGCACGCCGTCGCCTTCGGTCCGCGTCACCGGCAGCGGCTCGCCCGTGAGCGAGGACTCGTCGAACACGCCCGACGCCGACGCGAGCGTCCCGTCGACCGGCACGACCTCGCCGGGCCGCACCACCACGACGTCCCCGACCCGGACGTCGGCCGCGGGCACCCGGCGGAGCGAGCCGCCGTCGTCGAGCGTGGCGTCCTGGGGTGCGCCCGCGAGCAGGGCCTCCAGCTCCGCCGACGCGCGGGCTCCCGCGTAGTCCTCGAGCGCCTCGCCGCCCGTGAGCATGAGGACGACGACGAGCGCCGCCGCCCAGTCGCCGACGGCGACGGTGCTGACGATCGCGATCACGGCGAGCACGTCGAGGCCGACGGTGCCGTGCACGAGGTCGCGGAGCATGTCCCACGCCTGGCGCACCGCGACGAGGAGCGCGAAGCCGGAGCCGAGCCAGCGGGCGGCGTCGTCGGCGCCGGTGAGCCAGAGCCCGGCGGTGACGAGCCCGACGGCGACCGTAGCCGCGACGAGCGGGTACCGCCGGAGCAGGTGGGGCAGGTTCCCGCTGGAGGGTTGAGCCATCCCCCCAGTCTGGCTTTCCTGAATGTTTGCCGCTAGCAAACCAAGCCTTGCCTTAGTGTGCTGAGGCTTGCCTCCCGCACACCCGATCCGGCCACCCCGTCGCGCCCCGAGACGCCGAAGCCGGGGTCCGCGGCCCGCCGAGCGCAGTCGCGCGGCCGCACGCTTCCGCGCGCAGCGCGCATGGCGCCAGGGTGAGCGGCGCCCGCCCGGCCTACGGTGGGGCCGTGGACTCCCCCGCCCCGCTGCGTCCCGTCGACGAGCACGCGCGCCGTGCGGTCGCGCTCGTCGAGCCGCTGCCCGTGGTCGACCTGCCGCTCGACGAGGTCGTCGGGGCGGTCCTCGCCCGCGACCTCGTCGCGCTGCTCGACCTGCCCCCCTTCGACGCCGCCGCGATGGACGGGTACGCGCTGCGCCGCGCCGACGCCGGCACCGCCGCGACGCTGAGGGTGGTCGGAGAGGTCGCGGCGGGATCGGCTCGGGTCGGCGCCGTCGCCACGGGCGAGGCGGTCCGGATCATGACGGGTGCCCCCGTGCCCGCGGGGGCCGACGTCGTCGTGCCCGTGGAGCGGACCTCGACCGGCACGTTCACGCCCGACGACGGCGCCCGCCCCGACGCCGCCGACGTCACCGTCCCCGCGCTCACCCCGGACGACCGTGCGCACGTCCGTCGTCGCGGCGAGGACGTCGCGGCGGGGGAAGTCGTCGCACCCGCCGGCACCGTCGTGACCGCGCGGCTCGCGGCCCTCGCCGCGGCCCTGGGCCACGCGACGCTCGCCGTCCACCGCGCGCCCGTCGTCGCGGTCCTGTCGACGGGCGACGAGCTCACCCCCGCCGGCGCACCCCTCGGCCCCGGCCGCATTCCGGACTCCAACTCGGTGCTCGTCGCGGGGGCTGTCCGCGACACGGGAACCCGCGCGCTGCGCACGGGCGGCGTCCCCGACACCCCCGAGGCCCTGGCCGCCGCGCTCGACGACGCCGTCGCGGCGGGAGCCGACCTGATCGTCACGACGGGCGGCGTGAGCGTCGGCGCGCACGACGTCGTCCGCACCCTCCTCGCGGCCCCGCCCGGGCCGGGCACCGGCGCGTCCGACGTGGACGTCGCCGCCGTCGGCATGCAGCCCGGCAAGCCGCAGGCCCTGGCCCGGTGGCGTGGGGTGCCGTGGCTCGCGGCACCGGGCAACCCGACCGGCGCGTACGCGTCGTTCGAGCTCTTCGTCCGACCGATGCTCACGCGTCTGCGGGGGCTCGCAGGCGACGCCGACGGCGCGGCCGAGAAGCGCGTCGTCGCCGGCGGCTGGCGCTCCCCCCGGGACCGTCAGCAGCTCGTCCCGGTCCGGACCGACGACGACGGCCGGGTGGCGCCCGTCGGCGACGGCCACCGGCTGTCCGCGCTGGCGCTCGCGGACGGGCTCGCCGTCGTGCCGGCGGACGTCGTCGAGGTGCACCCGGGCGACAGGGTCCCGGTGCGCAGGTTCACCGCCGGCCGACCGCGGACAGGCAGCGCCGAACCGGGCGTGGTGTTCGACGCCGTCGTGCTCGCGGGCGGGCGGGCGCAGCGGCTCGGGGTGCCCAAGCCCGGCGTGACGCTCGCGGGCCGGACCCTGCTCGACCACGCGCTCACGGCGACGCGGGGCGCCCGGCGGACGGTCGTCGTCGGGCCGCCGGAGCTCGCGCGCGACGGTGTCACGATCGTGCGCGAGGACCCGCCGTTCGGGGGTCCGGTCGCCGGCCTCGCCACTGGGCTGGCCGCCCTCCCCCGGCCCGAGCCGGGCGGCTCCGCGGCACCCGTGCTCGTCCTGGCGTGCGACGTTCCGCGCGCGCACGACGCCGTCCCGCTGCTGCTCGCCGCGGTGCAAGACCCCGGGGCCCACGACGGCGCCTACCTCGTGCGCGACGGACGCCCCCAGTGGCTCGTCGGGATGTACGCACGGGAGCCGCTCGAGCGCGCGCTGGCCAGCCTGGCGGTTGGCACGGACGGCACGGACGGGCTCGCGGGCGCGAGCGTGCGGTCGCTCGTGGCAGGGCTCCGCTGCACCGAGGTCGCCGACCCGGACGCCCTGAGCGACGACGTCGACACGTGGGACGATGCGGCCAGGCTCGCGGCCGCGCTCGCCCCCGGCGGCCCGGAGAACCCCGACCGTACGGACGACCCGAGGAGGTCATCGTGAAGGAGCTCGACGACTGGCTGCAGGCGCTCGCCGACGAGGTGGGGTTCGACCCCGCCGACGTCGACGTGGAGGCCGTGCTCGACCTGGCGGGCGACGCGGCGCACAGCGTCGTGCGACCGGCGGCACCGCTGACGACGTACGTCGCCGGCTACGTCGTGGGTCTCGCCGCCGGCCGAAGCACCGGTGACGCACCCGACTCGCGCGCGGTGCTCGACCGGATCGCGGCCTTTGCACGCGCCTGGGGCGACGCCGAAGCCTGAGCGCGCCCGAGTCACCGCGATCACTCCGCTTCGTCCGTTTTTCACAAGACCTCCCGGAATGGCTACGCTCACAGGGTGACGACGCCCCCGCAGCCGACGCCCGCGCTCACCGACGCACAGCTCGCTGCGCTCTGCGCACCCCTCGGCCGACCCGTCTCCAGCGAGCGCCTGGCCGGCGGCCTGTTCGCCGCCGTGCACGCGGTCACGCTCGACGACGGCCGCCGCGTCGTCGTCAAGGCCGGGACCGCCGACGCGTCCCGCCTGCTCGCCTACGAGCGCGGCATCATCGGCACCGAGGCGGCGTTCCTGCGCCTGGTGCACGCGACCCCGGGTGCGCCGTCGGACCTGGTGCCCGCCCTGCTCCACGAGGACCGCAGCCGGACGGCCTTCCCCGGGGACGCCGTCGTCATGAGCGCGGTGCCCGGTGTGCCGTGGTTCCGCGTCGCCACCGACGCCGAGCGAGCCGGAACGCCTCTCGACGCCGCGACGACGGCTCGCGTCCAGCGCGAGGTCGGCGCCGCGCTCGCCCGGCTCCACCGGGCGACGGGCACTGCCTTCGGCTATCCCGCCCCCGAGGCCGGGCTGGCCCGCACCACCTGGCCGGACGCGTTCGCCGCGATGATCGAGGCCGTGCTCGACGACGCCGCGCGCTGGGGCATCGAGGTGCCGTCGTTCGCGGTCCGCGAGGCCGCCGTACGGGGCGAGCCGGCGCTGGCCCGGATCACGACCCCACGCCTCGTGCACGGGGACCTGTGGGCGGGGAACGTGCTCGTCGACCCGGCGACCTGCACGGTCACGGGCCTCATCGACGGCGAGCGCGCGCTGTTCGGCGACCCGCTGTTCGACCTCATGGCCGCCGACCCGTTCGGCACCGGCGGGATCCCCGCCCCACTGGTCGAGGGCTACCGCGCCGCCGGCGGTGATCTCGCTGAGCCGCGGACGCCCGCCGCCGAGGACGAAGCCGCGCGGCTGCGCCTCTACCGGCTCTACCTGCACCTCGTGATGCACGTGGAGCAGGGGCCGCGCGGCCCGGCGTCCCCGGAGCACCACGACCGCATCGCGCAGAACCTCGAGACGCTCGTCGGGCGGCTGGCCACCCGCCCGGTCGCCGTCTGACCGGGAGTCAGTCGTCGAGCACGACCCACGAGAGCTCAAGTCGCGGCTCGTCGAGGAACCACGCGTGAGAGCCGACGGCAAGATCCTTGAGTCGCCGCTTCGCCACGGAGTGATTGCGGGACAGGAACGCGGTCAAGAACCGCAGCTGCCCGGGATCGATGCCTTGAAGACGCGCCCACTCGAAGAGCCGAGCCTTGCGGTCGTCGTCGACGACCCCGTCGGTCGCCGCGACCTCGACCACCCAGAACTCCGGCGGCGTCCGTCCGATGTCGACGATAACAGCATCAGGCAGCAACTCACCGACCGAGATGCTGAGACCGAGCTCTTCGAGCACCGCAGCGTCGGTCACGTAGACCTTCGCCCCAGGCTCCGAGATCGTGAGGACCACGGGGTCGCGGAGCCGACGGGCTGCCCATTCCTCGATCACACCTTGCAGCAAGAGCGAGGCGTCACCGGGCTCGAGCGCACGGTGTTCCCCATCGGGGAGCGTCACGTTGACGCGATGCGCACCAGCCTGTCGCTTCCGCAAGCTGCTGATGCGCAGCCGGTCCCCCGGTGCCACATGGCGGTCACGCCACGCATCGATCGCCACTTCGAGATCTGCGTCATCAAGGCGAGGGTCGAACAGCTGGGCGAACTCCTCGGACAGCGCCCACCGCGGCGTGCTCGACGTGGTGGGCAGGTCGGCCCTCGCCCCGACCGCCCCGTAACGGCGCAGCCCGTTGAGCGCCTCGTCCCGCAAGGTCTCGCGCGAGTTGTCCCCGTACCACGGCGCGAAGTCCAGCCCCCACGACACCACGAGAGCCTGGAGCGCTCGCTTGCCCCGTGCCGCCGCCCCGAACCACTCGTCCCGTTCCTCGCGCGTCTGTCTGGCCTCGAGGACGGTGTCCTGCATCCAGAGGCACGTCGACGGGCGCACGACTCGGCTGTCCTTCGTCGGCTCCTCGCCTTCTCCGACGACGGCGCCCACGTAGAGCATGGCGGCGACGGCCGCCGCCGCGACCGGCGACGACAGCACCGTGTCATGAGTCTCGCGCGGAAAGACGAGGAGCAGTCGTCGCTCGCACTCGGATCGGCCGACGACCGCCGGCAGGCTCATGACTCGGCTCCGGCGTACGCCGCGCGCACAGCATCGACGAGCGCGTGGGAGTCGAGCCCCCTCCAGGACGCGAGAGTCTCGTCACCCGGGAACGGCAGCGACGAGAGTTCGTAGGCGCTGACGGCGACCGAGCCCGCAGTTGATCGCAAGACCCGGTCGAGCTCCGTGGTCGCGAGGACCACCGAGAGCGTCCGACGGTCGAGGACGGGCTCGGGTACCGCCGGGCGCAGGACGTTGACATGGTTCTCCACGACGACGGACCCGCCCCATTCGGCGAGCACGTCGTCGTCCAGCTCGGCGACGACGAGACGCCGCGCCTGCTCCGGTGCTGTCGTGCGCTGGGCGAGGATCGCCGGGCCGTCGAGGACCATCGTGCGGGCGTCACGCTCGCCGCGGAGCGTCAGGTACCGGACGCTCCGGCGCGACCCGTGTGCGACGACCGTTCCCGTGACGATGTCCGCACCCCAGACGATCGGGAGGCGCCCGACTGCGCGCTCCGACGCGAGGTCGTCCTTGCGCCGGTTCCACACGAGGGGACCCGTCGAGACCTTCCACCCGAGCGTGCCAAGGGTGTGCGGCATCTTCTGGGCTGCCTCAGCGGTCGCGGAGTCCTCGCGTCGACGAGCCAGAAGCCAGGGGCCGCTCGTCCGCGGAGTGGGTACCCGCGCGATCACGTCCTGGCCACGGTGCAGGGACCGCACGTCAGTGCGGTCGGTGTGAGCCTTCGAGAAGGTGGCGATGCACGTCTCTTGGAGCACACCGCTGAAGACCCCGCTCCGATCAGCGAGCCAGCTGACCGACCGTAGCGACGTGGCGGACGCAAGCGCCGCACGGAGCGGCTGGAAGTAGGCGCCTGCCGTGAAGGACGTGGGCACGAGCGCCGCCAGGACCCCGTCGTCGTCGAGCGTGGCCAGCGCGTGACCCATGAAGAGTGCGTAGAGGTTGGCGTGCCCCCGCACCAGGTGTCCGAAACGCTCGCGGTCCGTCGGATCGAGGCGTACGCGGCCGTACGGCGGATTCATCACGACGGCACGCGCGGGAGCCGCCGCAGCGAGACCGTCGCCGAGGTGCACGAGGCCTGGCAAGGGGCGTCGTCGGGAGTCCGGCAACGCCGCAAGATGCGGCAGGAGCTCAGCGCCGAGAACAACGGAACCCAGCCAGGCGGCAGCCGGGTCCGTCTCGAGTCCCTCGATCCGCTGGCGAAGCCCCGCCAGGACGACGGCCGGATCGACGTCAGCCGTCGCGACGAGGTGCTCGCGCAGCGGTGGAAGCAGGAGTCCGCCGGCGCCCGCGGCCGGGTCACGAACGAGACCCGGCAACGGCGTCGGCGCCTCGGCCCAACCCCACGCGGCGCGAGCGCTCGCCCAGAGACGTTCGGCGATCGGTGCGGGTGTGTAGTGCCTGCCGTGCCGCGCGCGTACCCCGGAGCTGAGGGCGTCGACATACGCGTGGCCGAGTGCGTGGCCCGAGAGCTCAGGGTCGAGCCGGACCGGACTCGACTCCACGATCTCAGGAGGCGGAGGGCCGTCGATCGCCTCGAAGACGTCGAGCCAACGGCCGGTCAGTCCGGCTGCCCGCGCCCTGTCGCGCCACCAGGCCGGGACCCCGGCGAGGACCGAAGCAGCTGCCCCGTCCGTTGTGCTCGCGGGATCACCGGTCGAGGTCTCGGTGCGGCTGCCTCGGGACCCGAGCTCCCGTGCGAAGGTGACGACCGCCATGGCGAGAACCCTAGCCGCCAGGCACCCACACGCCGGGCGGTCCACGCCGACTCACGGTCAGCGCGCCAGGAGGAGCTCACCGAGGGCGCTCTCCAGCGGGCGCTCCAGGCCGAGCGCCTGGAGCCGGGAGATGCGGGCGGTCACGGGCTCGTCGGCAGTCGCGACGGCGAGCAGCCGCTCCTTGAGGTCGTAGCCGATCTGCGCCCGGTCGAGCAGGTCGAACACGCGCCCCGCGAGGTCGCCCGCGTCGAGCGCCGTCCCGGCCCCCAGCCGGACGACGACCTCCACGTCCGCAGGCACGTCCGCCACGGTCACGGCGAGGGCCGTCCCGCGGGGGTCGGCGGCGAGGGACACGCGCCGGACGTCGGCCTCGGCCGGCGCCCCGTCGACGGTCACCGTGACGACCGCACGCTCGTCGGGCCCGAGCCCCCGCAGCGACGGGAACGTCAGGGTCCAGGTCCGGCGCGCGGGCACCGCGGCGGTCCCGTCGGATCCCCCGCGTACCGGCCCGACGACGGCCCTCCCCTCGGCCTGCACCCAGCGCACCGGCGTGCGCGCGACGTTGGGGGCGTCGGGGCCCGCGACGGGGCCGCCGTCGTCCTCGATGAGGTCGAACGCACCGTCGGCCCCGACGACGACCAGCACCTCGAGCGCCTCGGGAGGCGCCGTGTCGTTGCCGGGGACGGCTGCGGCGTCGAGCGGGACGACGGCCCCCGCGGGCGCGAGCACCGGCACGGACGCGAGCGGCCGGTGCAGGACGATCTCGCGGCCGCCGGAGCCGGCGTCGTGCGCGGCGTATACGTTCCCGCCGAGCACGTCGACCCACGTGCCTGCGGGCAGCCAGGTCCGGACCTCCCCGAGCCGGGTGGCGCCGTCGGCGGGCGAGGTGATCGGCGCGACGAGGAGCTCGGACCCGAAGAGGAACGTGTTGCGCGCGTCGTACGTCCCGGCCGGACGCGGCCACCGGTGGTACAGCGGCCGCACGAGCGGCGTCGCCTCGAAGGCGGCGCGGTGGTTCATCGCGTGCAGGTACGGCACGAGCCGGTGGCGCAGGCGCAGGAACGCGGTCATGACCTCGCGTGCCTCCGCGCCGAACGACCACGGCTCCTTGGTGATGAACGCGTTGGCGCCCGAGTGGAGCCGCATGATCGGCGACAGGACGCCGAGCTGGAACCAGCGGGTCGCGAGCTCGTCGTCCTTGGCGCCGTGGAAGTGCCCGCCGATGTCGTGCGACCACCAGCCGTACCCGATGTTCGCCGCCGATGCCGTGAAGTACGGCTGGAAGTCGAGGCTCGCCCACGAGATCACGGCGTCGCCCGAGAAGCCGACCGGGTAGCGGTGCGACCCGGGCCCGGCGTACCGGGAGAAGGTGAGCGGCCGGTCGTCACGCACGGCCCGGCCGTCCGCGGTCCGGGCCGCCTCGCGCGGACGCGCGTTGTCGAGGAAGTGGAAGTGGTTGAGCGTCCACAGGGGGTCGATGCCTGCGACGCGCGAGTGCGGGCCGGACTGCCAGTCGAGCCACCAGAAGTCGACGCCGTCGCGCTCGAGCCGGCGGTGCAGGACCGCGAAGTACGCCTCGAGGAACGCGCGGTCCGTGACGTCGAACGCGATGGGGTCGCGCTGCGAGGTGTCCCGGCTGAGCGCCGCGGCCATCGCCGCGTACGCCTCCTCGTGCGCGCGGACGCCGTCGGCGGGGTGCACGTTGAGCGTCACCCGGAGTCCGCGCTCGTGCAGCCAGGCGAGGAACTTCGCGGGGTCGGGGAAGAGCGACCGGTTCCACGTGTAGCCCGTCCACCCGCTGCCGAGCTCCGGGTCGACGTCCACCACGTGCCAGTCCATGTCCACGACGCTCACCGAGAACGGCAGGCCCTCGGCCGCGAACCGCTCGATCAGCGCCTCGTACGACGCCGCGGTGTACGGGTGGTAGCGGCTCCACCAGTTCCCGAGCGCGAACCGCGGCAGCAGCGGCTGGGGGCCGGAGACCGCGTAGAACGCGCGGAGCGCCTCGGCGTGGTCGGTCCCGTACGCGAACACGTACAGGTCCTCCCGCCTGCCCGACGACGCAGCCCCCGCTCCCGCCCGGTCACCACCGCGCGGCGCGACCCAGCCGTCGTCGGTGAACAGCATCGAGGCGGAGTCGTCGAGCACGGCGAACCCGGTGCGCGAGACGACGCCGGGCTCGAGCGGGATCGCGCCGTCGGCCTCGTCGAGGGTGCGGGCCGTGCCGCGGAGCCCGGGCATCCCTGCGACCGTGCCGTCGGCGTCGCCGAGCTCCTCGCCGTAGCGCCAGACCGAGTGGTAGACCGTGACCCCGCCCCGGACGGCGACCGACAGGCCGCTCGTCGAGAACGGCCGCCGGTCGTAGACGAGCCGGAACCGGTCGGTGACGACCTCGAGGTTCGGGCCGTCGTCGAGCACACGGAACGCCGGGACGGGGAGGCGGCGCCGGACCGCGAACGTCGAGGCACGGTCCTCGAAGACACCGTCCTCGGCGTACTCGAGCCGCACCAGCCCGTCCGTGAGGACCGTGATGCGGTACCGGTCGCCCTGCACGACAGCATGCGGGTCGGCGACGGGATCCGTCGCCAGGGCGGGGAGGCTGCGGGCGTCGTCGGGCATGGATCCAGTCTCCTCGTTGACGGTCCGGGAAGGCCCGCCGAACAAGGATGCACCCGCCTCAGCCGGCGCCGACCATGGTGATGGCACTCTTCCGACGTCGAGGACGTGCACATCACCATGGTCGGTGGGCGTGACGTCCGACGGCCGCAGTCAGGCGTCCACGGAGCCGTAGCGGCGGCCCACGAAGGTCGCCCCCACGCCCTGCGTTCCCTCCACGTACGGGCCCCAGACGGTCCCCACGAAGCCGCCCGCCTCCTCGGAGGACAGCACGTCCACGGCCGCCGGCGCCGACCAGTCCGCCCCGGTACGGAACCGCAGCCCCTCCGGCGTGAAGTCCGCCTCGATCGTGAGCGACGCACCGTCCTCGACGGCCCACGCGTCCACCTCGGTGTCGTCCCCGGCGCGCCGCACGAGCACGCGGGCGCGGCCTTCCCCGACCTCGAGGCGCACGCTGAACGCCCCGCTCTGGCGGAACAGCAGGCCGACGCGGGCGCGCGGGTCGACGTCGTCGAAGGACACGGCGACGCCGGCGCGCAGGTGCACCAGACGGTACAGCACCGCGGCGGGCGACCCGGCCCCGGTCACGTCCTCGCCGGTCGACCGCAGCACGAGGCCGTCGTCGCTCTCTTTCACGAAGCCCGCACCGCCCCGGATCGTCAGCACGTCGGTGCCGAGCCGCGGCGGGTGCTCGTCGAGGTGCACGGGGCGCTCCCGGACGTCGTCGAGGTGGCCGACGCCCGCGGCGAGCACGGGCCAGTCGTCCTCCCACTCGACGTCGGTCACGAACGTCTCGCGCCCGAGCACGTGACGGTCGTCGACCGTCCGGACCGCGAGGACGACCGCGGACCAGCTCCCGTCCGCGCCCTCGACGAAGTCCGGGTGCCCGACGTTCTGCACGGGGAACTCCCGACCCAGGTGGCGGTGCGTCAGCACCGGGTTCCGGGGGCAGTTCTCGTACGGGCCCGTGATCGAGCGCGAGCGGCCGATCACGACGGCGTGGTCGCGGAACGTCCCGCCCTCCGCCGTCAGCACGTAGAACCAGCCGTTCCGCTCGAAGAGACGCGGCCCCTCGCACCACGTCCCGTCACGGTTCGCCGCCGTCCAGATCACGGTCTCCTCGCCGAGGAGCTCGCCGGTCGCGGGGTCGATCTCACGCACCCAGACCTCGCACTCCCCAAAGTACCGGGAGTCCTCGACGGCCCGCGTGGCGCACCAGTAGACCCGTCCGTCGTGGAAGAACAGCGAGGGGTCGAACCCGCGCGAGCCCTTGACCCACACCGGCTCCGACCAGGGACCCGCGGGGTCGGTGGCCGTGACGATGAAGCTGGCGTCGATCCCCTTGCCGACGCGGGTGCACACGACGTAGAAGAGGCCGTCGTGGAAGCGGATCGTCGGCGCGTACAGCCCGTCGGAGTCCGCCATCCGGTCGAACTCGAACCGGTCGTCCTGGTCGGCCGCGAAGCCGACCAGCTTCCAGTCCTGGAGGTCCCGGCTCGCGTGGACCGGCAGTCCGGGTGCGTACTCGAACGTCGAGTTCGCGAGGTAGTAGGTGTCGCCGACGCGGCAGATCGACGGGTCGGGGAAGAATCCCGGGAGAACCGGGTTGGCTGCGGGCACCGCTCGTCCTCTCATCGGTACGTCTGTCACCAGGTCTCGGGCCGCGCGTCGAACGGCACGGCTGCGGGGCGGTCCACGGTGGAGGTGAGCTCGACGACGGCGTGGTCACGCCCCGCGCCGCCGATCGCCTCCATGATCTCGAGCACGTGGAAGGCGAGGTCGCCCGAGGCCCGGTGCGGCCGGTTCGTCTCGATGGCGCGGGCCATGTCGGCGAGCCCGGCGCCGCGGGAGGCGTCGGCGTAGCCCGCGGCGACCGGCAGGTCACGCCACGTCCGGTCCTGACGGTCCGCCGCCGTCAGCACCGCGACGGTGCCCGAGAACCCGTTCGGGTCCGGGACGCTCAGCGTCCCCTGTGTCCCGTACACCTCGAAGAGTGGGGTCTTCGTGCCCCAGACCTCGAAGGACATCGTGACCGTCGAGACGACGCCGCCGGCGTGCTCGAGGATCGCGACCACGTGGGTGTCGACGTCGACCGGCACCGGGGTGCCTGCGGCCGGCCCCGACGCGACCGTCCTGGCGCGCTGCGTGCGCGTCGTGCTGCCCGTGACCCGCACGACCGGCCCGAAGAACGTCACGAGGCTCGTCAGGTAGTACGGGCCCATGTCGAGCAGCGGACCGCCGCCCGGCTGGTAGTAGAAGGCCGGCGCCGGGTGCCACAGCTCGTGCCCCGGGGCGCTCCAGGCGACCGCCGCGCCGAACGCGTCACCGACGAGCCCGTCCTCGATCGCGGCACGCGCCGTCTGGATCCCCGTCCCGAGGACTGTGTCCGGCGCGCTGCCCACGCGCAGCCCCGCGGCCGCCGCCTGCTCGAGCACCGGACAGGCCTCGTCCGTCGAGGTCGCGAGCGGCTTCTCGCCGTACACGTGCTTGCCCGCCGCGAGCGCCCGGCTGGCGATCTCGGCGTGCGCGGCCGGGATCGTGAGGTTCAGGACGACGTCGACGTCGTCCGCGGCGAGCAGGTCGTCCACCGACGTGCCCCGCACGCCCTGGGCCTCGCCGACCGAGCGGGCGCGGTCCAGGTCCAGGTCCGCGACCGCCGTCAGCCGCAGGTTCGGCAAGGACGGCAGGTAGCCGAAGTACTGCTGGCTGATGACTCCGACCCCGACGACACCGACGTTCAGCGGGCTGCCCACAGCATTCCCCTCTCGATGATGGTCCGTACGGGCTGCGACTCGACGATCTCGAGCCGGTGGCCCGGCGCGGACACGAAGATCCGCCCCTTGCCCCACTGGCGGGTCCAGATCGCCGGCGCCGTGACGGGCCGGTTCCAGGCGTCGAAGTCGCGCGCCTCCTGGGTCGTCGTCGCGAGGACGTCGTTGTACTCGTCGCTGAGCACCCAGTACTGCTCGGTGACCAGGCCGAAGTCCTCGATGCCGCGCGTGATCGGGTGCTCGTGGCCGAGCTCCGTCATGTGCACCGTGTACGGGATGTAGTTGTCGGACTGGTCGCCCGTGCGCTCGTCCGGGTGCTTGCCGGCGTGGTGCGCGAACTGCCCGCCGATCATGTGCAGGTAGTCGGCGTTGTCCCGGTAGGAGTCGGCGATCCCGCCGTGCCAGCCGGCCATGCCGGTTCCGGCGAGCACCGCGCGCTGCAGCCCGGCGAACTCCTCGCCGGCGATCGTCGACATGGTGTTCACCTGGACGACGAGGTCGGTCGCGTCCATCACGGCCGGGTCGGCGTAGACGGCGGTGCCGTCCTCGACACGGACCGTGAAGTCGTTGTCGCGCAGGAAGGGGATGAAGAGGTCGGTGGTCTCGACGGGCATGTGCCCGTCCCAACCGCCGCGCACGATGAGAGCTTGGCGTGACATGGGGTTTCTTCCGTTCAGGGGATCGGGGTCCAGGCGCTGCCGTCCGCGGCGCTGCGCTCGACGGCGTCGAGCACGCGCTGCACGTGCAGGCCCTCGGTGAAGGACGGCTCGGGGTCGACGCCGCTCGTGACGGCGTCCACGAAGTCCTTCACCTCGTGGCTGAAGAGGTGCTCGTAGCCGATGGTGTGGCCGGTGGGCCACCAGTTCGCCATGTAGGGGTGCTCGGGCTCGGTCACGAGGATCCGACCGAACCCTTGCTCGCCCGCGGGGGCCGCGGCGTCGTAGAACGCGAGCTCGTTCATCGACTCGAGGTTGAACGCGATCGCGCCGCGCGACCCGCTGAGCTCGATCGTCAGGCCGTTCTTGCGGCCGGTGGCGTACCGGGTCGCCTCGAACGACCCGACTGCGCCGTCCGCCGCGCCGCCGGCGAGCCGTCCGAGGAACCAGGCGGCGTCGTCGACCGTGACCTGGCCCCGTTCGGACGACGCCGTCCCGGACAGACCGACGCCGTCGGCCAGGAGGGGGCGCTCGCGGACGAAGGTCTCGAGCGTCCCGGACACGGAGGTGAGCGAGGCACCGGTGATGTGCTCGACGAGGTCGATCGCGTGCGCGCCGATGTCGCCGAGAGAGCCGGAGCCTGCGAGCGAACGGTCGAGACGCCACGTCATCGGGCCGTTCTCGTCGGCGAGCCAGTCCTGCAGGTAGAGCGCGCGGGCCTGCCGGACCTGCCCGATCCGGCCGGCGCGCACGAGCGAGCGTGCGAGACCGATCGCGGGCACCCGGCGGTAGCTGAAGCCGACCATGGACCGAACGCCCCGCTTCGCGGCGGCGACCGCGGCCTCGGTCATCTCCGCCGCCTCCTCGACGCTGTTGGCGAGCGGCTTCTCGCACAGCACGTGCTTGCCGGCCTCGAGCGCCGCGATGGCGATCTCGGCGTGGGACGAGCCCGGCGAGCAGATGTCGACGACGTCGATCGCGGGGTCGGCGAGCACCGCCTGCCAGTCCGTCTCGGCACGCTTCCAGCCGAACCGCTCGCGCGCCGCCTCGGTGCGGGGCCCGTCGCGGCCGACGATCACGGACATCTCCGGCTCCACGGCGAGCGGGAAGAAGCGGGGCGCGGTCCGCCACGCCTGGGAGTGTGCAGCACCCATAAAGCCGTGGCCGATCAGGGCGACGCTGAGCCGCTCCTTCGGCGGCGGCTGGGTCCTACCGCCCGGCTCCGGGACGGGGTGGGGTTCGACCGATGACACGAGAGGAAGCTCCGATGCAGGGAGGAATGGATCGGCTGGACGGCGGGGTCGTGCGGGATCAGCGGCCGGCGAGCGCGCCGCCGACGCCGCCCACGCTGAAGTACTTGTTGAGGAAGGCGAACAGGATGATCGGGGGCGCCATCATGACCACCGCGACCGCCATGACCAGGCCCCAGTTCGTGGCGTTCTGCTGGAAGAACGTCTCGAGCCCGATCGGGAGCGTGTAGTTCCAGCTCGACCGGAGGAACACGACGGCGATCAGGTAGTCGTTCCAGGCCACCAGGAAGGAGAAGATCGCCGTGGACAGGACGCCCGGCAGAGAGTTGCGGAGCACGATCCGCAGGAACCCGCCGAAGAGCGAGGCGCCGTCCAGCCAGGCCGCCTCCTCCAGCGCGATGGGGATGGAGTCGTAGTAGGCCGCCATCATCCACGTCGCGACCGAGAGCGCACCGGCGACGTAGATGATCATCACGCCGACGAGACGATCCACGAGCCCCAGCTTCGCGAACAGGATGAAGAGCGGGATCACGGCCGTGACGACCGGGAGCGACTGCATCACGAACAGCAGCATCGAGTAGCCCGACACCAGCCTGGACCGCGACCTGCTGAGGACGTACCCGGCAGGCGCCGCCACGGCCACGGCGACCACGGCCGTCACGAGCGTGACGAGGAGGCTGTTGCGCAGCCACGTCAGCACGTCGGTCTGCTGGAACACCGTGATGTAGTTCTCCACGGTGAACGAGTCGTTCGCCCCGCTGCCGAGGGCTGGGCGGAACGACAGACCCACGACGGCGAGGATGGGGATCAGCACCACCAGTGCGATGACGAGGAGGACGGCGAACCGCCACCACCTGCCGCGCTGCCCGGGCTCCGCGGACCGCGCCTTCCTGGTCGACGCCGCAGCACCGTCCGCGGCATGCGGGGCGCCGGTCGAGGACGTGCCGAGGACACTCATTCGATGTTCACCTTCCGGATCTGGCGGTAGAGGACGACCGAGATCGCCACCAGCACGAACGTCATGAGGAATGCGATGGCCACGCCGGTCCCGGTCTGGAACTCCTGGAAGACCGTCTGGTAGGCGAGGACCACCAGGGTCCGCGTCGACCCCACCGGCCCTCCGCCGGTCAGCAGGTAGACGGTCGGGAAGTCGTTGACGCAGAAGATCGTCATCAGGATCCAGGACACGAAGGTGGTCCGGGAGATCATCGGCATCGTGATCAGGCGAAAGGTCTGCCACGGGCCCGCGCCGTCGACCTTCGCGGCCTCGTACACGCTCGCGTCGACCGAGGCGAGCGCCGAGGACATCATCATCATCATGAACGGAAAGCTGATCCAGACCTTGAACACGCAGACCGTGACCTGCGCGAGCAGAGGGCTGGCCAGGAAGAGGACGTCGCCGAACCCGAGGTGCCGGAGCAGGGTCGGGATCGGGCTCTGCGGCGTCGCGACCAGCCAGTTCCACGAGGTCGCCGACACCACCACGGGGACCACCCACGGCAGGAGCAGGAGCACCTTGAAGGCACCGCGCGCCGGGACGCGCGTGCGGAGCAGCAGCGCCAGCCCGAGCCCGGCGAGCCAGCTTCCGAACACGCCGACCAGCGTGAACACGAGCGTGAACCGAGCGGCCCCCCAGAATCGCGGGTCCGTCAGGACGCTGGCGTAGTTGTGCAGGCCGACGAAGTGACCGGGGGCGATCAGCGACCCGTCCTTCAGCGACTGCACGAACGCGTAGGCCACCGGATAGAGGTTGATCAGCAGCAGCAGGACCGCCGACGGCAGCACGAACGCGAGCAGCGTCCTCGTGCGCGAACCGAACACCGGGTGCTTGCGCAACGGTGCGCGCTGCGGCTGACGCCCTGGTCCCGCGCGCCCGACCCCCCGGCGGGCTCGCCGGACGCCGTCGACCACCCCGTCCGCCCTGACGGCCTGGCCGCCGTCGCCGGACGCGAGGACGCCGCCCGCGGGGCCGTACTTCTTCTGTTCCGTCATGTCGCTGGGCCCCGTCACTTGTGGAGCTGATCCGTCAGGGACCGCTGCAGCGTGCTGAGGCACTCCTTCGCGGGCCTTCCCGACAGCACGTTCTGTCCGAAGCTCGACATCGCGGGCGTGCTGTCCACGAGGGCGGCGCCGGCGAACAGGGAGTTGCTGCCCGGCGCGGCCCACGTCCGGCAGATCGGCTGCCACTTCTCGATGAGCTTCACCTGGTTCGGGTCGGACCGGAACTCCTTCGAGGCCACGATCGACTTGAGCACCGGAAGACCGATCCCGGTCTTCTGCGTCCACAGGGGCGCCATGTGCTTGTAGTAGTAGGTGAGGAAGTCCTCCGAACCCTTCTGGCTCGGGGTGTCCTTGTACATCATGATGTTGTTCGGGAAGTAGAGCGCCCCCTGCTTGCCGGCAGCGCTCGTCAGCGGGTCTCCGACGACGAGCTGCTGGGAGGTGGCGCCGGCGACGTTCGCCGCGAGGCCCGGCACGTCGATGCCGAGCCCGAAGCGACCGCTCTGCCACTGCGAGTTGGTGTTCGTCGTCGTGTAGCTGATGGACGCGGGGTCCATGTAGCCCTTGCTGATGTTCTCCGCGACGAAGTCGAGCGCCTCGATGTTCGCCTGCGTCAGCAGGTTCGGCCGCTGCTCCTCGTCGAAGATGCCGCCGCCGTTGTTGATCATCAGGCTGACGATCGCCTGGAACCCGTCGCCGCCGTTCGCGTTCCCGCTCGCGACGAACCCGTAGACCCCGATCTTCTTCAGGGCGGCCGCGACGTCGAGGTAGGACTGCCAGTCGGTGGGCGGCTCGACGCCGGCCTTCTCGAGCAGCTCCTTGTTGTACCAGACCGACCGGATGTCGAGGTTGTAGGGGACCGCGACGTAGCCGTC
Organism: Luteimicrobium xylanilyticum; assembly: GCF_009429125.1. GTDB lineage: Bacteria > Actinomycetota > Actinomycetes > Actinomycetales > Cellulomonadaceae > Luteimicrobium > Luteimicrobium xylanilyticum. Next base: position 3,926,884 of record NZ_CP045529.1, read on the forward strand.
CGGCGTCTTCATCGTCTCCAGGAGGCCGGGCAGGAAGTCGTCGTAGAGACCGTTCGACTTCCAGCTCTCGAGCAGGTCGTCCGCGTACGCGATCGCGCCCTGCTCCGCGAACTGGAAGGCCTGGGTGCCGCCTCCGCCGCTCACGGCCGGCCCGGTGTTCGAGACGATCGCCGTCGCGAAGGTCTGGATGAAGCTCGCCCACTGGATCTGCTGGTAGGAGGCCTTCGGGAGCCCCGACGCCGGCGAGTACGCAAGCGTGATCTTGCGGTCGAGAGGCTCGAACGCGGGCCCACCGTCGGGCATGTTCCAGAACTTCAGGGTCTTGGAGTCCTTGCTCTGGCCGATGCCGCAGGCTGCGAGCCCGGCAGCAAGTCCGGCCGCTCCGAGTACGCCGAGAAACCCTCTCCGCGTGAGCGACATCGCATCTGTCGTCATCGACAACTCATCTCTCGTCGGGCCCGCACTGCGGACCACCTTCGCCAGTACCGTAGGTTTGCGCAACTTCTGCCTCAGCGCAGCCTGCAAATGCGAGACTAGACACGGCATCGCCGCAGTGGCAAGCCCAAAAAGTTGCGCAACCTTTCACGCTGCGCCTAGGGTGCCGTCCGTGGAAGAAGGCAAGAGGCCCACCCTGAGAGCGGTCGCGGACCTGGCCGGCACGACGGTCCCGACGGTCTCGAAGGTGCTGCACGGCCGGACCGACGTCTCGGCCGTGATGAGACGAGCCGTGCTCGACGCCGTCGACCAGGTCGGGTACCGCCGGAGCCCCGGCATGCAGGTCTCGGCCGACCGGTCGACGCCGAACCTCGTCGACATGGTCATGGCCAGCTTCGAGGGCACGTGGGCGAACCGGGCCCTCGCCGGCGTGGAGAGCGCCGCCAACGACGCCGGCATCAGCGTCGTCATCACCATCGCCAACGGCGACGACGAATGGGTCAGCCGGCTGATGCGCCGGCACTCGACCGGCGCGATCATCGTCGGCGTCGGGCCGTCCGAGGCGCAGCTCGCAGGGCTGCGCGCCGCGAAGATCCCCGTCGTCCTCGTCGACCCGCTCGTCCGCCCGCCCGACGACGTCGCGAGCGTCGGTTCGACGGACTGGGCCGGCGGGCACTCCGCGGGGACCCACCTCCTGGAGCTCGGCCACCGACGCATCGGGGTGATCGACGGCGGCACGAACAGCCTGTTCAACGCGGCGCGCCTCGACGGGTTCCGGTCGGCCCTGCAGTCCGCGGGGCTCAGCACCCGCCCGGAGTGGTGCGCCCCGGGCTACTGGAACCGGACCCGCGCGTGCGCCGCCGCGAGCGTCGTGCTTCAGCAGCCGGAGCGCCCGACAGCCATGTTCGCCCTCACCGAGAGCATGGCGTTCGGGGTCTACGACGCCGCCGCGCAGCTCGGCATCCGCATCCCGGACGACCTCAGCGTCGTCGCCTACGACGACCTCCCCGAGGCGCAGTGGGCGAACCCCGCCATGACCACCGTGCAGCAGCCGACCGCGGAGATGGGCGCCATCGCCGTCCAGCTGCTCCTCAAGCTCGTCGACCCCGCACGGCAGGTCCCCCAGGAGGGCCCCGCGACCCGGGTCGAGCTGGCGACGAGGCTCGTGGCCCGGGCGTCGACCGCTCCCCCGCCCACCTGACCTCTCGCTCGCTACACCGGCGCCAGCCGCACCCCGCCGCCGCGCTCGACCTCCCAGCGCGTCCCGACCTCGACCCCCGCCCCGGTCCGCCGGAGGAACGCGTCGTCGTGGCTCACGACGACGAGCGCCCCGCGGTACCCGTCGAGCGCCTCGGCGAGCTGGTCGACGCTGGCGAGGTCGAGGTTGTTGGTGGGCTCGTCGAGGACGAGGAGCTGGGGCGGCGGGTCGGCGAGCAGGACCCGCGCGAGCGCGACCCGGAATCGCTCCCCACCGGACAGGGTCCGGACCGGCCTGTCCACGGTGGCCCCACGCAGCAGGAAGCGGGCGAGCCGGTTCCGTACCTCGCCCGGGGTGAGCGCCGGTGCCCCGGACCGGACCGTCTCGAGGACGCCGGCGTCGTCGTCGGGCAGGGTGAGGCGCTGGGCGAGGTAGCCGACCCGGTCGGTGAGCAGCCGCCCGCGCGGCTCGCCCGACGCCGGCCGCAGCCCGAGCAGCTCCTCGATCAGCGTCGTCTTGCCGGCGCCGTTGGGGCCGCCGAGCGCGACCCGCTCGGGGCCCTGGAGGACGATCGGCCGCCCGTCGGCGCCGTCGAGCTCGAGCAGCCGGCGACCGCTCGGAACCTCGGTGCCGGGGAGGTCGACGTGGATGTGGTCGTCGTCGCGGACGCGAGACTCGGCGTCCTCGACGGCGGCCCTCGCCTTGTCGAGGCGGTCGTCGGCGAGGGCGCGGGTGCGGCCGGCGGTGCCCTCGGCGGCGTTCTTGCGGGCGTTGACGAGGATCTTCGGCATGTTCTCGGCGGCCTTCTTGCCCGCCTTGGCCGACCGGGCGATCTTGGTCTCCGCCTCGATCCGTTCGCGCTTCTCGGTGCGAAGCCGCTGCTCGGCCGTGCGGACGGCGCGCGCCGCGGCCTCCTGCTGGACGGCGAGGTGCTCCTCGTACGCGCTGTAGGTCCCGCCGTACACCTCGAGCGAGCCTTCGCGGAGCTCCGCGGTGGAGTCCATGAGGTCGAGGAGAGTCCGGTCGTGGCTGACGACGACGAGCGTCCCCCGCCAGCTCTCGACCATCGCGTAGAGGCGCGCCCGGGCGTCGCGGTCGAGGTTGTTCGTGGGCTCGTCGAGGAACGTCACCGGGGTGTCCGCGAGGCGCAGCCCGGCGAGCGCCGCCAGGATCGTCTCGCCACCGGACAGCGTGCGGGCGGGCCGGTCGAGGTCGGTGGCGTCGAGACCGGCGGACCGGGCGGCGTCGGCGGCGCGCTGCTCGACCTCCCAGTCGTCCGCGAGCGCGTCGAACGCGGCCTCGAGCCGGTCAGGGTCGGCCGTGCCGGACTCGATCAGCCGGAACGCACGCAGCCGCGCCCCGACGCCGAGCAGGTCCGCGACGGACGCGCCCTCGTCGCGGACCGTCAGGTGCTGCGGGAGGTATGCGACGTCGCCGTTCGTGGTGACGCTGCCGGAGGTCGGCGTGAGCTCGCCCGCGACGAGGCGGAGCAGGGTGGACTTGCCGGCGCCGTTGCGGCCGACGAGACCGGTGCGGCCGGCGGTGAAGGATGCCGTCAGGTCGCGGAGCGCGACGGTGCCGTCGGGCCAGGCGAAGGTCAGACGGGTGAGGACGACGGAGGGTGCAGCAGAAGGACGAAAGGCCATGGAAGGCTCCCGGGAATCGGCGGTGTGCGCCGACCCGACCACCTCTGCGAGCGGGGCTCGAGCAGCGGGTGGGTCAGCGCGCGGACGCTGAGCGTGGAGCGTTCCTCACCGGGTGCCTTCCGTCGGGGGCAGGGGGATGCCCCGACGCGGTGGCGCGTGGGGGCACCCGACCACTGTCGCATGCCCCGGTGAACGGCACCAGGGTTTATGCCCGCGGCGTAGCCCGCGCTGCGCCCATGGCGGTCGGGGCCGTAGCGTCGGCGGGAGACGATCGGAGGACCTGTGCGGCTGTGGAGCGTGCACCCGCGGTACCTGGACCGCCAGGGGCTGACGGCGTGCTGGCGTGAGGCGCTGCTCGCCCAGGCGGTGCTCGCCGGCCGGACGACCGGCTACCAGCGCCACCCCCAGCTCGAGCGGTTCCGCGCCGCTCGCGATCCCAGCGGGGCCGTCGGCGCGTACCTGGCAGCCGTGGCCGACGAGGCAGCCGCGCGGGGCTACCGCTTCGACCGCGCCCGGATCGACGCGCCGCCGGCGGTTCCGCCGGACGACGCCGTCCGCGACCCGCGAATCCCCGTCACCGACGGCCAGCTCGGGCACGAGTGGGCGCACCTGCGCGCCAAGCTCGCCGTGCGGAGCCCGGACCTCGCCGCGCGGTGGGCGGACGTGACCGAACCCGACCCGCACCCGTCGTTCGTCGTCGTGCCGGGGCCGGTCGCGTCGTGGGAACGGGTCACCGACCGTTCCGCTGCCGCCAGCGCGCCACCTCCGCGTCGACGTCGCGCAGCGGGGTGACGACGGGCGGGCCGCCCAGGAGCTGGCGTCGCGCCTCCACGACCCGCCGGTTGAACTCCTCGAGCACCTCACGCACCCGCGCCGCGGAGAACTCACGGTCGAGGCGGTCGTCGAGCTCGGTGTCGTCCTTGCGGAGCTGGAACGCCTCGGGCAGCACGCCCGTGATCTGCTCCCGCTCGACGAGCTGCTTGAGCCACCAGTCCGGGTCGTGGTGCGTGCCGAGGTTCGGGATCGGCTTGCCCGCGAGCGGGAGGTCGTCGAACTCTCCGCGCTCGATGGCCTCGTCGACGAGGTGGTCCACCCACCGCGCCCGCAGCTCGAGCTGGTGCCGCGCCCGTAGGTGCGCCTGCGGCGAGTGCGGGTTCTCGGCCCGCCGGTCCTCCTCCTCCCGACGACGGCGCTCGGCCCGCTGATCCGCGGGCTCCGGGTCGCGGGGCGCGTCTCGGGGCTCGGGGGCGGGTGCTGCGGCGTCGGGATCGGTCACGGTGTTTCTCCGAGGGTCGGGACTCCCCTCACCGTAGCGACGCCCACCAGGGCGTCGCCGTCGAGGACCGGCACGACCTCGTCGGCGTCGAGGTCCGCGGCCACCACGACGTCGTCGCCGAACCCGGCGTCGACCAGCTCGCAGCCGCTCGAGCAGGCGGCCAGCGACGTCGCGAGGTCGTGCCGCACCGCTTCGAATGCCGCGAGCGCGGCCGAGGCCTCCGGAGAGAGACGCCGTGCCGGGCGGCCGACGCCCCGCTGCTCGGCGACGAGCGCGTCGATCAGCGCTCCCGCTCCCCACAGGTCCTCGACGGCGGGGCGCAACGTGCCCCCGGGCCACCGCTCCCCCGCGGCGACCACGGCGACGGGGCCGGGCGGAGCGGACCGAGCGAGCCACCGTGCGACTGCCGCGCGGGTCCGCAGCGACGCCGCGACGACCTGCGCCCCGGTGTCGGTCAGCCCAGCCACGACCGTCGAGCCGTTCGGTGAGGGCAGCACGATCCGCTCACCGTGGAGCGCACCTGCCTCGGCCGCGCGCAGCGTTCCCGCGGGCGACAGGCTGACGGGAGGGACGCCGTCGGGCGGGCGGTCGCGCGCCTCGAGGCGCCCGACGGCGAGGCGGGCACCCCGCTCGGAGGCGAACCGGGCCGCACCCTCGCCCTTCCAGGGGTACGGCAGGACCTCGGCCCCGCCCGCCACCGCGATCCCGACCGTGGTCGTGAAGCTCAGGACGTCCACGACCACGACCACGACGGCACCGCCGGCGACGGCCGCTCCCCCGTCGGGGCCCCAGTCGAACCGGACGTCGAAACCGTCCTGGGACCAGGGCTCAGGCATCGAGCTCCTGGAGCTCGGCGGTCCGCTCGCCGCCCGCGTCACCGGTGTTGACCGTGCCACGGGGCTCGAGGAGCAGGGCGAGCACCTCGTCGTCGGCGCGCGGGCAGTGCTCGACGCCGCGCGGCACGACGTACACGTCGTCGGGCCCGAGCTCGACGTCGTGGCGCGTGCCGTCCGGGTCGCGCTGCTGGATGACGAGTCGGCCCGAGCGGACGAGGAACAGCTCGTCCGTCTCGGGGTGGCTGTGCCACACGAACTCGCCGTGGAGCCGGACGACCTTGACGTCGTAGTCGTTGACGCTCGCGAGACGCCGGGGCTGCCAGGGTTCGGCGAAGGAGGCGAACGCGGTCGCGATGTTCACGGGGTCGGCCATGGCGCCGACCCTACGCTCGGCCCCGGTGCGGCCGCCTCACCTCTCGTCCCCGACCACCCCTCGGCGTCGAGGACGTCAGCCGGCGGGGGTGGTCGCCGTCGACGCCGGGACCCGCCAGGCGTCGATGTCGACGACGCCCTTCGAGAGCTTGTTCTCGGCGAGGAAGTCGTCGGTCCCCTGCAGGAGCTTCAGTCCCTTGTCGGTGAACGGCTCGGCCGGGTAGAGCGTCACGGGCTGGGAGACCTTCACGACGTCGACGGTCGTCTTGGACGCCTTGGCCGCGAACTCGTAGAACGCCTCCGGGTCGGCGTTGATCTCGCTCACCGCCTTGGCGCGCGCTGCGTTCCAGGCGTCGGGCAGGCCGGGGTGCGCGGCGAGCTCCTTCGTGGTGATGATCGTGGCACCGGTCCCGAGGAGTTCGGGGTGGTCCGCCGAAGCCTTGTCGATCACCGGGTAGCCCTGGGCGGTCAGGACCCCCGTGAGCTGGCCCGCCGGAGCGGCGTACGCGGCGATCCCGCCCGACTGGAGCGACGCGACCGCGTTGGTCGTGTAGACGTGCGTGATCTTCACGTCGTCGAACAGACCCTTCTGCTTCAGCAGCGCCACGAGGTACCGGTACATGTACGACCCGACCTGGGTGGCGATGGTCTTGCCCTTCAGGTCGTCGAGGCTCGTCACGCCCTTCGCACCCACGAGCCACGCGTCCTGGCCGACGGCGGACTGGTTGACGAGGTGCGTGTCGATCCCGTTGGCCTTCGCGGTCAGGGCGGGGGTGTCGCCGAGCGTGGCGAGGTCGAGCGAGCCGCCCTGGACGGCAGCGCTGAGGTCCGGCCCGTTCTTGAACGGCACCCAGGCGATCTTCGAGATCCCGGCCGACCTCAGCGCAGGCAGGAGCTCGCCGTGCGCGTCCGCCCAGCCTTCGGGGCCCGCCGGGTTCGGCGTGTTGGAGATGAAGCCGACGCGCAGGGTCGAGCCACCGTCGGCGGCCTTCGCGGAGCCCGATGACGAGCATGCGGCGAGCGAGCCGACCAGGGCTGCGGCCAGCGCGATCCCGACGACGGCGGACGTGCCGCGTCTGCGGGCGGTCGGGCGTGCGGGGGTACGGAAGAGCGACATGGGTGGGTCCTTCGGGGTCGTGCCCGGTGCGGGCTACTGGAAGCGTTGCGTGAGGTGGGCGGACGCGAGCTCGGTGAGCTCGCCGTTGCGGTCGCGGAGGCTGCCCGGACGGCGGCCCTTGCCCCAGCCGATCCACTCGCGGTACTCGCCGAGCCGGCCGGCGGCCGCGAGGGCGTCCTCGTCGCGGTAGGCGGATCCCTCGGGGGCGGGCTCGGCGAGCGGAGCGACGAACAGGGCGTCGACCGGGCAGTGCGCCTCGCACATGAAGCAGGTCTGGCAGTCCTGCTGGCGGGCGATGACGGGGTGCCCACCGGGCACCTCGTCGAAGACGTTGGTCGGGCAGACCTCGACGCACTTGTTGCAGTCGATGCAGCGCGACGGTGAGACGAGCTCGATCATGACGCCCGCTCCTCCTCTCGTACGGGGACCTCGGGGCGGGTCCACACCTCGTCGAGCCCGCCCACGCGGATGCGGTGGGTGAGGCGTTCGTCGAGGTCGGGGTGGTCGTCGCGGCGATGGATGACGCGCGACTCGGGCCGGGCCAGAGCGGCCCGGTACATCCAACGGGCGTGCGCGACCATCGCCGCGGCCTCGCGTGCCTTCACCGGCTCGGCGGACGCGTCCAGATCCGGGACCGCGTCGGCCCACAGCACGTCGAGGCGCGCGAGCGACCCGCGCAGCCCGTGCTCGGTGCGGAACAGGTTGCGCTCGAGCGGGATCACCTCGGCCTGGACGTCGCGGATCACCTCGCGCGGCACCGTCGTGCCCCGGCCCGACGACGACCCTCCGGTCCCCGCTCGCCCCTCATCCGGGACGGTGGTCGCCCGGGGAGCCGGGCCGCGCCGTCGGGCGAACGACGCCGCTGCTGTGCCCGCCCACGTCCCGGACGAGATCGCCCAGGCGCCGTTGTGGCTGCCCCCACCCGAGACCGCTCCTGTGACGAGCTCGCGCGACGCGACGTCGCCGGCCGCGTACAGCCCGGGGACGGTGGTCTCGCAGCCGTCCCCCACGACGGCGAGCCCACCGGTGCCGCGGACGGTCCCCTCGAGGACGAGCCGCACCTCGAAGAGGTCCGTGAACACGTCGATCCCGGCCTTGTCGTAGGGCAGGAAGAAGTTGGGCTGCGACCAGCGCAGCGCCTCGCGCAGGGCGGGCGGTGCGAGGTCGAGCCGCGCGTACACCGGGGAGCCCGCGGCGAGCGTGCGTGCCACGACCTCGCGGCCGGAGAAGCCGGCGGCGTCGACAGGGTTGCGGTCGCCGTCGTAGTAGGTCGCGAACTGATACATCCGGCCCTTGGTCTGCGCCCCGAACGCGGGCGCCATGCCGTACACGGACGAGAACTCCATGCCCGACAGCTCGGCACCGAGCTCCGCGGCCATGAGGTGGCCGTCGCCGGTGTCGGGGTTGCAGCCGAGGGCGCCGGACAGGAATGCGCAGCCGCCCGTCGCGAGCACGACCGCACCCGCGCGCACGGTCCACGGCGCGTTCCCGCGCTGGCGGTGCACGCCCGTCGCCCCGACCACGACGCCGTCGGCGTCCTGCACGAGCCTCTGCGCAGGACTCTGGTCGAGGACCGTCACCCCTGCCCGGAGCACCTGGCGCCGCATGAGCCGCATGTACTCGGGCCCCTGGAGGGAGCTGCGGCGCAGCCGCCCGGCGGCATCGGTCGGGTACGGGTAGCCCCAGGCCTCGAGGTCGCCGACCCGGTCCCACGTCTCGGCGACGAGCCGCCGCAGCCAGGTCCGGTCGGTCAGGTGGGCGCCCCGCTCCTCGCGGGCGCGGACGGCGCGCTCGCGCCGGTCGCCCTCGTCGGGCACGTACCAGAGGTTGTTGCCGCCGGCCGCAGCGGCGCCGCTGGTCCCGACGAAGCCCTTGTCGGCGAGGACGACGCGTGCGCCGGTGGTCGCCGCGGCCAGCGCGGCCCACGTCCCGGCCGGGCCGCCACCCAGGACGAGGACGTCCGCGTCGAGTGCGTCCGACCCGCCCCCGGTTCCCACGCCGCCGAGCGCCGTGGCGTGGCGGCGGCTCACGCGGCCCCCTCGCCGTCGTGCACGCCGAGCCAGCCGAGCAGGCGGCGGCGCTGCTCGACGTAGCCGGCCGAACCGTGCTCGCGGTCCCCGGTGACGGCCACGTCGTGCTCGATGCGGCCGTGGGCCATGACGAGGACGCGGTCGGCGAGCAGGAGGGCCTCGTCGACGTCGTGCGTGACGAGGACGACCGCCGGTCGGTGCGCGTGCCAGAGCTCGCGGACGAGCTCCTGCGCGGTGAGCCGCGTGAGGGCGTCGAGCGCGCCGAACGGCTCGTCGAGGAGGAGCAGGTCCGGCTGGCGGACGAGGGCCCGTGCGAGCGACGCGCGCTGCGCCTCGCCGCCGGACAAGGTGGTGGGCCACGCGTCGGCTCGGTGCTCGAGGCGGACCTCGCGCAGCGCGGCGAGCGCGGTCTCGCGGGTCGCGCCCGGCACGCCGAGGACGACGTTGCGCCAGACCTTCTTCCAGGGCAGCAGACGCGGCGCCTGGAAGGCGACGGCGCGGTTGCGGGCGACGGTGACGTCTCCGGTGACGCCGGCGTCGAGTCCGGCGAGCACGCGCAGGAGGGTGGACTTGCCGCAGCCGCTCGCACCGAGGAGCGCGACGAACTGGCCGGCGGGGACGGCGAGGTCCAGGTCGGAGATGACCGTGGTGGCGGCATCACCGGTCCCGAAGGTCCGGCCGAGCGCCCGGACGTCGACGGCGAGCGCCTCGGTGGGGGTGGTGCCGGTCGGGCGGCTCGTCGTGGGCGTGGTCATCGCGTTCCTCCCTGGACGTCGTCGGGGGTGAAGGACCGCCGCCACGGCAGGAGCACGCGCTCCAGGACGCGGACGACGAGGTCGGCGAGCAGGCCGAGCAGCGCGTACACGACGAGGCAGACGACGATCGTGTCGGTCTGCAGGAGCTCCTGCGCCGACGTCATGAGGTACCCGATGCCGCTGGTCGCGCTGATCTGCTCGGCGAACACGAGGGCCAGCCAGGAGACGCCGAGCGCGATCCGCACCCCGACGAGGAGCTGCGGGAGCGCGGCGCCGGCGACGACGTGCCGGACGAGCCCGAGGCGGCTCAGGCCGAGCGTGCGGCCGGCCTCGACCAGGCCGGGGTCGACCTGCCGGATGCCCGCGGACAGGTTGATGTAGACGGGGAACGTCACCCCGAGCGCGATGAGCACGATCTTGGGCGTCTCGCCGACGCCGAGCCAGATGATGAGCAGCGGCACGAGGCCCGCGAAGGGCACGGTCCGGAGCATCTGGACGGGCGCGTCGACGAGGTCCTCCCCGATCCGGGACAACCCGCTGACGAGCGCCAGGACGATGCCGGCGGCGAGCCCCAGCACGAGCCCGACGCCGACCCGCTGGAGCGACGCGCCGATCGCGGCGGGCAGCTCGCCGTCGGCGATCAGGTGCCCGGCCGCGCGGGCGACGTCGACGGGCGAGCCGAGGAACGTGCGCGGCAGCCGGCCGGTGACGGCGGCGAGCTGCCACACGGCGAGGACGACGACGACGCCGGACAGGCGTGCGACGGAGCGGGGCACGCGGATCCGCCGGCGGCGGTCCGTGCTCCCGGAGAGCTGCTCGACGACGAGGCCGCGAGCCTCGGCGGTGGCTGCGGCCCCGACGGCGGTCGCGGCGGCGGGCACGGGGGCGCTCGCGGGGGCAGGGTGGCGGGCTGTGACGGTCATGGGCGTGCTCCAGCGGGTCGCGACGCGACGGTCGTGAGCGGGGTGGGGGTGGCCCCGGCGGGGGCGTGGCCGAGCGTCGTGCTCGGTGGGCGCGTGGGCGCGTGGGCGCGCTAGGCGCAGCGGCGCGGGCGACAGGAGCACGGCGTCGTCCGCGGCGCGGTGCGCTCGCGATCGGGGCTGCCGTGGGTGGCCATGTCGTGACCGTACGGCAGGACCGCCATCTTCTTAAGTGGGACGCTTAGGAATGAGCGGATGTTAACGCGCGTGACCGCCCGTCAGGCCCCGAACCGCGAGACCGCGCGGAGCTTGTTGACGACGTCGAGCGCGGCGACCTTGTAGGCCTCGGACAGCGTCGGGTAGTTGAAGACGGTGTCGACGAGGTGGTCGACGGTCCCGCCGCACGTCATGACCGCCTGCCCGATGTGCACGAGCTCGGTCGCGTTGGTGCCGAACACGTGCACGCCCAGCAGGTGCCGGGTCTCCGTGCTCACGAGCAGCTTGAGCATGCCGTACGAGTCGCCGAGGATCTGCCCGCGCGCGAGCTCCCGGTAGCGCGCCATGCCCACCTCGTACGGGACGGCTGCCCGGGTGAGCTCGTCCTCGGTGTGCCCGCAGAAGCTGATCTCGGGGATGGTGTAGATCCCGATGGGCTGGAGCTCGAGGAGCGAGCTCACGGGCTCGCCGAACGCGTGGTAGGTCGCGAGCCGCCCCTGCTCCATCGAGGTCGCCGCGAGCGCGGGGAACCCGATGACGTCGCCGACGGCGTAGATGTGCTCGACCTCGGTGCGGAACAGCTTGTCGACCTGGAGGCGACCGCGGTCGTCGGCGGTGAGGCCCGCGGCGGCGAGGTCGAGGCCCTCGGTCGCACCCTTGCGCCCGGCCGAGTACATGACGGTGTCGGCGGGGATCCGTTTCCCGCTGGTGAGGGTCGTGACGGTGCCCTGGGCGTCGGAGTCGACGCGTGCGACGGTCTCGCCGAACCGGAACTGCACGGACAGGTCGCGGAGCTGGTACTTGAGCGCCTCGACGACCTCGGCGTCGCAGAACGGCAGCATGCCGGCGTGGGACTCGACGACGGTCACCCGGGTCCCGAGCGCCGCGAAGATCGACGCGTACTCGATGCCGATCACCCCGGCGCCGACGACGACCATGGACCGCGGCACCTCGGCGAGGTGCAGGATGCCGTCCGAGTCGACCACGCGGACGTCGTCGAAGTCGACCTGCTCGGGCCGGACGGGCGTGGTGCCGGTCGCGACGACGATCTTGTCGGCGGTGGCGCGCGACCGGGAGCCGTCGACCGAGACGATCTCGACCTCGTGGGGCCCCACGAACCGCGCGGTCCCCGTGAGGAGGTCGACGCGGTTGCGCATGAGCTGGTCGCGCACGACCTCCAGCTCACGGCTGATGACGTGGTCGAGGCGCGAGAGCAGGTCGCCGATCCCGATGTCCTGCTTGACGCGGTAGTTGCGGCCGTAGGTCTCGCGCATGTTCAGGCCCGTGAGGTAGACGACGGCCTCGCGCAGCGTCTTGGACGGGATGGTCCCCGTGTTGAGGCACACGCCGCCGACCATCTCGCGTCGTTCGACGACGGCGGCGCGCTTGCCGAGCTTCGCCGCGGCGATCGCGGCCTTCTGCCCACCGGGCCCGGACCCGAGGACGAGCAGGTCGTACTGCGGTGCGTCCATGCGGCCAGTGTGCGCCCGGCGCGCGTCTCACGTCACCGGGAGCGCCGGCGCTCCTCAGCCCGCGGCGCGCAGGACGATCGCGTCGTCCTCGACCGTGACGCGCACGTCCGCGAGCGAGCCGACCACCCAGTTGGCGTCTCCGAGCTCGGAGGCGGGGTACGTCGTCGCGAGGGCGAGCACGCGCATGCCGGCTGCCTTCCCGGCGGCGATCCCCGCGGGCGCGTCCTCGACGACGACGCACGCGTCGACCTCGAGGATGCCGAGCGCGTCCGCGGCGCGCAGGTAGGGCTCGGGGTGAGGCTTGCCGAGCTCGACGTCCTCGGACGTCACCATGACGGGCGGCAGCGGGAGCCCGAGGGCTTCGACGCTCGACCCGGCGAGCCGCCGGTCGCCGCTCGTCACGATGGCCCAGGCGTCCGCGGCGTCGCGCGCGAGCGTCGTCACGAGGTCCTGCGCACCCGGCATCCAGCGCACGTGCCCGGCGGCCGGGTCGGACATCCGGATCAGCAGCTCGTCGGTGAGCGCGGCCCGCTCGGCCTCGTCGAGCCGCCCCGGCAGGGCGAGCTCGAGCGCCTGCGCACCGGGGATCCCGTGGACGTACGGCTCGAGGGTCGAGAACGGCACGCCGAGCCGATCCGCGCCCCACCGCCACGCCGCCTCGACCTTCTCCGTGGTGTCGACGAGCGTGCCGTCGAGGTCGAGCAGGAGGGCGGCGGCGCGGGCGCCGTCGTCGGGCAGGGCGGGGTGGGTCACCGGGCCAGACTACCGGCGAGCGCTTGATAGGTGACCAAACAGTCACCTATCCTGGATGCGTGGAGGACGACGACCGGGTGTTCAAGGCGCTCGCCGATCCCACCCGTCGCCTCCTCCTCGACACGCTCCTCGCACACCCGGGCGCGAGCCTCACCGAGCTCGAGTCCGCGGTCGCCGCGGAGGGCGTGACGATGACACGCTTCGGCGTCATGAAGCACCTCAAGGTGCTCACCGAGGCCGGGCTCGTGGTGACGCGCCGCGACGGACGCCGCACGCTGCACCACCTCAACCCCGTCCCCGTCCAGCTCGTCCACGACCGGTGGATCACCCGGTTCACCGAGGGGCCCGCGCAGGTGCTCGCGGACCTCAAGCACACGCTGGAGGACCAGCCATGAGCAGCACACCCGACGACGCAGCCCCGGCCCCGCTCGTCCCGCCCGTCACGACGACGCAGGTCTACCAGGTCGCCATCCGCGCTACCCCACAGGCCGTGTGGGACGCGCTCGTCGACCCCGAGCAGACGCGGCGCTACTTCCACCGCGCCCGGATCGAGGTCGTCGGCGACCGGATCGTCTCCCACGGGCCCGACGGCGCCCTCTGGACCGACGGCGCGATCCTCGAGCTCGACGCGCCCCACCGCCTCGTCCACGAGTGGCGCTCGCTCTACGACCCGGTGAGCGCGCAGGAACCCGCGAGCCGCGTCACCTGGCAGATCGACGACCGCGGCGACGGGACCGTCCTGCTCACCGCCGTCCACGACCACCTCGACGGCTCGCCGCACACCGCGTCGAGCGTGTCCGGGATCGGCTGGACCACCGTGCTCAGCGGTCTCAAGACCCTCCTCGAGACGGGTGAGCCCCTGGTGCCGTGACCAGGGACCGGGCCAGGGCACCCAACGGACGCGACCGGGCAGCCGCCCGCCGGACCGTCGTCCTATGCAGACGACGACGGACACCATCAGCACCCGCGTGACGCCCACCGGGCACGCCCCGATGATGCTGCGCGACATCGTCCCGGCGCGCGCGGACCACCGGGTCACGACGTTCGAGATCTTCTTCGACCTCGTGTTCGTCTTCGCGATCACGCGCGTCGTCGCCTACCTCGAGGAGGACCACGCCGCCGCGGCGCCCGTCCGGGGGCTCGTGCTGCTCCTGCTCCTGTGGTGGACGTGGTCGGCGTTCACGTGGCTCGGCAACCGGGTGCGCGCCGACCACGGCCTCGTGCGGCTCGGCATCATCACGGCGATGGCGGGGCTGTTCCTCGCGGGCGTCGTCGCGCCGGGCGCCTGGCAGCACGACGGCGGCCCGCTCGACGCGCCCGTCGTCCTCGCGCTCGCGTTCGCCGGGGTCCGCGTGACCTACGTCCTCCTCTTCCGGGTCGCGGCGCAGCACGACCCGCGGCTGCGCACCCAGCTCGCGATCGACGCCGTCCCGCAGACCCTGTCCGCCGTCCTGCTCGTGACCGGGGCCGTCCTGGGCGGCACCGCGCAGACGGTCCTGTGGTCGGCCGCTCTGCTCGTCGACTTCGCGGGCGGACGGCTCACGTCGAGCTACCGCGGTTGGCGCGTCGTCAGCGCCGGCCACTTCGTGGAGCGACACGAGCTCGTCGTGATCATCGCGTTCGGCGAGACGCTCGTGTCAGCCGGGACGGGAGCCGGCGACCACGTGATGCGCTGGCCCGTCGTCGCGGCCTCGAGCCTGGGCTTCCTGCTCGCGGCCGCCCTCTGGTCGGCCTACTCCGCCCGCCTCGCGGCCGCCGCCGGGGCCGTGCTCGCGGCGGCGTCCGCGCTGCGGCGTCCCGAGCTGGCACGGGACGGCTACGTGCTCGGGCACGCGCCGCTCGTCGTCGGGATCGTCGCGGTCGCGTTCGGCCTGCGGCTCCTGCTCGCCCACGCGGACGACGACGCCCCAGCCGGGTGGACGGCCACGGCCGCGCTCACGGGTGGCGCGGCGCTGTACCTGCTCGGGCTGGAGCTCTTCCGCTGGGTGATGCTCCGTGCCGTGCACGCCGTCCCCCTGCTGGGCGTCCTCGCGCTCGTCGACGTCGCCGCCGGTGCGCACACGGAGCCGCCGCTGCTCGTCCTCGGCCTCACGGCCGCGGTCGTCGTGGTGATCGAGCAGGCGGCGGTGCTCCGGTCGGAGGCGCAGGTCAGTCGTTGAGACCCAGGCCCTTGCGTCCCTTCGCGAAGTAGGCGAGCGGGCCGACCCAGTTCGCGAGCATCGCCACGCCCCAGGCGAGCTTGGACCCCTCGATCTCGTCGTCGGACCGCTTCGCCAGGTCGCGGTAGCCCGCGACCGTCAGCGCGATCTGTGCGAGCGAGAACACGAGCACCAGGAACTTCTTGCCACCGCTGAGCTCGCTCCAGGACTTCTTGCGGGCCATGGGCACCCCTCACGTGTCGGTCGGACGTCGTCCCCGACGACGCTACGCGCGCTCGTGCCGCGACGCGCGGCGTCCGGCTCAGCCCTCCTCGACGACGGACAGCACGTTCCCCGCCGGGTCCGTGAACCACGCGATGAGCGGCCCGCCGCCGCGGAACACGCCGTCGTCGTCGGTCTGCGCCGGCGTGCCCTCGTAGCGCTCGAACGCCACGTCCAGCGCCGTGAGCTCGGCCACCTTCGCGGTCACGTCCGCGACGGGGAAGTTGAGGACCGTGAACGACGCCGGCTCGTGCGCGGCGCCCTTGTCGTACACGAAGATCCCCGAGTCGCCGGGGACGAGGATCCGCATCCCCATCTCGTCGCGCTCCACGCGCAGCCCCAGCACGTCGGCGTAGAAGTGCTGCGCGGCGTCGAGGTCGTCGACGGAGAACCCGCTGAAGCAGCGGTCGAACAGTGCGGTCATGACGTTCACCTCCAGTACCCGGCCGACGGCGTCGCCCGGGTGCGGCCGGCGGGTCCGGCCCGCTCGTACCGACCCGTCCAGCGTCGCGCAGTCATCGGCCGGGCGCGCGTCCGGGCGTGTGACCATGGTGGCGTGCTCGCTCCCGCCCGACCGCTCGTGGCGACCGGCTCGTTCCGGCTCGCGGCTGCCGTCGACGTCCGCGCGACGCTCCTCCCCCACCGCCGAGGCCCCCTCGACCCGGCCTTCCAGGTCGGGCCCGACGGCGCCGTCTGGCGGGCGACCCGCACGCCCGACGGCGCAGCGACCCTCCGGATCCTGGCCGCCGGTCCGGACCTCGTGACGGCGACCGCCTGGGGGCCGGGCGCCGAGGCGGCGCTCGCCGGTGTCCCCGCACTGCTGGGCGACGACGACCCCGAGGACTTCGACCCGCCCCCGGGCCGCGTGCGCGACGCCTGGCGCCGGACCCGGGCCGCCCGGATGACGCGGAGCGGGAACGTCCTGGAGGCGATCGTGCCCGCCGTGATGGAGCAGCGGGTCGTGACCCGGCAGGCCCACGACGCGTGGCGCTGGCTCCTGCGCCGGCACGGCGAGCCCGCGCCGGGGCCGGTCGCCGACCGGATGCGGGTCCCGCCCACCGCCGAGGTGTGGGCCGCGGTGCCGGTCTGGGACTTCCACCGCGCGGGCGTCGACCCGGGGCGAGCCCGGACCGTGGTGGCGTGCGCGCGCGTGGCCGGCTCGCTCCAGCGGTGCGCCGCGCTCGACCCCGCCGAGGCGCGACGTCGCTGGCAGTCGGTGCCCGGTGTCGGCGTGTGGACCGCGGCCGAGGCCGCGCAGCGGGCGCTCGGCGACGCCGACGCGCTCGCCGTCGGCGACTTCCACCTCGCCGGACAGGTCGGCTGGGCGCTCACGGGCGAGCGCGTCGACGACGACGGCATGCTCGCGCTGCTCGAGCCGTACCGCGGGCACCGGCACCGGGTCGCGAAGCACCTGCTGCTCGCGGGCTACGCACGCGGCGTGCGGCGCGGCCCGCGCGTCCCGCTGGAGGACCACCGCAACCGCTGAGGGTGACGCCACGTTCGCCGAGTGCGACGTCGCGTCCGCCGAGTGCGACGTTCCGTCCGGGGACGGAGTCGTCGCTGAGCTTCCCGTGAGGGGGCAGGATCGGCAACGTCGAGGCCACTTCGATGCCGATCCTGACCTCTCGTGCCGCCCCGGCCCTGGCCGCCGAGTGCGACAGCGTCGCACTCGGCGGACACAGCGTCGCACTCGGCGGTCAGACTCCGACGGGGAGGGGCAGGTCGACGACGTGGTCGACGAGGCCGTAGTCCTTCGCCTCCTCGGCGGTGAACCAGTGGTCGCGGTCGGCGTCGGCGGCGATCCGCTCGACGCTCTGCCCGGTCTGCTCGGCGGTGATCAGGGCGATGAGCTCCTTGGTCTGCTTGAGCTGGTCGGCCTGGATCCGGACGTCCGTCGTCGAGCCCCCGATCCCTCCGAGGGGCTGGTGCATGACGATCCGGGTGTGCGGGAGCGCGAACCGCTTGCCGGGCGTCCCCGCGGTGAGCAGCACCTGCGCCATCGACGCGGCGAAGCCCATCGCGACGGTCTGCACGTCGCACGGGACGAGCCGCATGGTGTCGAAGACGGCGAAGCCCGCCGACACCGAGCCTCCCGGCGAGTTGATGTAGAGCTGGATGTCGGCCTGTGGGTCCTGCGCGGCGAGCAGCAGGATCCGGCCGCAGATCTCGTTGGCGTCGTCGTCGCGGACCTCGCGTCCGAGCACGACGATGCGGTGCTTGAGGAGCTCTCGGGCGAGCTCGCGGTCGACGGGTGCGGTGGTGTCCTCGGGCATGCTCCGATCCTGCGTCCAGGACCCCGCCGCAGGCCCCCGCGTTCTGCCCGGGGCCGATCTGCCCCCGGCAGAACGGCCGATCTGCTCAGGGCGCAACGCCCGACGGCGCGTCCCGGTCCGTCTCCCGGCTAGCGTCGGGAGTGAGCAGAGCCGACCGACGGAGGGACGCACCATGCAGGACGACGTGACCGCACGCACCGGGCCCGTGCCGGTGCGCCCGCTCCGAGCCCCCGCGCCGACCCTCCTGCGCGCCGCGCTGGGCGCCTCCCTGCGGCGTCGGCGGGACGAGCGGGGCCTGCGGATCGTCGACGTGGCCGAACGCGCGAACCTTTCGGTCGCCTACGTGTCGGAGGTCGAGCGGGGACGCAAGGAGCCGTCGTCGGAGGTGGTGTCCGCGCTGTGCGACGCGTTGGACGCGCGGCTCGCCGACGTGCTCCGCGAGGTGGTCGACGCGCTGGAGCGCGAGGCGGCCCACGCCCGACTCGTGGAGCTGCGCGAGCGGGCGCGGGCCGGCAGCCACGGTCCGGTCCGCGTGCTCGACCTCGCCGCGCGCGACGCGGCGACCGCCGACGCCACCCGCGACGTACTGCCCCGCGTCCGGTCGCACACCCGCTTCGGCGGCCTCGCGCTCGCCGCCTGAAGCGGGTGTGCCGACACGGGCACCGCGTCAGCGGCAGGTGCTCGTCGGCCCGCCCTCGCCGGGTGCCGGCGAGACGTTGCGGAACACGTTGCCGGTCGACGCGGCGTCGAGGTTCCACGGGTCGGCGTCGCCCAGCACGCTCGCGAAGCACACGTCGCGGAACGTCGAGCCCGTGAGCCCCTCGATCCCGGTCGGGTTCACGTTGCGGAACCGGACGTCGTCGAACGTGAACGGCCCGACGGTGTCCGCGTCGTTCGCGGGGCCCGCCTCGATGTCGATCACGGGCTTCGAGGTGCTCGACGCCATCCCGCACGTCGAGGTGCTGTTGCCGTCGACGCTGACGTCGCGGACGACGATGTCGCGGAACGTCGCCGAGGACCCGCTCACGTAGCCCGAGGGCGACAACGTGTAGCTGAGGCTCGCGATGAACGCGCTCGTCTTCATGCAGGCGACGGCGCTGTCGCGGAAGACGACGTCTCTCGCCCCGCCGTTCATGTCCGAGGTGGACTTCATCCGGAGCGCCCCGGTCTCGGTCCGGTTGAAGACGTTGTCCTCGGCGAGCAGGTGCTGGACCCAGGCGGCGGTGTGGCTGCCGATCGCGACGCCGCCGTGACCGCGGCGCACGTAGTTGTCGAACATCCAGACGTCGCCCGACGAGCGCCCCTCGGCCCCGTACTTCCCCTGGCCGGCAGCGAAGTTCATGACGTCGTCGCCGGAGTCGAAGAAGTTGTTCGCGACGACGGCGCGCTGGGTGCCGCCGAACTCGATCGCGTCGCCGTTGTTGGTGTCGAACGTCGTGTTTCGGGTCCCGTAGACGCCGACGTCAGCGGAGTCGAGGACCATCACCCCGTGGAAGGCGGGGTTCTCGACGGTGAACCCGTCGAGGTAGAGGCCGTCGACGCCGATGAACGTCGCGAGGCTCGACCGGTACTGGCCGTAGATCGACTTGTCGTCGACGGTGGCGGGCCGGTTCACGATGCCGGGCATCGTGTCGATCACGGCGCGCGCGTGCTCGACCTGGTTAGCGGCGAGGATGCCGTCGGTCGCGACCTTCGCCGCGCTCGACGCCACGTAGTCCGGCAGCTCGTTCCCGGTCTCGTCGGTCGTCGTGCCGGCGGCCGTGCGCTTCCAGCCGTCCCCGTCGATGACGCCGGGGCCGACGATGCGCACGTTCTCCGCGACGGCGCCCGGACGACGGTTCCGCTCGCTGCGGCCCAGGTCGTCGGGCCGCACGTTGAGCAGCGACGGCGGCCGCAGGTAGGCCGTGTAGCTGGCGTCGGTCGGCACGGGCGTCGGGATCGCGTAGAGGTAGTAGCCCTTCTCGACCGGGTAGTCGGCCCAGTCGTCCGAGCCGAGGAGCCGGGCACCCTGCGCGAGCTCGAGGGTCATGTTGCTGTGGAGGAACAGGGCGCCCGTGCGGAACGTGCCCTTCGGGATCACCACGGTGCAGCCGCGCGAGCGGCAGCTGTCGACGGCCTTCTGGATCGCACGGGTGTTCACGGTGGTCCCGTCGCCCACGGCCCGGAACGGCCGGCTGGTGACGTCGATCCGCTGAGCGCGCTGGGTGGTCGTCACCCGGAGGGCGTTCGACGGCGCGGAGAGGCGTCCGTTCGCGAGCACCGCACGGACGGTGAACGTGTAGCCACGGTTCGGGCTGAGCCCGGTGACCTTGAAGCTGTGGTTCTGCACCTTCACGTGCCAGCCGTCGGCGTCGTTCGCGTAGAACGTGTCGACGTACTCCTGCGACGGCGTGTGCTGCTCCGCGTTCGTGGAGGCGCGGCCGAGCGGACGGCCGTCTCGGTAGACGACGTAGTCGACGACGTCTGCGGACTCCGGCTTGTTCCACACGAGCAGGGTGCTGCTGCTGTCGGTGGCGGCCCCGGGCACGCAGAGGTTGCTGGGGGCCGAGCGAGCCGTCCCGAGCAGACGGCTGTTCGCGGTGCCGCACGTCGGGTCGGACCGATGCCCGGCGGGATGGGGGGACGATCCGTGCGCGAGAGCGGGGGCGCCCGTGAGCACCGTGCCCAGGAGCGTGAGGGAGCCGAGCGCCGCGACCAGCGACGCCCTTCGTGAACGATGCATCTGCTGGTCCTCCGTCGAGACTCCGGGCGACGTTGCCCGGGTCTCGAACCTAGCCAGGATGCCCGGCGATGGGCAATCGGTTTCTCATGTTTCTGGCGAGACAGAAAGCCTTCCTCGCCGGGTTCTTCTCTTCAGTGCGAGAACGAGGACGAGTCAACCTCAGCAATCGGTTTCCCATCGCTCGCGCAGTCGACCACCCGGAGCCCCGACACCCGGTCGAGCTCGAGCGGCTCGCTCCGTGCCCCGGAGATCCGCACCCCGCGCAGCACGACGTCGTCGCAGCCCGTCAGCACGAGCCCCCGCCCGACGGCCTCCTCGACGCCCTCCGCCATCGCAGGCACGAACGGGGCGGCGTCATCGGCGAACGACACGCTCACGTCGTCGAGGGTGACCTCCGCGACCGGGCGCTCCGCGAGCCCGAGGACGAACCCGGCTGCGGCACGGACACGGCGCGCGCTCACGTGCGCGAGGGAGATCCGCCGGAACGTCGGCGTCCCCGCGTCGACCGGCTGGGCCGACCGGTCGGACACGACCGGCTCGCGCCCGCCGGGCCCACAGAAGTAGTGCGCGTTGACCACGAACGGGCAGCCGACGTCGTCCATCACGACGTTCGACACGCGCACGTCCTCGACGACCCCGCCGCGCCCGCGCCGCGTCTTGAGCCGGATCCCGCGGTCGGTGCCCTGGAAGACGCAGTCGGCGACGACGACGTTGCGCACGTCGCCGCTCATCTCCGACCCGATCACCACGCCGCCGTGCCCGTGCACGAGCGTGCACCCGACGACGGTCACGTTCTCGCACGCCACCCGCTCGGCGGTCGCCTCGGTGCCCGCCTTGAGGACGATGCAGTCGTCGCCGACGTCCACATGGCAGCCGCTGATCCGCACGTTCCGGCACGACTCGGGGTCGATGCCGTCGGTGTTGGGCGAGTCCGGCGGGTTGTGGATGCTGACGTCGCGGACCGAGACGTCCTCGCAGAGCAGCGGGTGGATCGTCCACGCGGGCGAGCTCCGCAGCGTCACGTCCCGCACGACGACGCGGCGGCACCGGTGCAGCCCGACGAGGGTGGGGCGGGGGTGCTCGAGCGTGCCGGCGCGGAACGCGTCCCACCAGGGCTCGCCGCCGCCGTCGATCGTGCCCGCGCCGGAGATCGTGACGTGCTCGGCGCCGTCGGCGTACAGGCAGGGCTGGTGGATCGTCGCGGGCGCGCCCTCCCAACGCGCCTCGACGGGCGGGTAGAGGGCCGGGTCCGGCACGAACTCCAGCACCGCCCCGGCCTCGACGTGCAGCTCGACGTGCGAGCGCAGGCGCAGGGCGCCCGTCCGGTGCACGCCCGGGCCGAGGACGACCCGCCCACCCCCGGCAGACGCCGTCGCGTCGATCCTCGCCTGCAGCTCCGCGGTCCGCTGGGCGGTCTCGCGCCGCTCGACGTCGGCGCCCACGCTCACGTCACCGCTCCTACGTGCCACGGGATGAACTCCTCCGCGCCGATGGTCTGGCCGTCGATCAGCAGGTCCTCCGAGACGGTCCGCTCCCCCGACGCGACACGCAGGATCGTGTCGAAGATCTCCCGCCCGACCTGCTCGAGCGTGGCCGTGCCCTCGACGATCCGCCCCGCGTCGAGGTCCATGTCCTCGGACATGACCCGGTACATCGGGGTGTTGGTCGCGACCTTGATCGACGGCGTCGGGCGGCACCCGAAGACCGAGCCCCGGCCCGTCGTGAAGACGACGACGTTCGCACCGCCGGCGACGAGGCCCGTGACGGACACCGGGTCGTAGCCGGGGGTGTCCATGAACGCGAAGCCGACGTGCGGCTCGATGCGCTCGGCGTACTCGTAGACGGCGGCGAGGTCGGCGCGGCCGCCCTTCGCGACGGCGCCGAGCGACTTCTCGAGGATCGTCGTGAGCCCGCCGGCCTTGTTCCCCGGTGACGGGTTGTTGTCCATGCTGCCTCCGCCTGCCGCGGTGTAGTCCTTCCACCACCCGATCCGGTCGAGCAGGCGCTGCGCGACGGCCGGCGAGGTCGCGCGGCGCGTCAGCAGGTGCTCGGCGCCGAACACCTCGGGGGTCTCGGCCAGCACCGACGCCGCGCCGTACGCGACGAGCCGGTCCGACGCCCAGCCGAGCGCCGGGTTGGCGGTGATCCCGGAGTACCCGTCGGACCCGCCGCAGTTGAGCGCGAGCACGAGCTCGGAGACGTCGCACTCGACGCGCTGACGCGTGTCCACGGCCGCGAGCATCCGCTCGACCGCCGCGACGCCGGCCGCGACCGTGGCCCGGACGCCGCCGGTGCCCTGGATCGTGAGGGACTCGACGAGCGTGTCCTCGGGGATGTCGGCGAGCACGGGGTCCACGGGCGGCGGCGGCGTCCCGACGCCCGGCATCCCGAGGAACGCCCCCGAGCCGGAACGCGTGGCGATCTGCTCCGTGAGCACCATCTCGCAGCCCAGCCCCAGCACGAGCAGCGCGCCGACGTTGGGGTGCGCGGCGTACCCGCGCAGCGTCCTCAGCAGGAGCTGCCCGCCCTCGCTCGAGGGCACCATGCCGCACCCGGACTGGTGGGTGAGCGCCACGACGCCGTCCACGCTCGGGTACGCGGCGAGCACCTCGGGCGTGAACCGCGCGGCGATCATCCGTGCCGTCGACGCCGAGCAGTTCACCGACGTGAGGATCGCGACGTAGTTCCGGGTCCCCACGCGTCCGTCGGCGCGACGGTAGCCGCGGAAGGTGGGTCGCGGGCCGTCGGGCACGGCGAGCTCGGTGTGCGTGCCGCCGAGCGCGTGGTCGCGGTGCCCCTCCTCGAACCCGAGGTTGTGGACGTGCACGTGCTCGCCCGCGCGGATCGGGCGGGTCGCCACCCCGATCGACTGGCCGTACTTGTGCACCTCCGCGCCTGCCGCGACGTCGGTGAGCGCGACCTTGTGCCCGCGCGGGACGGCGTCCGCGACCGTGACCGAGCGCCCGGCCGCCTCGACGACGTCGCCGGCCGACAGGTCGCGGGTCGCGACGGCGACGTCGTCGCCGTCGTGCAGGGCGAGCAGGCCGCCGTCGGTCTGCGGGGAGGCGACCGTCATCGGGCCGCCTCCGCCCCGAAGGTCTCGGCCGCGAGCGGGAGCCACCGCTCGACGACCGCCGCGGGCGTGTGCAGCCCGTCGAGCACGAGCGCGGTCAGCCCGAGGTCGAGGGGCTCCCGCGCGGCGAGCCGCACCGGAGCGTCCCACGCGACGGCGGGACCTGCGGCGACGTACGGCTGCGTGCGGACGAACCACCGCTCGCGTCCGTCCTGCACGAGGACGACGGTCGTCCACGAGCCGGCCGTGCGGAGCGTGAGCGCGAGCCACGGCGACCGCGAGCCCAGGCACGCGCGGGCGCCGACGCCGTCGGCGGACGCGACCGTGCCCTCCTCGACGGGCGCGAACCGCCAGAACAGGCCGCCGAAGCCGGCGGCGTCGGGCCGCGGGCGCGCCGGCCCGGACACGGTGAGGTCGCGCTGCGCGACGAGCGAGCTCGACCAGCGCAGCGCCCAGCCGACCGCGCCGGGGAGGGTGCGGGACGCGAGCACGCGGCGCTCCGCGAAGACGGGCGCGCCGTCCGGTGCGAGCCAGTCCACCTCGTCGCGCAGGACGCCGGGGTCGGCGGGATCCACGGTCGGCCCGCGCCGCGAGACCTCGCGCCCGTGGTTCGCGAGCAGCGTCATGCCCTCGCCCGGCACCCAGGTCCGCCCGCCCCAGAAGGACGTGCCGTCGACGTCGGGCAGGCCGAGCGAGAGCCCGTGCAGGTGGCGCCGGTCGGCGGGGTGCGCGCTCGTGAGCCGGGCCCCCGACAGGGCACGGACCGGGTGCAGGTAGGGGCGCGGCGAGTGCTCCGGCCGCATCGTCTCGCCCGTCACGTACCGGGCGATCCGCACGCCGCCCGCGGTCAGGACGTTCCCGACGACGTCGCTGCGCCACGCCGTCGGGCCGGGGTCGCGTTCCTCGCGGGCCGCGCCGGCGTCGGGTGCCGGGCCTGTGGACTCACGGAGCACGAGGTGGGTCCGCAGCAGGTCGGTCGAGCTCTCCGGCAGGGCGGGCCCCGCCTCGTCGCTGTGCCCGCCGGGCGTGGAGATCTGCTCGTGGAGCCGCTTCCAGGCGCGCTCGCCGAGCTGGGTCCGGGGCACCGCGACCGTCGTGAGCGGCGGCGTCGAGAAGTGGGCGAGGTCGATGTCGTCGAACCCGACGACCGACACCTCGGCGGGGACGGCGACGCCGAGCTCGCTGAGCCGGCCGAGGAGCCCGAACGCGACGAGGTCGTTGTAGGCGACGACGGCGGTCGCGCGGGTCGCGATCACGGCCTCCGCGGCCGCGTACCCGTCCGCGATGGTCGCGCCGCACGGCACGGAGATGAAGCTGACGCCGCCGAACGAGGCTTGCGCGGTCTCGAAACCGGCGAGGCGCTCGGCGTTCGACGACGACGCCGCGGGGCCCGCGAGGTACACGACCGAGCGGTGTCCGAGCGTCATGAGGTGCTCGACGGCCTCGTACATGGCCTCGGCGTAGTCGACGCTCACGGCGGGGACCGAGGACTCGGGCAGGGTCCGGTTGACGAGCACGACGGGCTGGGTCGCGGCGACGGCGGCGGCGAGCTCGTCGTCGGTCATGCGTGGGGCGACCATGACGAGCGCGTCCACGCGCGAGCGCGTGGTGCGGACGGCGCGCGCCTCCCGTTCGGGCCGCTCCGCCGTCTCGGCGACGACGACGCCGTAGCCCTCGGCGTCCGCGCCGGCCGCGATGCCCCGCAGGACCTCCTGGAACATCGGGTTGGTCAGGTCGGGCACGACGACGCCGACGGCCTGCGTGCGTCCGAGCGACAGGGACCGCGCCATCGCGGACGGCCGGTAGTCGAGCTCCGCGGCGGCCTGCCGGACGCGTTCGGCGAGCTCCGGGTCGACCTTGCGGCCGTTCATGACCCTCGACACGGTCGCCCGGGACACGCTCGCCGCGGCGGCCACGTCGCTGATGGTGGCGCCGGCGGCTGACTGCTCGCGGCCGCGGCGCCCGGTGCCCGTGGTCGGCGACTCTGCCGACCCGGACGACCCGTCGTTCGTCATCTGGGTGCTCCCCGGTGCTGGACATGTGAGAAACAGGTTTCTTGTCGGACGCTATCCCATGCGCAGCTCGCGTGTCACCCAGGCTCACCGCTGCAGCGCGGTGGACACGCTCCCATCGGCCGAGATCACGTCTCGGTCACGACACTTGCCAGGATCCAGATCACCCGTTAGGTTCTGGAAACCGGTTACTGAGACCGGGGCCACAACGACGGTGGCCCGCACTTACGAGGAAGTGAGTCATGTCAGCGATCAGCGAGCTGAAGGCGATCAAGCGCCGGCGCGGGGGGCCCGAGGTCACGACCTCGACCAACCTGCGCAAGTCCGACGGACGCGCCGCGCTCGTCTTCCTGGCCCCCTGGTTCGTCGGGCTCGGCGCGGTCACGCTCTTCCCGCTGGTCGCGTCGCTCTACCTGTCGTTCACCAAGTACGACCTGCTGACCTCGCCCCAGTGGGTCGGTCTCACGAACTTCGTCGACCTCTTCCACGACGAGCGGATGTGGCAGTCGCTCCGGGTGACGCTCACGTACGTCGTGACGAGCGTGCCGCTCCAGCTCGGCGCGGCCCTCCTGGTCGCCGTCGTCCTCAACCAGGGCATGCGGGGCCTCGCGTTCTACCGCTCGGTCATCTACCTGCCCTCCCTGATGGGCGGCTCGGTCGCGATCGCGATCCTGTGGCGCCAGGTCTTCGGCGAGGAGGGCCTCGTCAACAAGTTCCTCGGCGTGTTCGGCATCACGGGCACCGGCTGGGTCTCCAACCCCGACACCGCGCTCTGGACGATCGTCCTGCTGCACGTGTGGACGTTCGGCTCGCCGATGATCATCTTCCTCGCCGGCCTGCGCCAGATCCCCGACATGTACTACGAGGCGTCCCAGCTCGACGGCGCCTCCAGGTGGCGGCAGTTCCGCTCGATCACGCTGCCGCTCCTCAGCCCGATCATCTTCTTCAACCTCGTGATGCAGGTGATCACGGCGTTCCAGGCCTTCACCCAGGCCTACGTCGTGTCCGGCGGTACGGGCGGCCCGTCCGACTCGACGCTCTTCTACACGCTCTACCTGTACCAGGAGGGCTTCTCGAACCTCCACATGGGCTACGCGTCCGCGATGGCCTGGATCCTCGTCCTCATCGTCCTGACCCTGACCGGCCTGAACTTCTGGCTGTCGAAGTTCTGGGTCCACTACGGGGACTGAAAGGAAAGCTGCGATGTCGACGCCGACACTCTCCCGCACGGACCTCGGGAGCCGGATCTCCGAGCTCGCCTCCGCTGCCCCCGCCAAGCGCCGCAAGGGCCTCTGGCGCAGCCGCACCCGCTCCGTGCTCCGGCACGTCCTCCTGATCGCCGCGTGCGTCGCGATGATCTACCCGCTCCTGTGGATGCTGGGCAGCTCGTTCAAGCCCACCGAGGACATCTTCAAGGACCTCTCGCTGGTGCCCCGCCGCTGGGACTTCTCCAACTACTCCACCGGCTGGAACGCCCTGACGTACCAGTTCGGCCGGTACATGCTGAACTCCCTCACGATCGTCATCGGCTGCCTGCTCGGCAACCTCGTGAGCTGCACCATGGCCGCGTACGCGTTCGCCCGGCTCAAGTTCCGGGGCCGGGGCATCTGGTTCGCCGTCATGCTCGTCACGATCATGCTGCCGATCCACGTGATCATCGTTCCCCGCTACGTGATGTTCCGGCAGCTCGACTGGGTCAACACCTTCTGGCCCCTCGTCGTCCCGAGCCTGCTCGCGACGGACGCGTTCTTCATCTTCCTCATGGTGCAGTTCTTCCGCGGGATCCCGACGGAGCTCGAGGAGGCCGCGCGGCTCGACGGCTGCGGGCACCCCCGGATCTTCCTGCGCATCATGCTCCCGCTGTCCGTCCCCGCCCTCGCGACGGTCGCGATCTTCACGTTCATCTGGACGTGGAACGACTTCTTCAGCCAGCTCGTCTTCCTCACGTCCGACGACGTGAAATCGGCGCCGCTCGCGCTGCGCCTGTTCCTCGACTCGTCGTCGGGCAGCTCGTGGGGGCCCATGTTCGCCATGTCGATCGTGACGATCGTCCCCATCTTCCTGATCTTCCTGTTCGGCCAGAAGTACCTCGTCCGAGGCATCGCGACCACAGGAATCAAGTAACCCCTCCACCCGACCGTCCACCGGTCGGCGCCTTCGACGCCGGCCGCTCGCAGTGCCGCGAAACGGAAACCCGAAGGAGACACACCATCATGTCCAAGTCGATGAGCCGCCGCGTACGTCGCGCCGGTTCCGCAGCAGTCGTCACGCTCGCCGTGGTCGGCCTGGCCGCCTGCTCCGCCACGGGCGGGAGCGGCGGGAAGTCCACCGACGGAGGTGGCGACGGCAAGGTCACCATCAAGTTCTCGTGGTGGGGCTCCGACTCGCGCGTCACCTCGACGCAGCAGATCATCGCCGCGTTCGAGGCCGAGCACCCAAACATCCACGTCGAGCCGGTCAACACGTCGTGGGACGAGTACTTCGAGAAGATGAACGTCATGGCGGCCGGCAACGACCTGCCCGACGTCATGACCCAGGACGACCGCTACCTCACCGAGTACGCGACGCGCGGCCTCCTCGCCGACCTGGGCTCCCTCGACATCGACACCAGCAAGGTCGACTCCTCGGTCCTCGACACGGGCAAGATCGACGGCAAGCTCTACGGCATCGCGTCGGGCGTCAACGTGCATGCCGTCGTCGCCGACCCCCAGGCCTTCAAGGACGCGGGCGTCACGATGCCCGACGACAAGACCTGGACCTGGGACGACTACTCGAAGATCGCCGCGCAGCTCACCAAGGCGACGGGCGGCAAGGTCTACGGCGTCCAGAACTACAGCTTCATCGAGCCCGTCCTCGAGGTCTACGCCCGCCAGCACGGGCAGGAGATGTTCACCGCCGACGGCAAGCTCGGCATCTCGCAGGACCTGGTCGCAGAGTGGTTCCAGCGGTCCGCCGACCAGATCAAGTCCAAGGCGGAGCCGTCCGCGTCGACGTCCACCGAGGTCCAGTCGGCCGGTGTCGACGGCTCGCTCGTCGCGACCAACAAGGGCGGCATGGCCTGGTTCTGGTCCAACCAGCTCGCCGCGATCCAGAAGGACGCCGGCCACCCGCTGCAGCTCCTGCGCGCCCCCGGCGACACGGAGTTCGGACACACGGGCGAGTACCTGCGCGCGGCGATGTCGTACTCGGTCTCGGCCAAGTCGAAGCACCCGAAGGAGGCCGCGGAGTTCGTCGACTTCATGCTGAACTCCCAGAAGGCCGGCGACATCAACCTCACCGACCGCGGTCTGCCCTCGAACCTCGACGTGCGGACCGCGATCCTGCCGAAGCTCGACGACGCCGACAAGACGAGCGCTGCGTTCATCCAGGAGCTCACGGACGACAAGGTCTTCGAGACCTCCAAGCCCGTCCCGCCGAAGGGCTCGGGCGAGGTCTCGGACATCACGGGCCGCGTCAACTCGGACGTGATCTTCGGCAAGAAGAGCGCGCAGGACGCCGCCAAGTCGTGGATCGACGAGGTCAACAAGGCCATCGGCCAGTGATCCACCGCCCGTGGCGGGGCGGGGCCGTGCGACCGAGAGCACGGTTCTGCCCCCGCCCCGCCGCGGGCATCCCTCTTCCCCCGCCCGGGCCGCCGTGCCCGACGACGCCACTCCAGCAAGGAGCTCACCGATGGTTCTCGACCTGTTCCGCCTCGACGGCCGCGTCGCCGTGGTCACGGGGTCGTCGCGCGGGCTCGGGGCCGGCATGGCTCTCGCGCTCGCCGAGGCCGGCGCGGACGTGGTGTGCGTCGAGCGGTCGGCGGGGTCGACGACGGCGGACGAGGTCCGTGCCCTCGGTCGCCGTGCGCACGTGGTGACCGCGGACCTGGGGGCGGCCTCGCCCGACGAGCTGGCCGCCGTCGTCGACGAGGCCGTGGCCGTCATGGGCCGGGTCGACGTCCTCGTGAACAACGCCGGGACGATCCGGCGCGCCCCTGCCGTGGAGCACCCCGCGCCGTGGTGGGACGAGGTCCTCTCCGTAAACCTGGACGCCGTCTGGCACCTGTCGCAGGCCGCGGGCCGCCACATGCTGGCACGAGGCTCCGGGAAGATCGTCAACGTCGCGTCGATGCTCAGCTTCCAGGGCGGCATCACCGTCCCCGGCTACACGGCGTCCAAGCACGCGGTCGCCGGGCTGACCAAGGCCCTCGCCAACGAGTGGGCCGCAGGTGGCGTGAACGTCAACGCGGTCGCCCCCGGCTACATGGCCACCGACAACACGGCCGCCCTGCGCGACGACGCCGCCCGGGCCGGCTCGATCGGCGACCGGATCCCCGCCGGCCGCTGGGGCACGCCGGACGACCTCGCGGGCGCCGTCGTCTTCCTGGCGTCCGACGCGTCGGCGTACGTCCACGGCGCCGTGATCCCCCTCGACGGCGGCTGGCTCGTGCGCTGAGCCGCGCCGGCGGCGCACGCACCCCACCCCGACCCGCACGCACCACCCGAACCACACGCACCGAGGAGACACCCCGATGGAGCAGCGCTACGCGACCCACCCCGACCAGGTCCCCGGAATGGACACCCAGGGCCTGCGCGACGCCTTCCTCCTCGAGCAGGTGTTCGTCCCCGGCGAGGTCACGCTCGTCTACACGCACCACGACCGGATCGTGCTCGGCGGCGCGGTCCCCGCCGGGACCGTCCTGACCCTGCCGGCCGACCCCGAGATCCGGTCGGAGTACTTCCTCGAGCACCGGGAGGTCGGGATCGTGAACCTCGGCGGGACGGGGACGGTCACCGCCGGCGGCGAGACCTTCACGATGCCGAAGGGGGCGTGCCTGTACCTCGGCCGCGGGACCGACGGCGTCGAGCTCGCCGACGCGACGTCCGCCGACGGCGGCCCCGAGGACGCCGCGCAGCCGGGCGCCCAGTTCTACCTGTTCTCCGCCCCCGCGCACACGACCTACCCGAACGCGCTCGTCCTGCCCGGCGAAGGGAACCGGCTCGAGCTCGGGGACCCGCTGACCTCCAACCGCCGCACGCTCAACCAGTACGTGCACGAGAACGGCGTGCGGTCCTGCCAGGTCGTCATGGGCGTCACCGAGCTCCACCCCGGCTCGATGTGGAACACGATGCCCGCGCACACCCACGACCGGCGCACCGAGTGCTACCTGTACTTCGACGTGCCCGACGACGCGCGCGTCGTGCACCTGTGCGGCGAGCCCGACCAGACCCGCCACCTGCTCGTCGCCGACCGCCAGGCCGTGATCTCCCCGTCCTGGTCGGTGCACTCGGGCGTCGGGACCGCGTCCTACTCGTTCGTGTGGGCGATGGCCGGGGAGAACCAGGCGTTCTCCGACATGGACACCTTCCCCGTCACGGACATGCGATGACGGCGACGACGACCCGACGCTGGGCGCCGTACGGCGACGCGACGACCGACTGGGCGACGCTCGGCGCGGAGACGCTGCTCGCGCGCGAACCCGTGATCAACACCCGCGACAGGTGGGAGTACGAGGACGGCCTCGTGCTGAACGGGCTCTACGCGATCCACCGGCTGACGGGCGAGCCCCGCTACCTCGAGTACGTGCGGCGCAACCTCGACCACTTCGTCCGGCCCGACGGCTCGATCCACGCCTACCGGTACGACGAGCTCAACCTCGACCACGTCAACAACGGCAAGGCCGTCCTCGACCTGTTCGACGAGACGGGCGACGAGCGCTACCGCAAGGCCGCGAACCTGCTCTTCGACCAGCTCCAGCACCAGCCGCGCCTCGAGGCGGGAACGTTCTGGCACAAGAAGATCTACCCGTACCAGACGTGGCTCGACGGCCTCTACATGGGCTCGGTGTTCTACGCCCGGTACTGCGCCACCTTCGGGCGCGAGGACCTGTTCGACGACGTCGCCCTGCAGTTCACGACGGCGTACGACCTGACCCTCGACCCGGCGTCGGGCCTGTGCCGGCACGCGACCGACGAGTCCCGGTCGATGCCGTGGGCGGACCCGCGGACGGGCTGGTCCCCGCACGTGTGGCTGCGCGCGCTCGGCTGGTTCGTCATGGCGATGACCGACGTGCTCGAGCACCTGCCCGAGACCCTGCCGCAGCGCGCGACGATCCTGGCCAACCTCCGGACCCTGCTCGACGCGCTCCGGCGGGTCGTCGACCCGCGCACGGGGCTCTGGTACCAGATCCCGGACCAGGCCGGTCGCCCCCTCAACTACCTCGAGGCGTCGGGGTCGCTCATGGTCCTCGCCGCCGTCGCGAAGGGGCTGCGGCTCGGCTACCTCGACGCCGACTGGGCCGGCCACCTCGAGCACGCCTGGGGCTCGGCGGTCACCGAGTTCCTCACCCTCACCGACGAGGGCTGGGTCAACGTCAACAAGGTCTGCCAGGTCGCGGGCCTCGGCGGCGCGACCGCCCGCGACGGCTCCTACGCCTACTACATGAGCGAGCCGATCGTCGCGAACGACCACAAGGGCGTCGGGCCGTTCCTCCTGCTCGCCGCCGAGATGCGCCGTCGGACCGGCTGACCTCCTCGCTTCCCGAACCCCACGCGCTACCCACGTCTCGATACCCACGTCCTCCGGAGCCCACCGTGCCTGCCTCCATCGACCCCGCGTCCGCCCAGCCGTGGACCCTCCACCCCGACCGCGCGCTGCCCGCCGACCCGGCCGTCCGGCCGATCGCACGCGACCTCTACGCCCAGACGAAGGGGCTGCCCCTCGTCTCGATGCACGGGCACGTGCCCGTCGAGTGGTTCGCCGACAACCGGGCGTTCCCGAACCCCGCCGAGCTGATCGTCGTCCCGGACCACTACCTGGTCCGGCTCCTCGTCTCGCAGGGCCTGCGCAACGAGCAGCTCGGGGTGCGGCCCGTGGCCGACGGCGCGGGCGTCGTCGTCGAGGAGGACCCCCGCGAGGTGTGGCGCCGGTTCTGCGCCGGCTGGAAGCACTTCCGCGGCACAGCCACCCGGTTCTGGCTCGAGACGGCGCTCGTCGAGATCTTCGGGGTCACACAACGCCCGTCGGAGGCGACCGCGGACGCGACCTTCGACGCCGTCGCGGCCGTGCTCGCCGACGAGGAGTTCCGCCCGCGCCGGCTCCTCGACCGGTTCGGCATCGAGATCATCGCCACGACCGACCCCGCCTGGGCCACGCTCGACGACCACGCGAAGCTCGCGGCCGACGGGTACGGGGACCGCGTCGTGCCGACCTTCCGGCCCGACCCGGTCGTGCTCCTCGACCGTCCGACGTGGCGGGCCGACGTCGAGCGGCTCGGCGAGGCGTCCGGCGAGGACGTCGCGACGTACGCCGGATACCTGGCCGCGCTGCGCGTGCAGCGGGCCCGGTTCAAGGCCGCGGGCGCCCGCGCGACCGACCACGGGCACCTGAGCGCCGACACCACGCCGCTCACCGACACCGAGGCCGGCCGGATCTACGCGGCGGCGCTCGCGGGCGAGGCCACCGCCGCCGACGCCGATGCGTTCGCCGGGCACATGCTCTTCCAGATGGCCGCGATGTCCGCCGAGGACGGGCTCGTCATGCAGCTCCACCCCGGCGTCCTGCGCGACCACGACCGCACCAAGCACGCCGTGTTCGGGCCGGACACGGGCTTCGACATCCCTGTGGTCACCGAGTACACCCGGTCGCTGCGCCCCCTGCTCGAGGCGTTCGGCCACCACCCCGGCTTCCGGGTCGTGCTGTTCACCGTCGACGAGGACACGTTCTCGCGCGAGCTCGCCCCCCTCGCGGGCGTCTACCCGGCCGTGCGGCTCGGCGCACCCTGGTGGTTCCTCGATGCGCCCGACGCGATGCGCCGGTTCCGCGAGGACGTCACCGAGACCGCGGGGTTCTCCAACATGTCGGGCTTCGTCGACGACACCCGAGCGTTCTGCTCGATCCCCGCCCGGCACGACCTCGCGCGCCGCGTCGACGCCGGGTACCTCGCGCGCCTCGTGGCCGAGCACCGCCTCGACCTCGACGAGGCCGTCGACACCGCGATCGACCTCGCGTACCGCCTGCCCCTCCTCGCGTACGCGAAGGCGTGACCGGATGAGCGACGCCGCCACCCTCGCACCGCTGGACGCGACGACGGTCCCCGTCCCCGACCTGCCCGTCACGATCCTCCAGTTCGGGGGAGGCAAGTTCCTCCGGGCGTTCGTCGACCAGATGGTCCAGCAGGCGAACGACGCGGGCGTGATGCACGACGGCGTCGCGATCGTCCAGCCGACGGACCACCCGAACCGTCCCACGAACGTCCTGCGCGAGCAGGACGGCCTGTACCACGTCGTCCTCGAGGGCGTCCGCGAGGGCAGGCCGGTGCGCGAGGTCACGCGCGTCGAGTGCGTGCGGGAGATCGTCCGGGCTCACGACGAGTTCGAGCGCTACCGGCGCCTCTACCTGTCCCCCGACCTCCGGATGATCGTCTCGAACACCACCGAGGCGGGGATCGTCTGGGCGCCGGGCGACGACCTGGGAGCCCGACCGCCGTCGTCGTTCCCGGGCAAGGTCGCCGCACTCCTGCACGACCGGTACGAGCACTTCGGGGGCGACCCGGCCGCGGGGCTGGCGATCGTGTGCTGCGAGCTCATCGAGGACAACGCGACCACGCTGCGTCGGTACGTGCTGCGACACGCCGCCGACGCCGGCCTCGGCGAGGGCTTCGCGTCGTGGGTCCGGACGGCCTGCACGTTCCACGACTCGCTGGTCGACCGGATCGTCCCGGGGTTCCCCGAGGGCGAGATCGACGCGATCCAGGCCGAGCTCGGGTTCGTGGACCGGGACGTCGTCAAGGGCGAGCTCTACGCGCAGTGGGTGATCGGCGGCGACCCGGCGATCCGGGAGCTGCTCCCTCTCGACCGCGCCGGGCTGCCCGTCCAGTTCATGTCCGACGTGCACCCGTTCCGCGCGACCAAGGTCAAGATCCTCAACGGCCAGCACACCCT
The DNA here is from genome assembly GCF_009429125.1 of Luteimicrobium xylanilyticum. Taxonomy (GTDB): domain Bacteria; phylum Actinomycetota; class Actinomycetes; order Actinomycetales; family Cellulomonadaceae; genus Luteimicrobium; species Luteimicrobium xylanilyticum. The sequence continues at coordinate 3,961,334 of NZ_CP045529.1, forward strand.
GCTCGCGCCCCTCGGGCTGCTGCTGGGCTGCGAGTCCGTGCGGGAGACCGTCGGACGGCGCGACGTCGGCTCCTACCTCACCCGGCTCCTGCGGACCGAGATCCTCCCGACGGTGCCCGGCGACCCCCGCGAGGTCGGGGCGTTCGCGGCGAAGATCGCCGAGCGGTTCACGAACCCGTACCTGCACCACCACCTGAGCGACATCACGCTCAACGCGCTGTCCAAGTGGCAGGCCCGGAACCTGCCCGTCGTCCTCGACGCCTGGGACGCGGTCCGCGAGGCGCCGTTGACCGTCTTCGGGCTCGCCGCGACCCTCGTGCTGTGGAGCGGGGAGGTCGTCGTGCCCGGGTTCGAACCGCGAGACGAGGCGGCCGTGCTGGCCGCGGCGCGCGACGGGTTCGCCGAGGCCGACCTCGTGGGCTGGGTGCGCCGCGTCCTCGACGCGGCCGGGATCCTGCGCGACGACGACCGGGCCGCACGCCTCGCTTCCGAGACCGCGGCGCACGCGGCGGCGATCCTGCGCGACGGCGCGCACGCCGCGCTCCTGGACCTGCGCGCCCCGGCCTCGACCGGCCCCGCACGCGCCTGACGCTCCGTCCCCACCGCGCAGGCGGGTGGTCAGGCCGGGTCGACGCGCAGGGTGAGGACGGCGATGTCGTCGTCGTGCAGGTCACCGGGAACCAGCGCCCGGACGACCTGGACGGGCACGACCCGGGGAGCGCCGTCGTGCGCCGCCGCCACCGGTTCCGCGACCGCGCCGGCGCCGGGTCCCCCGCCCGCGAGGACCGCCGCCAGCCGGTCGAGCCCGCGGTGCAGGTCCTCGCCGCGGCGCTCGACGAGCCCGTCGGTGTACAGGACCATGGTGTCGCCGGGGCGCAGCTCCACGACGTGGTCGTGGCGCGCGGCCCCGGGCGCGACACCGAGGATGAGGTCGCGCGGGCCCTCGAGGCGCTGCACCGCCCCCGAGGCCCGCACGACGAACGCCGGCGGGTGCCCGGCGCTGGACCACGTGAGGGTGCGGGCGCCGTCCGCGTCCGGGGCTCCGAGCCTGGCCAGCAGGACGGACGCGTTCGCGCGGACTCCCGTCCCGACGTTCGCGGCGTCGAGCTGGCTGAGCGTCTGGGCCGGGGTCCGGTCGTCGCGCCAGAGGTAACCGCGCAGCAACGACCGGAGCTGCCCCATGAGCGCGGCCGCGTCGATGTCGTGCCCGGTGACGTCGCCGATCGTCACGGCGACGTCACCCGACGGCAGCACGAGCGCGTCGTACCAGTCCCCGCCCACCTGGTCGCCCAGGACCGCAGGCACGTACGCGCCGTCGAGCGTGACGCCGTCGGGCGCGGGCAGGTCGGTGAGGAGCGCGGTCTGCAGGACGTGCGCGACGTCGCGCCGGTGCTGCAGGAGGCGGGCGCGCTCGAGCGCCACCGCGGTGTACCCGGCGAGAGTCGTCAGGAGGTCGCGGAACGGGTGGTCGAACGTCGCGCGCCCCGGCCAGCGCAGCAGCAGCACCCCGAGCACGGCGTCCCGGGTCAGCAGCGGGAGCATCGCCAGCGCCCCCGGGCCGCCGGCGTCGGGCATCCGGGGGAACTCTTCGACGACGGCCCGGTTCGTCTCGAACCACAACGGCTCGCGGGAACGCAGCACACGCACGGACGGCCAGTGCTCGTCGCTGACCAGGTCGCCCTCCCACGCCGACTCGCTCAGACCCGGCACGTCACCGTGCCGGACCCAGCGCAGCACCTTGCCGCGGGCGTCCGCGAGCGCCACCGCTCCCCGGACCGCGCCCACGCGTTCGGCGACGAGTCCCTGGGCGACGTCGAGCACCTCGTCGACGGTCGTGGTCGCCGACATCGCCTCGGCGACGTGCAGCAGGGTGCGGGCGTTGCGGTGGCGGCGCGTCGCGGCGAGCTCGGCGGAGCGGGCTCGGGCGCTCTCCTGCCGGAGGCGGACCTGGGTCGCGCAGGCCTCCGCGAGGTCCGCGAGGACGGTGAGCTCGCGCTCGGTCCAGGCCCGCGGCTCGTGCGTGATGGCGCACAGGGTGCCGACGGTCGCGCCGGACGTGTCGATCACGGGGTAGCCGGCGTACGCGGCGACGTCGAGCTCCTGCAGGGCGGGGCTGTCGAGCTGCTCGGTGGCGCGGACGTCGGGCAGGACCAGCGGGTCGCCGGTCGCGAGGACCTGGCGGCAGAACGAGTCCTCGATCGCGAGCACGCGGGTGCGGGCGTACTCGCCCGTGAGCCCGACGGCGCCCGGGAACCCGACGTGGCCGTCGTCGCGCTTGAGCGAGACGAGCGCGATCGGGACGTCGAGGTGCGCGGAGAGGAGGCGCGCGAACCGCTCGTAGGCGGCGTCGGGCGGGTTGACGGGGGACGCTCGTGGGGTCGCCGGTGCCGCGACGGAGCCAGGCGTGTGCGTCATGCGGGCATCATGGCAGGTCGGCCAGGGGGTTCTCCGGACCTGCCCGCACGTGTCGGGGGTGCGCGCGATCCCGCCCCGCGCGCGCCGTCACGGCGCCGTGGACGTCCCTCGCGCGAGCCTGACCCACGCCTCCCACGGCCGCAGCCGGACGACGTCGCCGGCGTGCGCCGTCGTCGGGTCGGGGAGGTTCGCGAGGACGACCTCACCGAGGTCACCGGCCGACGGCGTGAGGTCCGCGAGCGGGACCTCCTGCGGGTCGGACGACACGTTCACGACGACGACGAGCCGGTCGCCGTCGAGCTCGCGCGCGTACGCGTAGACGTGGGGGTGGTCACCGGCGAGCATCGTGAAGTCGCCGTCGGCGACGACGGGCTCGGCGTGCCGGAGCGCGATCAGCGCGCGGTAGTGCGCCAGGACCGACGTCGGGTCGTCGCGCTGGGCGTCGGCGTTGAGCCACGTGTGGTTGGGGTTGACGGCGAGCCACGGGGTGCCGGCCGTGAACCCCGCACCCGGCTCCGCGGACCACTGGACGGGAGTGCGGGCGTTGTCGCGGCCCATCGCGCGGATGCCGTCGAGCAGGACCTGCGGGTCGTGGCCCGCGGCCACCTGCTGGAAGTAGTACCCGCGGGACTCGACGTCGTCCACGTCGTCGATCGAGCCGACGGGCGCGTTCGTCATACCGAGCTCCTCACCCTGGTAGACGTACGGCGTCCCGCGGTGCAGGTGGAGCAGCGTCGCGAGCGCGGTCGCGGACTCGCGCCAGTAGGTGCCGTCGTCGCCGAAGCGGGAGACGACGCGGGGCTGGTCGTGGTTGTCCCAGTACAGGGAGTTCCAGCCCACCGCGCCGAGCTCGACCTGCCAGCGGCCCAGCGACGCCTTGAGGTCGCGCAGGTCCAGGGGCACCGGGTCGAACTTGCCGCCCTGGCCGTGGTCGAGGCCCACGTGCTCGAACTGGAACACCATGTCGACCTCGCGCCGGTTCGGGTCGGTGAACGCGATCGCCTCGTCGAGGGTCACGCCCGGCGTCTCCCCGACGGTCAGGAGCTCGCGGTCCGGGTAGCGGTCGAAGACCTCGCGGTGCATCTCCTGGAGGTACTCGTGGACGCGCGGCCCGGTCGTGTACAGGGGGCTGCCGTCGCCGAGCCAACCCGGGTGCGCGCCGTGGCCGTTCGGCGCGCCGTCGCGCAGCGGCAGGACCTTGGAGATGAGGTTGATGACGTCCATCCGGAAGCCGTCGACGCCCCGGTCGAGCCACCAGCGCATCATGGCGTAGACGGCGTGCCGGACCTGCGGGTTCTCCCAGTTGAGGTCGGGCTGCTTCCGGTCGAACAGGTGCAGGTAGTACTCACCGCTCGCCTCGTCGAGCGACCACGCCGGGCCTGAGAAGAAGGACTCCCAGTTCGTCGGCTCCGCGCCCGGGGCGCCCGGGGCGAAGCCCTCGCGCGGCGGGCGCCACCAGTACCAGTCGCGGTACGGGCCGTCCGGGCCGCCGTCACGAGAGGACACGAACCACGGGTGCTCGTCGCTCGTGTGGTTGACCACGAGGTCCATGACGAGCTTGATCCCACGCTCGTGGAGGCCCGCGAGGAGGCGGTCGAAGTCATCGAGCGACCCGAACCTCGGGTCGATCGCCCGGTAGTCCGCGATGTCGTAGCCGTTGTCCGCCTGCGGCGACGTGTAGATCGGGGACAGCCAGACGACGTCCACGCCCAGGTCGCTCAGGTGGTCGAGACGCGACTCGATGCCCGGCAGGTCGCCGACCCCGTCACCGTTCGAGTCCGCGAACGAGCGCGGGTAGACCTGGTACACGACCGCCGACTTCCACCACGAGCTCATGCCCCCACGCTACGGGCGGATCTACCCGAGGACCGGGCCGACTGCAATACTCGCGGCGTGCATCTCGCCTACGTGGACGACTCCGGCGACTCCAAGCACGGTGTGACGCTCACCGCCCTCATCGTCGAGGACCGCCACTGGTCCTCGCTCCTCGACGCATGGTTGGCCGGGCGCCGGCGTCTCCATTCGGAGTTCGGGGTTCCGAAGAACCGCGAGATCCACGCCGTCGAGTTCTACAAGGGCCGCGCGCGCGTCTGTGAGACCCGCGAGCAGGATGCATCCTTCACCAAGGTCGAACGCGGCATCGCGGCCCGGCTCCTGCTCTCCAGCCTGGCAACGCTCGAGCCCTTCACCGTGCTGTCGATAGCGACGCCCGATGTCCGGAAACCTGCCGCCTACGCGCGCTTCATCGCGAAGCTCGAAGACTGGGCCGCCGAGAACGACACCTATCTCATGGTGTTCTACGACGGCCAGCAAGGTTTGGCCCACCCGGATACCGAGCCGACGCCTGCAGAGCTTTCCGAGCTCTGGACCACGGCCGTGAGGAACGCCGCTCCCTACCGTAGGGTCCACCGTGATCTCGAGCTCTCGACGCGCCGCATCGTGCAAGACGTCATGATGCAGGACAGCCAGTACAGCCAGCTCATCCAGGCGGCCGACCTCATCGCCTATGGTGCATACCAGCGCCACCGTCAGGGACACCCCGAGCTGTGGGGCGGCGACAACGCGTGGCGGGCCGCGATCCAGGCCTACATGCGTCTCGCTCAGCACTGGCCAGACGACAGTGACAACGGCGTCTACTGGCTCGTGTGAAGATGGTGGGCCGCCGCCAACGCCCATGAAACGCAAACACCCCCGGCTCGAAGAGCCGAGGGCTGCGGGGGCAGGGCCCCGTGTTCGGCTCGACGGCCTAATGGGGTCCCGCGGAGCACCCACTGTACCGAAACAACCGCTCTCGAGGCAACGGCGGGCGTCACACCTCGACGCGGCGGCCCTCGCGCGCGGCGACGCGCGCGGCGTCGAGCACCTCGGCGGTGCGCACGGCGTCCGCGGGGTCGACGGGCGCGGGCCCCTCGCCCGTCGCCCACGCGGCGACCAGCCGGTAGAAGTCGGCGTGGCCACCCGGCGCGCGAGGCACCGCAGTCTTCTCGCGCCCCCGCACGAGCCAGCCCTCGGAGCCCGCGGGGGCGTCGGCGTCGAGCACCTCGAACGGCGACGCCTCCGACGCCGTCTCGTAGGTCGTCACGAGGTAGGCGGCACCCCGGCCCAGGACGCGAGTTCGAGGGCCCGGCGCACCGACGACCGAACCCGCCCACAGCCGCGAGACCACGCCGCCCGGCACCGCACCGGCGCCCTCGACCGCGCCGCCCTCGGCGTGCTGCAGCTCGAGGAACACGTCGTCCTCGGTGGGGGTGGTGAGCGCGCGCAGGTGCGCGGACACGGCTGTGACGGGTCCGAAGAGCTGCGTCGCGGCGTCGACGAGGTGCGGGCCGAGGTCGAGCAGGAGCCCGCCACCGACGGGGTCGTTCTCCTTCCACCGGTCCCGCGGGACCGGACGGAACCGTTCCCAGCGCCGCTCGAACGTGTGCACCTCGCCCAGCTCTCCCCGCCCGACGACGGCGCCCAGGGTGAGCTGCTCAGGGTCCCACCGGCGGTTCTGGAAGACGGTGAAAGGGGTGCTCCCCGCGGCGGCGACGACGCGGCGCGCCTGGGCCGCGGACGTCGCGATGGGCTTGTCGAGCACGAAAGGCACGCCGACGGCGGCGACGGCCTCCGCGTGCTCCGCGTGCAGCGGGGTCGGGCTCGCGACCACGACGACGTCGAACGCGGGCCCGGCCGAGCGCCCGCCCTGGCCGTCGCGTGACGCGAGGAGGGATGCGACGTCGTCGTGCAGGCGGACGGCGGGCCAGTCGCTCGCTGCCTGCATGCGGCGGCCGGGGTCGCGGGCGACGACGTCGGTGACGACGCCGCCGGCTTCCCGGATCAGGCGGGAGTGGATGCCGCGGCCGGCACCGCCGTAGCCGATGAGGGCATAGCGCGTGGAGGTCATGCGTCATGGTCGCATGGTGACCTACCTCATATTCGTAGGAGCGTTAACCATGACGGTCGTACCGATATTGTTCGTCGCGCCGGGCACGAGCTCGGTACCCCATCTGAGCAGGGAGAACATCGGATGAAGACCGGAAAGCGCATCGTCCGGGGGGGCTGATCGTGGCCCTCTCCGCAGCCGGGCTCGCGGCGCCGTCGGCGGCGTTCGCAGCTGATAGTGGCGACACCGGCACCGTGGTCAACGGCGACACCGGCGAGAGCTGGGGACCGATCGACGCCGCAGGCCAGGCACGGCTCGCCGAGCTGGTCGCGGAGGACACGGGTGTCGGCGGCGTCTCGACGATGTCGACGACACCCTGCGCGAACTCAGCCCCGATCGGTGCCGCAACCACGTCGCCGACCGAAGTCGAAGCCGGAACCGCTGTCACCCCACTGAGCACGTGCGTCCACACCATCCCTGCGACCAAGACGCTGTCCGTGAAGTGGCAGCAGCAGAAGAAGGGCTACTGGTGCGGGCCGACCACGGTCTCGATGGCCTCGTACTACTTCGGCACCAAGAAGACCCAGGCCCAGGTGGCGTCCTACATCGGCACGACGAAGGCCGGTAGCGACCGGCTCCAGGTCGCCAAGGGGATGAAGTGGGCCAGCGGGTCCCGGAAGATCGGCTACACGCAGATCGCCGCGCCGAACGCGTCGAAGATCACATCGATCCTGCGGGCTGACATCGGGAAGAACGTCGCTCCGGTTGCCGTCAACACGCACGAGATCGCGGGCGGGTCGCACTACAACAAGCACCCCAACCGGACGATCGGCCACTTCATCCTCGCGTACGGCTACACGAGCGGTGGACAGACGGCCAAGATCGCGGACCCCGCAGCAGGACTCTCCGGGGGGTACGCAAGCGCCGCCGAGAAGTTCTCCATCTCCGCGTCAACCCTGGCCGGCTTTGTCGACGACCGGGGCGTCGTCGCGTGAGATCGCAGCTCAGGTCCAGCGTGCTGGTGGCCCTCGCGGCCGCCGGCACGCTGGCCCTCGTGACCGGCTGCCACGGTGGCACCCACCCATCCGAGACTGCGGCGACGTCCGCGACCCGTCCGTCGGCGAGCCCGGCCTCGACGGAGCGCGCCGAGCGCCCCGGCACGACGCCTTCTGCGACGCCGTCCGGGACGACGATCCGGCTCGTCGACGGTGACGGCAGGGACGTACCCGTCACCTGGTACGACATGAAGACCGCCCGCGACGCCGCCCCGTCTAACGACTTCAGCGTCGTCTCAAGACTCCAGACAACCGGCACGTGTACGGACACACTCGCACCCGGCGCCCTCTTTGACGACGGCGCGTGGTTCACCGGAGTCACACCCGGCGCGGCCTGCTCCTGGCAAGGCGACGGGCCACTGCCCGCGTCCGACCGGGTCGGAGTCGTGCAGGAGGGGTCGACGACGGCACACCTGTGGGCATCGACCGTCACGCTCGTGCCTGGCGACCACCACCGGCAGGTGACGCGCTCGACCGTCTCGGGCGACTGGGCGGTGTGGTCCGAGACCGAGAGCACCGACCTGTACTACGACAACTGGCGGGTCTTCGCCGCCGACCGCCGCACGGGCAAGCCGCACGTCGTCGCCACGGCGGAGGAGTTCACGGGCGGCAAGAAGCTGCCGTTCTACGAGGCGACCTACACCATCTACCAGGATCGCGTCTTCTGGAGCACGACCCCAGCATCGGTAGCGGGGACACAGAAGGCCTTCGAACCGGAGGTCGTCTCGAAGGCGATCTCGGGAAAGGGTGCAATCGACGTCGTGGCGAAGGCCGGCGACCAGCCGGTGACGACTGATAGCGGCGTTGTCGTTCGAACGTCGTCAAAGCTGCGCGTCAATGACACCGACGACACGGACAGCCCGGACGTTAAGAAGGAGACGATCTCGACGGGCTTCTCACTCGTCACGGCTCACGGGCTCCAGCCCTTGTTGCGAATCTCACCCACCGGTCCCATCGACCGAGATCAGGAGCCGAGCGCGGTCGCGGCCCACGGGAACACGCTCGCGTTCGCCGTCGGAGATACGGAGTACCTGTACGACCTAGCCACGGGGACAGCGGTGGGCTTCCGGGGTGCGGGGCACGAGATAGCCGTCCCCGACGCCCGGGAGGGTGACAGCGACGCCGAGAGCGAGGCGTCGACGATCAACAGTTCCGCGGTGACCGGGTCGTTCGCGACGTGGACGTTCGGCGGCGGCTCAGGGTCGCTCAAGGCGCCCGTCCTGGTGTACGACCTCAAGTCCAACACTCTGCGTCGGACGTGGGTCAAGCACAACGGGGGCGACGTGTGGGCCGCCGGCGGCTACGTCGGGTGGCGTTCCATCGGACAAGACAGCAGCACGACCACGCTCACCGCCTGGCGGTGACCCGTCGCTGCGCGCGGGGTGGCATTCCGGCCGGCCACCTCGCGTGCACGCCGGGTGCGGGACCTAGGTGAGGTGGTCGAAGTCCCCGCGCACCCAGCCGGCGTACCGCTCGGCGGACCGCTGCAGGACGCCGTGCCCGTCGGCCGCGATGCGCCCGTGGAAGTTGTGGTAGATCCGGTCGAACGCGAGCGGCTCGAGCCGGGCCGCGATCCGCTCGACCACCGCTGCGGACAGTGGCAGATAGTTGGGGTAGGACCGCATGAACGTCACGGACGCCCGGTCGGCATTGACGAACACGGTGTCGCCCGACAGGAGCGCACCCTTGCCGTCGGCAGTCCCAGCCCAGTGCACGACGCCGCTGCCCGGGAAGTGCCCGCCGACCTGGTGGAGCGTGAGCCCGGGCACGATCTCCCGCTCCCCCGACCAGGTCTCGATCGCGTCGTCCGGACGCCCGACCCACGACGCGTCAGCCGCCGCGACGAGCACCGGCACCCCGCCCAGCCGACGGCTCCACTCGACCTGGACGCCGAACATGTGCGGGTGGCTCGCGGCGATCGCGACGACGTCGCCCAGCGCCCGCACCGCGGCGACCGCCTCGTCGTCGAGGTAGCCGAGCGGGTCCCACAGCAGGTTGCCGTGGGGCGTCACGACGACCTTCGTCTCCTGCCCGATGCCGACGCCCGGGTCGCCCTGCAGCGCGTGCAGGCCCGGCTCGAGCTCGTCGACGCGCACGTGGCACCCGTCGGCGGCGAGCTCGGCGAGCGTCGTCCAGGTCTGGCCGGACTCGACGACGTACTGGCGTTCGTCGGCGCAGATCGGGCAGAGCTCGGGGCGGTCGGAGCGCTCGACGCCGCACGTGCGGCAGATCCAGAAGTCCTCGGAGGTCATGGCTCCGATCCTCCCCGGCGCCCCCGACATCCGCCCGCCCGGACGTGACCTGCGGAACAGCCGGGACGCCGTCGTCCGGCGTACTCTGGAATTGTTGCCGGGGTCGACTGTCGTGGTCCGCCTTCGTCGCGACGGACCTGCGTCCCCGACAGCTCGAGAAGCAGGTGACGCCCCCGTGGCAGAAGCAGCAGGACAGTTCGCAGGCAAGACGGCGCTCGTGACGGGCGGCGCGTCGGGGATCGGCAAGGCGGTCGCGATCGCGCTCGCCGCGAAGGGCGCGAACGTCGTCGTCGCGGACCTGCGCGAGGACGCCGCGCAGCAGGTCGTCGACGAGATCATCGCCGCGGGCGGCACCGCCGAGGCAGTCGGCGTCGACGTCGGCAAGGCGGACCAGGTGAAGGCGACGGTCGACGGCGCGGTCACGAAGTACGGCGCCCTCCACCTCGCGTTCAACAACGCGGGCATCGGCGGCCCCACCGGGCTCCTCGCCGACATCGACGACCTCGACGCCTACCACGCGCTCATGTCGGTCAACCTCGACTCCGTGTTCTACGGCATGAAGTACGAGATCCCGGCCATGATCGCGGCGGGCGGCGGCGCGATCGTCAACACGTCGTCGATCCTCGGCCTCGTCGGCGAGGCGACCGCCGTCCCCTACACGGCCGCCAAGCACGCCGTCGCCGGGCTCACGAAGGCCGCGGCCGCGGGCTACGCGAGCCAGGGCGTGCGCGTGAACTCGGTCCACCCCGGCTACATCGACACCCCGCTGCTGCAGGGCATGCCGCGCGAGGCGTACGACGCGCTCGTCTCCAAGCACCCGATCGGGCGCCTCGGGACCGCCGACGAGGTCGCGAACCTGGTGCTCTTCCTCCTGTCGGACGAGGCGAGCTTCGTCACCGGCTCGCAGCACGTTGTCGACGGCGGCTACACCGCGGTCTGACAGCGGGCGAACTTCTGGATCTGAGAGTCCAGAACGACCCTCGCCGAGCAGGTCCACGGGCTCGCACTGCCCGGCGGGAAGCTCGCGCCGATCATGAACATGGCGGTCTACGAGCTGCGCGACGGGGAGATCGCCGTCTGGCGGGACTGCAGCGACCCCGCCTACGGAGCCTCGCTGATGCGGGCCTGGCCGCGTCGTCCGCGCTCCCGGCGCAAGCAGAGCCACCGGCCCGCGCCCGCCGGGAGCGCCCCCGCGACGACGCCCCACACGAGCACTCCGGCCGTGATCGGGTCCACGTCGCCCGGGCGTCCGAGCTGCTCGCGCGCCGCGAGCGCCGTCAGCACGCCGCCGACGACGGCCCCCGCCACCGCGAAGACGGCCACCGCCACCTTCTCCCGGCGGGCGGGCGCGGCGAACCTGCGGACGACGGACTCCAGCAGCCACGCCAGCGAGAAGCCGGACAGTGCCGTGACCCCCACGGCGGCGAGCCCTCCGATGAGCCCGAGCATCATCCCGAGACCGGCGAACGTGGTGTCCCCGGGATCGTCGGCCGTCAGCGCGCCGTCGACGAACGCCGCGAGCATCGTCACCACGACCCACAGCCCGACCTGGACGGCGAGCGCGTACCCCGTCACCCGCCAGGCGAGCGTCGTGACGGGCGGCGGCGCGTCCGCCGGGGGTTCGCCGTAGCGCTCGACGCGCAGCCCGTCCGGGATCTGCCGCACCGCACCTCCCCCGCTCGTCATGGACCCCAGTCTGCCGTGGCGCGGAGCCGCGCGGTGCTCAGACGCGGACGGTCCGGCCACCGCGCGACCGACCGGTCACCAGCAGCACCACGGTCGCCACGACCGCGAGCCCGATCGCCACGAGCGCGTAGCCCTGCGCCGTCGCGAGCAGCCCACCGCCGTCCACGACGAGGAAGCCCGCGACCACGGCCGGGACGCCCATCGCGACGTACGCGACGACGTAGAGCACGGACAGCAGCCCGGCGCGCTCGTGCTCCGCCGCGAACGGCACGGTGAGGCGGATCCCGCCGGTGAAGCTCGCCCCGAAGCCGAGGCCCGCGACGACGGTCCCGACGAAGAAGAGCGCGAGCGACCCGGACGAGAGCGCGACGAGCGCGATCCCCAGACCGGCGACGAGCGCGGGCATCGCGAGCAGCAGCACGGTCCGCGCGGGGATCGAGCGCACCAGGTAGACGCTCACCGCGCCGCTCCCGGCGAGCGCGAACAGCGACGCCCCTCCGGTCAGGACTCCCGCCGACGGCGCGAGCAGCCGGACGAGCGACGGGCCGAGCGCCCCGTAGAGCCCGGCGAGCGACCAGCTCGCGACGAGCGCGGGCACGACCCCGAGCAGGGTGAGGCGCGCGGCGCGCGGCGCGCCGAGCCGTGGCCTGAGCGATGCGAGGGCGCCGGGCCGCGCGGTCGCGAGGGTCTCCGCCATGAGCAGGATGCCGATGGCCTGCACCACGAACACGCCGATGAGGACGTCGTAGACGAGGTGCGTCGGCTGCGGCAGGTACTGCACGAGGACGCCGGCGCCGAGGGCGCCCAGCGCCGTGCCGACCGGGGTCGCGACGGCGTTGGCGAGGGTCCCGTGGCGGGCGGACAGGTCGAGCAGCGCCGCCCCGACCGCCCCGGCGGCCGCCCCGGTCGCGACCCCCTGCACCACCCGGGCGAGCATGAGCTCGTCGACGCCGGCCGCCGTCGTGAAGACGATCATGGCGCCGATCTGCAGCCCGACGGCACCGAGGAGCACCGGGCGCCGTCCGACGTGGTCCGACAGCCGGCCGGCGACGAGGAGCGCCGCGAGGACCGCGACCGCGTAGATCCCGAAGACGACGGTCGTCGTGATGGGCGTGAAGCCCCACTCGGCCTGGTAGGTCGCGTAGAGCGGGGTCGGGGCGCTCGACGACGCGAGGAAGAACACGATCACGGAGAGCAGCAGGGCGAAGGCCGCGGCGTCGGGCAGACGACGGCGCGAGCGCGCGACGACGGCCCCACCCGGACCGGGGCGGGCGGACGCGAGCGCGCCGGCGGTCGGGCAGTCCGCGCAGGGCACCTGGGTGTCGAGCATGTCGTCCTCCGGGTGGTCGATCGGTCAATCAGACAGGTCTGTCTGGCGGGCCTTCACACTAGACAGACCTGTCTGTTAGAGTCAACACATGAGCACGACAGCCGCCGCCGGCCCCGGGTCGGCCACCGACCGCCGGACGGTCCGCGAGCGTCTGCTCGACGCCGCGAACGAGCTGTTCTACGCGGAGGGCGTCCACACGGTCGGCATCGACCGGATCATCGAGCGGGCGGGCGTCGCCAAGGCCTCGCTCTACAGCACGTACGGCTCGAAGGACGAGCTCGTGCGCGCCTACCTCAGCGGTCGCCACGCCCGCATCCAGGCCCGCATCGAGCGGCACGTCGCCACGCACTCCGACCCGCGCGAGCGCGTGCTCGCCGTCTTCGACGCCCAGGCCGAGCAGTTCGCCGTCCCCGGTTACCGCGGGTGCGCGTTCGCGGCGGCGGCCGCCGAGTCCGAGCCGGGCAGCGCCGCGGTCGAGGAGACCGAGGCCTACCGCGCGTGGCTCCTGGGTCTCCTGACCGAGCTCGCCCGGGAGGCCGGGGCGAGCGATGCCGAGTCCCTCGGCCGCCGTCTGCACATGGTCTACGACGGCGCCGCCCTCGCCGTCCGGATGGACCACGCGCCGACGGCGGGGGACGACGTCCGGGCCGCAGCAGCCACGCTCCTCGACGCCGCGCTCGCCTGAGGCTCGCATCGTTTCGACCTGCGTGCCAGAGTGACGAGGTGAGCCCTCGCCCGACCGTCACGGAGCCGGCGTCGAGCATCCCCGAGGCTGCGGGCGGGATCGTCGCCCTGACGCTCGCGACCTTCGCCGCGATCACCACCGAGATGCTCCCCGTGGGGCTGCTGCCCCAGATCGGGGACGCCTTCGACGTCTCCGACGGCGCGGTCGGGCTGCTCGTCACCGTCTACGCGTTCATGGTCGCGGCGCTCGCGCTGCCCCTGACGCTCGGCACCCGTCGCCTGCCCCGCAAGGGACTCCTCCTGACGACGCTCGCGGCATACACCGTGAGCAACGGCGTCGTGGCCGTGGCCCCCGCGTTCGCGGTCGTCGCAGGCGCCCGCGCGCTGGGCGGGATCGCGCACGCGCTGTTCTTCTCGCTCAGCATCGGCTACGCGGCGCGCCTCGTCCGACCCCACCTGACCGGCCGGGCCATGGCCCTGGTCACCGCGGGGGCGTCCGCGGGGTTCGTCCTGGGCGTCCCGCTGTCGACGACGCTCGGCACGGCCCTCGGCTGGCGGCTCGCCTTCGCGGTGCTCGCCGGGGTGTGCCTCGTGACGACCGCCCTCGTCGCCGCGTACCTGCCGCCCGTCGCGTCGGAGAACGAGCACACGCACCCCGTCGCCGGCCGTCGCCCGCAGCTCGCCGCAGCCGTCACGACGAACGCCGTCGTCTACCTGGGGCAGTACGTCGTCTACACGTACATCGCGGTGCTGCTGCTCCACACGGGGGTCGCGGAGGACGCCGTCGGCGCCGTCCTGCTCGGCGTCGGGGCGCTCGGGCTGCTGGGGCTCTGGTTCAGCGCCGCGCGCCTCGACGTCGCGCCGCGGCAGAGCGCGGTGCTCGTGCTGGCCGTGCTCACGGCCTCGCTCGTGGCGCTCGCCGTCGCGTTTCCCTCACGCGGCGGCGTGCTCGCGGCGACGGCCGTCTGGGGCGCGTCGTTCGGGGCGGTCGCGTCCATCTTCCAGACGGCGGCCGTCCGGACCCGGGGCGCCACGCCCGACGTCGCGGGCGCGCTGGTCAACGCGACCGCCAACGTCGGGATCGGGGGCGGCGCGGCGCTCGGCGCGCTGGTGCTGCACGTCAGCGGCGTGGGCGCGCTCCCCTGGCTCGGCGCGGGGCTCGTCGCGGCCGGGCTCGTGATCGTCCTGGCCGCGCGGCGGACGTTCGCCGCGTGACCGTCCGGGCCCGCGACCGTCAGAGCGGGACGGCCACGTCCGAGCCACCCTCGTGCGTCCACCGGGCCGCCACCTGGACCACCGACGCCTCCGGCACGAACCCGCCCGCGAACAGCGCCTGCCCCTGCAGGAAGTGCGGTGACGCGGCCAGCAGGTCCGCGGGCGCGTACCCGAAGACGTCGCCCAGCTCGGCCAGGTCGCGCGGCGAGCTCATGCGCATGAGCGCGAGGTTGTCGCACTGCGAGAGCGCGTTGACGTGCACCTTCGACGGCCGCTGCGTCGACAGGACGAGCCACAGCCCGTACTTGCGACCCTCCGCGGCGATCTGGACGATGCGCTCGGTCAGCGCGGCCTCGACGTCGGACTCCGGGTCGGGCCGGCAGAGGTTGTGCGCCTCGTCGATGACGATCAGCATCGGTCGGCGCTCCTCGCGCGTCGCCCACAGGTGGTCGAGGACCGCGAGCGCCGCGACCTTCGCCTCCTGCTGCTCGCGGAAGCCGCCGAGGTCCATGACCGTCGCACGCGGTCGCTCGTCCACGACGTCCTCGGCGGACCGTTCTCCCCGGGCCCAGACGTCCCACCCGAGCACCCCCAGGTTCTCGAGCCGGAGCAGCAGCGCACGCCTGGCGGGATCGTCGGACGCGCCGAGGAGCTGGGCGAGCCGGTCGCTCTCGAGCGGACCGACCTCGTGCTCGAGGTGGAGCAGGACGTTGTACTCGGCAGCGTCGCGAACGGGGTCGATCTGCAGGACGGCGGCGCGCGCCCGCAGCGTCATGTCGACGTACCGGGCGTGCAGTGGCGTCGTGCCACCCGCGCCGCGGGGGCGAAGCACCCGCAGGTCGAGGGCGCGCAGGGCGTCGGCGGCCTCCGAGGGCGTCTCGTCGCGCACCTCGCCCAGCCGGACGAAGTCGGCGTTGGGGTCGAGCACCAGCATCGGCAGCCGAGTCCCGACGAGCAGCCGCTCGAGGACGACGCCGAGCGCATACGTCTTGCCCGAGCCGCTCTGCCCGCACCAGAACGTGTGCCGGTTGAACCGGGAGGCCCGGAGTGCCGCGGCGCCGCCGCCTTCGGAGTCGACCAGGGTCCCGACGGTGATCTCGCTCGTCATGCTCGCAACCTAGCGGCGGCCCGACGACGGCGCAGCGCAAGGCGTGCGCCGTCGTCGGGCGACCGAGCGGGGTCCCTCAGCGGAGGCCGAACGCCCTCACCACGGTCTGGTTCACGGCGTTCCCGGCGTCGTCCGAGGCCGTGACCCGGAGGCTCACGGCGTCCGCACCGTGCCGGGGGGTGAGCAGCACCGTCGTCCACGCGGACCCCAGCCGGACGGCGGGTGCCGAGCGCCAGGTGGCGCCGTCGTCGTAGCTGACCTTGATGGCGACCTTGCGGACCTTGCCGGCGTGGGCGACGCCGTCGTCGAACGACGGGGTGACGCGGACGGGCACGAGGGAGCCCGCCCGGACGGTCCCGTGCCGGTCGGTCGCGACGTCGTAGCCGAGCTGGAGGAACGGCAGCGCGGTGGTGTCACCGAACCCTCCGTCGGCCGCCTTGGCGGTGTCGGCGACGAACGTCCACGTCGTGTCCTGGCTCGTCGAGTACGCGAAGTCGTCCGCGTCGCTCGTCGCCGTCTGCTCGAACGTGAACGTCCGCAGCGTGTCCTCCTTCTGGGGGACGTCCACATAGAGGGCCTGGCTGTCGCCTTCCCCGAGCACCGTGCCTCCCTCGGAGAGGGTCGAGTGCACCGTCGCCGCGTCCCGGGTGCCGGTGACCACGCCGCTCCCGCCGTAGGACGGGACGTTGAGCGTGAGCCACGTGTCCTGGTTGGCAGGGCCCCAGTACCCCGGTCCGGTGTGCTGCGAGGAGACGGGCGCGAACCACGTCTGCGTCGCCCGGGAGCCGGCCTTGAAGGACTCCTGGGTCCCGCGCTGCTCCCAGCCTGCCTCGTGGTAGACGTCCGAGTACCAGCTCGTGCCGGCCTGCGTGGAGACGTAGTCGGTGCGCGTCGAGTCCGTCGGGACCTCGTCGACCGAGCCGATGCAGGGCGGCCACTGGTAGTCGCGGCAGTCGTACCGCGCCTCGGTCGCCTTCCGCGTCGTCGTGTCCGAGAACCTCGACGTGACGGTCGCGAGCGAACGCGCGGTCGGCCGGACCGCGAGCTTCGTCGGGATCGCGTCGGGGTAGCTCTGCGACACGTCGTACAGGTAGTCCGGGCTGGCCGTCGCCGTGCCCGCGAGCGTCACGGGGCCCTTCGCCAGCTGTCCGGTCAGGGCCGTCGAGGTGGTCGGCGTCGCCGGACCATGCCCGTCTCGCACGGCTCGATCATCGGCGGGCATGTGCTCGCCGTGACGATCGAGGCGGTCCTGACCTCCGCCGTCGTGCTCGGGCTCGCGCTCGTCATGGGCTACCGGCCCGGCGCGACCCCCGCCGACTGGCTGGTGCTGATGGGCGTCGTCGTGCTGCTGTCGTTCGCGATCGTGTGGCTCGGCGCGGCGTTCGGGCTGGTGGCGAAGAGCGTCGAGACGGCGAGCAACCTGCCGATGATCCTGATCCTCCTGCCGTTCCTCGGCAGCGGGTTCGTGCCCGTCGACTCGATGCCGGGCTGGCTCGCGTGGTTCGCCGCGCACCAGCCGTTCACGCCGTTCATCGACACCGTCCGCGGGCTGCTCTCCGGCTCCGTGCAGACGTCCGACGTCGTCGCGACCGTGCTCTGGGCCGCCGTCATCGGGCTCGGGTCGTACGCGTGGGCGCTCGCGCTCTTCCGCCGGGAGCGCGCCGCGGCATGATCAGGGATCATCGGGGCGTGACCGACACCAGCCTGCACTCCGCCCGGCACGGCGACGCGCCTCCGGCATCCGTCGCCGTGATCCTCAACCCGAACCGGCTCGACGACCCCGACGCCCTGCGCGGGCGCATCGCCGAGCGGCTCGACGAGGCCGGCTGGCCCGAGCCGACCTGGCTCGACACGACCGCCGAGGACCCCGGCACGGGCCAGGCGCGCCAGGCCGCCGACGACGGCGCCGAGGTCGTCCTCGTGTGCGGGGGCGACGGCACGGTCCGAGCCGTCGTCGAGGGGCTCGCCGGCACGCACGCCGCGCTCGGCGTCCTGCCGGGCGGCACCGGCAACCTGCTCGCCGGCAACCTCGGCATCCCGACGAAGCTCGACGACGCGCTCGACGCCGTCCTGAGCGGCGACCGGTGCCGGATCGACGTGGGCACGGTCGCCGACGACGGGGCGGACGACCCCGAGCCAGGCGACGGCACCGCGTTCGTCGTCATGGCGGGGATCGGGGTGGACGCCGCGATCATGGACGACGCCCCGACCCGCCTCAAGAACGCCGCCGGACCCGTCGCCTACGTGGTGTCAGCGTTCAAGCACCTGTTCGACGACGAGCTGCACGTCGAGGTCGTCGTCGACGACGGCGAGCCGCTGCGCCGCCACGCCCGCTCCGTGATCGTGGGGAACGTCGGGCGGCTGCAGGGCTCGCTCGACCTGCTGCCCGACGCCGAGGCCGACAGCGGCGTGCTCGAGGTCGCCGTCCTCGCGCCGCGCAACCTGTGGCACTGGCTGCACCTGCTCGTCGGCGTCGCGCTGCGCCGTCGGCACGTGCCCCGGCGCGAGGTGCTGCGCGGCTCGCACGTCGTCGTGCGGACCACGAAGCCCGAACGGCGTCAGGTCGACGGTGACGTGATCGAGCCGTCCGCGGTGCTCGACGTGACCGTCCGGCCGGCGGCGCTGCGGGTCTGCGTGCCCTGCGGCTGCTGAACCCGCACGTCCCGGCGCAGGTAGCCCCACGCGAGGACCATGCAGACGGTGCCGTTGAGCAGCCCGAACGTCACGTCGAGAGGCGCGTGCATGCCCCGGTAGAGCCGCGCCGTCGCGACGCAGAACGGGATCAGGAGCGCGACCACCGTCACCGTCCGGCGCAGCCCGTCGTGCCGGATCCGCTGCGCGACCAGGGCGACCGTGAAGTAGAGCGCCGAGCTCGCCGAGGTGTGGCCGCTCGGGAAGCTCGACGTGGGCGGCGAGTCGTCGAGCTTGACCACGTCGGGGCGCTCGCGGCCCACGACGGTCGCCGCCGTCGCGAACACCATCGCCTGCAAGGACAGTGCGAGCGGTGCGACCACGGCGAACCACCACTGGCGCGTCCACCACAGGACCAGCAGCGCGACGAGGACGCACACGCCGATCGCGTACGGCGTCGACCCGATCGTGCTGAAGACCGCGCTGACCGTGGTCAGCGCGCCGGTGCGGTGGTGCTCGAACCAGCGGTCGACGGCGTCCTCGGCGCGGAAGCCGTCGAGGACGTGCACGATCACGAGCCCCGACGCGACCACGACCGCCCACCAGGCGACGGCGGGCAGGAGCGCGCGGACCCCGGCGTCGCGCAGCGCGGCGGTCACGCGGGGCCGGGTCGGGTCGAGCTCGTAGCGATGGACGAAGCGGGAGCCGGCGGGGGCGGCTGCGGGCTGGGTCACGGGTGGTTCACGGGTCCTCTCGAAGGGTCCGGGTCGAGCTTCAGATGATGGTTCCAGCCGTGGTACCCGACGTACGACGCGCCGGCCAGGCCGCCACCGAGCAGCATCCCCGCGACGACGTCGGACGGGAAGTGCACACCCAGCAGCACTCGGTCGAGGCCCGTGAGCAGCACGAGCACCCCACCCACCACGGGCACCACGACGCGGGCCCGCGGTCCGAGCAGCGGCCAGAAGAGGAGCGTGAGCGTCACGGTCGTCGCGGTGATCTGCGTCGCGTGGCCGGACGGGAACGACGAGCCGGGCGCGTGCGCGACGGCGTCCTCGACGACCGGCCGAGCACGGCCCACGAGCGCCTTGACGCCGAGCTGCAGCGCCCAGGCACCCCCGATCGTGCCCGCGGCCCACAGCGCCCGCGTGCGCAGGCCGTGGTGGCGCCAGCCGAACCAGGCGCACGTCACGAGGCCCGCGAGCGCCACCCACCGCACGTTGAAGACCTCCTGCCAGACGAGCAGGACGTCGTGCGCGACCGGGTGTGCGCGGGTCCAGTCGGTCGTGG
Source organism: Luteimicrobium xylanilyticum (assembly GCF_009429125.1). GTDB lineage: Bacteria > Actinomycetota > Actinomycetes > Actinomycetales > Cellulomonadaceae > Luteimicrobium > Luteimicrobium xylanilyticum. The sequence goes on from NZ_CP045529.1 coordinate 3,980,865, forward strand.
CGTCGATGACGTCGTGGTCGATCTCGACGTTGACGTCCGACTCGGCTCTGACGAGGTACGCGAGCACCGCGACGGGCACGACGAACGCGAGCCCGAACCCGGCCGCTCGGAGCAGCGCGCGTCGTCGGCGGGGTCGGGTAGGCATCCTGGGAGGTTATGCGGCGCGGAACCCGAACGCCCGCCGGGACGCGGGCCGCACACGCCTGGTCCGCTCCTCGTCGACACCGACGGCCGCAAAGCCCCTTCTGCTCGGCCTCTCCTCCCGCGATCCGATTGGCGAAGATCTGCTATGTGATCCATGTCACAGACGTTGCGTCCGGTACTTGCAAGGAGGAAACGTTCTGACGTGCGGTGACGGGTGGTTGCGTCTGAGCAAATTTCACCCCTTCGATCGTTCTCGGGGTGCCCGTGGCTCCTGCGGGCCTGGGGGAGACGGGTTGTCTGGGGGCGGGCGTGGCGCGTACTTTCTGCTCACCATCGCGAGCCGAGGTATCTCGTGGGAGCGCTCTGGGGCCTGGCCCGGTCATGGGTGCGGGTTTCGGTTGTGCGGCCCGTCAGGGGCGCGGGGGATCTGAGGGGTAGCGCGCAATGGGCGTGTTCTCTGATGTGTTCGGTGTGCCTGGTTCGTGGCGTAAGTCCGCTTTGGTGGCGGGCGCGGTGGCTGCGGTCGCGGTGGGCGTGGTCGAGGTCCCGGTGGGTGCGGCCCGCGCCGACAGCATTGCGGACGTGGCGAAGACGGCGTCGACGAAGGTGTCGGCGTCGCGTGACCCGCAGGGTGATCTGACTGCTCCGGACACGGTGTCGGCGTCGGTGAACGCGCGCCTGGAGGGCGAGCGGGTCGAGGACCTGTCTCAGCGCACGGAGGACTCCTCGACGTTCGCGTTGCCGGACGGGTCGTGGCAGACCTCGTACTCGACGGGCCCGGTGTGGGTGCGCAAGGGCGGTGACGGAACAGCCCTGGCGGACTGGGCGGCGCAGGACTCGACCCTGACGAAGAACACTGACGGGTCGTTCACGCCGGCCGCGCAGGTCGGGGACATCAAGATCTCGGGCGGGTCGAAGGCCACCGACGGGACATCGGTGGTCGCCTCGTTCACGGACCCGCAGACCGGGGTCGCCTCGCAGCTGACCTACCCCGGTGACCTGCCCGCACCAACCGTGGCGGGTCCGCGTGCGACGTATGCGGACGTGCAGCCGGGTGTGGACATGGTGGTCCAGGTCACCGGCACCGGGGTTGAGCAATTCTTCGTGGTGAAGTCCAAGCCCACGGACCCGGACGCGTTGAACCTGGTGACCGGGCTGGCAGCGTCAGGCAACGCAGCGACCAGCCAGGGTGTGGTCGCCAAGGCACCTGATGCCACCGGGGGCGGGGACGTCGCGAAGCTGGTGACGAAGAAGGGCGACACGGTTGCGGCGATCGACAGCCCGCAGATGTGGGACGCGACGTATGACGCCCAGCTCGCGAACCCGGTGACCAAGGCGTGGAACCCGGACGCGAACCCGGGCTTGTGGGCTGGGACCGCCCAGGGCGCGAAGCAGTCGGCGGACCCGGCCCCCGCACCGACCCAGACCCCGACCGAGGGCACGAACGGCCCGGTGTTCGACCCGGGCGCCAGCGCCCCGGTCGCGACGAAGGTCACCGCGAAAGCCGCCGCCGCGACCGTGGACCTGACCACTGCCGCTTCGGGAGACGACACTGCGGGCGACGACTCGGCCGGCGATGGGTCGAGCACCGATCAGGACGCGGGGAGGCCGACGAGCGTGGCGGACTTCCTGTCGGATCCGGCCACGGTGTTCCCGGTCGTGGTGGACCCGACGATCAGCCTGAAGTTCACGTTCGACACCTACGTGCAGACCGACGCCACGATCGACGAGTCGTCCAAGACTTCGTTGCAGATGGGCACCTACGACGGGGGGACGACGAAGGCGCGGGTGTTCTTCACGATCTCGACCCCGCAGGTCAAGGGCAAGGTCGTCTCGTCGGCCACGATGAAGCTGTGGGAGTCCCACTCCTACTCGTGCACCGCGAAGGGGTGGGGCCTGTACTCGACCGGCGGGTTGGCGACGTCGGCGACCCGGTGGGCGACCCAGCCGACGATGCCGACGAAGTACGCGTCCTCGACCCAGACCAAGGGGTACTCCTCCTCCTGTGCGGCGGGGTGGGTCTCGATCGACGCGACCAAGCTGGCGCAGAAGTTCTCCACCACGACCCAGACGTCGCAGGGGATCGGGATGAAGGCCGACTCGGAGACCGACTCCTACGGGTGGAAGATCTTCAACTCGGGCAACGCGACGTCGGGCAAGCCGACGTTCTCGGTCACGTACAACTCCTACCCGAACACCGCGAAGTCCGGAGCGATCTCCCCGTACGTGTGGTACCCGGCGAACGACACGACCGGGCAGCTCGAGGTCAAGTCGTTGACCCCGACGGTGAAGGCCGTGGTCTCCGACCCCGACGGCGGGAACGTCAAGGCGCAGTTCTACCTCACCGACTCGAGCGACTCGGACAAGGTGATCTGGAACTGGGTGTCCGGGTCCACGGTCGCCTCGGGCGGCACGTCCTCGTACACCCCGACCACGAACTTGCCCGCGGGGCACACGTTCGTGCTGAAGATCCGCGGCAACGACGGGACGCTGTCGTCCCAGACCCTCTACACGCCGTGGACGTCGTCGGGGAAGTTCACGTTGAACACGGTGCATCCGGCGACCCCGACGATCACTTCGGACCACTACACGAACGGGCAGTGGCTTGCCGCGGTGCCGTCGTCGAACAAGTTCACGTTGACGGCCTCGAACTCTGACGTTGTCTCGTTCGAGTACAAGGAGAACTCGGCATCGGCCTGGTCCTCGATCGCCGCTACGGCCGGGTCGGCGCCGTCGGCGACGTTGTCGTGGAACCCGGCCTCGGGCAAGAACACGCTGCAGGTGCGGGCCGTGGACAAGGCGGGCTGGACCTCGGACACGCCCGCGACGTTCCTGTTCGGGGTTGGCGGCCCGAAGCTGTCCGCCCCGGCCAGTGGGTTGAAGTCCACGGACACGTTCGCGGTCTCGGCGTCGGCTCAGCCGGCCCTGTCGGGGACGGTGACGCCGCAGATCCAGTGGCGCCTGGCGAAGACGACGACGTGGCCTTCGACCCAGGTGCAGACACTGGGCGCGTTGGGTGCGGGTGTGGACGCGGCCGTGAACGGGACGAAGTGGTCTGCCGCGGCTGCCGCGTCCACGCTCGGGCAGTCCCGGGTGCCGACGACGTTCGAGGTCCGGGTGTGCTTCGTGTACTCGGCGGGCTCGACGCTGTGCACGTCGACCTCCACCGTGGTGTATGTCCCGCACGCGTTCGGGGACAACTACCCGACCGCGGACGCGGGGCCTGGCCAGGTCGCGTTGTGGACCGGGGAGTTCAACACCTCGGCGACCGACGTGTCGGTGCCCGGGTACACCGGTGACCTGTCGATCTCCCGGACCTATTCGACGTTCGCGGACCCGAGTGACTCGAACGTCTTCGGGCCTGGGTGGGTGTCCTCGTTCGACGGGACCGACTCCGGGGCTGCGGGGTATCAGGTCGTGGACGGCACCCAGTCCGACGGGACGATCGCCTTGGTCGACGACGAGGGCGAGGCCCTGGTCTACGCGGTGCCCGGGGCGCTGGCCGCCCAGCCGGTCGGCACGTACACCCCGGTGGACGACGACACCGCCGAGGAGGGCGCGAAGCTGGTCGTCGACACCATCAAGGGCGGTGACCCGGACAACCCGACGGACACGACCACGTCGTGGAAGCGGATGCGGCTGGTCGAGGACGACGGCACGATCACCACGTTCAAGTACTACGGGTCGAAGGTCTGGCGCGGCGTCGGGGTGATCGAGCCTGGCAACGCCAAGGCAACCACCCTGGCCCACGACACGTCCGGTCGGGTGACCCAGATCCTGGCCCCCACAGCCCCGGGAGTGGACTGCACCACGTCCCTGGTTCCCGGGTGCCGGGCCCTGAAGCTCACCTACACCACGGTGGCCGGTAAGAGCCAGGTCTCCAAGGTTGACTACGTGGCCTACGACCCGGCGACCGACGCGATGGCCACCACTACGGTCGCGACCTACGCCTACAACGCCTCGGGTCAGCTGACGTCCGTGACGGATCCTCGGAGCGGGCTCGTGACGGGGTACACCTATGGCGGGACCTCGGACTCCGGTGAGCCGCTGCTGACCTCGGTCACCCCGGCCGGTTCGACCAAGGCGTACCGGTTGACCTACGGGTCCGTGACCGCTGCCGCCGCCGTCAACCAGGGCCTGCAGCAGGTGACCCGTGACCCGTTGACGGGCGCGGTCGCCTCCCCGGTGGCCAGGTTCGTGTACAAGGTGGGGCTGTCCGGGACCGGGCTGCCCACCCTGAACGCCGCCCAGGTCGCCAAGTGGGGCCAGGACACTGCACCCACCTACGCTGCCGCCGTGTTCGGGGCCGACGCGTCCAGCACGAACGACTGGGCCCGCGCGGACCTGCAGTACACCGACGCGAACGGGCGCGTGGTGAACACCGCCTCCTACGCGGCAGGGGCCTGGCAGTTCACCTCGACCGGGTACGACGACGCCGGCAACGTGATCCGATCCCTGGACCAGCGCGGCATCTTCGAGATTCTGTCGTCGAAGGACGTCGGGCAGATGAACCAGGACGAGCTCGACTCCTACGCCACGATCACCAAGTACAACGACCCGGTCGTCTCGACCGGCGCGGCGACCATCCCCGACCCCGCAGACGCGACAAAGACCACGACCCTGGCCAAGGGGAGCGAGCTCACGCCCGCGAACACCCTGGTGACCGACGTGTGGGCGCCCGCGACCGACGCCGGTGAGGGCAACCCGGTCCGGACCCACACCCACACCGACTACGACCAGGGCGCACCGAACTACGGGGTCAACAAGACCACCGGGATCGCGTTCCGCCTGCCGACCACCGTGACCACGACCCAGGTCTCCGACCTGGACACCACCCCCGCGAGCGGTGAGACGGTGATCGCGAAGCAGACCACCGGGTACAACCCGATCGACGGAGCCGACAACCAGAGCGCCACCTCCGGGTGGATCCTCGGTGCCGGCACCACCTCGACCTCGCTCGCGAACGTCAGCACCGGTGCCGTGATCACGACCAAGACCCTGTACGACGCTGAGGGCCGCACGATCAAGACCGTCGGCGCGAAGTCGAACGGGGCAGACGCGGGCACCCAGCTCACGACCTACTACACGGCCTCGGCCAACACGACGGTCGCAGCCTGTGGGACCACGGGTTCGTCCGACCAGCAGTCCCGCCGGGCCGCGGCATGGGCCGGGCTGGTGTGCCGCACCGCGACCGCGGAGCCGGCCCCGTCGGTCCCTGTGACCACCACCCAGTACGGGCTCTACCTGGCACCGGCCGTGGTGAGCGAGACCAAGGGATCGGTCACCCGAACCACGACCACCACGTACGACACCGCCGGGCGGGCGACCAAGATCCACACCGCCGTGACCGGCCTGACGTCCTCGACCCCGGTCGACGACACCATCACGTCCTACAACCCCGACACGGGGCTGGTCGACTACACCGCGACCCAGGACCCGTCCACGCACGCCGAGACCGGCCGCACCTCGACCACCTACGACGCCTGGGGTCGCACCCAGTCCTACAAGGACGCAAACGGCGTCATCACGTCCACGACCTATGTCCCGACCGCGACCTCGACCGCAGCCTCGAACGGTGCAGGTAGCGTCGCGACCGTGGCGGACAACCAGTCGTCGACCGCGTACACCTACGACGCGTCGGGGAACACGACCAAGCAGGTCACGACCGTCGGGTCCGCGACGTACACCTACGGTGCGACCTACGACGGGGTGGGGGACATGCTCACCCAGACCCTCCCGGCCGGGATGACCCAGACGAACGAGTACTCCCGTGACGGGCAGCAGATCGACATGGCCTACAGTGCACCGGACGCGACCGGCACGGTCGTGCCGCTCCTGGCCTGGTCGATCAGTTCCGACGTGCAGGGCCGAACCGTCCAGGTCGACACCAACGCCGGGTCCGGGGACTACACTGTGGGCCGGTTCTTGGACTACAGCTATGACAACGCGGGCCGGTTGACCGACGCGGTCGAGCAGCGAGGGGACCAGTGCCAGGACCGGGCCTACACCTTCGACGCGAACGGGAACCGGACCGGGCTCACCACGACCACGGGTACTGCCGGGACCAACACCGATGGGGACCCGGACTGCACGCAGGCCGCCCCGGTCGCCACCGTGGCAAAGACGTGGTCCTACGACGCGGCGGACCGCGTCACCACGGACGCCGCTATCTCCACTACGCTCCAGGCGACCGACGACGACGGAAACCCCGTCACCTCGCCCGCGGTCCCGTCCGGCGGGGCTACTGCCTACACCTACGACGCGCTCGGCCGGGTCACCACCCTGCCCGCAGGTGACACCCCCACAGCACAGGCCGCGCAGGCCGCCGGGCAGGCCGTGACCTCCGGCGACGTCACGATCGGGTACTACGACACCGACGCCGCCCACACCACCACCTCCGGCGGCACCACGACGACCTACACCCTGGACCCGGGCGGACGACGTTCCATCTCGACGATCACCAAGGACGGGGCGGACACCGTCACCACGACCCGCGACTACGGGGACGACTCGGACAACCCGTCGTTCGCGACCCAGACCACCGGCACCGGTGACCCTGTCGTGAGCGTCTACGGGTCGTCCATCGGTGGTGACCTCGGGTTCACCGACACCGATGGCGTCGGGTCTTTGGATCTCGCGGACCCGCACGGGGACACCATCACCACCGTGACCGTCCCCACCGACGAGTCCACCGTCCAGCTCGGCGCGGTCCAGTGCTTCGACGAGTACGGCAACCAGGACACCGACCTCACTACCTACGACGAAGACGGCAACCTCACCGCCGGCCAGGCCACCAGCCCCGTCAACACCGGCGCACTGACCTACGGGTACCTCGGCGCCAAACAGCGCGCCACCGACACCACAGGCCTCATCCTCATGGGCGCCCGCCTGTTCAACCCCGCCACCGGCCAGTTCACGTCCATGGACCCCGTCGCGGGAGGGAACTCCACCGCGTACGCCTACCCCCAAGACCCCATCAACAGCTTCGACCTCAACGGCCAATGGGGCTTCAGGAAGTGGGTTCGGAAAGCGTGGCACGCCACCGGAACAGCGTCTCGCTGGCTGACGAAGAATAAGACGATTGGCCGAGTATGCGCTGTTGCGTGGGGCTGGGGCGGAACGGCCTGCAGCGTGGCCTACACCCTGGCATATGCCCGGCAGGGGCGCTGGGGACAGGCCGCCCTGAGCGCTGCGGGAGCTGTCGGCGGTGGCCTCGTCACGCACGCGGTTGTCCGGGGAATGAACCGGGCGTATCGCACTTCCTACAACATGGCACGCCACACGCGCTATCCGCTTCCGCACCACCCGAGCAGGTCCTACAGGATCGCTCGCTATCATTTTAGCGAAGTCGCGGGCCTCGCGACAGGAAACGCTATCGGCGGGGCTGGCTGCCACTTCCGCTCGCGTTGGTGCTGACCATAGTGGACCAAGGGTGGAGCTGTAAGTAATATGCTGCTGTTTAACACACGTCTCGCATGGGCACCACTGACACTATCGCTGGCGATGTCAGCAGTTCTAGCAGCGATCTCATTCGTCCCTAGGGACATCGAAGTTCGCGGTGCCTTATGGTTTCTGATCGCTGCCGTACTGTTGGTTGGTGCCTTTCGCGCAGCGTACTGGCGCTACGTAATTGGCGAAGTTGCGGTGGTAGTAGACCCGGAAGGCAACAGCATCTGCATAACTAAGCGCGGCCGAGAGCTCGCTCGTATAGACCTCGATGACCTGGCGAAGGTTGAGACTGAACTGGGGTCAGACTGGCCCGAACTGTCGAGATGGGCAGTTTTTCCTAGGATCGCCTTCCGGACCAAGGGAGGGCCAGTGCTTTCGCAGAAGGTGGTAATGCGCGACAGTCAATTACTGCTCAGCGCAAGAGACCTAGCTACTGAGCTAAACGTACCGGGGCCAGACGACTAGGGAGGTCTACCGCTTCATCGCGGGCACCGGTTAGGCGCGATGCGCCGGACGACTTGCGCGAGTTCCATCGCAAAATTCTGGGAAGTTCGACGACTACCAGGTGATCTTCGCTGCACCAAGGAAATCGAACCCACCACTAGCACTGCATAGTGCCCGGTGTTCAGCGCCAAATCGACCGTTTCTGACCGGCCGGACGACGTCGGCGACACGCCGGAGGACGCGCCGGTCAAAACCCCCTCTCAAAACTTCCCGCCGGTCACAACCCCGGCGGGACGTTTTCGCTACGGTCACCGCCATGGGACATCTCTTCGGATACGCCCGGGTCTCCACCACGGCGCAGAGCCTCGACGGGCAGGTCGACGCGCTCACCGGCGCCGGCGTCGACGAGCGCTGGATCATCCCCGAGACGGGGTCCGGTCGTCGCGACGACCGACCGGAGCTCACCAAGCTCCTCGGCCAGCTGCACGCGGGGGACACCCTCGTCGTCGTCCGGCTCGATCGGCTCGGCCGGTCGGCCGCCCACCTCGCGACGTTGGTCCGAGATCTGGACGAGCGCGGGGTCACGCTGCGATCGCTCACCGAGGCGCTCGACACCTCGACGCCCGGTGGACGGTTCGTCGTCCACGTCCTGGGTGCAATGGCACAGATGGAGGCCGACCTGATCCGCGAACGCACCCTCGAGGGGCTCGCGGCCGCCCGAGCGCGGGGGAGGGTCGGTGGCAGGCCGCGCGTTATGACCGAGGAGAAGATCGCGGCCGCGCGCTCCGCGCTCGACGACGGGCAACCGCTCGCGTCCGTAGCCCGCGTGCTCGGCGTCTCCGAGTCGAGCATCCGCCGGCACGTCCTGCCCGCCCCCGCTGTCGGAAGCACCAACTAAGATCGGGCACGAACTCAGGCCCCGTCGCATCGGTGTCCCCCCTGCACGCCCCGGGGCCTGCGTGCGCCATCAGGTCATACTGGAGCCCGCCGTGTACGTGAGGGACTGTTGCACGGGTGGCGAATACGCAAAGCCCGGTCAAATCTTGGCCATCCATCGGCGGCTCACGGGCTGCCGCCGCGCAACTGTCGGCACCCGCTCCTAGGGCCTAGAATCGCTCCATGAGAGAGTCGCAATCCATACGCTGGAGCTGGCTCCTGGTTGCGATCTGCGCACTCGCCCTTTTGATCGGGTCACTCATTCTTCAAACTGGCTCCTGCGACGCGGGTGGCGGCGACTGCACCTCGGGTCCAGTAGGAGGCGCTCCTGGCGTTGTGGGCCGCGTCGTGGTGGCGGGCGTCGTAGCCTCGTACGCCACATGGCGCGCCCTAAAACGTGGCGGCCCCCGCTGAGGGCCCCACGGCACTCCGGCGTCCCGTGAGGCCCTCAGCCCTGATCCACCGTCGATGATTCGTGGTGGCTGTCGGTGACGTTTCGGGGTTCGCGGTTGTGGATATCTGGGGGGTGGGTGTGCGAGAGTCGCCGCTCTTGGCGGCTCTTCCACGTCGGTTCTCCGGTCGTGCCCGTGGGGCCAGGTGGTCAGGATGTGGCCGCCAGGGGCGGGCCGATGGCGGTGTCCCACAGGTTCGTCCATGCCTGTGCCCATGGCCATCTGGTGGGCAGGTGCATGATCAGGCGCCGCCCGGTCGTCGCGAGGCGGGCGGGGGTCGCGATGATCTGCCGAAGCACGGTGGCCATGCGCGCCTTGCCTGTGCCGGCTGCGACGGCGGCCGCGCGAGAGATGTTGAACGCCATGACCGCGCAGGCGAGCCAGGCCGCGTTCGCGGCGAACTTGCCCGAGGGCAGGTGCGCGAGCGGTCCGGCCTTGAGCTCGGCGATGACCTGTTCGACGATCGCGTGACTTCGGTGGAAGGAGTCGGCCTGGACCGCGCTGAGCGTGGTGTTCGTGATGAACGCGTGGTGGCGGTAGACGGTGAACAGCTCGCCCTGGTCGGTGCTGGGCGCCTCGCCCAGCCGCTTGACTCGCCGCACGACCAGCCGGCAGGCCACCTGCTGGTCGGTCTTCTTGGAGACGAACGCGACGAAGTCGGTCTCGGCGACCTCGGCCTGCGAGACCCACTGCTGGGCTTCGTCATCCCAGATCGCGTTGGGGTACTGGATCGGGGTCCACGAGTCGTCGGGGATCTGGGAGATCGCCTTGTTCACGGTGGGCCAGGCCGGGATCGTGAACGAGAACCACGCCCCGGCCTTGATCGCGGTGTGGACGTTCTTCGCCGTAGCGAACGCCGAGTCCCCGCGCACCCACGCCCGCTGGTTCGCTCCGGTCACGGCCCTGAGGGTGGTCAGGGCACGCTTGATGTGCCAGTCGGCGCCCTTGCCGGACCTGGTCGAGCCCCGGCGCAGCGAGCACTCGGCGACCACCGGCGCGCTCGAGGGCGTGCTGATCGTGGTGATCAGCGCGTTCAGCCCGCGGACCCCCGAGTACCCGAACCCCGCGCCGTCCTTCGCGTGGCCGTGGACCTGGCGGATCGTGTCGTCCACGTCCACGAACACCAGGTCATCGGTCCCGACCAGACCGGGCACCTTCGTCGCGAGACCGCCCAGCAGGCGGCGGTGCGCAGCGTGCAGCTGCAGCACGTGCCCGTGGGTGAACGAACGCAGGAACGTGCCGATCGTCGAGGGCGCCCTGACACCGCCGAGCACCCGGGCGGTGCCACCGGACCGCAGCACGTCCAGGTCATCGATGCTGTCCGCACCCGCGAGCATCCCCGCCACGACCGTGCGGACCTTCGCCGCGACGTTCGCCACCGGCAACGATGACGCCCCGGCGATCGCAGCGCTCAACCCAGCCGTCTCGGCCAGCTCGATCACCGGAACCAGTCCCGCAGAACCGATCAGGTTCGGATCGTCGAAGACCGGGACGATGCCATGGCATGCTTTCACTTACCGAGTGCCCCTCTACCAGGTTCCGATGTTGGCGTCGCAATCAACATCTTCCCAGGCCAGAAGGGCACTTCGGCTATCAGGGACGCTCAACGACCCCCACAACGCGGTGGATCAGGGCTCAGGCGGCGAGTGCGACCTGAGTGGTGATGATGGTCTCGAACTCGATCGGGGTCAAGCGTCCCAGCCGCTGCTGTCGGCGGCGTCGGTGGTAGGTGCGTTCGATCCAGGTGATGATCGCGATCCGCAGGTCGTGGCGGGTGGCCCACCTGCGCCTGTCGAGGACGTTCTTCTGCAGGAGCGCGAAGAACGATTCCATGGCTGCGTGTAGTCAAGTCTTCTGGCCCCACTTGTCGTCGTGAATTCTGGCCCCTGCACGGTAGTGCTACTTGTTGCGTGGGGCGCGTGTTTTGGTGATGCGGAGGCGGTAGGACTCGGTCCCGGTTTGCAGGATGTGGGCGTTGAAGGTCACGCGGTCGACGATCGCGGCGACGAGCCTGGGGTCGGGGAACACGGTGCCCCATTCGCTGAAGGGCAGGTTGGTGGCGATCGCGATGGAGGACCTCTCCTCGCGTTCGGTGATGATCTGGAAGAGGAACTCGGCGCCGCGGGGGTCGGCGTGGACGTAGCCGAGCTCGTCGAGCAAGAGCAGGTCCAGGCGCGCGTAGCGGGCCACGGTGCGGGCCAGTTGCCGGTCGTCGGCTGCTTCGACGAGCTCGTTGATGAGGTTCGCGCAGGTGGTGTAGCGCACGGCCTTGCCCAGCTCGCAGGCCGCGATGCCGAGCGCGATGAGCAGGTGGGTCTTGCCAGTGCCCGAGTCACCGAGCAGGACCACGGGTTCGCCGGCGTCGAGGTAGGTTCCGGTGGCCAGGGCGGCGAGGGTCGCACCGTCGACCGCGGAACGGGAGGTGTCGAAGTCCGCGAGGCGTTTGGTGCGGGGGAACTTGGCTTCCTTGATCCGCCTGGCGCGGCGGCGTTCGGCGCGGGCGTCGACTTCCGCGGTCAACACGTCGGCGAGGTAGGCCAGGTGGGTGCGCTGCTCACGCAGCGCGCCGGCGGCCAGGGGCCCGGCCTCGGCGCGCACGGTCGGCAAGAACAGGTCCCTGGTGGCGACGTTGATCGCGGCCAGGGCGGCGTCCTCGCTGGTCATCGGTCGCTCCCGGTGAGCAGGGTGTCGTAGCCGTCCAGGGTCGGGGCGGGCCGGTCGTAACGGGCCACGGCGCCGAGGTCGATCACGGGCGCGACGGGTGGTTCGGCGCCGCGGCGGGCATCGATGATCACGCAGGCCGCCTCGATCACCCCGGTGTCAACGGCGGTGCGCATCGCGGCCTCGAGTGCCGCGGCGGGCAGGGTGCGCTGGGCCAGGAGGATCTCGATCAGGTCCCTCGTGCCCGGCCCGTCTCCGCGTTTGGCCCGGGCCGCGTCCCAGTAGGCCTGGTGCGCGAGCGTGAACACCCCGGCCTTCTTGGCCTGCTCGAGAGCGCTCGCGCCCGGTAGCGCGCCGGGCTTCCTTGCGAGGATCTCCAGGTAGTGGTCCAGGTCCAGGACATCGACGTACTTCGCGGTGGCCCGCTCGTGGGTGGCCACGGTCTGGGCCCCGTCGCAGACCTCGACGCTGGTCGCGCCCAGGCGCACGGTCAGGCGCCGGGCGACGTAACGCACCGGGACCGAGTAGTAGGCCTGACGCACGCACACCCGCGACCGTGAGTCGACCTTCGCGGACAAGATCGTCGCCGGGTCGAACCCCTCACCGGGCAGCGGCAACAGCGCCTGGGCCTCGGCGGCGAACTCGACCCCCACGCATGCGTGGTGCCCGGTGATCACCCGGTCGTCGTCCGCGTCGTCACCCGCGGCGATCAGATCGTTCAGGGCGCCCATCGAGGCCACCTGCGGCACGGGCGTCAGGTGGCGGCGGCGGAACCGGCCGATCTCGCCCTCGATGCCGCCCTTCTCGTGGGCCCCTTCCTTGCCCGGGATACAGAAGAACGAGTCGAACCCGTAGTGGCTGCGCAACGCGGTGAACCGGTCGTTCTCCTCCCGGTCACGACCCTTGAGGATCCGGACCACCGCGGGCTTGAGGTTGTCATACCGGACCCGGGCCGGCACTCCACCGAAGTAGGCCAAAGCACGCACGTGCCCCTCCAAGAACGCCTCGGACGCCTGGTTCGCGAACCCGTAGTGGAACGCCTTGCCCGACGCGGACAGCCGCATCGCGAACATCCAGACCTTCACGTCCGCTCCCGCGAGCAAGACGTGGAACTCCCCGAAGTCGACCTCGGCCTCCGCGCCCGGGTCGTGGGCCTGCGGGACGAACACCTCGACCTTGTCCAAGCCCAACTCACGGCGCCGCACGGCGACATACCGCGAGACGCTGACCTCCGACACGTCCGCCCCGTGCTCAGCCACGAGCCGCTGCCAGACCCGCCGGGCCGTGTGCCGCTGCTTGACAGGTGCCGCCGCGTCCGCGACCAGCCAGGCGTCGATCACGTCCCGGAACGGGTCGACCGCGGGCCGGCCCCGCGGCGAGTACTCCTTACGCGCAGGCGGGACCGGCGAGGCCAACGCCGCCCGCACCGTGCGCCTGTGGACCTTGTGCCGCGCAGCGAGCTCCCGGATCGAGAGCCCCTCCCGGCGGTGATCAACACGGATCTCCTCGAACAGCTCCACCCTGGACCTGACCATCCCGACCTCCCCGACAACCCTTGTCGAGAAGATCTGAACCCCGGGGTGGGGCCAACATTCGTGACGACACGCGAACCCACCCGACCCGCGCACCCACGACCCCAAACGGGGCCAGAATCCGCGACGAAACCGGCACCAGGTGGGGCCACTTCAGGTGACCACACTCACCATGGCGGCGTTGTCGCCGGCGGAGGCGACCTGGCCCATGGATCCGACCAGGTCGTGGGTGCGCAGCGCGGCCAGGAATTTCCGGCTTCGGAATTGGCTGCCCCTGTCGGAGTGGACGATGCAGCCGGTCACGTCGGCGCCGTCCACGGCCCGCCGGGCGACGGCGTTCTCGAGCGCCTGAACCGCGAGGGACGACTTCATCCGCGAGTCGATGGAGTACCCCACGATCCGGTTCGAGTACACGTCCTTGATCGCGCACAGGTAGACCTTGCCCTCGGCTGTGGGGTGCTCGGTGATATCCGTCAGCCACAGCTCGTTCGGGGTCTCGGCGGTGAAGTCGCGGTTCACGAGGTCGTCGTGCGAGGGCGGTCCGGGCCGCTTGCCGCCCTTGCCCTTCTTCTTGCCGAACACGCACCACCACGAGTTCTCCGCGCACCGGGCCCACATGGTTCGGTCGCACGCGTCGTGCCCGGCCTCCCGGGCCTCGTCCACCAGCAGCCGGTACCCGTACTCCGGGTCGTCGGTGTGGGCGTCGAACAGGGCGTTGGCGAGGTAGGCCTGCTCGATCTCCCGGGCGGTCACGGGCGCGGTGAGCCACCGGTAGTAGGGCTGGCGAGCGAGGTCGAGCACCCGGCACGTCACCGCGACGGGGATCCCGTCGCCGGCGAGCTCACGGACGAGCGGGTAGCTCATTTTCCCGGCAGGTGCGCCTGGGCGAAGTACGCCGCAGCCCGGCGCAAGACCTCGTTCTCCTGCTCGAGCAGGCGCACTCGGCGACGTGCTTCACGCAGCTCGGCCGACTCGGACGCGGTCACGCCGGGCTTGGCGCCGTCCTCGACGTCAGCGGCGTGCATCCAGTTGCGCAGGCAGGACTCGGAGATCCCGAAGTCCTTCGCGATCTGCTTGACCGGGGCCTCGCCGCGACGGGCGACGGCCACGACATCGTCGCGGAACTCCTTGGGGTGGGGTGCGGGCACGATGAACATCCTTCCAGCAGCGCCTCACGGCACCACACGTCGGATGTCACCTATCCGTGCAGCAGTCCCGCGCTCACCGGGGAGCACATCGGGATTCGCGGACTGGAAGGGAGGCGTGTGGAGCGCGGCCGCTGCCCTCAGCACGAACACGAGCAAGTAGATCTGCGGACCGGCCGCACCCCTGTTTTTGAAACCCCCAGAACCAGCTTCTGACCGGGTCCACAAACCGTCGGTTCTGCCGAGTCCGCTATTCGTCAGCGTGCCCGGCCGGGGGCAGCGACGGCGCTGGCGGACTGCGTCAGCCCCTCACCGCCAAGATCGACTCCAGCTGCCTGCTTGACGACCGGGGCGGTGGCCGGGTCATCGATCACGGCCGATCGGTCCCGGGGAAGGAAACCCGCCGCTTCTGCCTGGACTGAGCTTGTTGAGTGGCTGGTAATCAGACCGAGGGCGAGAGCGGTGATCGTCCGCTCGAGCTGAGCGGCGAAGTCAGCCTGGATGAACCGTAGCGATGGATCGTTGTCATATGCCTGTCGCAGTGCGTCGGCGGGGTGGGTGTGAGACCACAGCGCGCCCGCGAGCACGATCGTCGTGGTAGCCACCTCCAACGCGTCGCTGTAGTGAATCTCGGGAAGCATCCGGTGGAGGAACGCTGCGAAGTCGGCCAGGCTGTCGTGGGCGCCGCGCTTGTATGCAGCCACGGTCGCCGTCGAGACGTTGTGCTCCAGGACTGCGGCCTGGGCGCTTAGGAGCTCGCAGAGCATGGTGTGGGCGGCGAACGACGCGGCGACAGCGGAGGAGATCGCCGCCACGCGCGCCCGTACCGATGCACCCTTGACGAGCAAGGCGGGCAGCTCCCCCATCACTTCAGCCATGAAGTCGTGCGCGAGCAGCGCGAGCAGTTCCAGCAGGACCGCTTCACGAGACTCGAAATAGCGCAGCACGTTGGACTTGGCCAACCCGACATGACGGCTCAGCCCGGTCAGGGTGAGCTCGGAGACAGGCATGTCGGCCAGCATCGCTGCCGCAGCCTGCAGGATCTCCCGTCGTCTGACCTCGCGCTGCTCCTCGCTTCGCGCACGCTGAAACGTACTCACGCCGACATATTACAGACCGCAGGTCTCTTGCATGGTGGCGGGCCGCCTGTTAGTTTAGAGACCGTCGGTCCGTTACAGATCGGCGGAGCCTCACACAAGGGAGAAACGAATGAGCGCCAAGGTCGCACTCGTCACCGGGGGGTCATCCGGCATCGGTGAGGTCACCGCGCTGCGCCTGCAGAAGGCGGGCTTCGCCGTCTACGCGGCGGCCCGTCGCACTGATCGAATGGCCTCGCTACGCGAGGCAGGGATCCACACCATCGCACTCGACGTGACGGACGAGGCGTCGGCGGCTGACGCGGTGCGCGACGTCGTCCAGGCAGAGGGACGGATCGACGTGCTGGTCAACAACGCCGGCTACGGCTCCTACGGGGCACTCGAAGAAGTGGATCTCGCCGAAGCCCAAGCTCAGCTGGACGTGAACGTGCTGGGGCTGGCGCGGCTCACCCAGCTGGTGCTCCCGACCATGCGCGCCCAGGGCAGCGGCACCATCGTCAACATCAGCTCGATGGGCGGCCGATTCGCAACCCCTATGGGCGCCTGGTACCACGCGAGCAAGTTCGCGGTCGAGGGCCTCAGTGACGCGTTGCGGTTGGAGCTGAACCGATTCGGCATTCACGTCGTCCTTATCGAGCCCGGCTCGATTCAGACCGAGTGGGGCAGCATCGCCGCCGACAAGCTGCGCGCAACCTCCGGTCATGGCCCATACGCCGAGCAGGCCAACGCCATGGCCGCCTCGCTCGAGTCGAGCTCCCGACCGGGTGCGCGAATGACGAGCCCCGCCGACGTCGTCGCCCGTGCGGTGACCAAGGCAGCCACCGCACGCCGGCCACGGACCCGTTACCAGATCGGCTTCGGTGCTCGCCCGATGATCTGGCTCAGCCGCGTGCTGCCCAACCGCACGTTCGACACCCTCATCAAGCGAGCCTCCAGCGTCCCCGCGTAGACACCGAACCGGGCAACGTCTCCGCATCACAGCGAAGGAGCATCTTCCATGTCGAACAACACAGGGCGCCCGCGGGCGCTGATCGTCCTGTCCTCCGCCAAGCGGTTGCCACTGGCCGAGCCGAACTCCCACCCCGGGATCTCGACCGGGTTCTTCCTGGTCGAGCTCGCCGCAGTGATGGCCCAGTTCGAGGAGACCCACGACTTCGTCCTGGCCACTCCCGATGGCGCTGTCCCTCAACTGGACATCAACGGCCTGGCCCTAAACTTCCACGGCGCCGGCTCCCTGGGGCCCGCCACGGTGCGGCACACCATCCAGACGGACGCGGAAAGGCTGACGCCCGACCAGCTGCGCGAGCGCAATCCGAAGCTGGTGGCACGCCGTGAGGCGGAGCTGGACCTCGCCCGCCGCCAGCTGGGACGCTTGCCGGTCTCCGAACCCCTGCCCAAGACCGACCGCGAGGCGATCTCCATCCGCGACGAGGTCATCGCAAGCTTTGCAGGTGTCCCGGAACGGGACTACTACTCGATCCGGCAACTGGTGTCGATGCACCGCGACCCAACCAGCGCCTTCTCGCTGACGGACTTCGACTTCGTCCACATGCCCGGCGGCCACGCCCCCATGGTCGACTTCTACGACAACCCATGGATGGGGGAGCTGCTGCACACGCTGCACGAGGCGGGCGTGCCGATCTCACTGATCTGCCACGCGCCGATCGCCCTGACGTCCGCCCGATACCGCGTCCTTCCGGACGGCACGGTACGAACGAACGAGAACCACGACTTCACGGGCGCACACATCACCACGGTCCCTCGATGGGGGGAACGGTTCATGCTCGCTTCCCAGTATCCGAAGGTCCCCGGTGAGAGGACACGTCTGCCCTACTACGTCGACGTCGCCCTCAAGGACGCCGGCTATGACGTCAACCTGACGCTGAACCCCACCGCCGTCAAGGTGATCTGGGACGAATCACGCGAGGTCCTCACCGGCAACGGTCCTCAAGCCGTGGACGCGCAGACCGCACGTCTAGTCGAGCTGCTCGGGCAGCGCGAGACCACCGTCACCACCCACGCCACCAGCTGACATCCCTGCGGCCCCTCTCCCCTTCCACAGCCTGGAGAGTCGATGAAGGACCCAGCGCCGGACCGACCCCAGCCACGCGATCAGCACCTCGTCCCCATCCGCAAGACCTCGAGGTACCCGGGCCATGGCAGCTCCCAGCGATGAACCAGCGGCGCGGGCGCACGCGCAGGGAGCGCGCCCGCGCCCCGGCACGAGCCTCGGCCACCGTCCGGCCCTGATGGCCGGGCGGGATCCGAACGAGGAGCACCGCACGGCGACCCCGCTCGAGCTCCTGTTCGACCTCACCTTCGTGGTCGCGTTCAGCCAGATCTCATCCCAGGTGGCGCGCTACCTGGAGGCCGACGATCTGCTGACAGCCGTCGCAGGGCTGGGCTTCACGATGTTCGCCGCTACCTGGGCATGGATCAGCTACACCTGGCTCGCGTCCGCTTACGACAACGACGACATCCTGTTCCGGGTGGCGACCCTCGTGGAGATGGTGGGTGTCCTCGTGCTCGCCCTCGGCGTTCCACCGATCTTCCACTCGATCGCTGCGGGGCAGCACCTCGACAACAGCGTCGCGGTCGCGGGCTACGTGATCATGCGCCTGGCGACCATCGCCCTGTGGCTGCGCGCAGCACGTCACGATCCGCGGCATCGGCCCGTGTGCCTCTCGCATGCCACGAGCATCGCGGTCGCGCAGGTGTTCTGGATCGCGCTGATCTTCCTCAACTTGCCGATCGGACTTACCCTCGCGA
The DNA here is from genome assembly GCF_009429125.1 of Luteimicrobium xylanilyticum. Taxonomy (GTDB): domain Bacteria; phylum Actinomycetota; class Actinomycetes; order Actinomycetales; family Cellulomonadaceae; genus Luteimicrobium; species Luteimicrobium xylanilyticum. Next base: position 3,999,494 of record NZ_CP045529.1, read on the forward strand.
TCGCCGCCGTCCTTGGCCTGTTCGAGCTGGCAGCGCCCAGGCTCACCCAGAAGCGGTTCGGACAGACCCCGTGGCACGCTCACCACATCGCAGAGCGTTACGGGTTGCTGTTCATCATCGCCCTCGGCGAGATCATCCTCGGGACGATCCTCGCGATCTCTGCTGTGGTCCAGGAGCAGGGATGGACCCTCGAAGCGGCGCTCGTCGCGTGTGGTGGCACCAGCCTGGTCTTCGGGTTGTGGTGGTTGTACTACACCGTTCCAGCAGGCCGGCTCCTCGCGCGCTACCGCGACCGGGCTCAGACCTGGTCCTACGGGCAGATGCTCTTGTTCGCTGCCCTGGTGGCGGTCGGAGCAGGCCTGCACGTGGCCGCCCAGGTGATCTCTCACGAGGCGCACGTCAAGGCAACGTTCGCGCTCCTGACCGTGGCGATCCCGGTCTTGGTGTGCGAGCTCGTGCTGTTCGCGCTCTATGCCCAGCTCCTCGGCACGCTCGACGTCTTCCACCTCTTGCTGCTCCTCGCCAGCGTCGGACTCTTGGTCCTGAGCGTCGTCGCCGGGTACGCCGGCGCGAGCATCGGCGCAGCCCTGCTCGTCGTCGCAGCAGCGCCGGCCGTCATCGTCGTGGGCTACGAGACAGTCGGGTACCGGCACGAGGCGGCCCTGCTCGAACGCATCGGGGCCTGACGAAGTGGCTCGCCGCACGCACGACACCACCTACAGACCCGCGGTCTTCTACAGTGACAGCATGGAGACGTTCCAACGCGCACGAAGCGACGAGCAACGCCTCATCCGACGTCAGACCATCCTGCGCGCGGCTATCGAGATGCTCAAGGAGATGCCGGTCTCGGCGATCACCCTGAACGAGCTGAGCCGCAGAGTGGGTCTGGCCAAATCCAACGTGCTGCGCTACTTCGAGACGCGCGAGGCGGTCCTGCTCGAGCTCCTGGCACAGCTTGCTGCCGATTTCCTCGCCCAGGCCGAGGAAGCGCTTCCCTCCGGGATCCACCCCGGCGACGCGCCCAGCGACCGGGCTCGGTCGCTGTCCCACGGCCTCACGACCGCTCTCGAGGAGCACCCGATGCTGTGTGAGCTTCTCAGCGCGCAAGCCGGTGTGCTCGAGCACAACGTGACCACACCGGTCGCGGCCCGCTACAAGCAGGCGGCACGTGAGTCCACGCTGAGGCTCGCCGATCTCATCCAGCAGTCCCTGCCCGAGCTCGACCGCGAGCGAGCGGACCGCGGGGCGACGCTCGCCGTCATCCTCATCGGCGCCCTGTGGTCCCACAGCCACCCTGCCAAGGCCGTCCAGGACGCATACGACGCGGATCCCGAGCTCGCACTGTTCAACACGCCGTTCCCGGCAGCGTTCGAGCACGCTGTCGATGCGCTGCTCGTCGGTCTTCTTATCGAGACGGAACGCGAGACAGCCCGGGCCACGGCGCACAGCACCGCCGAACCCCTCGAGTCCGTTTCTGCTCCCTGAACGTGCGAGCGCGCCGGACGGTGATCCACCGTCCGGCGCTCTCGCACCCTCTGCCACCGCGCTCCAGGCAGGTTGCGCGGGCCCCTCGTGTTCGTTGCTAGCCGACTTCGGTCGGGTCGATGAAGAGGGCCTCGCCGGTTTGTGCGCTCCAGGCGCGGTCCTGGATGGCCTTGATCCACGGGACGATCTGCTCCGGGACGACGTTGCGGAACCGGGAGGCGCCCTCCTCGGCCACGCGGACGATCACGTCGATGACTTCTTGAGGGTCGAGCTGGCCATCGAGGGCAGTGTCCAGCCCGGCGAGAAGCTCGGGTCGCGTCAGGGTGGTTGCCGGGTCGAACCAACGCAGCATCGTCTCGCCACCGCGGTCATTGAAGCCCGTGCCGTACACGCCCGGATTCACGGTGCAAACATCGACCCCGGTTCCGGACAGTTCGGTCCGAAGCCCTTCGGTCAGGCCCTCCAGGGCATGCTTCGTGGAGGTGTAGATCGCGGCGAACGGCATCGTGATCAGGCCACCCATCGAGGTGACGTTGATGATCTTGCCCTCCCCTCGCTCGACCATCTGTCGAGCGACGCCCTGGCACATGGCCAAGGTCCCGAAGACGTTGGTCTCGTAATTGCGTCGCACCAGGTCCAGTGGGATCTCCGCGACCGGTCCGGTCTCCATGATCCCCGCGCTGTTGATTAGGACATCGACCGGGCGCCCGAGGGCCGCGGCTCGATCCCCGGCGTCGGTGATGTCGAGAACGACGGCCTCGAGCTCGACCCCAGCCTCGCGCGCGGCCGCGAGAAGCTCGGTGGCCTGCGGGCCGATCTGGACTCCTGCGGTGACGTGATGCCCGCGACGGGCCAGCTCGAGCGCGGCACCACGGCCGAAACCGCTGCCCGCCCCGGTGACAAGGATGTTCCTGGACATGGTGATGTCTCTCTCTTCCGTTCGCGTCGACGCCCGACGGCCGCATACCTCGAGGCGAGCACGGCGGCCGGGCCCCAAACATGGGCTTCCGACTCGGTAGCCGCACGCAGGAGCCCGCGCGGTCACCTAGCCCTCAACTTAGCGGACCGCTGGTCTCTTGTATAGAGGACCGGTGTTCTGTTAATCCTGCCGGCGGCGTCACCCGAGTCGGCCGATTAGAAGGGCAAGTCCGAGGGGGGACTGAAGCCCAGGTTCCCGGCTTGGGCCCTGCCTGCGGCAATGGCAGCGGCCAGCGTCCTCCAGAGCATCCGGGGGTCACGGTGCAGCCGCGAGGGAAGCCGAAGATCGCTGGGCGGAGCGAGCAGGAGCGAGGCCGCCCCGCCGACACTTCCCGAGGCCACCGTGGCGACGGTCGCCCGGTAGCGTGATGGTCGTTGCCGGTAGGCCGTTTCAAGGGCTGGGTTGAGTCGCCGCAGGTAGCGGGCCACCACCTTGTCTGCGTGGCCGAAAGACGGTGCTGTCCCGAGCGGTCGCGAGGTCACCACGATCACGTGGGTGGCGCCAAGTTGCAGGGCCGAGTGCACAGGCACCGGCTCGGTCAGACCTCCGTCGAGCCATGATCTGCCGCGCAGCCGCGTCGGAGGCCCGGCGAGCAGGGGCAGCGAGCCGGAGGCGTGGATCGCCGCCAGCAGGTCACGCGGCCCTGTGAAGCCGGTTAGCGCCACGGGCGCGGCGGACTCGACATCGGTGGCAACGACCGCGAGCTCGGGACCACGCCTTCGGGGCGCCGCGAGGTCCGTGAGCCGGAATCGGTCCTCGAGTCGCGCAACGACGCCCCGGCCGTCAACGACAGGCCGGGCAACCAGGGCTCGCTCGAAGCCGACCAGCTGCCGGTCGGAGAAGATCTCCACATAGGTCTCGGCGACCGGTCCGAGCACGCCCAAGGCGACGGCCGCAGCGTTGACTGCGCCCGCGGAGGTCCCGATCGCGAGGTCCACCACGTCGAGGAGACCGAGCTCCTCCAGAGCTCTCCCGAGGCCGGCCGAGACGATGCCGCGCGCCCCGCCGCCCTCGAACACGACCGCGAGGCGCGCGCCGTCGCTACGCATCGCATCCGGCTGGGTGCGGCGACGCATGAGGAGGTCGACCACCTCTGAGGCTGCCACCTGTGAATCCCTTCTGTGGGCGAAGTGAGCTCCGCGACGCGATTGGCATGCCCAGGCCAGCCGGGCAGGTAGTTTGCGCTGCAGAGGGTGACTGCGTTTCGGAGCCCCGGCCCGTGGGGCCAGAGTCGTCGCGGTGGGTCAGCCAGGGGCCGGCGCGCCGAGCTCGGTGCGGCGGCGTCCTGCGAAGGTCAGCATCAAGGCGGTTCCGATGAGTGCCCAAGCCGCGAGCACCACGACGTCGCGGGCCAGGCCGGCACCGTCGAAGTAGACGACCGAGCGCACTCCGTGCGTGCCTGCGCCGGGTGGCAAGAGCCAGCCGATTGCCCGCCAGAAGGGCGGCAGCAACGGCGCCGGATAGGCACCGCCGGCGCTGGGGTTGCCAAGGACCACGAACAACAGCACCGCGATTCCGATCCCGATGATCCCGGTCATGGTCTGGATGGCCATCGTGAATGCCCCGACCGCGAAGACCACCAGCGCGCCGAGCAGGGCCAGAGGCACGAACGACCCCGACAGTGCCTCAAGCACCGACTCCGCCACCAGCGCGCCCAGGAAGCCCGACGCGATGGAGTAGACGACCAGGCCCCCTAGACGGATGATGCCGCGTTGCCGTGTGCTCGGGCGTTCGCCTGCGCTGATCCCGAGGATCGCCGCCACCAGGTACCCGCCGACGACCCACCCGACCGTCAGGTAGAAGGCGGACAGCCCGCGACCGTCACCGCGACCCGCCGGGACCAGATCCGTGGTCACGAGGGTGCGTGCCTGTTCACGGTCGGCCTGCTCGAGGACCGCCGCCACAGCCTCGGACACGGCAGCTCCCTCGGCCGACGACACGTAGAGGGTGTCCTGTGTCCCGGTGCCAACTACGAGCGCGCCGTAGGCGGATCGATCACGCACCTGCTGCCTGGCCTCGTCGGCCGAGTCATGGACTGTGGCGTGGACCGGTTCACCGGCGATCGCGTTCAGCGCGGCGGCGGTCTGCTCGGCAGCTGGCAGGCTCGGGGCCGAGACGGCGACCGCGATCCGGTGGGGCGTCGGGTCGTGGAACGCACCGAGATAGCTCGCGATAAACGCGACCTGGAGCCCCAGCACGCCTACCACCAGCACGAATGCCCGAGGAGTGATCGCGTCGCGCAGGTCGGCCGCCCACCGAGCGCCCTGTCTGGCCGCCGAGCTCGCGGCACCAGGAGCACGCCGGCGGTGTGGCTGCCCCTGGCCGGACGAGGCTTCAGGTTCGGTGGGTGAATCGTGTGCGTCTCCGCGCGTGTCATCGTGTTCGTGCGCCATTGCCTGTCCTTTCTCGCCGCGAGCCGCTACCGGTTCGGGTCTGGGTCCGGGATCTCGGCCTGGCGATACTTGGGCAAGCGGCTCGCAGGGAGGATCGCGGTGGCGCTGACGCCGGCCAGGACAAGGAGCCCGAGTCTGAGGGTGTGGAGGCGTGCGTCTTCGTTGACGGCGACGGCCGCGGTGACCTGGGCTGGGGTCGCGTCGGTCTGTTCGAGCGTGCTTCGCAGGTCGTCGTTGCTGATGAAATTCACGTTGTCCAGGTCGACCTGGGCGACCAATGAGGTTGGCAGCTCGACGTGGTCGACGACCGCGCGGCCGATGTTGAACGACAAGATCGTGACGAGCAGGGCACCAGCGATTGCGGTCCCGACCGCCGACGCAAGGTTCTGCGTGGTGCCACGAATCGACCCGACGTCTCCGGCCAACGATTTGGGCGCCGAGGTGACCAGGACATTGAAGACCAACGTCACAAGCGCGCCCTGCCCGACCCCGAAGACGAACAGACCCAGGATGGTGGGCAGCGTCTCCCAATTGTTCGTCACGACGAATGAGAGCCATACCAGCGCGACAGTCGTGAGCGTGAACCCGAACACACCGATGACGCGCGGCGGGTAACGCTTGTAGAAGCGCACGACCAAGGTCGCGGTGACGAAGACAGTGAGGTTGAACGGCATCATCGCCAACGCGGTGTCGAACGGGGTGCGGCCCTGCACGATCTGGATGTAGAGGGGCACGGTGAAGTTCAAGGCCGCCTCAAGCGCGACGACGATGAACATCGCGTAGACCGCGGCGCGTTCGCTGGGCCGGGCGAGGACTGCCAGATCGACCAGCGGAACCCTCCCGGCGGCGGTCCGGCGCCTGGTCCACCAGAAGAACGTCTGGCCAAGCACGATGCCCGCCAACACGAACACCGGCGCAGGTGACAGGCCGCCGAGGCTGAACGGCGCGCCAGGCGAGGCGTAGAACACGCCCCAGGAGTTGAGGTTGTTGAACCCCAGGGTGAGGAGCACGATCGCGGCACCGATGATGATGGATGCCACGAAGTCGATCCTCACGCCGGGGTTACCGCCGTCGCTGCGCAGCGTGAAGCTGAACGCGAAGACCGCCACGGCCAGGACCAGGACGATCCCGAAGACCGGCCGCCAACCGACCGCAGTTCCCAAGGCGCCCCCGATGAAGAACGCGCTGACCCCGGAGATGGCGCGCGCCGAGCCGAGCGAGCCCACGGCGGTCGCCTGCTGCTCGCCGCGGTAGTTCTCGGCGATGAGCGCGACCAGGGAGGGGACGATGATCGCAGCGGAGGCGCCAGCGACCGCCTGTCCCGCGATCGCCCACCCCACCGTCGGGGAGACGATCATGAGGACCGCGGATGCCGCGAAGGTCGCGACGACGACCCGAAACATCTTCACCCATCCGACCCGCTGGCCGAGTTTCGCGCCGGTCATGACCAGGGCCGCTACCACCAGCCCGTAGACGACGATGGTCGAGCTGACGACGGTGGGAGGCACACCGAAGTCCTCAACCATGCCGCCCAGGGACACCGGCAGCGCGGCCACGTTGAACGACATCAGGACCTGGGCAAGGAACAGGCCAACCATGGGCAACCACGAGCGGCGCTCCGCCACGCTAGGGACCGCGCTGACCTGGACGGCGTCAGAGGTGCTCATCGGGCGTGCTCCGTTCTCTTCGGCGACAGTGCCGCTCGGGGTGGGACATGCGCGGAGGAGGCGAAGACGTTCAAGCCCAGGGCTCGGGAAAGGTGTGCGGTCGCGCGCTGGCCGCGCACGCTGTTGCCTGCTCGGTCAAGCCGGGCCGAGTAGGTGCCGATCGCGCCCTTGCCGGGAGCGATCGCGACGATCCCGCCGGAGACGCCCGACTTGGCGGGCAGACCGATCTCGAACAGCCACCGCCCCGAACGTTCGTACATACCCGTCGAGGCGAGCACCGCCAGAGTGTCCTGGCAGACCTGGCCCGAGACGACCTGGTCGCCGGTCACCGGGTTCACTCCCCCGTCGGCGAGGGTTGCGCCCATCACCGCCAGGTCCCGCGCGCTGACCCGCAACGCGCATTGACGTGTGTAGACGTCGACCACCCCCAGCGGGTCCAGCTCGAGGTGCCCGTAGCTCTGCAGGAGTCGAGCGATCGCCTTGTTGCGCGTGTTTGTCGCGGACTCCGACCGGAACACCTCACCGTCAAGCTCGAGCTGACGGCCCGCGAACCGCGACAATCCGCTGCGCAGGTTCTCCCACTGCTCAGCGAACGACTCCCCCGGCATCAGCGCGGTGGTCGCGAGAGCCCCTGCGTTCACCATCGGGTTCATCGGGTGCCCGTCGTTGAGCTCGAGAGCCATCACGGAGTTGAAGGCCAGCCCAGTGTTGTTCACCCCGACCCGGTCACTGACCACTTCGCGCCCCCAGGCCTGACACACCAAGGCGAAGACGAACGCCTTCGAGATCGATTGGACCGAGAACTCGAGGTCGCTGTCGCCAACCGCGTGAACCGGGCCGTCAGCCTCTGCCACGCACAGCCCAAACCGCTCCGGATCAGCGTGAGCGAGCACCGGGATGTAGCTCGCGACGACGCCTTCGTCATGTGCGAGGTTGCGCGCGTGCGCCTTGCGAACGAGTTCCTCGACCCGGTGCCATCCCGGCAGCGATCCCGTCGAGACCTCTTGCACAGCCTCCTCCGACATCCCCCGAGCAGGACCACCTTCGCCCTGCCCGTACGACGGGGGGCTCTCTTGCGTCATGCCATCCGCTCCAGACACGAAGACTTAAACTGTACGACCGTACAGATTTGGATCTTAGACTGGTTGCCAAAAGGCACAACTCGAAGACGAGGAGAACACCGTGACTACCTCCCGCAGGCCCCGATCAGACGGCGAACGCACCCGCGCGCTCATCCTCGACGCCACCGTCACGCTGATAGCCCAGGTCGGGCTGGCGGGAACCACCCAACGAAGGGTCGCCGCCGCTGCAGGAGTCTCGCTGGCATCCGTCACCTACCACTTCGCGACCCTGGCCGACCTGATTGATGCGGCGATCCAGCATGCGTCCCAACGGTGGATCCAGGCCTTCGAGGAGCGGCGCGACCTCGTCCTGCGCGGCGAGCTAGACCTCGTCGAATCCTGCCTCAGGGCCAGCCAGACCCCACATGGCGAGCCGGAACCGCACGCCGTCGTTGTCTTCACGTTGCTCATCAGCGCCGTCCAACGCCCCGAGCTGCGCGCGCGCGTGACCGAACTGATCGAACGACTGCGCGACGTGTTCGCGCCGTGGATCGCTCGCACGGACTTCACACTTGGCGGCGTAGCCACCTTCCTGGGCCTCGGCCTGCTGAACTTCGCCGCCAGCGCTCACGACGACGTCAAGACGCAAATGGCATCCATGCTCGAGCACTTCGGCGTCACCGAGACTATCGCGGCCCACAGAACGACGAACCCGTCCACCTGAAGAGTCCCGCGCAGCACGGCAGAGCGACGGTGACGCACCACGGCAGACGCTGTTGTCACCTCAAGATCGCCCGAGCAAGTCGGCTGGCGAGCCGGTCAGAAATGGTGGTTTGTGACCGTTCTCGGGAACGTTCCACCGGCGGAGGCGATCCGCGCCCACCAGCTCACGGCTCGAACCGGTACCCCGCGCCCGGGTGAGTGAGGAGGTGGCGCGGGGCGGCGGCGTCGTCCTCGAGCTTGCGGCGCAGCTGCGCGACGTAGACGCGCAGGTAGTGGCTCTCCGTCCCGTACGACGGTCCCCACACCTCGTGCAGGAGCTGCTCGCGCCCGACCATCCGCCCCCGGTTGCGGACGAGGACCTCGAGCAGCGCCCACTCCGTCGGGCTCAGACGGACCTCCTCACCCTGCCGCGTGACGGTCCGTCGAGCGAGGTCGACGCGCAGGTCCCCGGCCTCGACGACGGGTTCGTCGCCGTCCACCGGCTCCGCCCGCCGCACCGCTGCCCGCAGGCGTGCCATGAGCTCGTTCATCGCGAACGGCTTGGTCACGTAGTCGTCGGCGCCGGCGTCGAGCGCGTCGACCTTGTCCTCGCCGAGCTGCCGCGCCGACAGGACGACGATCGGCACCCGGCTCCACCCACGGATCCCGGCGATGACGTCGAGCCCCGCCAGGTCGGGCAGCCCGAGGTCCAGCACGACGACGGCCGGGTGGTCGCGCGCGACGGCGTCCAACCCGTCCCGTCCCGACGCGGCGGTGGTCACGTGCCAGCCGTGGGCGCGCAGGTTGATGGCGAGCGCGCGGACCAGACCTGCGTCGTCGTCGACGACGAGGACGCGGTTGCCTGCCGGCTCGGGCGCTGGGGTCACGCGGTCTCCTCAGAGGTGGTGGGAAGCAGGCTCGCACGCGGCACGCGGAGCACCATGGTGAGGCCTCCTCCCGGCGTGTCCTCCGGGTCGAGCGACGCCCCGACGGCGCGCGCGAGCCCGCGGGCGACGGCCAGCCCGAGACCCAGGCCGCCCGCGCTCGTGTCGTCGAGGCGTTGGAACGCGTCGAACATGCGCTCCTTGCGCTCGTCGTCGACGCCCGGGCCGGTGTCCACGACCCTGAGCTCGACGGCGTCCTGGTCGGCGGACGCGGTGAGCCGCACGGGCGCCGTCGGCGGCTGGAAACGGACCGCGTTGGAGACGACGTTCGCCACGACGCGCTCCAGCAGGCCGGGGTCGGTCGCGACGAGCGGGAGGTCCTCGGGCACGTCGGAGACGACCCGGTCGAGGGGGAACGCCTCGAGCACGACCGGGACGACCTCGTCGAGGGACGCCGTCCGCAGGTGCGGCCGGAGCCCGCCCACCTGGAGCCGGGACAGGTCGAGGAGGTTCTCGATGAGCCGTTCGAGCCGGGTGGTCGCGGCGTCCGCGGTCGCGATCAGGGCCTCCTCGTCCTCCTCGTCGAGGACGACGTCCTGCGCCGCGAGGCCGTCGACGGCGGCCCGGATCGACGCGAGCGGCGTGCGCAGGTCGTGCGAGACCGCCGCGAGCAGCGCGGTCCGGGCGGCGTCGGCCTCCTCGAGCACCGCCGCGCGCGAGGCCCGTTCCGCCAGACGACGGCGCTCCAGGACGATCCCGGCCTGCGCGGCGAAGGCCTCGAGCACCTGTCGGTCGGCGGCGGCCAGCGGTGGACCCGACACCACGAGCCGGCGGAGGGGGTCGACGTCCACCACGGATCCCTCGTGGACGTCACCGTCGGCGGAGCGTGGGCCCGCCGCCGCGACCACCTCGGACGGCGCGCCGGGCGCGGGCCTCTCCTCGAGGCGCGCACCCTCGATCCCGAACGTCGTCACCAGCCTCGCCACCACCGCCTCGGGCGAGTCCTCGCCGGCGAGGACGGAGCGTGACAGGGACGCCAGCGTGCTCGCCTCGGCGCGGGCCTGCGACGCCTCACCTGCCCGTCGGGCGGACACGTCGACAACCGCCGCGACCGACGCCGCGACCACGACGAACACCGCGAGCGTCGCGACGTTCTCACCCTGGGCGACGGTGAACCGCCCGGTGGGCGGCGTGAAAAACCAGTTCAGGCAGCCGAACGAGATCACGGCCGACGCGAGCGCCGGCCACATGCCGCCGAGCAGCGCGACGCCCACGACCCCGACGAGGTAGAGCAGCACGTCGATCGACAGGCTCGCCCCGTCCCCCGACGACAGGAAGGCGACGAGCACGGCCGGGACGACGATCGCCGCGACCCAGCCCCAGACCCGCCGCGCGCGGGACAGCGAGCTCCACCGCCCGCGCACGAACCGTTCCTTGCGTGCCTGCTCGTGCGTGACGAGGTGCACGTCGATCGAGCCCGCGAGCTGGACGACCCGTGCTGCCGTCGAACCCACGAGCGCCTCGCGCCAGCGCGAGTGCCGCGACGCACCCACCACGATCATGGTCGCGTTGATGCCGCGGGCGAAGTCGACGACCGCGGTCGCCACGTCTTCCCCGACCACGGTGTGGAACGTGCCGCCGAGGGACTCGACGAGCTGCCGGGCGGCCGCGATCGCGCCGGGCGGCGGGCCCGGGAGCCCGTCGGTCGCGAGCACGAGGACGGCGTGCAGCTCGGACCCGGCGGCCCGCTCGACGATCCGGGCCCCGCGCCGCAGCAGCGTGTCCCCTTCGGGGCCGCCGGTCACGGCCACGACGACGCGCTCGCGCGCGGGCCACGTCCCGGTGATCCGGTGCTGCTCCCGGTAGCTGGCGAGGGCGTCGTCGACGCGGTCCGCGAGCCACAGCAGCGCCAGCTCGCGGAGCGCCGTGAGGTTCCCCTCCCGGAAGTACGCGGCGAGCGAGGCGTCGATCTGCTCGGGCCGGTACACGCTGCCGTGCGCGAGGCGCCGCCGCAGCGCGTGGGGGGACAGGTCGACGAGCTGGATCTGGTCCGCCTCGCGCACCACCCGGTCGGGCACCGTCTCGCGCTGCCTGATGCCGGTGATCGCCTCGACGTCCGCGTTGAGGGACTCGAGGTGCTGCACGTTGACCGTCGTGATGACGTCGATCCCCGCGTCGAGGAGCACCTCGACGTCCTGCCAGCGCTTCGGGCGCACGGACCCGGGGGCGTTGGTGTGGGCGAGCTCGTCGACCAGCACGACCTGGGGGGCACGCGCGAGCACCGCGGCGACGTCGAGCTCCTCGAGCACCGTGCCCCGGTACTCGACGCGCGCCCGCGGCAGCACCTCGAGGTCACCCACGGCCTCCGTCGTCTCGGCGCGCCCGTGCGTCTCGACCAGGCCCACGACGACGTCGGTGCCGCGCGCCCGCCGCCGTCGGGCCTCGTCGAGCATCTTGAACGTCTTGCCCACACCGGGGGCGGCCCCCAGGTAGACGGTCAGACGTCCGCGGCTCATGCCCCCATCATCGACGGTCGACGCCTCGGCCTGCGCGGTCACGACCCGGAGCCGACCAGCTTCTGGAGCGCGAGGTTCAGCTCGAGCACGTTCACGTGCGGGTCGCCGAGGACCCCGAGCGAGCGGCCGTCGGTGTGCTCGTCGACGAGCGCGCGCACCGTCGCCTCGGACAGCCCGCGGGCCTTCGCGACCCGGGCGACCTGCTCGCGGGCGTACGCCGGCGAGATGTCGGGGTCGAGGCCCGACGCCGAGGCGGTGACCGCGTCCGGCGGGACGGAGGCCGGGTCGACGCCGTCCGCCGCGGCGACCTCCGCGCGCCGCTCGTCGATGGTCTTCACCAGCTCGGGGCTGTTCGGGCCCAGGTTCGACCCGGCAGACGCCAGGGTGTCCCAGCCGTCACCGGCCGCGGACGGCCGCGGGTGGAACCATTGCGGGTCCTCGTCGATCGCCCCGAAGCCCTGCCCGATCAGCGCGGAGCCGACGGCGTCCGAGCGCGAGGTGGTGTGCGCGCCGTCCGCGGTGAGGAGCGAGCCCTGCGCCTGCCACGGGAAGGCGACCTTCGCGACGCCCGTGACGGCCAGCGGGTAGACGACGCCCAGCAGGACGGTGAGCAGCACGAGCACGCGCAGCCCGGCCCAGGACTGGTGCCACAGGGCCGCGAGGCTCGCGGCCGTCGTCGGACGCCCGCCTGACCCGGCCTGCTGGCCGGTGGCGCCCTCGGGCGCGGGGGCGAGACCTTCGGTGGTCATGAGACTTCCTCTCCTGAGGTTCCGGTCCGGGCTCAGCGCAGGCCGGGGACGAGCGAGACGACGAGGTCGATGAGCTTGATGCCGACGAACGGCGCGACGAGGCCCCCGAGGCCGTAGATCCACAGGTTCCGCCGGAGCAGGGCGACAGCGGACACGGCCCGGTACCTCACGCCGCGCAGCGCGAGCGGGATCAGCGCCACGATGACGAGCGCGTTGAAGACGATCGCCGACGTGATCGCGGACTGCGGGCTGTGCAGGTGCATGACGTTCAGCACGTGGAGCTGCGGGAACGCGAGCACGAACATCGCGGGGATGATCGCGAAGTACTTCGCGACGTCGTTCGCGATGGAGAACGTGGTGAGGGCGCCGCGCGTGATGAGGAGCTGCTTCCCGATCCCGACGATCTCGATGAGCTTGGTCGGGTCGGAGTCGAGGTCGACCATGTTGCCGGCCTCCTTCGCGGCCGTGGTGCCCGTGCTCATCGCGACCCCGACGTCCGCCTGGGCCAGCGCGGGCGCGTCGTTCGTGCCGTCACCGGCCATCGCGACGAGCTTCCCGCCCTTCTGCTCGCGTCGGATCAGGGCGAGCTTGTCCTCGGGCGTGGCCTCGGCGAGCACGTCGTCGACACCGGCCTCGTCCGCGATGACGCGGGCCGTGACCTTGTTGTCGCCCGTGACCATGACGGTCCGGATGCCCATGGCCCGCAGCTCGGCGAACCGTTCGACGAGCCCCTCCTTGACGACGTCCTTGAGGTGCACGACGCCGAGCAGGCGCGCGGGCGCGTCGCCGATCTGCTCCGCCACGACGAGCGGGGTCCCGCCCTGGGCGCTCACGGACTCGACGTCCGCGTCCACGGCCTGCCCGACGAGCGGGTGCCCGGCCGGGTGCCCAGCGGTGCCGCCCGTGGGCTCGCCGCCCGTCGAGCGCACCCACTGGTGCACGACGCTCGCCGCGCCCTTGCGCACGCGCCGCGCCTGGGGTGCGCCGCCGTCGTCGGGCCGGCCGGGCAGGTCGACGCCCGACATCCGGGTCGCCGCGCTGAACGGAACCAGGGTGGCCCCCGCCAGGGCGTCGTCGGTCAGGACGGGCCTCCCGTACGCGGTCTGGGTGAGGTCGACGATGCTGCGACCCTCCGGCGTCTCGTCGGCGAGCGACGAGAGCTGGGCGGCCTCCGCGAGGTGGCCGGCCTCGACGCCCGGGGCGGGCAGCAGCTCGCTCGCGCGGCGGTTGCCGTACGTGATGGTGCCCGTCTTGTCGAGCAGCAGGACGTCGACGTCGCCCGCGGCCTCGACCGCACGGCCCGACATGGCCAGCACGTTGCGCTGGACCAGCCGGTCCATGCCGGCGATGCCGATGGCCGACAGCAGCGCACCGATCGTCGTGGGGATCAGGCAGACGAGGAGCGCCACCAGCACCACGAGCGACTGGCGGGCGTGCGAGTACACCGCCATGGGCTGCAGGGTCGCGACGGCCAGCAGGAAGATGATCGTGAGCGACGCGAGGAGCACGTTGAGCGCGATCTCGTTGGGCGTCTTCTGCCGCTCCGAGCCTTCGACGAGCGCGATCATCCGGTCGACGAACGTCCGGCCGGGCTCGGCGGTGATCCGGACGACGATCTGGTCGGACAGGACCGTCGTCCCACCCGTGACGGCGGTCCGGTCGCCACCGGACTCGCGGATCACGGGCGCTGACTCCCCGGTGATGGCCGACTCGTCGACCGATGCCACGCCCTCGACGACGTCCCCGTCGCCGGGGATCGTCTCGCCGGCCGTGACGACGACGAGGTCACCCACGTGCAGCTGCGACGACGCCACCTCGACGGTGGGCAGCGAGGCCAGGCCCGACCCGTACGCGAGCTGGTCGGCGGTGCCCTGGACCTTGCGCGCCGTCGTCGTGCGCTGGGTCGCCCGCAGGCTGGACGCCTGGGCGCGACCGCGGCTCTCGGCGACGGCCTCGGCGAGGGTCGCGAACAGCACGGTGATCCACAGCCAGACGGCGATCACCCACGCGAACACGCTCGGGTCGACGACGGCGAGCACGGTGGTCAGCGCGGCGCCGACCTCCACGACGAACATGACGGGCACCCGCCACATCCGCCGGGGATCGAGCTTGCGAAGGGACGCCGGCAGCGCGTCGCGGACGGTGCGCCACGTCAGCGACCCCCGCGGGGGCGCGACGGGCGGGAGCTCCGTCGCCGTGCTGGGGGCAGGCTGGAGGGTGGTGCTCATGAGAGGGACTCCACTACCGGGCCCAAGGACAGGGCCGGGACGAAGGTGAGACCGACGACGACGACGGCGACCGCCCCGACGAGCCCGACGAACAGGGGCTTGTGGGTGGGCAGCGTGCCGGTCGACGCGGGCACGGCGGGTTGCGAGGCGAACCGCCCGGCCAGGGCGAGGACGAGTGCGATGGGCACGAACCGGCCGATCAGCATCGCGAGGCCGAGCAGGGTGTTGTAGTAGGGCGTGCCGCTGGTGATCCCGCCGAACGCGCTGCCGTTGTTGTTGGCGGCGGACGTGAAGGCGTAGAGGATCTCGGACAGCCCGTGCGGGCCGGTGTTGAGCGGCCCCGCGAGCCCGGCGCCGGTGACGGCGGAGACGCCGGTCCCGACGAGCACGAGCAGCGGCATCGTCAGCACGTAGAGCGCGACGAGGGTGATCTCGCCCTGGCCGATCTTCTTGCCGAGGTACTCGGGCGTGCGGCCGACCATCAGGCCGGAGAGGAACACGGTGACGATGGCGACGATCAGCATCCCGTAGAGGCCGGAGCCCACGCCGCCAGGCGAGATCTCGCCGAGCATCATGTTGAACATCGCGAGACCGCCGCCGGGGGCGGTGAGCGAGTCGTGCGTGGAGTTCACGGCGCCCGTGGAGGTGAGGGTCGTGGTGGCCGCGAACAGCGCGCTCGCCCCGAGCCCGAACCGTGTCTCCTTGCCTTCCATCGCAGCGCCCGCGGCGTGCGGGGCGGTGCCCGAGCCGGCGAGCTCGGACCAGGTCAGCAGGGCGACGGAGGCGAGGAAGAGCGCCCCCATGGCGCCGAGGATCGCCCACCCCTGGCGTCGGTCGCCGACCATGATCCCGAAGGTCCGCGGGAGCGAGAACGGGATCATCAGGGTGAGGAAGATCGCGAGCATGTTCGTCCAGCCGTTCGGGTTCTCGAACGGGTGCGCGGAGTTGGCGTTGAAGAAGCCGCCGCCGTTGGTGCCGAGCTGCTTGATGGCCTCCTGCGAGGCGACGGGCCCGCCGAGCACGTCCTGGCTGCCGCCGGCGGCCGTCGTGATGGCCTCGTGCGGGAGGAGGTTCTGGATGACGCCCCCGGCGACCAGGACGATCGCCGCGAGGAACGCGATGGGCAGGAGGAGCCGGACGTTCGCGCGCACGAGGTCGGACCAGAAGTTGCCGACGCGCCCGTCGGTGAGCGAGCGGGCGAAGCCACGCACGAGCGCGACCGCGACCGCGAGGCCCACGGCGGCCGACGCGAAGTTCTGGACGGCGAGCCCGACCATCTGCAGGAGGTGTCCCGCGGCGGCCTCGCCGGAGTACCACTGCCAGTTCGTGTTCGTCACGAACGAGACGGCGGTGTTCCAGGCGCCCGCGGGGTCGAAGCCCGCGAACCCGAGGTTCAGCGGCAGGTGGGACTGGAGGCGGGCGAGGGCGTAGAGGAACAGGATCGACGCCGTCGAGAACCCGAGGAGCGAGAGCAGGTAGCCCCGCCACGTCTGCTCGGCGTCGGGGTCGACGCGGACCGCACGGTACGCCGCCGACTCGATCCGGAGGTGGCGCGGGCTGGTGAACACGCGGGCCATGTACGCCCCGAGGGGGTGGTGCACGGCGGCGAGGAGGACGAGGAGGACGCCGATCTGCGCGACGGCGAACCACGCCTCCGTGGTGGTGCTGGGCATGGTGTGGGGTCACCCGACCTTGTCGCTGCGCAGGAGCGCCACGAAGAGGTAGACGGTGAGGGCGGCGGCGACGACCAGGCCGACCCAGTCCTCCGCTCTCATCGCCCCTCCCCTCGGCCGATGCCGCGGCGGGACACCACGGCCACGGCCGCGAAGAACGCGACCGTGATCAGGACGTAGACGAGGTCGGCCATGGGCCTTCGCACCTCTTCCGGAGAGCACCGCGCCCGACGACGCCGGGCGGCCCTGCGAGTGCCGGGGCACCTCCGTTCTAGGCGGCTGAGAGCGGAGAAACCGGCCCCCTTGACGGAACGTTGACGGCCGGTCGGGGGATCTTGACGCCCCACCAACGCCGACGGCGACGCTGTGCCCGCCGAGTGCGACGCAGAGTTCGCCGAGTGCGACGCAAAGCTCGCCGAGTGCGACGCAAAGCTCGCCGAGTGCGACGCAAGGTTCGCCGAGTGCGACGCCCGCAGCGGGCCAGGGTGCGCCGTCGGGCACGTGGACGGACGCTGGGAGCGACACCTGTCGGAGCGGAGACCTGGAGGACGGCATGACGAGCGTGAGCATCATCGGAGCAGGCGGGATGGCCCGCGCGATCGCTGCGGTCGCGACGAACGCGGGCGCGGACCTGCAGGTCGTGAGTCGCGACCCGACCGAGGCGCGGACGGTCACGACGGAGCTGGGCGTGGGCACGCCCGGCGCGCTCGGCGACCCGCTCACCGGGGAGATCGTCGTGCTGGCGCTTCCTTTCGCCGCGGCGACGGCGGTCGCCGCGCAGCAGCGCGACGCGCTCGCGGGTCGGGTCGTCGTCGACATCACCAACCCGGTGGACTTCGCGACCTTCGACGCGCTCGTCGTCCCGGCCGGCTCGTCCGCGACGGCGGCGATCCAGGCGGCGGCGCCCGACGCGAGAGTCGTCAAGGCGTTCAGCACGACGTTCGCGGCCGCGCTGCAGCGCGGCACCCTTGCGGGCGCTCCGTTGGCCGTGCTGGTCGCGGGCGACGACGACGGCGCGCGGCAGTCCGTCGTCGACCTCGTGAACGCGGCGGGGCTTCGAGGCGTCCACGCGGGCGGACTCAAGCGAGCCCGGGAGCTCGAGGCGCTCGGCTTCCTGCAGATGACGCTCGCGGCGTCGGGCGCGACGACCTGGGACGGTGGCTTCGCGCTCGTCGCCCCCTGAGCGTCACACTCGGCGAACCTCGCGTCACACTCGGCGGGGCTCAGCCCACGTGGACGACGGGGCGAGTCCTCGGATCGGGGTCGGCGGACCGGAGGATCTCGCGGGTGATCGGTCCGACCTCGCCGGTGCCGAAGAGCAGGTACCGCGACATGCGGCTGACCGGGTTGCCCTCCTCCCAGTCGACGTAGAGCTCGGGGGGCACGTGCGTGCGGTCACGGACGGCCAGGGCGACGGACGCGATGGTCCCCGCCACGTTCGAGCTCGCGACGGTGAGCGTCGGGAAGCCGTACCGGTACTCCCCACGCACCTCGAGCCGCTCCTCGAACTCGGACGAGTCGAGCACGGTGACCTCGAGGAACACGAGCGGGACGTCGTCGGGCACGCGGCGCAGTCGCCTGACCTCCGCGGCCTTGGCGGTGTACTCGGCACGGCCCACGCGGAACGACGGCCGCCCCCGCCGGGCGAGCGCGGCCTCGCGCGCCTTGGGCGTCAGCGGGATGTCGTCGTCGGCGCCGGGCGGCTCGTGGGCGACGAGCTGGACGGGTTCGCCCTCGGAGTCGGCGAGGATCCGGAGCGCCACGTCGTCGAGCTCGACGCCCGCGTCGCGGACCCGGAACGACCGCCCGATCCGCGAGACGGCGGACAGCACGACGATCGCCAGGACGAACACGAGGCCGATCCGCAGGCCGTCGGGGCGCTCGGCGATGTTCGCGATCGTCGTGTAGACGAACACGGCCGCGACGATCCCGAACATGACCGTCGCACGCCGCTCCCCCGCACGCCGCGCCGACACCGTGCAGGCCACCGCGGCGGACGTGATGAGCACGAGCACGCCGGTCGCGTACGCGCCGCCCTGCGCGTCGACGTTGGCCCGGAAGATCAGCGTGATGACGACGGCGACGAGGAGGAAGACGAGCACGAGCGGCCGTCGTGCGCGCGTCCACTCGGGTGCCATGCCGTAGCGGGGCAGGTAGCGCGGCACGAGGTTGAGCAGCCCGGCCATCGCGGACGCGCCCGCGAACCAGAGGATGAGGATCGTGACGACGTCGTACACTGACCCGAAGCCCGAGCCCAGGTACTCGTGCGCGA
Organism: Luteimicrobium xylanilyticum; assembly: GCF_009429125.1. Lineage (GTDB taxonomy): Bacteria > Actinomycetota > Actinomycetes > Actinomycetales > Cellulomonadaceae > Luteimicrobium > Luteimicrobium xylanilyticum. Next base: position 4,018,103 of record NZ_CP045529.1, read on the forward strand.
CGAAGGCGAGGGCGCGCCCGTTCGCCGGTCCGCCGGCCTCGAAGTCGTCGGCCGGGACGAGGACGGTCGTGACGAACGAGCTGAGCACGAGCATCGCGCTCATGATCACGGCCGACGTCGTGAGGAGCTTCTTGGCGCCGACGATCCGGCCGACGGGCTTCGCCTCGGTGTCGCCGGGGCGGCCCTGGATCTCGGGCATCACGGCGACGCCCGTCTCGAACCCGGACAGGCCGAGCGCGAGCTTGGGGAACACGACGAGCGAGACGAGGACGATCGCGACGGGGTCGGGGTGCTCGAGGTTGAGCAGGTTGCGCCACTCGGTGACCACGTGGGGCGCGGTGGCGACGTGCCAGAGCGCGTCCGCGACCACGACGACGTTGAGCAGCAGGTACGCCCCCACGAGCGGGACGGCGATCGAGATGGCCTCGCGGAACCCCTTGAGGAAGACGGCGGCCAGCGCGACGAGGAGGAACAGGGTGATCGCCATGTGCTGGCCGCGCATCACGTCGGGCATGAGCGGGTTCTCGACGGCGTGGGCGGCGGCATCCGCGGCGGACAGGGTCATGGTGATGACGAAGTCGGTGGCCGCGAAGCCGAGCAGCACCAGCACGAACAGCTTCCCGGCCCACCAGGGCAGCAGGTGCTCGAGGATCGCGATGGAGCCCTCGCCGTGGGGCGAGTCGCGCGCGACCCGGCGGTAGACGGGGAGCGCGCCACCGAGCGTCAGGGCGACGAGGACGAGCGTCGCGACGGGCGCGACGGCTCCGGCCGCGAGCGCCGCGATGCCGGGCTGGTAGCCGAGGGTCGAGAAGTAGTCGACGCCGGACAGGCACATGACCTGCCACCAGCGGTGGCGGCGCCCGCCTTCGTCGGGGACACCGTGGGGCCCCTGCTCGCGGGCGGGGCGGCGTTCGTACCCGGCGAGCAGGAACCTGCGGACCCGGCCGGGTGTTGCGGTCGACACTCGGAAAATGATCCGCCACCGCGGCAGGCACGGCGAACCAGCGCGTGTCCGTGCGTGGAGCTCCCCGGGGGAGGATCGGTGCGCGCCGAGGAGCGCCGCGTACGCTCTTGTCGGATAGCCACGCAATATTGCGCAAGAACCTCACAGTCTGATGACGATTCACCACCTGCACCTTGTGGCGTTCCTGCGTGCTGTCCTACGCTCGCCCCAGCCCGCGACGACGCGGCTGCGGCCCGAGCGGCCGCCGGCTCCACCGAGAGAAGACGAGTCGACGATGACACGACACCTCCCCCGACCCGGTCGGCCCCGACGCCCCCGACGCACTGCCACCGCCCGCGCCGTCGCGACGACTGCGGCTCTGGCGACCGCGCTCGGGCTGGCCGCGACCACGGCAGCCCCCGCGCTCGCGCACGGCAAGCCCCGGCCGCCCGCGCCCACGAAGGTCACGACGGCGGGGATCGACCCGTCCCTGACCGCGGGGCGCGGAGCCTCCCTCGGCGTCACCGAGTACGAGGCCGAGAACGCCGCCACGAACGGCACGGTGATCGGCCCGGGCCGCGACGCGTACACGCTCCCCGCGGAGGCGTCGGGCCGGTCGGCGGTGAGCCTCGACCGTGGCCAGTACGTCGAGTTCACGCTCGCGAAGGCCACGAACGCGATCACGGTCCGCTACTCGATCCCGGACGCCCCGCAGGGCGGCGGGATCACCTCGCCGCTGACGGTGACGTCGTCGGGCAAGGGCGCCCCGACGCTCCGCAAGTCCGTGAGCCTGACCTCGCAGTACGCGTGGCTCTACAACGCCTACCCGTTCAGCAACGCCCCGACGCTCACGACGTCGATCCAGCCCGACTGGTGGACCGTGGAGTGCAACTGCTCCCCCGGCACGACGACGACGTTCCCCGCCCCGTTCCGCCCGAACCACTTCTACGACGAGCAGCGGGTACTCCTGGGCCGGACCCTCCCGGCCGGGACCACGCTGCGCCTCGCCGTCCCGAAGGACGCGACGGCGGCCACGACGACGATCGACGTCCTCGACACGCAGCAGGTCGGGCTGCCCAAGGTCGACCTCGTCGCCGCGAACGTCCTCCTGTTCGGCGCCGACCCGACCGGCCGCCGCGACTCGGCCCCCGCGCTGGACAAGGCGATCGCGTTCGCGAAGAAGCACCACCTGAAGGTCTACGTCCCGCCGGGCACCTACCAGGTGAACCGGCACATCGTCGTCGACGACGTCACGATCGAGGGGGCCGGCTCCTGGTACACGATCTTCAAGGGCCACCAGGTCACGCTCGACCAGCCGGCAGCGGACGGCTCCGTCCACACGGGCGTCGGCTTCTACGGGAGGTCCGCGGCCGACGGCGGCTCCACGAACGTGCACCTGTCCGGGTTCGCGATCGAGGGCGACGTGCGCGAGCGCATCGACACCGACCAGGTCAACGGCATCGGCGGGGCGCTGAGCGACTCGACGATCGACGGGCTCTACATCCACCACACGAAGGTCGGCATCTGGCTCGACGGCCCGATGACGAACCTCACGATCACGAACAACGTCGTCGCCGACCAGATCGCCGACGGCCTGAACTTCCACACGGGCGTCACGAAGTCGGTCGTCCGCAACAACTCGTTCCGCAACACGGGCGACGACGCGATGGCGATGTGGTCCGAGGGCACCGAGGACGCGGACGACACGTTCGACCACAACACCGTCCAGACGCCGGTCCTCGCGAACGGGATCGCGCTCTACGGCGGGCGGGACCTCACGGTCTCGAACAACCTCGTGTCCGATCCGATCCGCGAGGGCTCGGCGATCCAGCTCGGCTCGCGCTTCGGCGCCACCGCGTTCGCCGGGACGGTCTCGGTCGCGGACAACACCACCGTCCGCGGCGGACCGCTCGAGCTGAACTGGAACTTCGGTCTCGGCGCGCTGTGGATCTACGCGCTCGAGAAGAGCATCGACGCCGACATCGAGATCACCGGCGACCACTTCCTCGACAACACGTACGCGGCGCTCATGGTCGTGTCCGACTACGGCGTCAAGGACCAGGTCTCGGTCCCGAACATCCACGTCAAGGACGTCCGGGTCGACGGCGCCGGAACCGACGTGCTCATCGCCCGGGCCGCGGGGCACGCCACCATCCAGAACACCGACGTGCGCAACATCGGCTGGTGGGGCGTGAACAACTGCGGGTCGTTCAACTTCACGGCCGCGGGCTCCGAGTTCGGCATCGACGACCTCGGCGGCAACGACGGCGTGGACACCAACGAGTTCCGCGCCGGCACCAACTGGCTCGCTCCCTACACGCCGAACGCGATCACGTGCAACGACCGGCCCACGGTCGTCGCGCCGCCCGCGCCCTCGACGTGGGTGCAGCCGACGCACGGGCTGTGACCCGTTGACCGGGCGCCGTCGGGCGGGACCTCCTCCCGCCCGACGGCGCCGCCCACGCGTCCGGACCGCCCAGGACCCGTCAGGATCCGGGGTCGGGCCGTCCACGTTCCGTCAAGGCCGGGGTCGGGCAGGTCGCGACCGGCGTAGGCCTGGAGGCATGACTCTCACGGCCCTGATCCCGTCGCTGCGACGTACCCTGCCGGACCCGCTCGCCCCGCACCGCTGGCCCGCCGGCACCCGGGCCACGACGACCGACGTCGTCGTGGTGGGCGCGTCCATGGTCGAGCTCGCACGCCGCTGCGGGACGCCGTGCGTCCACCTCGGAGTGGCGCCGGCACCCCACGCCTGCGGCAGCACGGACTCCGACACCGTCACGGTCGTCGTCGTGGCCGTCCGCACCGCGGCCCGGGGGCTGGACGGCGCGCTGCTCCTCGAGCTCGACGCCGACCTGCACCGCGTCCACCCGGTCTGGGACGAGGCGCGGCTCGTCGGGCGCGCGTCGACCGCACCCGCCGTCGTGACGCACGCGGTCGGTCCCGGCGCCCCCCGCGCCACCGCGGCCGCGCACCTGCCCGCGGACGTCACCACCGGGGACCTCGTGGCGCTCCCCTGCCCGGGCAGCGTCGCCCTCCACCAGGTCCTTCCCCGGAGCGCGCGATGACGACGCTCCTGCACACGGTGCTGACCTCCCGGCACGCCGCCCTCCGGGACGTCGCCCGCGCGACGTGGCCCGACGACGCCGTCTTCTCGGCCGACGACGTGCTCGTCGGCGACCGCAGCCTCGTCGGGCTCGCCGGGCGGCTCGGCACGCCGTTCGTCGTCGTGGAGACGGCCGTCGAGCGCACCGCACAGGTCCCGCTCGTCGACGTCCGGCCCCGCTCGATCGTCGTGGCCCGCGTGGAGGCGACCGTCCCGCGGCTCGGAGGGAGGCCGCGGCAGGTCTGGCTCGACGCGGACCTCGACACGTGCACCCCGGTGACAGAGCACGCGCGCCTCATCGGCCGAACGGGGCGGGCCGGACGGCGGCGGTTCACCGTCCACCCGGCGCCCGGCCGGGCCGGCGCGCCGGCCCACCTGCCCGACGACCTCCACGAGGACGACCTGGTCGCCGTCCCGTGCCTCGGCGTCGTCGACACGGACGAGCTCCGGCGCTGACCGGAACCGGCCGACGGGTGTGCCAAGGTGGGCGGGTGCGCTACGTGATCATCGGGGCGGGCGCGATCGGCGGGACTCTCGCCGTGCGCCTCGCCCAGCACTCGCCCGCCCACCCGCCGCTGCTCGTCGCGCGCGGCGCGACCGCCGACACGATCGAACGGTCCGGCTACCGGCTGCGCTCCCCCGACGACGACGTGACCGTCCGCGTCGAGGTCGCCCGGACCCCGGCGGAGGCTCGGCTGCGCGCCGACGACGTGCTCGTCCTGGCCACCAAGACGCACCAGGCGCCCGCCGCCCTGCAGACGTGGGTCGACGCGCCCGTCCTCGCGGCCGACGCGGACCCGGCCGACCCGGGAGCCGCGCCCGTCGCGACCGCCGGCGAGCTGTTGCCCGTCCTGGCCCTGACGAACGGGGTCGCCGCCGAGCGCATGGCGCTGCGGCTGTTCGAGCGCGTGCTCGGTGCGTGCGTCTGGTTGCCCGCCACGCACCTCGTCGCCGGCGAGACCGCCGTGCGCATCGCCCCGCAGTCCGGCACGTTCATCCTGGGCTCCTACCCGCCCGGGCCACCGTCCGACGACGTCTCCGGCGTCCTCGACACCGTCGCCCGGGACTGGACCGGGGCGACCTTCGGGATCCACGTCGTCGACGACGTGATGCGCTGGAAGCACCGCAAGCTCTTGCAGAACCTGGCCAACGGGCTGCAGGCGCTGCTCGGAGCCGACGGTGCGATCGGTCCCGTCGGCCCGCTCGGCGGGCGGCTCGTCGCGGAGGCCGAGGCCGTGTACCGCGCGTCGGGCATCACCTGGGCGACGGAGGCCGAGGAGGACGCCTGGCGCGGGAACGTCTTCGACGTGCGCCCCGTGCCGGGGATGCCCGACGTCGTCGGGGGCTCGTCGTGGCAGTCCGTGGCGCGCGGCGACGGGTCCATCGAGACCGACTACCTCAACGGCGAGATCGCCCTGCTGGCGCGGCTCGCCGGGGTGCCCGCGCCGCTCAACGCGACGGTCCAGCGCCTGGCCCGGCAGGCCGCCGTCGAGCACCGCGCGCCCGGCTCGATGTCGGTCGACGAGCTGACGCGGCACTTCGACGTCGCGCAGTAGTCCGCCGGCCCGTCCGGGGGCCGATGAGTTCCGGCGGGCCCGGTGGTCTGCACCAGCGACGACGACGGAAGGACAGGAACACATGGGAACGGTGACGTGCGGGATGGCGGTGTCTCTCGACGGGTACGCCGCGGGACCGGACCAGAGCGTCGAGAACCCGATCGGCGTGGGCGGCGTCGAGCGGCTCATGAAGCCGTGGATGTTCGCCGAGGCCGGGCAGCACGACGCGGAGATCGCCTCGCTGACGAACGCCGGCGCGTACGTCATGGGCCGCAACATGTACGGCCCGGTGCGCGGCGGCTGGGACGACGACGAGCGCTTCCGCGACTGGCGGGGCTGGTGGGGCGAGGAGCCGCCGTACCACGCGCCGGTCTTCGTGCTGACGCACCACCCCCACGACAGCATCGAGATGGAGGGCGGGACGACCTTCCACTTCGTCACCGACGGGGTCGAGGCCGCGCTCGCCCGGGCGCAGGAGGCTGCGGGCGACCGCCCGGTCGACGTCTCGGGCGGCGCGTCGACCGTCAACCAGTTCCTCGCGGCCGGGCTGATCGACGAGCTGTGGCTGCACGTGGTGCCGCGGACGCTGGGCGGCGGCGAACGGCTCTTCGAGGGTGTCGGGCCGCTCGAGCTCGAGCTGCTCGAGTCCCGCGTCACGCCGTCGGTGAGCCACCTGCGGTACCGCGTGCGCCGCTGACCCGACGCGCCGAGCCGTGGGCGCGGGTCTAGCGTCGACGGGTGCCGTCCAAGCGTCCGACCCTTGACGAGCCGGGACCGTTCGCAGGCGAACGCGAGCTGCTCCTCGGCTGGCTCGCGTTCCGCTGAGACCTCCGCGGGTGCGTTCGCGGCCGACGGACGATGATGGGCCCATGGCTGCTGCACGCACGGCGTCCCGCTGGTCCCTGTGGTCGCAGGACAGCGTCCTGTCGATCGCCTCGAACGGTTCCGTCCTGTCGGTCGGGTCCGTCGGGTCGGTGCTGTCGTTCGCGTCGGTCGGCTCGTTCGCGTCGTCGTCGTCGATCGGGTCCGCGATGTCGTGGCTGTCGATCGGCTCGTTCCAGTCCGCCGCGTCGGTCCTCTCCGGGCAGTCGCAGCGCTCCGTCCTGTCCTGGCAGTCGAACCACGCCGTGCGCGGCCGCCGCGAGGACGGCGCGCTCCGTGGACCGTGGGGCGCCGTCGTCGTCGCGGGGATCGCCGCCACGGTCGCGGCGACCGTCGCCGCCACCCTCCTGCCGACGCTGCGGGGCCACACCCCCGCCACCCGGCCGCCGAGCCGGTTCGACCCCGAGGCGCACGCGCTCCGATGAGTTGAAGGCCGCCGGCCGGTCTGCTCTCTCATCCTCCGGGGGCCTCGTCCCCGGCCCCGGACGAAGGGACGGCCATGGCTCGCCTGCGGTACCTCATGCTCACGTCGCTCGACGGTTACGCGGTGGACGCAGGCGGCCGCTTCGACTGGGCGATGCCCGACGAGGAGCTCCACGCCGCCGTGAACGACGCGAGCCGCGACGTCGGGACCTACCTCTACGGGCGGCGCATGTACGAGACCATGGCGGCCTGGCAGACGATGGCCCCCGAGCACCCCGCGCCGGGCGACCCGGTCGAGGAGTCGGCGGCGGTCCGGGACTTCGCCCGGCTCTGGCGTGCCGCCGACAAGATCGTCTTCTCCACGACGCTCGACGACGTCGCCACCCCGCGCACCGACCTCGTCGACCGGTTCGACCCGGACGAGGTTCGGGCGCTCGTCGAGACCGCGGGCAGCGACGTCGCCGTCGGTGGGCCGACGCTCGCCGCGGCAGCGTTCGCCGCCGGCCTGGTCGACGCCGTGACCCTGTGCGTGTTCCCCGTGAGCGTGGGCGGCGGCCTCCCTGCCCTGCCTCCTGACCAGCGCGTGGACCTGCGGCTCACGGGCGTGCGCCGCTTCGCGTCGGGGGTCGTGCAGCTCGACCACGACGTCGTCCGCGCCTGACTGCGGCTGCGCCCGCGGCGAAAACCACGCCACGGCCCGCGCCGTCGTGGGGCACACTGGAGGGACCGGTCGCGCCGCGACCGAGGACACGTCGGATCGAGGAGCGAGCGGATGCAGGGCGTCACCGCAGGCTGCGGGGTGGCCGCGACGGCCTGCTCGGGCAGTCTCCCGGCCCGCCCCGCGCGCTGACCGCCGGCCGTCCCGGCCGACCGGTCACGGTTGCGCGACGCGAGCCACGTCGCCGCCTTTCCGCGCTCCCGACGTCCGGCTCCGCCGACGGCGAGGTGAGCGCTGCCGACCGACCGGAGAGCCACACCCATGCACCCCCTGACCGAGAAGCAGATCCGCGCGTCGTTCGTGAACGCGTCGCGCCGCGAGGCCGCGCAGGCCGCCCTTCCCGACCTGACCGCCCTCGACTGGGACCGCCTCGACTACCTGGGCTGGGTCGACCGCAAGGCGCACTTGCTCGCGTACGCCGTCGTCCCGGGGGCCGGGCCCGACGACGGCCCCACCGGCGTCCTGCTGCGCGCCACCGACCCCAAGCTCCGGACCCGACGCGGCGGCGTCTGCGCGTGGTGCGAGGACGTCGTCCGCACCGAGGACGTCTCGCTCTACGTCGCGCGGCGCGCCGGGGCCCCCGGGCGCCGGGGCAACACCATCGGCACCCTGCTCTGCACGGACTTCGCGTGCTCGCGCAACGTGCGGCGGCGCCCGACGCTCGCCGAGACGGGCCGCGACGACGCCGACCTCCGCGCCGCGGTGATCGAGCGCCGGATCGCGGGACTGCGCGAGCGCTCCGCCCGGTTCGTGGCCGAGGTGCTGCGGACCGAGTGACCGTCCCGCTCCGCGATAGGCAGGCTTGACTGTGCAGTCTCACCTGCCTATCGTCGGAGCGTGACCACGACACCGCGCTCAGCCTCGCCCGACGACGCAGCCGACGCCGCGCGCACCGCCCGCGAGCTGCGCTCCGCCGTCGGGCAGCTGCGCCGACGGTTGCTCGAGCTGTCCGACAACCGCGAGCTCACGCCCTCGCAGACCGCGCTGCTCAGCCGCCTCGGCAAGCACGGCCCCGCGACGGCGAGCGCCCTCGCGACCGCCGAGCGCGTGCGACCCCAGTCGGTCGCCGCGACCCTCGGCGTGCTCGAGGAGCGCGGCTACGTGGTCCGCACCCCCGACCCCGACGACGGCCGCCGCCAGCTCGTCTCCCTCACCCCCGACGGGCAGGAGGTGTTCGAGGGGCGCCGCCAGGCCGGCCACGAGTGGCTCACCCAGGCACTGCGCGAGCGCCTCGACGCCGACGAGCGCCGCACCCTCGCCGAGGCCATCGCCCTCATGGAAAGACTGACCCGCCCGTGACCTCGCTGCTCCACCGGCACCCCCACCCCGTGCGCACCGCTCCGCCCGACCGGTTCGACCGCCGGCTCATCACGCCGATGATCCTGGGGTCGATCCTCAACCCCATCAACTCGTCGATGCTGGCGGTCGCGCTCGTGCCGATCGCCACCGCGTTCGGCGTCGCCTCGTCGCAGACGGCGTGGCTCGTGACCGCGCTCTACCTGGCGACGGCCGTCGGGCAGCCCGTGGTCGGTCGACTGATCGACATGTTCGGGCCGCGCACCCTGTTCCTGGTCGGCACAGGGCTCGTCGGCATCGCCGGGGTCCTCGGCGCCGTCGCCCCGAACCTGGGCGTACTGATCGTCGCGCGCGTGCTCCTCGGGTTCGGGACGTGCGCCGGCTACCCCGCGTCGATGTACCTCATCCGCGCCGAGGCGCGCCGCACCGGGCACGCCAGCCCGAACGGCGTCCTGTCCGCGCTGACCATCTCCAACCAGGTCATCGCCGTCATCGGCCCGACGCTCGGCGGGTTCCTCGTCTCGGGTGCCGGCTGGCGGTCGGTGTTCACCGTGAACATCCCGCTGTCGGCGGCGTGCCTCGTCCTCGGGTCGCTCTGGCTCCCCCGCGGGCTCGGTTCCGCCGACGACGGCGCAGCCGCGGGCTCGGGGGGTCGCCGTCCCGGCGGGATCGACCTATCCGGGATGGTGCTGTTCTCGGGAGCGCTCGTCGCGCTCATGCTCTTCGTCATGGACCCGCACGCCTCGGACGCGTGGCTGCTCGCCGTCGCGGCCGTCGTCGGGGCGGGGTTCGCGTGGCGCGAGCTGCGCGCCGTCGTGCCGTTCGTCGACCTGCGGGTCCTCGGCGGGAACGTCCCCCAGCTCGCGACGTACGCACGCCAGTTCCTCGCCTCGACCGTCCAGTACTCGCTGCTCTACGGGTTCACGCAGTGGCTCGAGGCCGGCCGCGGGCTCAGTGCGTCCGGGGCCGGGCTCCTGCTCTTGCCGATGTTCGCGTCCGCGATCGTGGTTACCGCGATCACCGGTCGCCGGGCCGCCGTGCGCGGCAAGCTCGTCGCGGGCGGGGTATTCCAGGTCCTCGTCTGCGCGGCGCTCCTGCTCGTCGCCGGGGACACCGCGATCTGGTTCCTGGTCGCGATCGGGCTCGTGTTCGGGCTGCCGCAGGGCCTCAACGGCCTTGCCAACCAGAACGCCCTCTACCACCAGGCGGAGCCCGCACGGATGGCGTCGGCCGCCGGGCTTCTCCGCACCTTCGCGTACGTGGGTGCGCTCGCGTCGTCGGCCGCGACCGCCGCGTTCTTCGGCGAGCGCGCCACGACCGGCGGCCTGCACGACCTCGCCTGGTTCTGCCTCGTCTGCGGCGCCGTGTTCCTGGCGCTCGTGGTCGTCGACCGGTCGCTCACCCGGATCGGGCGCACGACGACGGCCGTCGCCTCCTGACCTTCTCCTCCCCGCACCACCCGCACCACCGAAAGGCACCATCCTCATGACCGTCACCACCCTCGACCCGAAGTCGGCGCTCGTCGTCATCGACCTGCAGAACGGCATCGCCTCGATGGCGACCCAGCCGCACGCCGCGAGCGACGTCGTCGAGCGCTCGGCCCGCCTCGCCGAGGCGTTCCGTGCGCGCGACCTGCCCGTCGTGCTCGTGCGCGTCAGCTTCTCCGGCCCCGACGCGGTCCCCGGGCGGACCGAGGCCGCCCGCAACGCCGGCCCCGCGGCGCCCCGCCCCGAGGGCTGGGACGACGTCGTCGACGTGCTGGCGCCGCTCGGCGACGTCTTCGTCACCAAGCACAACTGGGGCGCCTTCCACGGCACCGACCTGGACGTGCAGCTCCGTCGCCGCGGCATCACCCAGATCGTCCTCACGGGCATTGCGACGAGCATCGGCGTCGAGTCGACCGCGCGTGCCGCCTACGAGCACGGCTACCACGTGACCGTCGTGACCGACGCCGCCGGAGACCGCAGCGCCGAGGCGCACGAGCACAGCGTGACGCACATCTTCCCGCGTCTCGGCGAGACCGGGACGACGGACGAAGTCCTCGCGCTCCTCGGCTCCGCCGCCTAGCGGCCCGCCAGGATGTCGTCGGCGTTGTCGGCGATCCACCCCATGAGCGGGAGCAGGTGCTCGACGAGGTCTCGCCCCCGCTCGGTGAGCGAGTAGTCGACGCGCGGCGGGACGCTCGGGGTCACGGCACGGTCCACGATGCCGTCGGCCTCGAGCGTCCGCAGCGTCTGCGCGAGCATCTTCTCGCTGATGCCCTCGACGACGCGGCGCAGCTCCCCCCAGCGCATCGACCGTTCCGACAGCGCGACGAGCAGCAGGACCCCCCACTTGCTCGTGACGTGGTCGAGGACCACCCGACTGGGACACGCGGCGGCGAGCTTGCCGTCCGTGAGCAGCCGGTCCAGCACGCTGACCTCATTGCTTACCGTCACACCCGTACCTTACGTCGAAGTGGGTACCGTGATCCGGGAAGGTACCCGGATCGAACACGGTTGGGGCCGACGAGACACTCACCCACCGAGAGGAACGTCATGTCGATCGTCGTCACCGGAGCCACCGGCCACCTGGGCCGCCTCGCCGTCGAGCAGCTCGTCGCCGCGGGCGCCGACCCGTCCGCGGTCGTCGCCGCCGGGCGCGACCCCGAGCGCCTCGCGGACGTCGCGTCGCGGCACGGGGTACGCACGGCCGTGATCGACTACGCCGACCCCGCGAGCCTCGAGAAGGCGTTCGCCGGCGCCGACGTCCTCCTGTTCGTGTCGGGTTCCGAGGTCGGGCAGCGGGTCGCCCAGCACACCGCGGTGATCGACGCGGCGAAGGCGTCCGGCGTCGGGCGCGTCGTCTACACGAGCGCACCGCACGCCGACACGAGCGCGCTCGTCGTCAACCCCGAGCACAAGGCCACCGAGGAGGCTCTTCGGGCGTCGGGGCTGACCTGGACGATCCTCCGCAACAACTGGTACACGGAGAACTACGCCGGCACGCTCCAGCAGGCCCGCGCGACCGGCGAGGTCGTGACGAGCACGGGCGACGGACGGGTCGCCAGCGCCCCGCGCGCCGACTACGCGGCCGGCGCGGTCGCCGTCGTGCTCGGCGAAGGGCACGAGAACACGATCTACGAGCTCTCCGGCGACGTCGCGTGGAACTTCGACGAGTTCGCGGCGACCGCGTCCGAGGTGCTGGGGGTACCGGTCACGCACCGGGACGTCACGCCCGACGAGCAGCTCGAGCTCCTGCGCTCCGCCGGGCTCGACGAGGGCACTGCGGGCTTCGTCGTCGCCCTGGACCAGGACATCGCGCGCGGCGACCTCGCCGACGCGACGGACGACCTGCGCACCCTGATCGGTCGCCCGACGACGCCGCTCGCCGACGCCCTCCGCGCCCTCCTCTGATCCCTGCTCGCCGCGACGGACCGGCCGCTCGCACGCCCCGCGGGGTGGGCGGGCGGCCGGTCTGCTTCGCAGGATCAGGGGACGGTGTGACCGGCTGCCCGGAACAGCTCGTACCACTCGGCGCGCGTGAGCGGGATCTCGGAGCCGAGGGCGGCGCCGGCGACGCGCTCCGGCGTCGTCGTGCCGAGCACGACCTGCATCTGGGCGGGGTGACGCGTGATCCACGCGGTCGCGATCGCGATCGCCGGCATGTCGTACTTCGCGGCGAGCCGGTCGATCACGGCGTTCAGCTCCGGGTAGTCCTCGGACCCCAGGAACACGCCGTTGAAGAACCGGGCCTGGAACGGCGACCACGCCTGCAGGGTGATGCCGTGGAGACGGCAGTAGTCGACGATCCCGTTGTCGCGGCTGATCGACTGGTCCAGGTCGCCCATGTTCATCGCGACGCCCTGCGCGACGATCGGCGCGTGCGTGAGGGAGAGCTGGACCTGGTTCGCGACGATCGGCTGCGTCACGGACCGGCGCAGCAGCTCGATCTGCCCGGGCGTGTGGTTGGAGACGCCGAACGCCTTGACCTTGCCCGCGGCGTGGAGCTCGTCGAAGGCCTTCGCGACGTCGTCGGGCTCGACGAGGGCGTCGGGGCGGTGCAGCAGCAGGATGTCGAGGTAGTCCGTCCGCAGAGCGCGCAGCGACCCCTCGACGGACTCGACGATGTGCTCGTACGAGAAGTCGAAGTACGGCCCGTCGGGGACGATCCCGCACTTGGTCTGGAGGGTGATCTCGGCGCGCTCGGACGGCGTGAGGGCGAGCGCCTCGGCGAACCGCTCCTCGCAGCGGTGCAGCGCGCCGCCGTAGACGTCGGCGTGGTCGAAGAAGTCGATGCCGGCGTCGCGGGCGGTGCGCACGAGGGTGCGGATCTCGTCGTCGGTCTTGTCGGCGATCCGCATCATGCCGGCGATGACGTTCGGCGCGGTGATCTCGGTGCCGGGCAGGGTGAAGGTCTTCATGAGGATCCTCGCTGATCGGGGGTGGTCAGGCGGTGGCGGCGCTCAGCCGCGCCACCTCGTCGGGGGTGAGCACGAGGTCCGCGGCCTGCGCGGAGTCCTCGATGCTCGCGGGACGCGACGCGCCGGGGATGGGCACGACGACGGGCGCGAGCGCGAGCTCCCAGGCGAGCGCGACACGGAACGGGCTGACGCCGTGAGAGGCCGCGACCTCCTGGAACGGAGCGTAAGCCTGGTCGAGGTCGCCCGCCCGGGCGAACGTGATGCCGCCGAGCGGGCTCCACGGCAGGAACGCGATGCCGAGCTCGGCGCACAGCTCGAGCTCGGGCAGCGACGAACGGAAGCGGGGCGAGAACTGGTTCTGCACGGACACGAGCCGGCCGCCGAGCACGTCGTTCGCCTCGCGGATCTGGTCCGGGTTCGCGTTGGAGACGCCGGCCATCTCGATGACGCCCTCGTCGAGCAGGTCGCGCAGGGCGCCGACCGAGTCGGCGTAGGGCACGGCCGGGTCGGGCCGGTGGAACTGGTAGAGGCCGATGGCGTCGACGCCGAGGCGCTGCGCCGAGGCCTTGGCGGCCTCCTTGAGGTGAGCCGGATCGCCGTTCTGGGTCCACGAGCCGTCGCCCGGGCGCAGGTGCCCGCCCTTGGTCGCGACGAGGACGCCGGACGTGTCGCCGCCGTAGCTGCGCAGGGCCCGGGCGATGAGCTCCTCGTTGTGGCCGACCTCGTCCGCGTCGCGGTGGTAGGAGTCGGCGGTGTCGACGAACGTGACGCCGGCGTCGAGCGAGGCATGGATGGTCGCGATCGCGCGGTCCTCGTCGGGTCGGCCCTCGATCGACATGGGCATACCGCCGAGGCCGACGGCGGAGACGGAGCGGTGTCCGATGGTGCGCTGCTGCATGCTCGCGAGCCTAGGGACGGCGTAACCTACAAGTCCAACAACTAGCACTGATGCTATTCAGAAGTCGGAGCGATCAATGGATCTGCGGCAGATGGAGTACCTGGTCGCACTCGCGGACGAGCAGCAGTTCACGCGGGCCGCGGCGCTCTGCGGCGTCTCGCAGTCCGGGCTCTCGGCCGCGGTCCGCAGCCTCGAGGACGAGCTCGGCACCCCGCTCTTCCACCGCACGACGCGGCGGGTCGAACCCACCGACGCCGGCCTCGCCCTGCTCCCCCACGCCCGGGCGATGCTCGCGGCGTCGACGGCGGCGCGCGACGCCGTCGTGCGGGTGACGCGCCAGGTGACCGGGACCGTCCGGGTCGGGGCCGAGCAGTGCCTCGCGGTGGTGGACCCGCCCGCGCTGCTCGAGCGGTTCCACGAGCGCTACCCGCACGTCGAGATCCACTTCACGCAGGACGGCTCGCACGACCTCCTCACCCAGCTTCGCGCCGACGAGCTCGACGTCGCGTTCGTCGCGACGGCCGACCACCTCGGGGCGTTCGAACGGACCCCCATCGCGAGCGAGCCGATCGTGCTGCTCGCCCCCGCGGACCATCCGCTCGCAGCGCGGGCCCGCATCGAGTGGGAGGACCTCGACGGGCTGGACTTCGTCGACTTCCAACGGTCCTGGGGCGTGCGGCCGCTCAACGACGCCGCGTGCGAGTCCCGCGGGGTGCGGCGGCGCGTGCGGTGCACGGTCAACGACATCCACACGCTGCTCGACCTCGTCCACCGCGGTCTCGGCGTCGCGCTCGTCCCCCGCCAGATCGGCGCCAAGCCGCAGGCCGAGGGGCTCGCGGTCCTGCGCCTGCCCGACGACACCACGCCGCGCTGGCAGGTCTCGGCGGTCACGGGCACGTCCGACCACGCCGTCGCGCTCGCCCCGCGGCTCCTGGAGCTCCTCGACCGCCCGGCGGCCGTCGCCGCATGACCGGGCAGGGCCACGGGGCGGCGCGACGGCGTCGCCACCCGCGCAGCCGCAGGCTTCGCGACTAGACGACCGCTGCCTCGGGTGCCCCGAGGAGTTCGCGGTCGGCGAGCGCCCCGACGAGGCCGGCGAGCTCCGGGACGTCGGCCGCCTCGCCCAGTGCGCTCGCGAGAGCACGGTCGTGGGTGGGCCGCGCGGCGGCGAGGAGCCGCTCTCCCGCGGGCGTGAGCTCGGTGTAGATGCCGCGACGGTCGTCGGCGCAGAGGATGCGCGTGAGGAGTCCGCGGTCCTCGAGGCGGGTCACGAGCCGGGTGGTGGCGGACGCGCTGAGGGCGGCGGCCCGCGCCAGCTGCTGCATGCGCATGTGCCAGCCGTCCTGGCGGGAGAGCGCGTCGAGCACGGTGTACTCGACGACGGACAGCCCGTGCTCACTCTGGAGCGCGCGCTCCAGGCGGGCCTCGATGAGCCCGTGCAGCGCGGCGAGGGTGCGCCAGCCGCGCGCCCTGATCTCCACCGCGTCGTCCGCGATCCCCATGTCGAACACCTCGTCCCGTGTGTGACACCTAGCATACCGCTTGCGCGCTTATCCCGCGCGTGCAACTATCTAATACAGCGCGTGTGCAACTACTGCACACGCCTTCTATCCGCCAACGCAGTTGGCATCCTCGATCGTCCCGGAGCTGCCGTCATGCCTCTCGCACTGCTCGCGCTCGCCGTCGGCGGGTTCGGCATCGGGCTCACCGAGTTCGTCATCATGGGCCTCCTCCCCGAGGTCGCCTCCGACCTCGACGTCACCGAACCCATCGCCGGCTACCTCATCTCGGGGTACGCCCTCGCCGTCGCCGTCGGGGCCGTCGCCCTGACCGCAGCCGTCACGCGGTTCGACCGCAAGACCGTCCTCGTCGGCCTCATGGGATTGTTCGTCGCCGGCAACCTGCTGTCCGCGATCGCCCCCGGGTACGAGACGCTGCTCGCCGGGCGCGTGCTCGCCGCCCTGTGCCACGGCGCGTTCTTCGGGATCGGCTCGGTCGTGGCCGCGGGCCTCGTCGGCCCGGAACGACGCGCGTCCGCGATCGCCCTCATGTTCTCCGGCCTGACCGCGGCCAACGTCCTCGGCGTCCCGTTCGGGACGTTCCTCGGGCAGCAGCACGGCTGGCGCGCGACCTTCTGGGCCATCACCGCCATCGGCGTCGTCGCGCTCGTCGGCATCGTCGTGCTGGTTCCCTCGACCCGCGACGCCGCCCGCCCCGCCGCGCTCCGCACCGAGCTCACCGCGTTCCGGTCCCCGCAGGTCTGGTGGAGCGTCGTGGTGACGATCCTCGGCTACGGCGGGATGTTCGGCGCCTTCACCTACATCGCGTACACGCTGACCGAGGTCTCGGGGTTCGCCCCGGCGACGGTCCCGTGGCTGCTCGTACTGTTCGGCGCCGGGCTGTTCGTCGGGAACTACGCGGGCGGGCGCCTCGCCGACCGCGCCCTCGCCCCCACCCTGCTCGGCCTGTTCGCCGCGCTGACCGTCGTCCTCGCGGTGTTCGCGGCCACGGCGTCCAACCCGGTCGCAGCGATCGTCGGACTCGTCCTCATGGGGGTGTTCGGGTTCGCCACGGTGCCGGGGCTGCAGATGCGCATCATGCGCCACGTCGTGCGGGCCCCCACGCTCGCCTCCGGCGCCAACATCGCCGCGTTCAACATCGGCAACGCGGTCGGGGCCTGGGCGGGCGGGCTCACCATCACCCTCGGCCTCGGCTACGCCGCGCCGCTCGGCGCAGGCGCCCTGGTCACGCTCGCCGGCCTCGCCGCGCTCGCCGTCGCGACGTTGCTCGAACGCCGCGCCACCCACCACGACGCACCCACCCCGGTGCTGTCGACCGCCTCCTGACCCCACCAACCCTCGGAGAAGAACGATGAGCACCATGCCCCACGTCAGCCTCGCCGGACGCACCGCCATGCCGCAGCTCGGCTTCGGCGTCTTCCAGGTGCCCGACGACGAGACCACCGCCGCCGTGTCGGCCGCCCTCGAGACCGGGTACCGTTCCGTCGACACGGCCGCGATCTACGGCAACGAGCGCGGCGTCGGACGCGCTCTGGCCGCGTCGGGCCTGCCCCGCGACGAAGTCTTCGTGACCAGCAAGCTGTGGGTCGACGACCTGGGCCCCGGCCAGGTCCGGCCCGCGTACGAGGCGACCCTCGAGCGGCTCGGTCTCGACGCCCTCGACCTGTACCTCATCCACTGGCCGGCCCCGGGCCGCGGTGAGTACGTCGGCGCGTGGGAGCAGCTCCTCGAGCTGCGCGACGCCGGGCTGGTGCGCGAGGTCGGCGTCTCGAACTTCGAGCCCGCCCACCTCGACGCGCTCCTGGCTGCAACCGGCGAGCTGCCGCCGATCAACCAGGTCGAGCTCCACCCCGCGCTCCAGCAGCGCGCGCTGCGCGCCTACCACCAGGAGCACTCGATCCTCACCGAGGCGTGGAGCCCGCTCGCGCAGGGCGCCGTCCTCGACGACCCCGCGGTCGCCCGGATCGCCGTCGCGCACGACGTCACCCCCGCCCAGGTCGTCCTGCGCTGGCACCTCCAGTCCGGGAACGTCGTGATCCCGAAGTCCGTGACCCCGGCGCGGATCGTCGCCAACCTCGACGTGCTCGGGTTCGAGCTCACGCCCGACGAGCTCGCCGTCGTCGACGCCCTCGACGCCGGCGACCGCACGGGCCCGCACCCCGACGCGTTCAACGGCTGACCGACCCGACCGCGCTCCGGGGTACCCGCCCGGAGCGCGATCGGTTGGTCACGAGACCTCGGCCCGGTCGCGGTCGTCGAACGGAACGGATCGCCGGGCCTCGACCGAGCCAGAGCGTGGGCCGCTCAGCGGCCGGATCCCACAGAGGCGAGCTCGAGCTCCGCGATCCCGCTGAGGTCGACGCGTACCCGGCCGGGCGTCGCGACGTAGCGGAGCAGCACCGCCTCGCACGACGGGCACCGCCCGACGACTCCGGGTCCGTGCGCCCACACCATGAGGGCCGCGAAGGGTCCGGCGTCCCCACAGGCGCCGCACCGGACGAGCGCCGTCGTGATCTCGGGGACGAACACGGCCGCGAGCGCCCCCGCGACGGCGTTCCCGTCGACGTGCCCGTCCCCCGGGTCGAGCGCGCCCTCCTGCACCATCGCGTCCTGGGCCATGGGTCCCTCCTCCGTCCGACGCCGGTCAGTCGCCCGCGGGCCCGAAGCGCTCGGCCCGGATCGCGGCCGGGTCGTGCCCGAGCGCGAGCAGCATCCGCGTCACGGCCTCGACGAAGCCCGTCGGCCCGCACACGTAGCAGACGGGCCGCAGCTCGGGCGGCCAGCCGTGGGCGGCGACGTCCTGGAGGCCGATCCGCCGGGCCTCGCGCGGCGCGTCGAGCGGGGCGCTGCGCGTGTAGAAGACCTGGGCCTCGACGCCGTCGGCCCTGCCACGGACGCCGGTGAGCTCGTCCGTGAACATCGCGTCGTCGGGGGTGCGGACCGAGTAGAGGAGCCGGAACGGGGTTCGGTTCCCCGCACCCCGGCGCGCCCGCACCATCGCGATCAGCGGCACGATCCCCGACCCGCCCGCGATCAGGAGGACCGGCGCCGCGTCCGCGAAACCCGGTTCCCAGACGAACCACCCGCCGACCGGACCGCGCACCTCGATCATCTGCCCGGGCTCGAACGCGTCGACCAGGTAGGGCGACACCTCGCCCTCGTGGACACGCTGGACGGTGACCGCGACCCGGCCCGGTGCGCCGGCGTCGAACGCCGAGGACAGCGAGTACGCGCGCTCGGCGGTGTACCCGTCGGGTGCGGTCAGACGCAGGTCGACGTGCTGGCCCGCGAGGTGGCCGGGCCAGTCGGGGACGTCGAGCTCGAGGGTCCGCGCGGTCGCGCTCTCGGCGTGCGCGGAGGCGAGCGTCGCGACCCGCCAGCCTCGCGTCGTCGAGAACCGCTCCCCCAGGCGAGCGGGCGCGGGCGCACCCGCGGTCCCCAGCTCCACCCCGCCCGACGGCGCAGCCACGGTCAGTCCCCCTGGTAGCGCTGCTCGCGCCACGGGTCGCCGTAGTCGTGGTAGCCGAGCTGCTCCCAGAACCCGCGCTGCTCGTCGCGCAGGAGCTGGATCGAGCGGACCCACTTCGCGGACTTCCACAGGTACAGGTGCGGGACCAGGAGCCGGGCCGGGCCGCCGTGCACCGGGGCCAGCGGGGCGCCGTCGTACGTGTGGGCGATCCAGGCCTTGCCGCCCAGCAGGTCGGCGACCGGGAGGTTCGTCGTGTACCCGCCGTAGCAGCCGACGAGCGCGTGCTGGGCCGTCGACGTGACGTCCGCGAGCAGCACGTCGAGGCTCACGCCGCGCCAGCTCGTCCCGAACTTCGACCACCGCGTGACGCAGTGCAGGTCCACGTGCGCGTCCTCCTGCGGGAGGCGCACGAGCTCGTCCCAGGACCAGCGCCAGTCGGCGCCCTCCTCGTTGCGGATGACGAGCTCCCACGTCTCCAGGGGCACGCGCGGGGTGGGGCCGGCGGACAGGACGGGGAAGTCGGTGACCTCGTACTGGCCGGGCGGCAGCGCCACGCCGGTCGGTCGCGGTCGTCCCTGGAACCCCGGGGTGAGGGTCATGGGCCCACGCTAAGTGCGCCGCGCCCGACCCGCCAGACCTTCGATGGGGCGAACTCAGCCGCCGTCGCGCCCCTCGATCCAGTACGCCTGGGTGTACTGGCGGTCGCGGGCGACCCCGAGGTCGCGCGCGTACGACCGCACCGCCTTGACGAGGCGGCGCTCGCCGCCCGCCCAGACGTACGCGTCGGCGGGGTCGACGTGGTGCTCCCGGAGCACCGCGACGACGTCCGAGGCGCTCTCCACCCAGGTCAGCTTCGTGTTCTCCCGCTCGGGGAGCGGGAGGTCCGTGCGATCGGGGTGGGCGTCCGCCAGCACGACGACGGCGCGCGTGGTCGGCGACAGCGCGTCGAGGACGCTGCGCACCGCGGGGACGGCGGTGGTGTCGCCGGCCAGGACGACCGTGCCGGCAGCGAGGTCCACCCGGTGCTTCTGCGTCGTGATGGCCACCTCGGCCGTGGACCCCACGACGGCGTCCCTCCCCCACACGCCAGCCGCACCTTCCGGCTGGTGCAGGACGAGCTCGAGGCTGAGCTGCCCGGCGTCGTGGTCGACGTCGAGGATCGTGTACCCGCGCTGCACGAGCATGTCCTTCTTGAGCGACGGCACCCACAGGCGCAGCCAGATCGTGGGGTGCGGCTCGAGCGTCGCGACGAGGCTCGGCGCGCTGACGCGCAGGCGCCGGTACCAGGGCGTGACGTCCTCGACGCCGACGACCTCGAGGGGGTGGTTGTGGACGCCCATCGCTCGGAGGACGCCGCGCTGCCAGTTCGCCGCCATGGGCCCGGACGTTAGCCCGTCGTGGCACGTTAGGCAAGGCTTGCCTTATTTGGTGCCCACCCACTTCCCTGCGCACGCTCGTCCACCTCGGAGCCGTGGCGATCCCGCGAGTTCGAACACCTGTTCGAGTGAGTGTCGGTGGGTCGGTGTTGACTGGTCGCATGACCTCGTCGGAGCCGCTCGCCATGGACGCCACCGCGGCGCGCCTGCCGCAGACCGCCGCCCTCGAGAACGTGGCCGGGGGCGAACGGGGGCCCGCCGGCGCGGAGCTCATGGACCGCGCGATCACGGCGGTCGTCGAGGTGGAGCACGCGATCCGCCGGCTCACGGCCCTGCGGACGCTGATCCTCAACACCGCGCGCCGCCAGGTCCCGGTCGCCGAGGTGGCCCTGCTCGACCCGGCGTCGCCCGCGGCGCGTTCGCCGCTGACGGAGCAGCGAGCCGAGCTCGCGCACCGTGCCTTCGTGGCCGACCTCGCGACCGCGCTCCAGCTCCCCGAGACGACGACGTCCCGGCTCGTGGACGAGGCCGAGGTCTTGGTCGAGGAGCTCCCCCGGACCCTGGACGCGATGGCCGAGGGCACCCTGTCGTACCGGCACGCCCAGGTGATCGCCGACCACACGGACGGGCTCGACGCACCGGCCCGTGCGGCCGTCGAGGCCGCCGTGCTCCCGTTCGCGGCCACGTCGACGCCGACCGGCCTCGGCCGGCGGGCGCGGCGCGCCCGCGAGCTCGCCCACCCGGAGGCCCTCGCCGAGCGCCACCAGCGCGCCGCAGCAGACCGCTGCGTGCGGCTCGACCCGGCACCCGACGGGATGGCGTGGCTCAGCGCGTTCCTGCCCGCCGTGCAGGGGCACGCGATCCTCGACCGCCTCGACCACGCGGCCCGGACGCTCGCGGGCCCCGACGAACCCCGCACCCCCGACCAGCTGCGCACCGACACGTTCGCCGCGCTCCTGCTCGACACCCCCGGCACCGACCCCAGGGCAGGTGCTGGCGGTGTGGCTGCTGGCACGGACGACGCGCTCGCGCACCACGCCCGCGGTCTGACGCCCCGCGTCGCGGTCACCGTCCCGGTGCTCACGCTCCTCGGCGGCGGCGAGCCCGCCACCCTCGAGGGGTACGGGCCGATCAGTCCCGACGTGGCCCGGAAGCTCGCCGCCGCCGCGCCGTCGTTCACCCGGATCCTCACCCACCCCGAGACCGGGGCCGTCCTGTCCGTGGGGCGCACCTCCTACGCCGTGCCCGCGGACCTGCGACGTCACCTCGCCGTCCGCGACGGCACGTGCCGCTTCCCGGGCTGCGGTCGGCCGGCGGCTCGCTGCGACGCCGACCACGTCACCGCGTTCGTCGACGGCGGCGCCACCGACGCGGCCAACCTCCTGCACCTGTGCCGGCGTCACCACCGGCTCAAGCACGAGACGTCCTGGCAGGTCCGCGTCGACGACCGCACCCACGACGCCGTCTGGACCTCACCCACCGGTCGGGAGCACGTCGTGCCGCCTGCGGTCGTGGTCGGGAGCGACCCGCCGGACGGGTCGGCACGTGGCGTCTCAGCACGTGCGGTCGCGGGAGGCGACCTACCCGGCGGGTCGCCGCCGGCAGCGAGGAACCGCGACAACACGAGACCGCCCCCGTTCTGACCCGAACCCGGAGCGTCGGGCCCGGAGCCCGGAGCCCGGAGCCCGGAGCCCGGAGCCCGGAGCCCGGAGCTCAGCGGACGACGGCGCGACTCCTGCCACGCGCGGCGGCCAGCTGTCTGATGCCGTCGTCGAACGCGACGCCGGGTCGCCAGCCCGTCTCGATGCGGAGCCGCGCTGACGAGGCGGTCACGTGCCGCACGTCGCCGAGCCGGTAGTCGCCGGTCACGACCGGCGCCGGTCCCCCCGTCGCGCGGGCGAGCGCGGCGGCCAGCTCCCGGACGGTGCGCACCTCGCCGCTGCCCACGTTGAACCCGCGCGCGACGCCGGCCCGCTCGCCCGGGCTCCCGCCGCCCGCCCAGGCGACGGCCGCGAGATTGGCGGCCGCGACGTCGTCGACGTGCACGAAGTCCCGCCGCTGCCCGCCGTCCTCGAAGACGCGCGGCGCGCGTCCCTGCTCGAGCGCGTCGAGGAACAGCGCCGCGACGCCAGCGTACGGGGTCCCGGCGGGCAGGCCCGGCCCGTAGACGTTGTGGTACCGCAGCAGCGCGGCCGTGCCGCCGGTGCTGCGTGCCCACGACGACGCGAGGTGCTCCTGGAAGAGCTTCGACGCCGCGTACACGTTGCGCGGGTCGAGGGCGGCGTCCTCCGTGACGAGCACCGGGACGAGGGGGCGGCCGTCCTCGTCGAGCGGGTCGAACACGCCTCGTTCGAGGTCCGCGACCCGGCGCGGCGGCGGCTGGCGGCTCGGCGGCTGGCGGGGGACGCCGTCGACCGCAGGACCGCCGTCGGACGCGGCCGTGACGTACCGGCCCTCCCCGTACACGACCATCGACGACGCGAGCACGAGGCGCCCGACCCCGGCCCGGGCCATCGCGGCGAGCACGCACGCCGTGCCCGTCCCGTTGCTCGCGGCGTAGTCGGGGGCGTCGTCGAACGAGAGCCCCAGCCCGACCTTCGCCGCGAGATGGACGACCGCGTCGGCACCGGCGACGGCCTCGTCCGCGGCACCCGGGTCCCGGACATCCGCGACGACGAGCTCCACGTCCGGGCAGTCCGCGAGCGCCCGGAACGCCTCGGGCACCCGCCCGCCCGGGTGGACGTCGGGCCGCAGCGCGTCGACGACCCGGACGCGCCACCCGGCGTCGAGCGCCGCACGCACGGTCGGCGTCCCGACGAACCCGGCGCCGCCCGTGACGACGAGGAGCCCGCTCACGCCGCGCCGTCCACGGGCGCGAGCGCGAGGACCCGCCGGCTCGCCGTGCGCGGCACGAGCTCGCGCGCCTCGTAGTCGTCGGGGACCGCGGCGACGACGGCGCCGAGCAGCGCGAGCAGGCGCGGCTGCGCGGCGGCCATGCGCTCGAGCACGAGGGCTGCGTCCGCGGCGTCGGCCTCCCCGGGCAGCACGCCGGCGTCGGTGTCCGTGACGAACGAGAGGTTGACGAGCCCCAGCCCCAGCTCGGCCGCGAGGACCGTCTCGGGGTACTGGGTCATGTTGACGATGTCGGCGCCCGCGGCCCGGTACCACCGGGACTCCGCGCGGGTGGAGAACCGGGGCCCCTGCACGACGACGGTCGTGGCGGCGTCGCGCACCTCCTCGCCCGCGGCGCGCAGCGCCTCGAGCGCGACGGCCCGGAGCTGGGGGCAGAACGGGTCGGCGGCGGCGAGGTGCTCGACGCCGGACGCCCCGCCCGGGGCCCCGTCGAAGTAGGTGTCCGCGCGTCCGGTGGTCCGGTCGATCAGCTGGTCCGGGACGACGAACACCCCGGGCGCGAGCGTCGGGTCGAGCGAGCCGACCGCCGTCGACGACACGACCGCGCGCACCCCGAGCGACGCGAGCGCCCACAGGTTCGCGCGGGCGTTCACGCGGTGCGGCGGGAGGGCGTGGCCCGCGCCGTGGCGCGCGAGGAACGCGACCGGACGGCCGCCGAAGGTGCCGACGCTCACCGGGCCGGACGGCGGCCCGTACGGGGTCGCGACGTCGACCTCGCGCGCGGTTCCCGGCTCGAACAGCCGGTACAGCCCGGAGCCCCCGATCACGGCGACGGCGGGCACGGGCAGGGACGGGTCGCTCATGCGGGGCTCCAGACGAGACGGGGGAAGGAACGGGCGGGACGCAGTGCACGGACGACCGCGACGGCGAGCACGACGAGGAGCGCGACCCCCACCGCGGGCCGCACCGCGACCATCCGGGGGTAGAGCTCGCCGACCGCGAGGGCGGCGGGCACGACCAGCCACTCCCAGCGGTGGCTGAGCGCGACGAGCGGCACGAGCAGCAGCGCGTACCAGGCGTTGGAGGGGCTCACGAGCAGCAGCGTGCCGCCGACGAGCACGACCTGCGCGTGCCACGGGGCGTCGGGGTCGGCGCGCCACCAGCACCAGGCGACGAGGACGCCGAGGAGGGCAGCCGCGACGACCGTCGCCGTCGTGCCGGGCAGGAACCCGAGCAGCGCGAACCGGTTGCCGCTGTCGTAGCCCTCCTCGTCGAGGTAGCCGGGCAGGAACCCGAGCACCCCCGTCCCGGCGCCGGCGACGTACGGGACGTACACGAGCACGAAGGTCGCGAGCGCGACCCCGGCGGTCCGCCACCCGTCGCGGCGCAGCAGGGGCGGACCGGCGATCGCGGGGACGAGCTTCGTCGCGACGGCGAGGCCCAGCAGCGCACCCGTCGTGAGCGCGCGCCGCGCCCCGGCCGACCGCGTCGACGCGAGCGTCGCCGCGAGCACCAGGCCCGCGCCGAGAACGTCGACGTGCGAGTTCGTCACCGCCTCCGACGCCACGAACGGGCACCACCCCCACACCGCGGCCCAGCGCGCACCGAGGCCGCGCCGTCGCAGGGCCACGAGCAGCCCTCCCGTGATCGCGAGGCTGACGGCGAACCCGCCCACCTGCAGCGGCCAGTACGCCGCCGACGCCGGCACGGGCGCCCGCACCGCAGTGAACCAGGCCTCGGCGACGGGCGGGTAGATGGTCGGGACGTGCGAGCGGTTGATCGCGGTGCACAGCGGCTCGCCCGACGGCACGCTCGTCGTCGGGTCGATCCGCTCGGCCGGGCAGACGGCCACGCCGTCGGCGTCCGTGCCCGACGGCGTCGGGAACAGCCAGTCGGTGCGCAGCGGCGCGAGCGCGTCGTCCGTCGGGACGTACGCGTACGGCGACGTGCCGGCGTCCTGCACGATCCCGTCCCACGCGTAGCGCGCCGAGTCGGTGCTGAGGTTCGGCGGCCCGGTCAGCGCGGCCAGCCCGACGGCGACCGAGCCCGCGACCACCAGCGGCACCACGGCCCGCTCGGGCACCCGCCGCAGCGCGAGCAGCGCGAGCGCGAGCACCACCCAGCCCGCGCCGATCGCGGCCAGGGCGCGCCCCCGGTCCGCGTGCGCGAACCCGTGCACGTGCGTGCCCACCACCACGACCGCGACGACGGTGACCACGGCGAGGGCCGCGAGGGCGGTCGAGGCTGCGGTCGAGAGGGGTCGGGCGTGGCGCACCTTCCGATCGTGCCGTGCACCCCGAGCTCGACCGGCCGGAATCGGCTCCCCGTTCGCGGACCGTAAGAACTGCGGGCCTCCTCAGGCGGGCGTCCGCCGCACGATGAGGACCATGAGGCTCGACCGGCTCCGTGACACGGTGGACGCGCGCGGCCGCGCGGCCTCCGACCGGGCCGCCGCACCGCTGCAGCACCCCGCGCGGTCGCCGCGCACCGCCGTCGTGGTCGGACGCCTGCTCGGCACCGCGTTCGTCGTGTGCTTCGTGACCGGCCTCTACAGCCACTTCCTGCAGGACCCGCTGCCCTGGATGCGGTTCCCGACCTGGCCGTCGAACCTCTACCAGCTCACGCAGGGGATCCACGTCACCACCGGCATCGCGAGCGTCCCGCTGCTGCTGGCCAAGCTCTGGACCGTCTACCCGCGCCTGCTCCAGTGGCCGCCCGTGCGCGGGCTCGTCCACGCCGTCGAGCGGGGCCTCGTCGGGGTGCTCGTCGCCGCGGCGCTCGTCGAGGTCGCGACGGGCCTGCTCAACACGTACCAGTGGTACCCGTGGCACTTCCCGTTCCGCGGCACGCACTACGCCCTCGCCTGGGTCGTCGTGGGGGCGCTCGCGATCCACGTCGCCGCGCAGCTCCCGACGATCGTCCGGCACCGGCGACGGGAGCGGGCCGTCTCGGGCGGGCAGGTGAGCGCGGGGTCGACGACCGCAGAGACCACGACCCGGCGCGGGCTCCTCGTCGCGGTCGGCGCGGGCGTGGCGGCTGTGGTCCTGCTCACCGCCGGCCAGTCGTTCCGGGTGCTGCGCCGCACCAACCTGTTCGCGCCCCGGGTCCAGGGGCTGGGTCCGCAGGGCCTCCCGGTGAACAAGACGGCGGCCGCAGCGCGCGTGCACGACGCCGCGACGGACCCCGCGTGGACGCTCACCGTCGTGCACGGCGCACGGTCCGTCGCCCTCACGCGCGCCGAGCTCGCGGCGCTGCCCCAGACGGAGGTCGAGCTGCCGATCGCGTGCGTCGAGGGCTGGACGACGTTCGCCCGCTGGCGGGGCGTGCGGGTAGCGGACCTCCTGGCGCTCGTCGACGCGCCGTCGGGCACGGGGGCACGGGTCACGAGCCTCGAACCCTCCGGCCCCTACCGGACCAGCGACCTCGAGCCGGCGTTCGCGCACCACCCCCGCACGCTCGTGGCGCTCGAGCTCGGCGGGGAACCGCTCGACCTCGACCACGGGTACCCGGCCCGCCTCATCGCGCCCGCCCGGCCCGGCGTCCTGCAGACGAAGTGGCTGACCCGCGTGGAGACGACGTGACCGCGCCGTCGACGCCGCCCCCGCGCGTCCTGCGGACCGTCCGCCTGCTCCTCGTCGCGGCGGGCGCCGTCGGGCTCGGGGTGGGAGCGGTGAAGCTCACCGCGCTGCACCCCTCCCAGCTCCGCTCGCTCGCCGTCTGGCTCGTCGCGGGAGTCGTCCTGCACGACGGCGTCCTCGTGCCCCTCGTGACCGTCGCCCTGGCCGGTGGCGGGCTCGTGCTCCGTCGGCTGGCCGGCCCGGGGATCCGCGGGCACCGGTGGCGCGCCCCGCGTGGGACTGGTCCGCTCGTGACGTCGTGCCTGGTCGTCGGCGGGGTCCTCACGCTCGTCGTGCTGCCCGAGCTCCACGCCCGGTCCCTCGGCGCAGCGAATCCCACCGTGGTCCCCGGCGACTACGGGCGGCGGCTCGTCCTCACCTGGGCCGTGCTCGCCGGCGTCGCCGTCGCGGGGACCGTCGCGCTCAGCCTGCGCGACCGGGTGCGGCGGAGGCGCGAGCCTCCCGCCGCGCGCGAAGCACCATGACGACGAGCCCCAGCACGAGCCACACCCCGGCGACCTCGAGCGCGAGGTGGCTCGCCAGGACGAGCACCGCGACCACGATGACCACCCCGACGGCGGGCACGACGGTGTGCAGCACCCGCCGCTCGGTGCGCCGGCCCACCACGTAGTACCCGACGACGGCGACGTGGAGGAACACGAAAGCCGTCAGCGCGCCGACCGTGACCATCGACGAGAGCAGGTCCAGCCCGTCCGACTTCAGGGCCGCCGCGACGGCGATGACGAGCGTCGCGACCGCCGAGACGACGATCGCCACGCGAGGCACCCCCGTGCGGCGGCTCACCGACGCCAGCCCGGCCGGGAGCTGCCCGTCGCGCGCCATGCCGTACATCAGCCGGCTCACCGCGGCCTGCGCCACGAGCGCGGACAGCACGGGCCCCACCGCGCGCGCCGTGGTGACCGTCGTGCCGAACCACGACCCGATCGAGTCGCCGATCATCGTGTAGAAGACCGTTCCCTGCTCCTCGGGGTGCGCGGCGAGCTCGGCCGGCGTCGTCGTCATCAGCAGGGCGCCCAGGTAGGTCTGGAGGACGAAGAGGACGCCCGCGAGCACCAGGCAGAAGATCAGGGCCTGGCCGACGCGCCGCGGGGAGCCGGTCGTCTCCTCGGCGAACGTCGCGATCGCGTCGAAGCCCAGGAAGGCGAGCGCCGCCACCGAGACCGCCCCGAGCACGCCGGTGAGCGTGAACGAGTCGAGTCCGGTCAGCGGGGACAGCCACGGCCGGGCCGGGCCGTCGTGCACGAGGACGACGACGGCGCCCACGCAGAAGCCCGCCAGGATGAGGATCTCCACCGCGAGCGAGACGATGCCCACCGTCGCCGCGAGCCTGACCCCGCCGAGGTTGAGGGCCGTGATGATCACGACCGCCGCCGTCGTGAACACCCACACCGGGACCGTGGGCAGGAGCGCGTGGCTCGCGATCCCCGTGAAGAGCGCCGCCAGGCTCGGGATGAACAGGTAGTCCAGGCCGATCATCCAGCCGGCCATGAAGCCGGCGCGGCGCCCCAGCCCCGCGGTCGCGTACGCCGAGACGGAACCGGCGCGCGGCACCGCGACCGACATGCGCGCGTAGGACCAGGCGGTGAACGCCATCGCCAGGGTCGCCACGAGGAACACCAGCGCGACGGCGCCGTCGCTGCGTGCGTCCAGCACGCCGAACGTCCCCATGGGGGCGGTCACGCCGATGAAGAGGAGCCCGTAGACGACGAGGTGCCGCAGGGAGAGGGTCCGGTGCAGCCCGCCCTCGGGCGCGGACGGCGCCTCGGGGGCCAGATGGTCGGGTCGGGTCACCGCTGGGCTCAGCTCCTCGGTCGCGGACGGCTGGTCTACCGGGTCGCCCAACACCGCCGGGCCGACCCCGATTCCATCGTCGCTCAGCGCGGTGCGACGAGCCGGACGAACGTCCGCCCGTCCCGGACCCACCGGGCGCCCGCCACGAGGCCGGCTGCCGCCGCGTGCGCCGCCAGGGCGTCCGCACCGACCTCGGCCCACGCGAACGGGAGGCTCCGCCGTCCGGCGTCGTCGGTCACGACCGCCTCGAAGGTCCGGTCGCGGGCCGCGACCGGGTCGGTCTCGACCACCACCGCGCCCCATGGCGCGACGAGCTGCGCGCACCGCGCGAGCAGCCCCGACGGGTTCCCGCCGATGCCGATGTTCCCGTCGAGCAGGAGCACCGTCCCCCAGCCGCGCGCCACCGGCAGGGGCCCGAAGACCGACCGCTGCAGCACCGGCAGCCCCCGGTCCCGCGCGACGGCGACCGCCGCCGCCGACACGTCGATCCCGAGCGCGGGCATGCCCTCACGCAACGCCGCGTGCACCATCCGGCCGGGGCCGCAGCCGACGTCGAGCACCGGGCCACGCGCGTCCCGCAGGACCGCGACGTCGACGACGTCGGCGGGCCCGGCGTAGCGGCCGACGTCGAGGACGCCGTGCCCGGTGGGGACGGTCCGCCCGGCGCCCGCGTGGTCGGGCACCCGCACGAGCCGGAGCCTGCCCGCGCCCGCGGCGAGGGCGGCCTCGTAAGGCCGGCCCCCGCCGGCGGCGAACAGCCCGTCGGGCGGTGCCGTGCCGGGCGCGGCGTCGAGCGCGGTCACGACGCCACCCCCGACACCGGCCCGAGGGAGCCCAGCCCGGCGGCGACCCGCGCGACGCGACTCCCCGGCGCCAGGCCCGCGACCGCCCGCAGGTCGTCGACCGTGTCGACGTCGACGAGCTCGTCGAGCAGCCGCACGCGCAGTCCCGCGCGCTCGAGCCGTTCACGCTGGCGCTCGCCGGTGTCGTCGCGCGACATCGGGACGCCTCGCACGAGGTCTCCGCGCCGGCCCGCGCGCGGCGCTTCCCCGCCGAGCCCGAGCGCCCAGTACCCCCCGTCGGCGGCGGGTCCGAGCCAGGCGTCCCGGTCGCCGCCCGCGGGGGTCGCCAACGCCTCGAGCGCGGGAGCGAGGTGCGCGGCCGTGACCTGCGGCGTGTCCATCCCCACCAGGAGGAACGGCTCGTCGAGGCGGTCGAGCAGCCCGCCGAGCCGCACGTCGAGGGGTCCGCCCGGCTGCCGCAGGACCTCCCAGCCCGCGGCCTCCCCCGGCAGCGCCGGGCGTGGCGCCCCACCCGGCCGGCCGCCGTCGGACCGGCCGAGGTAGAGGATGCGCCGGCCCGCCGGCACCTCGGCGAGCACCGCCAGCGTGTCGGCGAGGCAGGCCGCCGCGACCGACGCCGCCTCGACCGCGGCGAGCGGAGGGCAGAGCCGCGTCTTGACCAGCCCGGGCAGGCACTCCTTCGCCACGACGACGAGCGCCGTCACGCCGCCACCCCGTCCGTCGCCGGCGCCGTGGACGGTTGCACGTACGACGCTTGCGTCGCGAGGAGCCGCGACATGTCCCGGACCGCGGTGATCGTGCCGCGCACGGTGCCCGTGACCTTCGACCGCCCGACGCGCGGCCGGTAGGCCACGTCGACCTCGTCGATCCGCCAGCCCGCCGCCGCGGCCCGGAGGAAGACCTCGAGCGGGTACCCGCTGCGTCGGTCCGCGAGCGCCAGCCCCAGCAGGGCGTCGCGCCGAGCCGCGCGCATCGGGCCGAGGTCGTGCACCTGCCGGCCCGTCCGACGGCGCAGCTCGGCCGCGAGCACCGCGTTCGCCAGCCGGGCGTGGGCCGGCCAGGAACCGCGGGCCGGCCGGCGGCGACCCAGGACGAGGTCGGCCTCGCCCCCGAGCACGGGAGCCGTGACGCGCGGCAGCTCGGCCGGGTCGAACGAGCCGTCGGCGTCGCAGAACGCCACGACGTCGGCGGTCGCCGCGAGCAGCCCCGCGTGCGCGGCCGCGCCGTAGCCGCGCCGGTCCTCGTGCACGACGACGGCGCCGTGGGCCCGGGCGACGTCCGCCGAGCCGTCGGTCGAGCCGTTGTCGACGACGATCGCGCGATGACCGGACGGCATGCGGGCGAGCAGCCCCGGGAGGGCCGCAGCCTCGTCGAGGCAGGGCAGCACGACGTCGACGAGGGCCGGCGGGACCGGGCCGCGGTCGGGGCTCGGGGACGCAGGAAGGTTCACCCTGCCGACGCTAGGGAGGCGGGTCCCGGCGCGGGTCCGGAAAGTCTTACGAACCGCGGACGGTCCGCCCTCCGGGGTGCCCGCGGGCCTTGCGAGACCAGTCCCGTGCCTACCCTGGAGCGGTGGTCACTGTCCCCGTCGACGCGCACGACGACCTGCTCACGGACCGCCGTGTGCTGGTCGTCGAGGACGACCCCACGGTGCGGGAGGTCGCGTGCTCGTACCTCGCGTCCGCGGGGTTCCTCGTCGACGAGGCCGCCGACGGCGTGAGCGCGCTGCGCGTGGCCGCCCGGGCTCGCCCCGACCTGGTCGTGCTCGACCGGATGCTCCCCGGCCTGGACGGCGTCGAGGTCTGCCGGCGGCTGCGCGCCGAGCACGGGACCGCCGTCGTCATGCTCACCGCGCTCGGCTCGACCGAGGACCGCATCACCGGCCTCGAGGCGGGCGCCGACGACTACCTCGCCAAGCCGTTCTCGCCGCGCGAGCTCGTCCTCCGGGTCCGGTCGGTGCTGCGCCGCAGCGTCGGTGAGCTCACGCCCGAGTCGGCGTTCGACCTCGGGCCGTTCCGGCTCGACCCCGCGCGCCGGATCATCACGAAGCGCGGCGCAGAGCTCGCGCTGTCGCTGCGCGAGCACGACCTGCTCGCGTTCTTCCTCAAGCATCCCGACCAGGCGTTCAGCCGCGACCAGCTCCTGCGCGCCGTGTGGCGGTGGGACTTCGGCGACCTGTCCACGGTCACGGTCCACGTCCGCCGGCTGCGCGAGAAGATCGAGGACGATCCCACGCGGCCCACCTGGCTCACGACGGTGTGGGGCGTGGGCTACCGGTTCGAGGCCGACGCGCCGCCCGGCACCCGCCCTGCGGAGCCACCCGGAGGCCGGTCATGATCCCCCTTCCCGACCTCGGCGTGATCGTCGCCGTCGCGCTCGCCTGCGCCTGCGCCGTCGGGCTGGTCGGCCTCGGCGTCCTGCGGCTCGCCCGGCGCGCGAGCCTCACCGCCCAGCTCTGCGTCGTCGTGCTCGCGGCCGTCCTCTCGGTGGTCGCGGGCATGGTCGCGGTCGCCCGGGCGATGTACCTGTCGGGGCACGACCTCGTGGTCGCGATGTGGGTCGCTGGCGTGTCCGGGGTGGTCGCGGTCGCCGTCGCGCTCGTGCTGGGACGAGGACTCGTCCAGGACGTGAGGCGCGCCCGGTCGCTGGCCCGCGAGGTCGGCGAGGGACGCACGGTCCGGGCCGCGGTCGCGGGCAGCTCCGAGCTCGCCGCCCTGACCGCCGAGCTCGCGGCGACGAGCGAGCGACTCGCCGAGGCGCGGGCGGAGGCCGAACGGGTCGAGCGGTCGCGCCGCGACCTGGTGGCCTGGATCTCGCACGACCTGCGCACGCCCCTGGCCGGGCTGCGCGCCATGGCGGAGGCCCTCGAGGACGGCCTGGTCGACGACCCCGCCCGCTACCACCGGCAGATCCGGCTCCAGGTCGACCGCCTGTCCGGGATGGTCGACGACCTGTTCGAGCTGTCGCGCGTCCACTCCGGGACGCTCGCACTGTGCATGGAGCCGGTCGCGCTCTACGACCTCGTGAGCGACGCCGTCGCCGAGCTCACGCCCCTCGCCCGAGCACGTGCGGTCACGCTGCGGCAGACCGGCCCCACCGATCTGACCGTCGTCGGCGACGCACGCGAGCTCGCTCGCGCCGTCGGGAACCTCCTCATGAACGCGCTCCAGCACTCGCCGGCCGGTTCCGAGGTGATGGTCTCGACGACGGCGGAGCCCGGCGACCGCGTCGCCGTGTCGGTCGTCGACGCGGGCGGCGGCATCCCCGAGGCCGACCTGACGCGCGTCTTCGAGGCGGGCTGGCGCGGCTCGTCGGCGCGCACCCCCGAGACCGTCGACGACGCCGCCGACCACGTGCGTGCGACCGGCGCCGGCCTCGGGCTCGCCATCGCGCGGGGCATCGCCGAGGCCCACGACGGCGGGATCCGCGTCCGCAACGTGCCCGGCGGCTGCCAGTTCGACGTGCTGCTCCCCCGTCTCGACACGACGATGGTCGGGTGAGCACCTCCCCCGATCCCCAGCTCGTCCTCGTCCGCCACGGCGAGACGGAGTGGTCGCTCGACGGCCGGCACACCGGCACGTCCGACATCGCGCTCACCGGGCACGGCGAGGAGCAGGCCCGCGCAGCGGGTGTCCTTCTCGCGTCCCGGGTCGCCTCCGGGCAGCGTTTCCGCACCGTGCTCACGAGCCCCCGGCTGCGCGCCCGGCGGACGGCGGCCCTCGCCGGGTTCGGAGGCGCCGTCGTCGACGGGGACCTGGCCGAGTGGGACTACGGTCCCGTCGAAGGACGGACGTCCGCACAGATCTCCGCCGAGACCGGAACGGACTGGGAGATCTTCCGCGACGGGGTGCGCGTCGTCGGGCTCGAGCACGCGGCCGTGCCGCACCCGACCCCTGGCGAGACGCTCGACGACGTCGCCGCCCGGACCGCGCGCGTCGTCGAGCGGGTGCTGCCCACCCTCGAGGCCGGCGACAGCGCCCTCGTGTTCGCGCACGGGCACGTGCTGCGCATCCTCGCCACCACGTGGCTCGGCCTGCCACCCGCGACGGGTGCGCTCCTCGAGCTCGGGACGGCCTCGATCTCGCTGCTCGGGTTCGCACACGGACGCCGGAGCCTCGAGGGCTGGAACCAGTCCTCGGGCGGCTGACGCCCGGCGCGGCGGCCCTCAGGCGACGCCGAGGTACGCCGCCTTGACCGCGGGGTCGACGAGCAGGTCCTTTCCCGGACCCGTCGTCGTGACCTCGCCCGTCTCCAGGATGTAGGCACGGTCGGACCGCGAGAGCGCCTGCTGGGCGTTCTGCTCGACGAGCAGCACCGTCGTCCCCTGGTCGTGGATCTCGCTGATGATCCTGAAGATCTGCTGGATCACCATCGGGGCGAGGCCCATCGACGGCTCGTCGAGGAGCAGGAGCTTCGGGCGGGCCATGAGCGCGCGGCCGATCGCGAGCATCTGCTGCTCACCGCCCGACATGGTCCCGCCCACCTGCGTCTTGCGCTCCGCGAGCCGCGGGAACAGCTCGAAGACGTTGTCGAGCGTCGCGTCGTGCTCGGCCTTCGTCTTGAAGGTCCGCGCGTAGGCGCCCATCTCCAGGTTCTCGATCACGGTCATCCCGGGGAACACGCCGCGACCCTCGGGCGCCTGCACGACGCCCGCGACCACGCGCTCGTGCGCCTTCATCCGGGTGATGTCGCGGCCGTCGAACCGGATCGTCCCCGTCGAGAGCGGCCGGATCCCGGAGATCGCCCGCATCGTCGTCGTCTTCCCGGCCCCGTTGGCGCCGATGAGGGTGACGAGCTCGCCCTCCTCGACCGTCAGCGACACCCCGCGGACCGCCTCGATCCGCCCGTAGGAGACGGAGACGTTCTCGAGCTCAAGCAGTGGCATCGTCGGGCACTCCCAGGTAGGCGGCGATCACGGCCGGGTTCTCGCGGATCTCGGCCGGCAGGCCCTCCGCGATCTTCCGGCCGAACTCCAGGACGACGATCCGGTCCGTCACGCCCATGACGAGGCGCATGTCGTGCTCGATGAGGAGCACCGTGAACCCGTCGTCGCGGATCTTGCGGACGAGCTCCTGGAGCTGCTCCTTCTCGGCCGGGTTGAACCCGGCGGCCGGCTCGTCGAGGCACAGCAGCTTCGGCTCCGTGGCGAGCGCCCGGGCGATCTCGAGCCGCCGCTGGTCCCCGTACGGCAGGTTGCGCGCCTGGTGGGTGGCGCGCGCCCCGATCCCGACGAACTCCAGCAGCGCCATGCCGCGGTCGATCGCGTCGCGCTCCTCGCGGCGGTGCCGCGCCGAGCGGAAGATCGCGCCCGGCACCGAGGTGCGGTGCCGGGCGTCCGTCCCGACGACGACGTTCTCGAGCGCTGTCATGTCGCTGAACAGGCGGATGTTCTGGAACGTCCGCGCGATGCCGAGGCGCGTGATCTCGTTGCGCTTGACCCGCACGAGCGGCCGGTCGTCGAAGACGACCCGGCCCGACGACGGCCGGTACACGCCCGTCATCGCGTTGAACGCCGTCGTCTTGCCGGCGCCGTTGGGGCCGATCAGACCGAGGATCTCGCCACGCCGGATGTCGAACGACACGTCGTCCAGCGCCGTGAGGCCGCCGAACTTGACGGTCACACCCTCCATCCGCAGGAGCGGCTCACCGACCTCCGCGTGCACGGTGCGGTCGGCCGCGACGATCTCCGCGACCGTCGCCGCGTCCGCGAGCTCCGGGCGCACCGTAGCGAGGTCGACGTCGATCTCCTCGACCTCGCCGTCAGGCAGGTCCTGCTCGCGCACGTCCTCAGAGGACATGATCTCGTCGTCGGGCGAGAGGAACTGCTCCTCGCTCTCGGCGCCCGCCCGGAGGGACTCGGGGCTGTTCGGGTCGCTCATCGCTCGCCTCCGTCCTTCGTCGCTGCCGGGCCTCGTCCATCCACGGTTCCGTCGGCGGGCACCGGGGTGGTACGGCCTTCGCCGGCGAGCACTGCCCGACGGGCCGCCTGGTAGAGCTGCCGCGAGTATGCGAGGAGCTTCTGCCGCGCGGGCAGCAGGCCCTGTGGTCTGAAGATCATCAGGATGATGAGCGCGAGGCCGAAGAACAGGTACTTGTAGCTCGCGATCGTGTTGCCGTCGATCGAGATCCCGAACAGGTCGGTCCGGCCGAGGAAGAAGTTCGGCAGGTACACGATGACGAACGCACCCAGAATGACGCCGAGCTTGTTGCCCTGCCCCCCGAGCACGACGGCGCAGAGGAAGAACATCGAGTTCACCACGTTGAAGTTCGTGGGGACGACGAACTGGACCTGTCCGGCGTAGAGCGCGCCGGACAGCCCGCCGATCCCCGCACCGATCACGAACGCCCACAGCTTGAACTTGAACGTCGGCACGCCCATGATCTCGGCCGCGTCCTCGTCCTCCCGGATCGCGACCCAGGCCCTTCCCACGCGCGAGCGCTCGAGGTTTCCGACGACGAGCAGGACGATGACGATCAGGACGATCGACACCCAGAACCACCAGAGGCCCGAGTTCCAGGGCGGGGCGCTGTTCCCTGCGGAGAACACCCCGTCGGGGTGCTCCGTGCTCTCGCCCAGACGCGGGTAGGCGACCCTCTTCAACCCTTGGCCACCACCCGTGATGGTCGTGAGGTTGTCGGCGAGGAGCCGGACGATCTCGCCGAAGCCGAGCGTCACGATCGCGAGGTAGTCGCCACGCAGGCGCAGCGTCGGAGACCCCAGGATGAGGCCCGAGATCGCCGTGATCGCGATCGCGATCGGCACGCAGAACAGCCACGCCCAGTCCTGCGAGAGCCACTGATCCGTGAGGTTCCACGGGCTGTCGGGGCTAGTCAGCAGTGCGACCGTGTAGGCACCGATGGCGTAGAAGCCCACATAGCCGAGGTCGAGGAGACCCGCCTGACCCACGACGACGTTGAGCCCGATCGCGACGAGCGCGATCATCCCGAACTGCGCCATGACGCTGCCGAAGTCGGTGCCGACCGTCGTGAGTACGGGAATGCGCAGGACCGGAAGGAACGCGATGAAGACGATGAACGGGACGCCGATGAGCCATTGCGTGGGCCGCGCCTGCGCATCCCACCAGAGTCGGACGCGGTCTCCGACGCCGTGGTACGGGCGCCCCGACGTGCTCGCTGGAGTGTTGGTCGTGGTCGTCATGCGCGGGCCCTCCCGAGCGACTCGCCGAGGATGCCGGTCGGACGGAACAGGAGCACGAGGACGAGGATCACGAACGCGACGACGTCCCGCCACTCGGTCCCGAAGAGCGCCTGCCCGTACAGCTCCATGACGCCGAGCAGGAGGCCACCCAGCAGAGCCCCCCGCAGGTTCCCGATGCCGCCGAGCACGGCGGCCGCGAAGGCCTTGATGCCGAGGATGAAGCCGCCGGAGTAGATGATCCCGTTGGGGATCTTCAGGCTGTACAGCATCGCCGCGGCCCCCGCGAGGACACCGCCGAGCAGGAACGTCTGCATGATGACCCGCTCGCGCGAGACGCCCATGAGCGTCGCCGTGACGGGGTCCTGCGCCACCGCGCGGATACCGCGCCCGAACTTGGTCGCGTTGACGAACCGGTCGACGAGGAACGCGAGGGCGAGCGCCGCGATCACGATCACGATGTCGACGTTGCTGACGTCGGCGCCGCCGAAGCTGAAGACGGTGACCTCCTGCACCAGCCGGATCGGCTGCTGCGCGGTGGTGCCGCCGAAGTTCCCGCCCGTGAGCTTCGGGAGCACGAAGTGCACGAACTCCTGGAGCACGAAGGACGCGCCGATCGCGGTGATGAGGAACGTCAGGGACGGTGCCCCTCGCTTGCGCAGCGGCCGGTAGGCCACGCGCTCCAGCCCGACGGCGGCGCCGCCGGAGACGGCCATCCCGCCGATCATCGCGATCAGGAGGTAGAGGACCGTCAGGACGGTCCCCTGGGTGTAGACGTCGCCCTGAGGGGTGAAGCCGAGTCCCCAGAGGACGGCGTACTGCCCGAACATGCCGAGCATGAAGATCTCGGAATGGGCGAAGTTGATCAGGCGCAGGACGCCGTAGACCAGCGTGTACCCCACGGCGATGAGGGCGTAGATCGCGCCGTAGGTCAGTCCGTCGACGGTGAGGGACCAGAAGCTGGAGAAGAGGCGGGAGGTGTTGAAGTCGATGACGCCGTCCGCGAGGAGCAGAGGGTGCGCGGGGAGCGCAGCGTGCGCGGACACGAGGACGTCAGAGAGCAGCAGGGTGCTCATGGAGCTCCTCGGGATGGATCCGGTGCGAGGTCAGACGGCCGCGGCGGCCGGGTCTCCAGGACCCGGCCGCCGCGATCGGTCACTTGACCTGGTAGATCCAGATGAGCGCCGACGAGAGCTCGCCCGTCGAGCTCCACTGGTAGTGGCGGGCAAGCCCGTCACCCGAGTAGTTCTTCACGTAGTCGACGAGCTTCGCGCGGTCCGTGATCCCGGAGTCGATGCCCTTGAGCATGATCGTCGCGAGGTCGTAGCCCTCGACCGAGTAGACGCCAGGCGTGCGCCCGTCGTTGGTCGACTTGTAGTCCGTGGCGAACTGGTCGGGTGCCGGACCACAGGGGCAGGAGAGCAGGGCGTCCTTGGACGAGCTCCCGGCCTGCTTGACGAACTCGGGGTCGTTGGTGCCGTCGGCGGACACGAAGGTCGCGTCGACCCCCGAGGAACGGAGCTGAGAGACGAACGGCGAGGCCTCGGCGTAGTAGCCGGCGTAGAAGACCGCGTCCGCACCTGCGTCCTTGACGATCTGGACGGTCGCCGAGAAGTCCTTGTCGCCGGTCTTCACGCTCGCGGCGCAGTCCTTGTCGGCGGCGGAACCGAGCGCGGACGTCACGGCCTTCGCGAGGCCGACGCCGTAGTCGGAGTCGTCCTGGATGACGCAGACCTTCGTGAACTTCTTCGTGTCGACGAGGTAGTGCGCGACCGCGGGGCCTTGCACACCGTCGTTGGCGAGCCCCCGGAAGAAGTTCGTCCAGCCGTTCTTGGTCAGGTCGACGTTGGTCGCGGACGCGGTCAGCGAGAGCAGGTTCGCCTGGTGGAAGATGTCACCGACCGCTGCGGTCTCGCCCGAGAACGCCGGGCCGAGGAGCCCGATGACGTTCTTGTTGGCGACGATGGTCGGCGCGACCTGGGTGGCCTTCTGCGGGTCGCCCTCGGTGTCGTACCCCTTGAGCTGCACCTGGCAGTCCGCGTTCGCCTTGTTGTGGGCGTCCACGGCGACCTTGGCTCCGTCGAGGATGTTGATGCCCAGAGCCGCGTTCGGGCCGGTGAGCGCGCCGGCCATCGCGATCGTCGTCGTCGAGGCGCACTTGGCCTTGCCGTCACCGGCCGGGTCAGCGGCGTTCGAGGCGTCCGCCGCGGGGACCTCCTTGCCGGACTCGTCGATCTGGACGACGGGCTGGATCGAGAGGTCCGACGAGCTCGCGGAGCTCCCGCTGGTCGATCCACCTCCGCCACCACCGGAGTCGCCCTTCGAGGCACAACCCGAGACGAGCAGGGCGGAGGCCATCGCGACGGCGACGGCTGCGGTGGGGAGACTGCGACGCATCTGGTTCCTCCAAGTTCGTGAACCCGTGCCGGGCCCTGGCGTGCACGAGCGAGCCGTGCAAGCCGACGTGGCGAGCAAGTTACTCCCGGGTAGGCGCTGAAAACAGACATTCGCGGGGGCGTGTCGAAATCGTGATCGACTGGAAACGGCGGAGAAACCCTCGGGGTGCCGCCATGTCGTCGCCCGCAACAGACGGACCGGAGCGACGTGACCCAGGCCACAGCAGGGCTTTCGGCTCTTCGACGTGCTGTCCGTTTCGTACCCGGAACGGACGTCCGCGGTTTCTGGGCAGGACGCGGGGCCGCGAGCCGCCTCTCCGGCCGTCTCACCATCTGGACGTTCGGGCTGCTTCGGCCCGCCCTACCCGTGGCGATGCACCTCCGGTACAGTGTTCGCCGAGTGCTTGCTTGTCTTCTTCACCGGAGTCGACGACGAACACCGTGCATGCGCCCTCGAAGGTCGAGGGCGTGTACCGACTCCCGAAGGAGATCCCCCATGGCTACTGGCATCGTGAAGTGGTTCAACGGCGAGAAGGGCTACGGCTTCATCGCCCCCGACGACGGCTCCGCCGACGTCTTCGCGCACTACTCGGCCATCCAGGCGACGGGCTTCCGTTCGCTGGACGAGAACCAGCGCGTCGAGTTCGACGTGACGCAGGGCCCGAAGGGCCCGCAGGCGGAGAACATCCGCCCGCTCTGATCTGAGCACCGGCGCCCGCGCGGGCGCTGACGACGAGCCCGGTACCCCGCGAGGGGTGCCGGGCTCGTTCGCGTCTCGAGGCGCTTCCGCGGCCCTACAGCACGCTCGACAGGAAGTCGCGCGTCCGGGCCTCCCGCGGGTTCTCCAGCACCTCGGCGGGCGTCCCGCGCTCGACGACGACGCCGTCGGCCATGAACACGACCTGGTCGGCGACCTCCTTCGCGAACCCCAGCTCGTGGGTCACGACGACCATCGTCATCCCGCTGCGGGCGAGGTCGCGCATCACCGCGAGCACCTCGCCGACGAGCTCGGGGTCGAGCGCGGAGGTCGGCTCGTCGAAGAGCATGAGCTCGGGGTCCATCGCGAGGGCCCGGGCGATGGCGACGCGCTGCTGCTGCCCGCCGGAGAGCTGGGCCGGGTAGTGCTCGGCCCGGTCGGACAGCCCGACGCGCCGCAGGAGCTCGTCGGCGCGCTCGCCTGCCTGCGCCTTGGAACGCCGGAGCACCTGGACCTGGGCCTCCATGACGTTCTGCCGGGCCGTCATGTGCGGGAACAGGTTGAACCGCTGGAACACCATGCCGATGCGGGCGCGCTGCCGGGCGATGTCGCGGCTGCCGAGGCGGTACAGCGTCGGCTGACCACGCCGGGTGCCCTCGCGGTACCCCATGAGCTCGCCGTCGACCCGGACCCGCCCGGCGGTGATGTCCTCGAGCTCGTTGATGCACCGCAGCACGGTCGACTTCCCCGAGCCGGACGGCCCGAGGACGACGCACACGGTGCCCTGGGGGACGTCGAGGTCGATGCCCCGGAGCACGTGCAGGTGCCCGAACTCCTTGTGCAGGCCGCGGATCTCGACCATGGGCGGGGTCCCGCCGGTGGTGGGCTGGCTCATCGGGCACCTCCAGCGCCGCCACCCTGCGGGCGGCCCATGTCGTCGAACACCGCGATCTCCGGCGTCGTGCCGGCCTCGGCGATCGCTTCCTGACGGGTCGGACGACCGCCCGGCCCCCGCCCGCCCCGGCCGCCGCGGTGCTCGTCGAAGCCGCGCCCGTAGTACCGCTCGAGGTAGTGCTGCCCGACCATGAGGACGCTCGTGATCGCCAGGTACCAGATGGCGGCGACGACGAGCAGCGGGATCGGCTGGAAGGTCCGGCTCGCGATCGCGTTGGTCGCGAACTGCAGGTCGAGGGTGAACGGGACGGCCAGGACGAGCGACGTCGTCTTGAGCATGGAGATCGTCTCGTTGCCGGTCGGTGGCACGATGACGCGCATCGCCTGGGGCAGCACGATGCGGCGCAGGATGGTCGAGTCCTTCATCCCGAGCGCCCGCGACGCCTCCTCCTGACCGCGGTCGACGGACTGGAGCCCGGCCCGGACGATCTCCGCGAGGTACGCGGCCTCGTTGAGCCCGAGCCCGAGGATCGCCGCCCGCGACGCGGTGACGAGCTCCGTCGTCGTGAAGTGGAACCACTCGGGGCCGAACGGCACACCGAGCGAGATCTTCGGGTACAGCACCGAGATCAGACCCCAGAACACGAGCTGCGTGTAGATCGGGGTGCCGCGGAAGAACCAGATGTAGACCCAGCTCGTGTACCGCATGACGGGGTTCTCGGACCGCCGCATGATCGCGAGCAGCACCGCGAGGACGATCCCGAGGATCATCGACGCGACCGTGAGCCACAGCGTCCAGCCGACGCCGCGGACGACCTGCTCGTTGAACAGGTACTTCCCGACGGTCGGCCAGTCGAACTTGTCGTTGGTGACGAGCGCGTGCACGACCATGGCGGCCAGCACGAGCACGACGACGGCGGAGACCCAGCGCCCGGGGTGCCGGACGGGCACGGCGTGGATGCGGTCGGGGACCGGGTCGGAGGCGGAGACGGCAGGGCCGGGCGACTTTGCCCGACCCTGCCCTGCGAGATCGCTCATGGCGCTCAGTCTGCTCCGGTGGCGGCCGTCAGCCGACCGACGGGTTCAGCTCGGCCGTCGTCACGGCGCCGTCCTCGTTGCCCCAGGCCTTGAGGATCTTGCCGTACGTGCCGTCGTCGATGAGCTTCTGGACGGCCTTCTGCACGACGTCGGTGAGGGCCTGGTCGCTCTTGGAGACGACGATGCCCTGCGGCGCCGTCGCGAAGACGTCGCCCAGCTGCTCGAGCTGGCCGTTCGTCTGCGAGATCGCGTAGGCGATGATCGGCGAGTCGGCGTACATGGCGTCGAGCTTGCCGCCCACGAGGTTCGTGGTGACGTCGGCCTGCGAGTCGTAGATGAGCTGGTCGATCTTGTCCTTGCCCGCCGCGGTGCACTTCTTCGACAGGTCCGCGAGCTCGTCGGCCTCGACCGTGCCGGTCTGGACGCCCACGCTCTTGCCGCACAGGTCGCTCTGGTCGATCCCCTTCGGGTTGCCCTTCTGGACGGCGAACGCCTCGCCGGCCTGGAAGTACTCGATCATGTTGACCTGCTTGAGGCGGTCCGGGTTGATCGTGAACGACGAGACCCCGATGTCGTAGCGCGAGCCGATCGACGGGATGATGTTGTCGAACTTCGACGTCTGGATGTCCGCCTTGAGGCCGAGGGTCGCGGCGATCGCCTTCGTCAGGTCGACGTCGTAGCCGACGGGCGTCTTGCCGTCGTCGCCGATGTACTCGGCGGGCGCGTACGTGGTGTCGGACCCGACGCGCAGGGTGCCCGCGGACTTGATCGAGGCCGAGACGGCGGCGGCGAGCGTGTCGTCCTTGGCGACCGAGCTCGGGTCGAACGTCGAGGCGCCGGCGGTGGACTTGCCGCCCGAGCCCGAGTCGTCCGAGTCGGAGCAGCCGGCGAGCACGACGGCCAGGGTGGCCGTGGCCACGAGGGCGGTGCTGATGGTGCGAAGTCGTCGCATCGTTCCTCCAGAGATCGCGCTGCCGCGAAGCGGCCACGACGCCGCACCTCGCGACGTCGCGGTCACAGTATGCGCGTCGTGTTACTACGCCGTAACGACTGCCCGCCCTGTGGCCAGGTACCGGCCGCCTGCCCGGCTCCCGTCAGGACGACGCGAGGTGCTCGAGCGCCACGTCCGAGCCGGTCGCACTGACCCGCACCCCGCCGTCGTCGCCGCCGTCCGCGGGCACGACGTCCGCGCCGGTCAGACGAACGCCCTTCGGCAGGTCGAGCGGCACCTTGAGTCCCCGGACGGTGTCCGCGAGCCCGCCGGGCAGCGAGTCCGCGGAGACGGTCGCGCCCGCGATCTTCGCCGCCTTCACGTCCACGGCGAGCGCGCCGTCGGACACCTTCGGGTCCAGCACGAGCCCGACGCTCACCCCCAGGACCTTCGTGGTCGCGACGAGGCCGCCGTCGGTGGCGTCGATGGTGACGTCGGAGCCGGTCCGCTTCGCGACGAGCTTCTCGAGCGTGGCGGCCGGAACCGTCGCGTGGACGGTGCCGTCCGTCACGACGTACGGCGAGCTCAGGCTGACGCCGCTCCCGTCGACGTCGACGTCGGTCACGGTCGTCCCGCCGAAGCTCGCCGAGCCGGCCCGGACGCTGACGTCGTCGAGCGAGCCGTTCCAGAGCTGGGTCAGGAACGGGAAGCCGTGGATCTTCGCGGAGACGTCGCGCGCGTCGGACTGGGCGGTCGCCTCGCGGGCGAAGGTCCGTTCGAACGCCCAGCAGGCGACGCGGTCGGCCGCGACCGCGAGGAGGGCGAGCACGACGACGGTGATCAGGAGTCTGCGGAGGAAGCGCACCTCGGTACCGTACGGGGCCGCGGCGGGTGCGACGATCGACGGGTGCCGCCCTCCCCCGAGCCTTCACCGGACCCGACGCAGAACCCGGCCCTCGCCGGGGCCGCGCCGGACCTCGCGGCGCTCGACTCGCTCGTCGTCGACTGCCGCGCGTGCCCGCGTCTCGTGGCATGGCGGGAGCAGGTCGGTCGCGAGCGCCGGGCAGCGTTCGCGACCCAGGACTACTGGGCGCGGCCCGTGCCGAGCTTCGGCGATCCGGCGGCCGGGATCCTCGTGGTGGGCCTGGCGCCCGCCGCGCACGGCGGGAACCGGACGGGCCGGATGTTCACGGGCGACCGGTCCGGCGACTTCCTGATCGCCGCGCTGCACCGGGTGGGCCTCGCGTCCCAGGCCACGTCGGTTGCGCGCGGCGACGGCCTCGCGCTGACCGGCGCTCGCCTGGCGGCGCCGGTCCACTGCGTCCCGCCGGAGAACAAGCCCACCCCCGACGAACGCCGCACCTGCTCCGTGTACCTCGCGCGCGAGGTACAGCTCGTGGCGCCGCGGGTCGTCGTGACGCTCGGGGCCTTCGGGTGGAACGCGACCCTCGACGTCCTCGCGGGCGCCGGCTGGGCCGTCCCACGCCCACGCCCGCGGTTCGGTCACGGCGCCGAGGTGGTGGTTTCACGTGAAACGTCGGAGACCGGCGTCGGTCCTGGTCAGCTGATACTTCTGGGCTGCTTCCACCCCAGCCCGCACAACACGTTCACGGGCAGGCTGACGCCCGACGCGATGGATGCTCTGCTCGCCCGCGCGCGAGCGCTCGCCGCGTCATAGGTTCGTCCCGTGGCCCTGACGCCGGACGCACCACCCGTGAGCGTGGGCGTCCTGCGCGAGCACGACGCCGACGAGCGACGCGTCACCCTGGTCCCCGAGGTCGTCGGCAGACTCGTCCGCGAGGGGTTCGCCGTCGTCGTCGAGCGC
This sequence comes from Luteimicrobium xylanilyticum, assembly GCF_009429125.1. Lineage (GTDB taxonomy): Bacteria > Actinomycetota > Actinomycetes > Actinomycetales > Cellulomonadaceae > Luteimicrobium > Luteimicrobium xylanilyticum. The sequence continues at coordinate 4,062,714 of NZ_CP045529.1, forward strand.
GGGGCGGGCGAGGCGGCGTTCTTCCCGGACGCGGCCTACGAGGCCGCGGGCGCGACGCTCGGGGACCGGTCCGCCGCCCTGGCGGCGGACGTCCTGGCGTGCGTCCGCGTGCCCGACGCCGGCCTCGCACTGTCGCTGCACCGCGGCCAGGTGGTCGTGGGTCTCCTCGCGCTCGGCGGCCATGCCGACCAGGCGGACGCCCTGACCGACGCCGGGGTCGTCGCGCTCGACCTGGCGCTCCTCCCCCGCACCCTGTCCCGTGCGCAGACGATGGACGCGCTCACGTCACAGGCCTCGGTCGCGGGGTACCGGGCGACGATCGTCGCTGCCGAGGCGTTCGGGCGCTTCTTCCCGATGATGATCACGGCCGCGGGCACCGCGAAGCCCGCGCAGGTGCTCGTTCTCGGGACCGGGGTCGCGGGCCTCCAGGCGATCGGCACGGCCCGGCGGCTCGGCGCGCAGGTCACGGGCTACGACATCCGCCCGTCCTCGGCCGACGAGGTCCGGTCGCTCGGCGCGACGTTCCTCCGGCTGACGAGCTCCCCCGAGGGCGCGGGCGAGGGTGGCTACGCGCGCGAGCTCACCGACGACGAGCGTGCCGCCCAACAGACCGAGCTCGCCGGGCACGTCGCGAAGTTCGACGTCGTCATCACGACGGCGCAGGTCCCGGGCCGCCGCCCGCCCGTCCTCGTCACCGCCGAGACGGTGGCCGCGATGCGGCCGGGGAGCGTCGTCGTCGACCTCGGCGCAAGCGACCTGGGCGGCAACGTCGAGGGATCGGTGCCCGACGAGCGCGTGGTCACCCCGGGCGGCGTGACCGTCGTCGGGGCGGGCAACCTCGCCTCCGAGCTCCCGACGGCGGCGTCATCCGCGTACGCGCGCAACGTCGCGGCGGTGCTGCGCGCGGCCGTCCGGGACGGCCGGCTCGACGTCGACGTGGACGACGACGTGATCCGAGCGATCCGCGTCCCTGCCGCCACCTCCAACCCAGCCCCAGCCGAGGAGGCGCGCGCATGACCCCGGAGCTGGCGTCGTCGATCAGCATCTTCGTCCTCGCCCTGCTGGTCGGGTTCGAGGTCATCAGCAAGATCCCGACGACCCTCCACACCCCGATGATGTCGGGCGCGAACTCGATCCACGGCGTCGTCCTGGTCGGCGCGATCCTCGTCGCGGGACTCGCCGACGACCCCCTCGGCTACGTCCTGGCCTTCCTGGCCGCGGCCTTCGCCGCGATGAACGTGGTGGGCGGCTACGTCGTCACGGACCGCATGCTGGGCATGTTCCGCGGCAGGCCGTCACCCTCGGCGAACGCAGCGTCACACTCGGCGAGCGAAGCGTCACGCTCGGCGAACGCAACGTCACACTCGGCGGAGGCGAGCCGGACGCCCGAGGTGACGAGGCGAGGCGGGGCGGAGACCGACGATGCGAAGGCCGTGGTGGGGCTGGCGGGAGCCGAGCGAGGAACGAGCGAGGCGGATGGTAGGCCGAGCACGTCGGGCGCAGCCCCGCCTCGCCCCGCCGCCAGCCCCGACTCCCGCCGCCCCGACCCGGACGAAGGCAGCGACCGATGAGCGCGACGCTGACGATCACGTGGCTCGTCTACCTCGGCGCCGCGGTGTGCTTCGTCCTCGGCCTGCACCTGATGCGCTCCCCCCGCACGGCACGCCGCGGCAACGCGCTGTCGGCGTCGGGCATGACCGCGGCGGTCCTGGTGACGGCGTTGCTGCTGCTGGACGAGGACGGCGGCGGGGTCGGCTGGCACGGGGGCGTCTGGGCGGGGGTCGCGCTGGGTGGCGGGATCGTCGTCGGGGGCGGGTACGGCCTGTACGCGGCGCGGCGCGTCAAGATGACGGCGATGCCGCAGCTGGTGTCGTTGTTCAACGCGGTGGGGGGCGGCGCGGCGGCGACGGTCGCGCTGGCGGATGCGTCGCGCGCGCTGGCGGCGGGCTCGTGGGACGGGTTGTCGGTGTCGTTCTCGGTGCCGGTCGCGTTGGACGTCCTGATCGGTGCGGTGACGTTCTCGGGCTCGTTGGTCGCGGCGGGCAAGCTGCAGGGGTGGGTGTCGGGGGCGCCGATCACGTTCCGCGGTTCGCGGGCGCTCGCGCTGGCGTCGGCGGTGGTCGCGGTCGCGGCGGGCGTGGTGGTGATCGTGGCGGGCGGCGGCTCGTCCGACGGTGCCCGGACGACGGCGTCGCTCGCGTTGGTCGTGGCCCTGGTCGCGGCGTTGCTGTTCGGGGTGCTGATGGTCCTGCCGATCGGCGGCGCCGACATGCCGGTCGTGATCTCGCTGCTGAACGCGTTCACGGGGCTCGCGGTGGCGATGGCGGGGTTCGTCGTCGGCAACGAGGTCATGATCGTGGCGGGTGCGCTCGTAGGGGCGTCGGGGTCGATCCTGACGAAGCTCATGGCGGACGCGATGAACCGGTCCGTCGCGTCGATCCTGGTGGGCGGGTTCGGTACGGGTGACGCGCCGTCGGCGGCGGGCCCGGGCGGCGGCGCGGCGGCGACGGTGCGCACGGTGGACGCCGACGACGTCGCGATCCAGCTCGCGTACGCGCACCGGGTGGTCCTGGTGCCGGGCTACGGGCTGGCTGCGGCGCAGGCGCAGCACGAGCTCGCGGAGCTGGCGAACCTGCTGACGTCGCACGGCGTGGCGGTGTCGTACGCGATCCACCCGGTCGCCGGCCGCATGCCGGGCCACATGAACGTGCTGCTCGCGGAGGCGAACGTGCCGTACGAGCAGATGAAGGAGCTCGAGGAGGCCAACGCGGAGCTCGACCAGTGCGACGTCGCGCTGGTGGTGGGAGCGAACGACGTCACGAACCCGGCGGCCCGCCGCCCGGGCACGGCCATCTCGGGGATGCCGATCCTCGACGTCGACCACGCGCGCTCCGTCGTCGTGATCAAGCGGTCGATGGGCCACGGGTACGCGGGCATCGACAACGAGCTCTATACGGATCCCCGGACGGGCATGCTGTTCGCGGACGCGAAGGACGGTCTCGCTCAGCTCGTCGCGGCGGTGAAGGAGTACGTCACCGCGGGGTGACGCGACGTTCCGTGAGTCGCAGCGGGCGTCCCCCGGCGCGACGCACCGTGCGTGCCGTCTCGAGTCGGGCCAGGACCTCCATGCGACGCAGCTCGCGTTCCCACGGTTCGGGCAGCGCTGCGTCGTGCCCTCTGCGCCTCGTCATGACTGCCATCTACGTCCCCTGCCCTTACCGACGCCTTCTCGTCCGAGGCGTCCCGGTTCCCGTCGTTGTGGACGGCGCCTTCCGGGGGCGCCGTCGAAGGAAGAGAGCGCCGGCCTCGCTCTCCGTGACGGCCGTGACCAGGTGAGATTCGGGTGAAGACGCGGTCAGTGGATCAGGTCGCGCCAGTTCTCGGGGACACGGTCCGTGGGCCAGGGCGCGCCCTGGTCGACGGGGTGGGCGAGCGGGGGCGCCAGCTCGGGGCCGTCCGTGTAGTCGTCGGTCCGGTAGTCCCACCACCAGTCCTCGCCCGGCTCGTAGGACCGCATGATCGGGTGCCCGGTCTCCTGGAAGTGCCGGCTCGCATGCTGCGCGGGCGAGCTGTCGCAGCAGCCCACGTGCCCGCACTGGGCGCACCGGCGCAGGTGTACCCACCAGCCGCCGCGCTCGTCACACTCGACGCAACCGGGGCCGCTCGGGGGCACGCTCGGATCGATGCCGGGGTCACCGGCCGGTCCACTCGGTTCTGCCACGGGGGCCTCCTCTCGACCTGCTTACCGTAGGCCGAGGCGCCGACGGCGGCAGCATGGACCGGGCTCCCGCCCTCTCAGCCCTGCGCGAGGACCGCGATGCGCTCCATGTCGCGCCGGTACACCACGGCGTGCGCGGCGAGGTCGTCCCGGCCGGTCTGCGCGGCCCGGTCGTCCGTGAACGCGGCGAGCTCCTCGAGCCGGGAGACCATGGTGCGCAGCACGTCCGTCGGTGTGATCGGGTCCCAGCCGTAGACCTCGACGATCCGGTTCAGCCGGGCCGTCCGCGCGTCGTCGTCACCCGTCCAGCCCTCGACGTGGATGTACGGAGCGAGCCAGTACGCCAGGTACGCCAGATCCCAGACCCGTGGCCCCGGTGACGCGGTGTCGAAGTCGATGAGCCCGACGAGCCGCCCGCCCCGGAACACCATGTTGTACGGGGCCGCGTCGTTGTGGCAGACGACCTCGGCGGGCTCGTGGACGGGCAGGCGCCAGCCTGGCGACGACGGCGCGAAGCCCACCGAGGCGTCGTGCAGGCGCCGCAGGAACAGGACGGCGTCGTCGAGGACGTCGGCGCCCCACACCCAGCCAGGGTTGTCGTGCGGCACGTCGCCCTCGAGGTACGAGACGATCTCCCGCCCGCGGTCGTCGACGCCGAACGGCTCAGGGATGCCGGTCATGCCCGCGGACCGTAGGTGGCGCAGGTAGGACTGGATCGTCGTGGTCCACGGGCCGGCGGCGCGGCGCACGGTGTCGCCGACACGCAGGACGGGCGTGGTGTTGCCGCCGGGCAGGTGCTCTTCGATCATCGCGACCCATCGTGCCCGACAACGCTGCATTCGTGAACTCGGCCGCTCCGCACGAACGGCGCCGCGACGCACGACGCCGCCTCTGGGGACGCGGCCCGTCGTGCACAGGCGCCGTTCCCTGACCGCCGTCGCAGCACGCCCCTCCGGCAGGCTCGGCCCGTGCCGCGTCCTCGTCCCGCCCCTCGCCCTCGTGCCCGACGACGCACGCGCGCCGCCTGCGCGCTCGTCCTCCTAGCGGCCGTGGTCGCGGCGGCGACGGGCGTGCCCTACGTCGTCGCGCACGCCCGGGCGGCGCGCTACCCGGTCTCCACGGCGGAGCTGGCGCGGGCGACGCGGGAGCTGGCCGACCTCCCCGTGCGGGACCGTGCGCCGTCGGACGGCTACACGAGGGAGCAGTTCGGCCAGGCCTGGGAGGACGTGGACCACAACGGCTGCGACACGCGGAACGACGTGCTCCGGCGCGACCTCGAGAACCTCACGTACAAGCAAGGGAGCGGCGACTGTACGGTCGCGTCCGGCGTGCTGCGCGACCCGTACACCGGGCGCACCATCGACTTCCGTCGCGGCGCCGGCTCGGCCGCCGTCCAGATCGACCACGTCGTCGCGCTCGCCGACGCCTGGCAGACGGGCGCCCAGGACTGGCCTGCCGCCACCCGCCTCGCGTTCGCCAACGATCCTGCGAACCTGCTCGCCGTCGACGGCCCGGCCAACCAGGACAAGAGCGCCGACGACGCCTCCACGTGGCTCCCGCCGAACCCCGGCTACCGGTGCGCGTACGTCGTCCGGCAGCTCCGCGTGAAGTCCGCGTACGGCCTGTGGGTCACCCGTGCCGAGCACGACACGATGGCCCGGACCCTGCGGACCTGCGTCACCGTCCCGTGACGGCCGCCCGCGCGCGCCGTCGCCGCTCAGCGCGACAGGACGACCGACGCCTCCGCCGTGTACGCGAGGAACGTGAACGACTCCTGCAGGTACAGCTCCACCGAGTCCGCCGTGTGCGACGTGTACCCGATGGACACGTCCTGCCCCAGCACCAGCTCGTAGTCGCCGCCCCGCGTCGACAACAGGTACCCGCCCCGCAGGGCCGGCGCCCACACGATCGCACTGTCCACCATGCGCTCGAGCTGGTCCCGGATCGGGAACCCGTGATCCCGCGTCTCCGACACCGCCGTGTACAGGTCGGCGTCCAGCACCAGGGCGTACGGACCCTCGACCCCCGCCAACCGGAGCTCGGTGACGGCGTGCGCCACCGCGTCCGGCAGCTCCCGCGGATCCTCAGGCACCGCCACGGGCGCGTTGTCCGACCCCGGCCCCAGGCCCCCGATCCGCGCGGCCTCGTAGCCCTCGAAGATCGCCCGGTCCTCGACCCGTGCCAGCACCGTCGCCGCGTCCTTCACCGGCTGCCAGTCGGAGTCCTTCGAGCCCCGCAGCACGTCGTCCACCGCCTGCCGGTCGAGCGTGAACGGCACCCGCAGCTCCACGAGCGGCGCGACCTCGCGCAACCGCGACCGCGTCCCCTCGTGCGGCGCCTCGATCGCCGACACGTGGCCCGTGTTCGCCGCGGCCGTCTCCAGCCCCAGCGGGCCCGTCACGTCCACCACCCGACGCCCCGCCACGTTCCGGCGGAACGTGCGCGACGCCTCCTCCGCGATCTCGGCCCATGCCGCGTCGCTCACCGGCGCGAGCCAGCGGTGGAGGTTGGACGCCCCGACGACCTGCGCCACCGGCTGGACCGTCACCTCGGGCTCGTTGCTGCTCATTGCGGTTCCTCTCTCAGGCTGCCGATGCGGAGGTCGTCGTGCGGTCGGGTCGCGTCGCCGTCGGTGCTGACGGGGGCGGACGGGGCGGGAGGGCTCGACCTGCCGTCAGCCTCGCGTGCGATCCGCTCCAGGTCCGCGGACGTGACCGTCGGGTCGTCGCCCTCGGCCAGGGACTCCAGGAGCTCGAGCGACGGGACGAAGAACAGGGAGCCCGTGACGGCCGTGGAGACGTCGAGGATCCGGTCGTAGTTGCCGACGGGGGCGCCCACGAACATCCGCTCGAGCATCAGCTCGGTCACCGACGGGTCGTCGGCGTACGCGATGAAGAACGTCCCGTACTCGCCCGTCGACGGGTCCCCGAAGGCCATGTTGTCGCGCAGGACGTCGTGCTCCTCGCCGTTCTCGTCGACGATGGTGTTGAGGGTGACGTGCGAGTTCGACGGCTGGACGTCGTCGTCGAGCTCGACGTCGTCGAGCTTCGTGCGGCCGATCACGCGCTCCTGCTCCTCGACCGGCATCGCATGCCATGCCGCGAGGTCGTGCACGTACTTCTGCACGACGACGTAGCTCCCGCCCGCGAAGTCCGGCTCGTCGTCCAGCGAGACGATCGCGGCGGCGGCCGCGTCCCGTCCCGTCGGGTTCTCCGTCCCGTCCACGAACCCCAGCAGGTCGCGCGAGTCGAAGTAGCGGAACCCGACGGTGTGGTCCTCGACCTGCACGTCGTCGCCCAGCGCGTCCATGAGCAGGCGGGTCAGCTCGAAGACGAGGTCGGCACGATTGGCGCGGACGTGGAAGAACACGTCCCCCGGTGTCGCGACAGCGTCGTGCTTGGCGCCCTGGATCGGCCGGAACGGGTGCAGGTGTGCCGGGCGTGGCCCGTCGGGCTGCACCCGGTCCCAGTACCGGGACCCGAACCCGACGATGCACGTCAGTCCCGCCTCCGACTGCCGGAAACCGACTGCCCGCACCAGCGCGCCGATGTCGGCCGCGACGTCGAGCACGCGGGCGTCCGCACCCGGCGTGTCCCGCACGCTCACGACGAGGAAGACGGACGAGGTGGTGAGGGTTCCCAGCACGGCTTGCGGCTCGGGCACGTCCGCGGCGACCCCGGGCGCGCTGCCGATCCCCTCGATCGCGTTCAGTGGCACGGCACGAGCCTTTCACGTGCGACGACGTGGTGCACCCGTGCCGTCACGACGTGGGCACCTCGTCCGTCACGTCGGCGACCGTCGCCCCCAGGGCACGGACCGCGTCGTCCGCGGCCAACCGCACGCCGACCCCGTGCGCGCCGCCGCCCAGCGAGATGGTGCCGTCGACGCGCTCGTCCGCGACCACCGGCCACGCGCGACTCGCGCCGAACGGGGTGATGGTGCCGCGCTCGTACCCGGTGACGTCCTTCGCGACCCCCGCGTCCGGCATCGACAGCCGCGAGACCCCGAGCAGCGCACGGAGCTTCGGCCACGAGATCGTCCGGTCGCCCGGGACCAGGACGAACAGGTAGTCGTCCTCTCCCCGGCGCACGACGAGCGTCTTCACGATCCGGCTCGGCTCGACGCCCTGGAGCTCGGCCGCCTCCACGAGCGAACGGGCGCGTGCGTGCTGCGTCAGCTCGTAGGGAATCCCGGCAGCGTCCAGCGCGGCGACGACGGTCTCGGTGCTCATGTCACCGAGCGTAGGTGGTGCGCACCGACCCGTCAGTCGGTCTCGGACTCCCGAGCCTTCTCGGTGGGCGTGGCCGTGGGTTCGGAGGTGCTGCCGGTCGGTTCGGTCGTCGGGGTGCCCGTCGGAGTCGGGGTCGGGACGCTGCCGTCCTGCCCGGACGAGACGACGATCGTCACCGTCGAACCCGCCTCGACCTGGGAGCCTTCGGCCAGCTCCGTTCCGTCATCCTTCGTGAGGCCGGCGACCGTCCCTGCCGGCGCATCGGACGTCTCCTCGACGTCCGCAATCACGACTTTCAGCCCGAGGGCCACCAGCTTGTCCTTGATCGTGTCGGGATCCTGCCCCACGAAGCCCTCCGGGATCGTCACCGTCGCCGGCGGCTTCGGCCCTTGGGACACCACGAGCGTGACGGTCGAGCCCACCTTCACCGAGGTGCCCTCGGCAGGCGACACGCTCGCCACCGAGCCCGCCTTCACCGCGTCCGAGTACACCTTCTTCGGATCGACGACGACCTTCACACCCAGCCCGGTGAGCTTCTTCTGCACCGTCGCGAGCGGCTGCCCCACGAGGCCGTCCGAGATCGTCACCGTCGCCGGCGGCTTCGACCCTTGGGACACCACGAGCGTGACGGTCGAGCCCACCTTCACCGAGGTGCCCTCGGCAGGCGACACGCTCGCCACCGAGCCCACCTTCACCGCGTCCGAGTACACCTTCTTCGGATCGACGACGACCTTCACACCCAGCCCGGTGAGCTTCTTCTGCACCGTCGCGAGCGGCTGCCCCACGAGGCCGTCCGGGATCGTCACGGTGGTCGCGGGCTTCGGCCCCTGGGACACGACTGCCCTGACGGTCGAACCGGCCTTGACCTTGCTGCCCGACCCCGGGGTCACGCGCACGACCGCGCCCGCCTTCACGGTGGCCGAGTAGGCCTTGGTCGGCTTCGCGACCTTCAGGCCGAGGCCTTCGAGCTTCTTCTGGACGGTCGCGAACGAGTGCCCCACGAGGCCCTTCGGTACCACGACGGTCGCTGCGCCGGGCTTCGACGTCTTCGGCGCGGTCGCGTGGTCCGACGGGGCCTTCGGCCCGGCCTCGGTGTCGGAGGGCACGGTCACGCCCGTGTAGTCGATGACCGGGGTGCCGGTCGGGAGCAGGCCGCCGGTGTGGAACTCGAAGTGCCACGGCTCCGGCTTGCTGCCGTCGAGGTGCCCCCACGCCGGGTTGTCCCAGCCGTACGCGGGCCCGTGCTCGCGCAGCCACGCGTACTCCGCGGACCGCCCGGTGGAGATGGGGTAGCCGAGGTCGACGGCGAGCCCCCAGCCGTGGTTCGACGTGCCGGGCACGGCGGCCAGGTTGGGCTTCGTCCTGCGGAGCTCGATCTGTACGGCAAGGGGCCGGTAGGAGTCGGTGATCGGGATCGGGTGCCCGAACCTCTTCTCGAAAAGCTTGCTCAGGGCCTCGAGCCGGTTCGCGGCGTCGCACCGCAGCATCTGCCCCGGGGCGAAGTCGAGCGGGCACAGCGCGGACGCGGGGATCTCGCCGTTCTTGTACCCGTCGATGCTGGTCCCGTACCGGTCGACGAGCTGCGTGAGCTGGTTCGCGAGGCCGCCCGTCAACGGTGCGGTCGTCGCAGCGACCCCGTCCCCGCCGACGACGCCCGTGCCCGTCGTTCCTGCGGCGCTCTGAGCCGCAGTGGCGGCATCGAGGGCGGTGGCGAGCCGCTCGGCCGCGGCGACGACGTCGTCCCACGTGACCGGCTCCGACCCGTCCTGCGCGTCGGGGTCGGCGAGCGAGTCCGTGGTGGTGGACGGGATCCCGCCGGCGGCCGACGCCCCGGTCCCCACCGACGACGACCCGTCGACCCCCGACGAGTCCGTCCCCGTGTCGGGCGTCGCCGTGGCCGACGGCGTGGGGAGCGCGGCCGGAGCGGTCGTCGACGGGGTGGGGGTCGCCGACGGGGTGGGGGTGGTCGACGGGGTGCCCTCGTCCGTCGGGGCGTTCGCGGTCGGGACGGATCCGTCAGCGCTGGTCGTGGGGGTCGCGCCGGGGGCCGTGGTCACGTCGTCCGAGGGCGCGGGGACCGTGCCCGCCGGGCTCGTAGGCTCCGCCGTCGGCACGGACGTGGGCGCCGAGGACGGGACGCTCGCGGTCGGCGTCGGCGTCGGGGTCGCTCCCGGAACGGCGACCGCGGGGCTCGTCGGCTCGTCCACCGAGGGCATGCTGCCCTGGACCGCCGTCGTGGCCGGGTCCGGGATCAGTGCGCCGGTCGCGCCGTCGTCGACCGCCCCCGCGGGGCTCGTCGGGTTCGCCTGTGGCGTGTCCGCAGCCGCCGGGGCGTCGGTCGCAGAGCCCGTCGGCGTCGTGCCGGTCGGCGGCAGCAGACCCGTCGGGGCGGCACCGTCCGCGGCCAGGACCCCCGTGGTGGCACCGTCGCTCGGCAGGGTCGGGGACGACGTGCTGCTCGGGCTCGCGGTGCTCGTGGGCGCAGTGCTCTCGGTCGACGCCGGTGCGGCCGGGTCCGCGGTCGGCGCGGCATCGTCGGCGGCATCCGTGTCGCCGGAGGTCTTCGCCACCGCCTTGTCCCACGGCGACGTCGTCAGCGGGTCCGGCGGCTCGAGCGCGCTGACCGGCAGGTCGACCGGCGGCGTGAGCGCAGCGGTCGCGGCGACCTGCGCGTCGTAGGTGACCAGGAGCATCCCGGTCTCGCTCGCCGCCTGCGCCACAGGGCCGCCGACCGCGTCGGGGTGGGCGGCGAGGTAGTCGTCCGCGCGGTTCAGGATCGCGAGCACGTCGTCACGATCGAGCACGGATGCGGGGGCCGTCGTGACGTCCGGCGCGGTCGTCACGCTCGCGCCGACGCCCGTCGTGCCGCCACCCGTCGTGCCTCCACCGGTCGTGACCGGCGCGGCCGCCGGGACGGACGACGTCCCGGCCGGGACGGGGCTCCCGAGGCCTTGCGCGCTCGCAGCTCCCAGGGCACCGAGCGAGGCAGCGGCGACGACTGCGACGACGACGCTCCCACGCCGCGCCGCGGCTCCCGGCTGCCTGCGCGTGGTGCGGCTCTGCATGACTCCCCTGGTGGACGTGGCGTCGCGCCCGGTGACCGCGGTCACACGTGTGGCGCCCTTCCCAGCCTGCGCCATCTTCGCGGCGTGCGCTACATCGCGTCCCACGAAGAGCACCCTACGTCCTCGAGATGACTGCGTGACAACGCTGCCATCCCGAAGAGTTCACCCGGTGGCCACCGGGCCGCTGACACCCGGGCCGCTGACACCGGGGCCGCACAAGCGACCCTCGTAGATCCCGATCTTCGCGTCGATCGCGCGCAGGTGCTCCCGCGTCGCCTCGAGCTCGGCGAGCACCCGGTCGCGGTGGGCGCGCAGCAGGGTGAGCCGCGCCCCCTCGTTCCCGTCCCCGTCGCGGCACAGCGTCGCGTACTCCCGGAGCTCCGCGATACCCATGCCCGTCGCCCGCAGGCGCGTGAGCATGACGATCCAGCCGAGGTCCGCCTCCGAGTACCGGCGATGGCCCGACGGCGCCCGGTCGACGGGGTCGAGCATGAGCCCGTCTCGCTCGTAGTAGCGCAGCGTGTGGACGGTGAGCCCCGTCGCGGCGGCGGCATCGGCGATGGTGAGCCCGCCGACGGCGGACGTGGTGGCGGTCACCGTCCCAGTCTGCGCCGCGGGCTAGGGTGGCGGCCCATGGACCTGCTGAGCACGGCCACCGACCGCGACGTCGCCTTCACCGCCGCCGTCCTCGGGGTCGGCGGGTTCGCGTGGTTCGGCTGGGCCCAGGAGGCGCCGCCCGCGTCGTGGCGGCTCCCGCTCGGGATCGCGTCCGGGCTCTGCTTCGCGGCCGCGGTCGTCGGGGGCGTCCTGGGGGTCCGCTGGTGGGACACGCCGACGGCGCTCGCGACGTCGTCCGACGGGGTCCGGTTCGGTGTGATCGTCGCGATCGAGGCCGTGCTCTGCGCGGCCGGGGCGATCGTGCTGGCCCGGACCGGCAACGCGGCGTGGGTGAGCGCGTGGATCTGCGGCGTCGTCGGGATCCACTTCGTCCCCCTCGCGCGGGTCTTCCACGACGCCGGGTTCGTCGTCCTCGCGGTGCTCCTGGTGGGCGTCGCCGTGGGCTCGTGGGCGTGGGGGCGAGGATCGAGCCTCACGCCCAGCGCGCTCGTCGGGGTGCTCGCGGGGTCGACGTTCGCACTCTTCACCGCGCGGGCGCTCGTGACGCTCGCCGTCGGTGACGGCCCTGCACCCACGGAGCATTAGGCCCGCAGGACCGCCACAAAAAGGTCACAGCGTTCTCAGGTCGTTGCGGCACAATGGAACCATGCCCTCCGATCTCGACGTCGTCACGCCCGCCGCCCCTCCGGCCCGACCCGGCCGCCGCGCGCTCGTGAGCGCCGTCGTCGGGCTGGCCCTCGTCGCGCCGCTCGCGGCGTGCACCGGCGACGGGAGCGTCGACACCGACGCGGTGGGCAAGTTCGTCCAGGACGCCGGCGACCAGACCAAGCAGATCGCGTCGGACGCCCAACGCCTCGGGAGCCAGCTCGGCTCGATGAAGAGCCAGGGCAAGGCGGCGCTCACCCAGGCGCAGGACGCGGGGGACGAGGCGCGCAAGGCGCTCGACGAGGCACAGAAGTCGAGCTCCACGCTGTCGGCGTCGGCGCGTCAGCGGCTCGACGACGCCTACCAGGACCTCGAGGACGCGCGCGCCCAGCTCGAGAAGCTCAAGGACAAGCTCCCCACCACGAGCCAGGCCCGGGCCACCATCGACGACGTCCAGAAGCAGCTCGACAGCCTGGCCACGTCGATCACGAAGACGGTGGGGTGACCGTCTCGTCGGAGGCGTCGGCGTCCCCGAGGTCGTCGAAGACCGTCACGAGCGTGCGCCAGTAGGTCGCACCGTCCCGAGTCCGGGTCACCAGGCCGCGGTCGACGAGGTCACGACGGACGCCGACCGGGTCGTCGGCGAAGGTCGCGAGGCGGTCGGTGAGCTCGCGTTCCGTGACGGGCTCGTCCAGCTCGAGGACTCGGGTCGCGACGTAGGCGAACAACAGGTCCCGGTCCGCGGCACGTCGCGGCAGCCGTTCGAGCCGACCGCGCACGAGGAACCGGGTGGGGTCAGGGGTGCGCACAGCACCACTCTCGCACTGCCCTCCACCGAACCTCCACGAGTTTGTAACCCCTACTCTGTTTTCTCTCTGTCTTCTCGCAGGAAAGCACGGCACACTGATCCTGTGACGTCGCCGCTGACCTCAGGCCCGATGTCGTGGCGCGAGGACACGGCCACGACATCCCTCGCGGCGCGCTACGCGGCCGCCGGCCTCCTCGCCGTCGCAGCGCTCCTCTTCCTCGGCGGTGGGCACGAGGCCCTCACCACCGCGCTCCACGACGCCCGAACCCAGACCGCCGCGCTCGACGTCGACCTCGCCCGCGTCGACGGCGAGCTGGACGCGCTCTCGGGGACGCTCGCCACCGAGGTCACCGACGCGGTCGAGTCAGCCCGGGCCGCGACCGCCGCCGCCGAGGAGGCGCTCGCCGGTGCCGCGCAGGAGGTCGTCGACGCCACGGACGAGGCTCGTGCGGCCGTCGCGCTCTCCGATGCCCAGATCGCGCTCGAGGCCGCGGCCGCCCAGGTCCGGCACGTGCGCGGCAAGCTCAGCGACGGCACGGTCGGCGAGTCGCTGACCGAGCTCCTCACCCACCTCGACGCCCTCCGGCTCGGCCAGGCCTGATCCCTCACGCGCCCCGGCCAGGTGCGCGCCCCGCCCGAGCGCGGAGCCGCCGTCGTGCGTAGCGTCGGACCGTGACCTCGACGAGCAGCACGCACCTCGGTCCTCCACTGCGTCGCGCCTGGACGCGGGCACGCCTGAAGATCGAAGGCCGGGGCCGGCACGGCCCGCTCGCGCCGCACGACCGGTGGCCGGCCCTCGCACGCTTCGACCGGGAGGTCGCCGCGCGGACCGACGCCCTGAACCTCGGACGCCCCGCCGACGCGACGCTGCGCGGCCTCAGCCGCCTCGCCGATCACTCCGTGCTCTGGGTCGGGGTCGGCGCCGGCCTCGCGGCGACCGGGCCCGTCGGGCGTCGCGCCGCGCTCCGTGGCGCTACGACCCTGCTTGCCGCGAGCGCCGTCGCGAACCTGGTCGCCAAACCGCTGTTCGGCGGCGAGCGGCCGACGACCTCGGGCCTCGACGTGCTGCGCAGGCTGGCGGACTCCCCGACCTCAGGATCGTTCCCGTCGGGGCACAGCGCGTCCGCGGCGGCGTTCACGCTCGGGGTCGCGACCGAGTGGCCGGCGGCCGGCGCCGCCCTCGCGCCGCTCGCTACGGCCGTCGCCTACTCACGCATGCACGTGGGAGCGCACTGGTTCTCCGACGTGGCGGGCGGTGTCGCGATCGGGGTCGGGGCCGCGGTCCTCGGCCGTCGGCTCTTCCCCCCGGAGCCCCGCACGACCGAGTTCGCACCCGCTCCACCGACCGACGTCCCCGCACTGGACGACGGCGACGGGTTGTTCGTCCTCGTCAACCCGAAGTCGGGCAAGGCGGGCGGCCAGATGGCCCAGGCGATCCGCGAGGCTCTGCCTGCGGCCGAGGTGCACGAGCTGTCGCGGGACGACGACGTCGGACGCCTCGTCTCCGACGCCCTGCGTTCCGGCTCGCGGGCCGTCGGGGTGTCCGGTGGCGACGGGACGGTGGGCTCGGTGGCCGCGGCGGCCCGTGCGCACGGGTCACCGCTCGTCGTCTTCCCCGGAGGCACGCTCAACCACTTCGCGAAGGCGCTGCGGATCGCGGGACCGGACGTCCAGGACCCGGTCGGTCTGGTCGCCAGGAGCGTGCGGACCGGCCAGGGCGTCGCGGTCGACGTCGGCGACCTCGAGGTCGGCGGCACGGAGGGCGGCACCGTCCGCTGGACCGTGCTCAACACCTTCTCCCTCGGCGCCTACCCCGACATCGTGGCCCACCGCGAGAAGCTCGAGGGCAAGCTCGGGAAGCAGGTCGCTGCGATCGTCGCGACCGCCCAGACGTTCCCCCGGGCCAAGCCGGTGCCGGTGCGTGGGGCGGTGGAGGACTCGGTCGAGCCTCGTGACGTCTGGTCCCTGTTCGCCGGGATCGACCGCTACACGCCCCCCGGTCCGGCCCCGGCGCGCCGGAGACGCCTCGACGACGGCCTCCTCGACGTCCGGGTCGCGCTCGCCCGGAAGCGGCGCTCGACGGTCCGGGTGCTCGCACGCAGCGTGTTCGACCAGCTCGGGTCACCGCTCGCCCGGAGGATTCCGCGGACGCGGTCGTGGCTCGGGACCACCACCACCGAGGTGCCGGTGGTCGACGTGCTCGTTCCCGCCGGGACGACGCTCGCGCACGACGGCGAGACCCACGTCGTGGGCGAGGGTGCGTCGTCGGGCCGGGGCGCGGCGGACGTCCGGGTGCAGCTCACCCTGCGGCCGGGGGCGCTGCGCGTCTACGCACCGGCGGAACAGCGGCCCGACGACGGGAGTTGAGGCGGACATGACGCTGGAGCTCGGCCTCGACACGTTCGGTGACGTCACCGCCCTCCCTGACGGGAGCCCGCGGCCGGCGGGCGAGGTGATCCGCGACGTCGTCGAGGAGGCGGTGCTCGCGGACCGGGTCGGCCTCGACTTCTTCGGGGTCGGGGAGCACCATCGCGCCGACTTCGCGGTCTCCGCGCCCGAGGTGGTGCTCGCCGCGATCGCCGGGCGGACCGAGCGGATCCGGCTCGGCTCGGCGGTGACGGTGCTGTCGTCCGACGACCCGGTGCGCGTGTACGAGCGGTTCGCGACCCTCGACGGCGTGTCCGGCGGCCGCGCGGAGGTCATCCTGGGCCGGGGGTCGTTCGTCGAGTCGTTCCCGCTGTTCGGGTACGACCTCGGTGAGTACGAGGACCTGTTCGAGGAGAAGCTCGAGCTGTTCGACGCGCTGCGCACCGAGAAGGCCGTGTCGTGGGCGGGATCGAAGCGCGCCTCCCTGAAGAACCAGCACGTCTACCCCAAGACCGAGCGCGGGTCGCTGACCACGTGGATCGGCGTCGGCGGGTCCCCCGAGTCCGTCGTCCGGACCGCGCGCTACGGCCTGCCCATGATGCTCGCGATCATCGGCGGAGAACCTGCCCGGTTCCGCCCCTACGTGGACCTCTACTGGCGCGCGCTCGGCGAGTTCGGGTGGTCCGCGCAGCCCGGCGGTGGTCCGGGGCGCGTCGGCATCCACTCCCCCGGGCACGTCGCCGAGACCGACGAGCAGGCGCAGGACGAGATCTACGAGCACTTCGAGGCGACGAACAACCGGATCGGCGCGGAGCGCGGCTGGCCGCCGTACTCGCAGTCCCGGTTCCGGCACGACGTCGGCCCCGACGGCTCCCTCTACGTGGGCTCTCCCGAGACCGTGGCCCAGAAGATCGCGGCGACCGTGGACCGGCTCGGCGCGACCCGGTTCGACCTCAAGTACTCGACGGGGACGCTGCCCCACGCGACGCTGATGCGGTCCATCGAGCTGTACGGGACGCAGGTCGCCCCGCGCGTCCGTGAGCTCCTCGCCGACGAGGCCGACTGACCGCAGGCCGCCCGTCCACCTGTCCGACCGGGGACCAAGGTCCCGCCCGCGCGCGACCTTCGGCTCAGGAACGGGCCTGCGCACCGCGAAAGACTCTTCTCAGAAGCCGGGGAACCGAAGAACCGGTCGATGAGAGGAACGATCATGAGCACCCTGGAACGCCCGCAGACACTGCCCAGCATGGGCCCGTGGAAGACGCCCCTCGCCGCGGTCGCGGGCACCCCCACCCGGATCGTCCTCGCCGTCACCCGCGTGGTCCTCGGCTTCTACTTCCTGTGGGCCTTCCTGGACAAGACGTTCGGGCTCCACTTCGCGACGCCGACGGCGAACGCCTGGATCCGGGGCGGCAGCCCCACGACCGGCTACCTGGAGAACGTCGCCGGACCCTTCAAGGGCGTGTTCAACGCGATCGCAGGGAACGTCGTCGTGGACTGGATCTTCATGCTGGGCCTCCTCGGCATCGGCGTCGCGCTGATCCTCGGTGTCGGCATGCGGATCGCCGCGGTCTCGAGCGTCCTGATGCTCGCCTTCATGTACCTCGCGTCGCTGCCGCTGACCACCAACCCGGTCATCGACGACCACGTGATCGAGGCGCTCGGCATCGTGCTCGTCGTCCTCCTGGGCGCAAGCGACGTCTACGGCCTCGGCACCTGGTGGAAGAGCCAGAAGCTCGTGCAGCGGTTCCGCTGGCTCGCCTGACCCCCTGAACGGCACACGAGGACGGCCCCGCCCCTGGGCCGTCCTCGTGTGCGACACTCCGACCGTGGCCGACACCGGAGCCCACGCCGCCTCCGAGCCGCTCGGGAGCCCCCCGACCCAGCGGCTCGTGGACGCGCTCGTGGCGATCACCAGCCCGCTCGACCTCGACACGATCCTCGCCAGGATCGTCGAGGGAGCCATGACGACGACGGGGGCGCGCTACGGCGCGCTCGGCGTCTACGACGGCACCCGGATCGAACGGTTCCTCCCCCACGGCCTCACCGACGACGAGATCATGCGCATCGACCACTGGCCGCACGGCGAAGGGCTCCTCGGCCTGGTCATGCACGAAGCGCGGCCCGTCCGCTCGGACGACATCACACGCGACCCCCGGGCCGTCGGGCTGCCCGCCGGACATCCGCCGATGACGACGTTCCTCGGCGTCCCCGTCTCGGTGCGCGGCACCGTCTACGGCAACCTCTACCTCACCGACAAGGCCGGCGGCGAACCGTTCGGCGCCGAGGACGAGACCGTGGTCGTCGCTCTCGCATCGGCCGCGGGAGCGACCATCGAGAACGCGCGGCTCCACCGGCGAGCGCGCGAGGCTGCGGTCGCGGACGACCGTGAGCGCATCGCCCGCGACCTGCACGACGTCGTCGTGCAACGCCTGTTCGCGGCAGGTCTGGGCCTCATGTCGGTCGTCCCACGGCTGCCCGACGACGTCCGTCGCGTCGTCGAGTCCACCGTCACCGACCTCGACGAGACCATCAGCGAGATCCGCACGACCATCTCGGACCTGAGGAGCGCGCCGTCGAACGACGCGCTCCCGCTCGCCGAGCGGGTGTCCGACGTGGCCACGGCGGCGCAGCGGGTGCTGGGGTTCCCTCCCCGGCTGACGGTCGTGGCCGAACCGGGGGCCGAGGTGCCCGTCGAGGTCGCGGACCAGCTGGTCGTGGTGCTCGGCGAGGCGCTCACCAACGTCGGTCGTCACGCCCGCGCCGACGAGGTCACGGTCGAGCTTCGCGTCGAGCAGGACGCCGTCGTCCTCGAGGTCGCGGACGACGGCGTCGGTTTCGAGCGCGGCGGACGCGAGAGCGGGCTGCGGAACCTGGCGAGCCGTGCGGAGCGCCTCGGCGGACGGCTCGCCGTCAGCTCGGAGAGCGGGACCGGCACCCGGCTCCGTTGGTCCGTGCCGCTCGACGGCGCCGATCAGCCCTGAGCGCCGTCCTCCCCGCCGCGCGGTCGCGCGGCCCGGCGCTCGGTCGCGAGCACCGCGACCTGGGTGCGTCGCTGCAGCCCCAGCTTGGCCAGGACGTGGGAGACGTGGTTCTTGACGGTCTTCTCGGCGAGGAACAGGCGCGCACCGATCTCCCGGTTCGTGAGCCCCTCCCCGATCAGCTCGACGATCTGCCGCTCGTGCGGCGTCAGCGCACGCAGCGGGTCGGCCTCCTCGTCGCGCCGGCTCGACTCCCGCAGCCGTTGCATCACCCGCGCGGTGCTGGCCGGGTCGAGCAACGAGCCGCCCGACGCCAGGGTGCGGACCGCGCCGACGAGGTCGCTGCCGTGGATCTGCTTGAGCACGTAGCCCGCGGCACCGGCGAGCACCGCGTCGAGCAGCGCCTCGTCGTCGGAGAACGACGTGAGCATCAGGCACGCGAGGTCGGGGTGTTCGGAGCGGAGCTGGCGGCAGACCTCGATCCCCGAACCGTCGGGCAGACGCACGTCGAGGACGGCCACGTCCGGACGCACCGCGGGCACGCGCGCCAGCGCCGACGCCGCGGTACCCGCCTCCCCGACCACCGTGATGTCGGGCTCGGCCTCGAGCAGCACGGCCACGCCGCGACGCACGACCTCGTGGTCGTCGAGCAGGAACACCCGGATCGGTTCAGCCACGGCCCGACGTCCCGTGCTCGGCGACGAACCGTTCGACCCGGCGGTCCGGCACGAGCCAGATCAGCGCCGCCACGACGAACGCAGCCACCCCGACGTACGGGACCCAGAACGACGCCAGGATCCCGGCGAGGTAGAGCACCGGCGACAGCTTGCCCTTCCAGTCGCGCCCGACGGCCTGCGCGAGCGGACCGTCGCTCCCCTGGCCGTTGATGAGAGTCCGCTGCAGCACGAAGTAGGCGACGGCGGCGAGGAGCAGGTCGATGCCGTAGAGCGCCGTCGGGACGGGGTCGAAGCCGGTCTCGTCCATCCACGACGTCGTGAACGGGAGCAGGGACAGCCAGAACAGCAGGTGCAGGTTCGCCCACAGGACCGCGCCGTTGACCTTCGACGCGAGCTGCAGCATGTGGTGGTGGTTGTTCCAGTAGATCCCCACGTACACGAAGGACAGCAGGTACGTGAGGAAGGTGGGGGCGACGTCGCGCAGGGCGCCCCACGACGACTCCTCCGGCACCCGCAGCTCGAGCACCATGATCGTGATGACGATGGCGAGGACGCCGTCGCTGAACGCCTCAAGGCGCGACTTGTTCATCGGGCCCTCAGCTGGTGGCGCGGATCAGGTCGTCGCGGACGAGCTGGTCACGGCTCACGCCCTTGAGCAGCAGGCCGACGTTCGCCCCGGCGGTCGCCACGTCCACCTGCTTCCGGAAGGTCTCGACCCCGGAGACGGTCGCCTTCATGACCGGCACGCCGTCGCGCACGATCTCGACCGCGTCGCCGCGGTGGACCGTGCCGGTCGCGACCGTCCCCGTGACGACCGTGCCGCGACCGGTGATCGTGAAGACGTCCTCGACCGCGAGCGAGAAGGGCTCGGCGACGACGCCCGGACCCTCGTCCACGGGGGCTCCCGTCGGGGACACCTCGACCGAGGCCACGCTCGAGGCCGTGGACATCCCGGGTACCGGTGCGTCGGGGGAAGCCGTGAGGAAGGGCTCACGCTTGCGGCGGAACAGACCCATGCGCCGAGCCTGCCACACCGAAGTGCTCGCCGACCTCTCACGCGGAGCAGCACGGCGAGCCCGGTGGGTCAGCGGCCCTCGGGGACGAGCGGAACATACCGGGGTGGTGGGTCCGTCTCGCCGCGTCCGCCCCGTCCGGCCGGCAACGCGGCGACCGCCTCGGGTGCCTCACGCATCGCGTCGTGCGGCGTCGGGAGGTCGTGGACTCGCCAGCCCGGATCGGCCAGGAGCCGTTCGCGCAGCGCAGCGAACGGAGTTCCGTCCTCCCAACCCGAGCGGTTTCATCGCCCCCAGCACCCCGAGCCGCTATCAGGCGGGCCGTTCTCGGTGGGCCCGCACGCCACGAGCGCGGCCGACGCCACGGGGTCGATGATCCGCGGCGCGTCGGGTCGCGTCGTGTCGACGACGAGCGACGCGCGCTCCCAGGGTCGCGCGGCCGCGAAGTAGAGGCGCTGCGCGCCTCGGTAGCGTGCGTGCCTCGGGTCGTCGGCCGCAAGGCCGTCCCGCTCGGACATCCGCCGCGCCGCCTCGTCGAAGGACACGTCGAGGAAGACGGAGAAGTCCCACAGCCCGACGAGCTCGTCGCGGTGGAGGAACGAGCCCTCGACGACGACGAGCGCGTCAGGCGGACCGCCCGGGGACCGGACCGCCGCCACCAGCGCGCGGAGGTCGTACGCGTCGAGCCAGAAGCCCTCGGGAGAGTGCCGCCCCCGCGCGTGGCGGACGGACGGCGGGTTGAAGAAGTCGTCCGCGTGCAGCACGACGACGGGCCGGCCGGTGACACGCTCGGCCAGCCGCGAGGCGAAGCGGCTCTTGCCGCTGGCGCCGATCCCGTCGACGGCGACGCGCACCTGCGTTCCTCGCGGCTCCCGAGCGAGCCGGTCGACGACTTCGCCCAGGTCCCCGCTCATCTGCCGTCTCCCGATCTAGCGACTGGTGGGTGCGAAGAGGTCACCGGCGAGGGAATCGAGCAGCTCGGGATCCGGACTGCGCCGACGAGGGCCTCAACCATGGCCGAGGCGTCGACGACGATCACCGGCGCCCGCCTTCGACGACGTCGAGAATGTCCTGGACTGTGGGGCCACCGGTACGGTCGCGGCTCTTCAACCGGGCCGCGATGTCAGCATTGGTCGGCCGCGCGGAGATCCGCACCAGCTCAACCACCGGTGGGGGCCGACAGCGACTTTCCCTCGGCTGCGGCCCGCTCCTTGAGCGTTCGCGTGAGGTCCTCGGGCACGTCGCCGAGATAGAGAGCCGGCACCGTTCGACGCTAGCACTCTGCAAGCGGCGTGGGCGTCGAATGAAGTTGCCACGAGTTGAGACAATGGAAGCCCGTGAGCACCGAACCCCGCACCCCGACGCCCGACCCAGGGCAGCGCCGTCCAGCGCGCCCTGACGCCGGCGGCGACGCGCACCCGGACGTCGCGCGTCCCGAGCGCGGGCGCCGCTCGGGTGGCCGGTCCCGGCGGGGGCGCGGACGAGGCCCCGGGCAGGGTGGACGCAGCGACCGGCCCGCGTCGCCCCGGGTGAGCACCGCCCACCTGGAACGCATGCGCGCGAGGCGCGAGGCCGTCGTCGTGCCGCCCATCACCTACCCCGAGCAGCTCCCCGTGAGCGCGCACCGCGACGAGATCGCGGAGGCGATCCGGGACCACCAGGTCGTGATCGTCGCGGGCGAGACCGGCTCGGGGAAGACGACGCAGCTCCCCAAGATCCTGCTCGACCTGGGCCGCGGCCGGGCGGGGCAGATCGCGCACACGCAGCCGCGCCGTCTGGCCGCCCGGAGCGTCGCCGAACGCATCGCGGAGGAGATCGGGACGCCGCTCGGCGAGACCGTCGGCTACCAGGTGCGGTTCACGGACGAGTCGTCGGACGGCACGCTCGTCAAGGTCATGACGGACGGCATCCTGCTGGCCGCGATCCAGCGCGACCCGCAGCTCCTCGCGTACGACACGATCGTCGTCGACGAGGCGCACGAGCGGTCCCTCAACATCGACTTCCTGCTCGGCTACCTGTCGCGGCTGCTGCCGCAGCGGCCGGACCTCAAGCTCGTCATCACGTCCGCGACCATCGACTCCGAGCGGTTCGCGAAACATTTCGGGGCCGACGACGCCCCCGCCCCCGTGATCGAGGTGTCGGGCCGCACGTACCCCGTCGAGCTGCGGTACCGGCCGCTCACGGGCGACGCGACCGCGGACGGCAGGAAGCGTGAGGACCGCGACCTCGTCACCGGCATCGTCGACGCCGTCGACGAGCTGATCGCCCACGACCGCACCCGCCACGACCCGGGGCCGGGCGACATCCTCGTGTTCCTGTCGGGCGAGCGCGAGATCCGCGACGCCGCCGACGCCCTCACCGGCCACTTCGGCGACCGCACGCACGACGCCCGCCGGCCCGGGTACGTCGAGATCCTGCCGCTGTTCGCGCGGCTGTCGGCGGCGGAACAGCACCGCGTGTTCGCGTCGCACCCGGGACGCCGGATCGTCCTCGCGACGAACGTCGCCGAGACCTCCCTGACCGTCCCGGGCATCCGGTACGTCGTCGACCCGGGCACGGCCCGCATCTCGCGGTACTCGCGCGCGTCGAAGGTGCAGCGTCTGCCCATCGAACCGATCAGCCAGGCCAGCGCGAACCAGCGCTCGGGGCGGTGCGGGCGCGTGTCCGACGGCGTCGCGATCCGGCTGTACTCCGAGGACGACTTTGACGCGCGCCCCCCGTTCACCGAGCCGGAGATCCTGCGCACGTCCCTCGCGTCGGTCATCCTCCAGATGATCTCCGTGGGCGTCGTGTCCACGCCCGACGACGTCGCCCGGTTCCCGTTCGTCGACCAGCCGGACACGCGTTCCATCCGCGACGGCGTGCAGCTCCTCACCGAGCTGGGCGCCCTCGAGGTGTCCGACGGCGAGACCCGCCTGACCGCCGTCGGCCGCGACCTCGCGCAGCTCCCCATGGACCCGCGCCTGGCCCGCATGATCGTCGAGGGCGCGCGCCGGGGCGTCGCCCGGGAGGTCACGATCATCGCCGCGGCCCTGTCCATCCAGGACCCGCGCGAACGTCCCACCGAGGAACGCCCGCAAGCCGACCAGCAGCACGCCCGGTTCCAGGACCCGACGTCCGACTTCCTCACCTACCTCAACCTCTGGACGTACGCGCGCGAGCTCCAGCACGACCTCTCGGGCAGCCAGTTCCGCCGCCGCGTCCGCTCCGAGTACCTGAACTTCCTGCGCATCCGTGAGTGGCAGGACCTCGTGACCCAGCTCCGCGACACCTCCAAGCCTCTCGGCATCCGCTGGGGCGACCCGACGCGCGCCCACACCGCGTCACCCTCGGCGAACGCAACGTCACCCTCGGCGACCACCGGCGCGGACGCGAAGGTGAGGCGGACGCCCGAGGCGGCGGGAGGGGCCGGCGGCGCGAAGGGCGTGGCGGGGCTGGCGGGAGCCGAGCGAGGTACGAGCGAGGCGGATGGTAGCCCGAGCGCCGTCGGCCCCTCCCGCCGCCGCCCCGCCCCGAGCACCGACCCCTACAAGCGCGCCTGGGACGGCGACACCATCCACAAGGCGCTCCTCGCCGGCCTCCTGTCGCAGGTCGGGATGCAGCAGACGGCGGAGATCAAGGCGTCCGCGCGCACGGGTCGCGATGCAGCCCAGCTCAAGCGCATGGCCCGACAGGCCCGCAACGAGTACCTGGGCGCCCGCGGCATCCGGTTCGCGATCTTCCCGGGTTCGCCACTGAACAAGAAGCCGCCGGCGTTCGTGATGGCCGGCGAGCTCGTGGAGACGAGCCGCTTGTGGGCGCGCGACGTGGCGCGCATCCAGCCGGACTGGGCGGAGGAGGTCGGCGCGCACCTGGTGAAGCACACGTACTCGGAGCCGTCGTGGTCGTCGAAGCGCGGCGCGGCGACGGTCCGGGAGAAGGTGCTGCTGTTCGGGGTGCCGATCGTCGCGGACCGCCAGGTCCTGTACTCGCGCGTCGACCGTGAGGCGGCGCGGGAGATGTTCGTCCGGCACGCGCTCGTCGAGGGCCAGTGGACGACGCACCACCAGTTCTGGTCCGCCAACCAGCGGACCCTCGAGGAGGCCGAGGAGCTCGCGGCCCGCTCCCGGCAACGGGGTCTCGTCGTCGACGACGACGTCCTGTTCGCGTTCTACGACGCCCGCATCCCCGCCGATGTCGTGTCCGCCCGGCACTTCGACCAGTGGTGGAAGGGTGCCCGGCGTCGCGACCCCGACCTCCTGACGTTCACGCTCGACCTCCTCGTCCCCACCGCCGACGAGATCGACACCTCGCTCTTCCCCGAGCGGTGGCCGCAGGGCGAGCTCGAGCTCCCCCTCACCTACCAGTTCTCCCCCGGCACCGACGCCGACGGCGTGACCGTCCACGTCCCCGTCTCCGTCCTGAACCGTGTGGTGCCGGACGGGTTCGACTGGATGGTCCCCGGCCTGCTCGACGAGCTCACCGTCGCCACCATCCGGGCCCTGCCGAAGCCCGTGCGCGTCCAGCTCGTGCCCGCACCCGACGTCGGCCGTGACGTCGCCGCCTGGCTGCGCGCCAACACCCCCGAGTGGGACGACATGGCACGCGCCGGCGACATGGCCGAACCCTTCCGGGTCGCGTTCACGCGCGCCGTCCGCGACCTGCGCGACGTCGAGATCCCCGACGACGCGTGGCCCGGCGTCCCCGAACGGCTGCCCGCGCACCTGCGCGTCACGTACCGCGTCCTGTCCGAGCCGGAGCGCGGCGTCGCGACGGTGCTCGGCGAGGGGAAGGACCTGCTGGAGCTGCAGCGTCGTCTGGCGTCGCGGGCGGAGGCGGCGGTGCGGACGGCGGTCCGGGCGGCGCTCGAGGCCGCCGTCGCGGAGTCGTCCGCGGCTGGGGCGGGCGAGCCGGGGGCGGCGGAGGGGCGCGGCCTACCGTCCGCCGGCACCACCACGGGCTTCGCCTCCTCGGGCGCAGCCTCCCCCTCCTCTGCCGGGTCGTCCGGTTCTCCGCGCGGTGCGTCCGACGACGGCCGCGCCGACGGTTCGCACAGCGGGTCGTCTTCACGTGGCTCAGACGCCACTGGTGCGTCGCGGCGGGGTGGGGGCGCTTCCGGGGACGGCGCTCCGGCGCTCGTGCGGGAGGTTGCCGTCGTCTCCGGCTGGCCCTCTGATCTCGGGGGGGTCGACGGTGGGGTCTTGCCGCCGGTCGTCGAGACGCGGGTCGGGGCCGGGACCGTCGTCCGGGGGTATCCCGCGCTCGTCGAGGAGCAGGACGCCAAGGGTGGGCCGGTCGTCGCGCTGCGGGTGCTCGGGGACGCCTCGAGCCAGGCCGTGGAACATGCGCGCGGGGTGCGGCGGCTGCTGCTGCAGGAGGTCGGGCTCGCCGGCGCACGGATCACCAGCAGGTGGACCGGGACGCAGGCGCTGACCCTGGCCGCGAGCCCGTACCGCAGCACGGACGCCCTGGTGGCCGACGTGCAGCTCGCCGCCGTGAACGCGCTCGTGCCCGACGCCGCCACCGTCCGTGACGCCACGGCCTACGCGAAGGTTCGCGATCGCCTGCGGGACGAGCTCGAGGACGAGGTGTTCCGCGTCGTCGGGCACGTCGTGGCCGCCCTCACCGCGACGCGGAACCTCGACGGCGAGATCCGGGACGCCACGTCGATGGCGCTGCTCAACACGCTCACGGACCTGCGCGACCAGGTGGCAGGGCTCGTGCACGACCGCTTCGTCTCCGAGACCCCGCCCCGGCGCCTGCCGCACCTCGTCCGGTACGTGCGGGCGGCGTCGTACCGGCTCGAGAAGGCGCAGGGCAACCCGCACCGGGACGCCGAGCTCGCCTGGCGCGTCCACGACGTCCAACAGGCCTACGAGCGCGCGCTCGGCGCCTACGCGGCCGGACGGCCCGACCCCGCGCGCGCGGACGAGCTCGCCGAGGTGCGGTGGCTGATCGAGGAGCTCCGGGTCTCCCTGTTCGCACAACAGCTCGGGACCGACGGGCCCGTCAGCGAGAAGCGGATCCGGAAGATCCTCGAGCCCGGCGGCTGGTGAGCTGCCGAGCACGGGCTGAACGGCGCTCCGGGACCGGCCCGGGTCGGTCCGGGGGCATCCCCCATACCGACGGACCGGCCGCGCGCCTACCGTCGAACCATGAGCACGACAGCATCCACGAGCCCGTCGTTGTCGCGGCCGCGCAGCGGTCGCATGATCGCCGGCGTGTGCGCCGGCCTCGCCCGACGGTTCGGGCTGAGCCCCACGCTCGTCCGGTGGATCGCCGTGGCGTCGGTCCTCCTGCCCGGCCCGCAGGTCCTGCTCTACGTGATCCTGTGGATCGTCATCCCGAGCGACCGGGACTGACGCGACACACACCGGCGGCACCCACGCCGTCCGGATCGTGAGACCTTCGCACAGGGTCTTGACTTTCGGAAAGTTTCGGAAAGAAGATGGCCACGCTGCGGCGCACCGAGGCGTCGCAGCGAGGCGACCGGCGCGGACCCCGAGACCACGCAGGCGCCACGTGTCCGTACGAAGGAGTCACGGCATGGCCACTGCACCTCTCACCACCACCTCTCCCACCCCGCGACGGCACCGCCGAGCCATCGTGCTCGGAGCCGGCATCGCCGTCGTCGGCCTGGTCGCCGCGCCCCTCGCGGCATCCGCCCACGGGGGCTCTCCGTGGGGCCACCACGCCGTCCCCGGCGCCCCCAGCCACGGCCACAAGCCGCCCACCCAGCCCACCACCGGCGACGACACCCTGCGGAGCCTCGCGGCGCCGTCGGGCCTGCGGATCGGCGCAGCCATCAACACCGACAAGCTCGGCACCGACGACGCCTACACGACGATCGCCGGCGAGCAGTTCTCCACCGTCAGCCCGGAGAACGTCATGAAGTGGGACACGATCGAGCCCACGCAGGGCACGTACAACTTCGCGCCGGCCGACAAGCTCGTGGCCTTCGCGCAGCAGCACGGCCAGCTCGTCCGCGGCCACACCCTGGTCTGGCACAACCAGCTCCCGTCCTGGCTCACCGCCGAGGCGGACAGCCTCACCGCCGACCAGCTCCGCGCGATCCTCAAGAAGCACATCCAGACCGAGGTCAAGCACTTCAAGGGCAAGATCTGGCAGTGGGACGTCGTCAACGAGGCCTTCGCCGACGACGGCACGCTCCGCGACGACATCTGGTCGCAGAAGCTCGGCGACAGCTACATCGCCGACGCGTTCCGCTGGGCCCACGAGGCCGACCCGAAGGCCAAGCTCTTCTACAACGACTACAACATCGAGTACACGGGCGCGAAGAGCGAAGCCGTCTACGCGATGGTCAAGAAGCTGCAGGCCCAGGGCGTGCCCATCGACGGCGTCGGCTTCCAGGACCACCTCGACACGCAGTACGGCACGCCGAACCTCCAGGAGACGATGCAGAAGTTCGCCGACCTGGGGCTCGACACCGCCGTGACCGAGGCCGACGTCCGCACCACGCTCCCC
This sequence comes from Luteimicrobium xylanilyticum, assembly GCF_009429125.1. Classification (GTDB taxonomy): domain Bacteria; phylum Actinomycetota; class Actinomycetes; order Actinomycetales; family Cellulomonadaceae; genus Luteimicrobium; species Luteimicrobium xylanilyticum. The sequence continues at coordinate 4,090,301 of NZ_CP045529.1, forward strand.
GTCACCACCGTGGAGCAGACCGCCCAGAACAGCATGTGGTCGCAGTCGCTGTCCGCGTGCCTGCTGGTCAAGCGCTGCATCTCGTTCACCGTCTGGGGCATCGACGACGGCTCGTCCTGGGTGCCGAGCACGTTCGAGGGCGAGGGCGCGGCCCTGCTCTGGGACGACGACTTCCAGCCGAAGGCCCAGTTCGGCGTCCTCCAGCAGACGCTCGAGCTCGCCGCCGGGGCACCGCGCCGGACGCGCTGACCCGCCGCGGCGTCACCTACGACCGGACGCCCGTCGCCCGCTCCACGGAGCCGGGCGGCGGGCGTTCGCCGCGCCGGCCACCTAGCATCGCCGGATGACCCCACGCCGAACCCTGCTCCTCGCTGGTGCGCTCGCCGGGCTGCTCGCCACCTCGGGCACGATCCACCTCGTCCGCCCGCGGGTGTTCGAGCCGCTGATCCCCCGCCCGCTCGGGTCGGCTCGTGCCTGGGTCGTCGGGTCGGGGGTCGCGGAGCTCGCGTGCGCGGCCGCCCTGGCCGTCCCCCGCACCCGGGCGGCAGGCGGCGTCGCCAGCGCAGCCCTGCTGGTGGGCGTCTTCCCCGGCAACGTGAAGATGGCGCTCGACTCCCACCCCGGGGCCCGGTCACCCGCGCGGCAGCCCGTCGTCGCGTGGGGCCGCCTGCCGCTCCAGGTCCCACTCGTCGCCGGGGCCGTCGCGGTGGCACGCAACGCCGGCCGGGCGGCCCGGTAGCGTCACGCCGGCCCGTCACCGAGCGGCCAGCAGCCCGCGCTGGTGCGCGACGGACACGGCCTCGGCACGTGTCGCGGCCCCGAGCTTCGCGAGCACGTTCGAGACGTGCACGCTCACGGTCTTGCCCGAGATGAACAGCCGTTCGCCGATCTGCCGGTTCGACAACCCCTGAGCGACCAGCGCCATGACCTCGGACTCGCGCTCCGTGAGCGTGTCCGACGACGACGCACGGACCCCGCCGACGTCGAGTCGGGCGCGGCGGGCCAACGCACGGCACGCGTCGGCCAGCGGGCGGGCGCCCATGACCTCGGCGTCCGTCAGGACGTCCGCGAGCTGCTCGCTCGCGCCCGCGCGGTCGCCCGCGGCGACCAGGGCCTCCGCCCACCGCCACCGGGACCGCGCGACCTCGTAGCGGTAACCGAAGCCGAACTCGTGCGCCGCGGCCTCCCAGAGCACCGGATCGTTCTCGCCGACGCCTCCCGCGGCCTGCAGCCGCGCGTGCTCGGCGTGCACGCGGGCGAGCCAGCCACGGCCCTCTGGCCCGAGGACCCCGCCGCGGGGGCGCCCGCGCTCCGCGGTCCGGACCGCGGCGTCGAGGAACTCGTCCCCGTGCGCGACGAGCGCCGCGACGTCGTGCCCCACGAGCGCGTCCCGCTCCGCCTGGTCCGCGAGCGCCGAGAGGGCGAGCGCGGAGAGCCAGATCCGGCCGAGGAACGAGTCGGACCACTCCCGGCCCAGGAAGACGATGACCTCCTCGGCGAGCGCGACGGCTTCCTCGTCGTCGCCCCGCCAGACGAGGGCGTCCACGGTGCAACCGCCCGCGACGAGCGCGATCTGGCCGTCCGTCACCCAGGCGGGGCGGAGCGCCTGCCCCCGTTCGACGGCGTCGGCGTCGCCCCGCGCGACCGCCGGGTAGAGCTGGAGCGCCTGGTACCCCGCGGCCCAGCTCTCGGGGACGGGGCCCGGGTCGGCGGGGGCGAGCTCACCCCGCAGGTACGCGCCGAGCAGCACGAACATCCGGATCGTCATGCCGTAGACGCTCCACGTCATCCCGGTGTCGTGGGCGTAGCACGACGCCTCGTCGGCGAGGCGCGCGGCCTCGTCGAGGTTGCCTGCGTAGTAGCGGTTGGCGACGAGGTTGGACATGCACCGGAGCTCGGTCTCCAGGTCGCCGGCCGCGTGGGCGCGCTCCCTGGCCTCGACGAGGAGCTCCGCCGAGCGTTCGGGGTCGTCGACCTCGAGCACGGCGAGCGTGCCGAGCGCGTCGGCCTCGACGTCGGGGGCGTCGACGGCCTGGGCGTCGGCGACGGCGCGGACGGCGTCCTGCCGGGCGATGTCGTCGAGGTCGAGGTTGAGCGCGGCGCGTGCGTGCATCGCGAGGGTCCAGGCGCGGTCGCGCGACGGCGGGTCGACGGGCAGGACCTCGAGAGCCGACGCGGTGCGGTCGAGCATCTCGTCGAGCTCGTCGGCGGCGAGCAGGTAGCCGGCGAGGACGTGCTGGAGGGAGGCATGGCGGAGCGGGTCGCCGACGTGCGTGTCGACGACGGCCCGGGCGAGGTCGACGGCCCGCTCGGGCGCGCCGGAGCGGGCAGCGGCGGACGCGGCCGCGAGGGCGACGTCGTCGTGCGGCTCGCCGAGGAGGCCGGCGGCGTCGGGGACGGCGTCCCACAGCGCGAGCACCTGCTCGAGGTGGCGCCGCTCCTCCGCGGGCGCGAGGACGCGCGCGGCCTGCCGGGCGGCATCGCGGCTCGCGACGAGCGTCATCGGCAGGTCGTGGGCGCGGAGGGCGTGGTAGGCGCGGACGGCCGCAGAGCCGAGAGCAGGGTCGGCTGCGAGGGCGTCGAGGTAGGCGCGGTGGACGGCCACCTGGTCGCCCGGCAGCAGGTCCCCGTAGACGGCCTCGGCGAGCAGCGCGTGCCGGAAGACGATGCGGTCCCCGTCCGAGTGGAGGACCTGCTGCGCCACGGCTTCCCTCAGGGCGCTGTCCGTGTCCGCGCCCGCCGCACCTCCGAGCACAGGGCCTGCGGCGACCGCGCGGACCAGCGGTTCGAGCACCTGGCGACCGTCCGCGGACGCGATCCGGACGAGGCGCTGCACGTCCGGCGGGAGACGCTCGAGCCGGGCGTGGAGGACGTCGGCGAGCGTCCACGGCAGCTCGCCGGGCCGGACCCCCGACTCGACGAGCTCCTCCGCGAAGTAGGCGTTGCCCTCGGACCGCCGGCTCACCGACTCGAGGGCGGCGGCGTCGAGCGGGCGCCCGGCGACCGCCGTCGTGAACTCGCGCAGCTCGTCGCGCGTGAAGGGCTCGAGCTCGATCCGCTCGACGCGCGGGTGCCGGCCCAGCTCGGCGAGCACGGGGCGCAGGGGGTGGCGGCGGTGCAGGTCGTCGGCGCGGTACGACGCGACGACGAGGAGGTTCTCGTCGCGGAGCCGCGCCACGAGGTAGCGCAGGGCGTCCAGCGTCGACGCGTCCGCCCAGTGGATGTCCTCGATCATGAGGACGAGCGGCGACGACGGCGCCCCGGCCCCTCCGAGCACGGCGGCCAGCCCGTCGAGGAGCTGCAGGCGGCCGGCGGGCTCGGAGGTGGGGGTCGCTCCCGGGTCGGCGTCGAGGAGGCGCGCCAACGCGGGACGCTGGGCGGCGAAGTCGTCGACGATCGAACAACGGCGCCGCAGGTCGCTGAGGGCCTCGACGAACGGCAGGAACGGCAGGCCGACCGAGCCGAGGTCCACGCAGTGGCTCACGACGACCGCCGCACCCGCCTCCTGGGCGAGCTCGGCGGTGCGGGTCAGGAGTCGGGTCTTGCCGATCCCGGCGTCGCCGCCCACGAGGACGAGCGCGGGCTCTCCCTCGGCGGCGCGGCGGACCGCGTCGGTGAGGAGCTCGAGCTCGGCTGACCGCGCGACGAAGGGCGCGGACGCAGGTGCGGCCATGTCCCCCAGTGTGTCAGCGCCCGCCCACCGGAGCGCCACCCTTTCAGGCGGCGGCGCGGTGGTCCAGGTGCAGACGGTGGCTGAGCCGGTGCCACCGCGAGCCCTGCTGGGCGCCATGGGTGCGGTAGGACGCGCGAGCCTGCTCACGCAGGTACTCGACCTGGGCGTCGACCGCGGGTCCGAGCTGTTCCAGCATGATTCCCCCTCGAGAGTCGCGGCGACACGGTGCCGCCGTGACCCCGACTCTGCGGGTAAGGCGGGGGTGCGCAGATCGGGCGGTCGCCCAGTCCTGGGCGCTGAGGTGCCTCAGACGGCGTCTGAGGTACCCGTACGGCCGTCTGAGGTAGCCCCGACCAGCGGGTTCAGGGGATTCCGATACCCGGGGTAGCATGTATCACGAGCCCGCGTCGGAGCGGGCCTTCCCATGCAGCGGACGACGAGGTACAACGCATGACCGCACCGGCCACCACTCCCGCGGACCGACCCGCCACCCACCTCGACCTGAGCGACTCCCCCCTGCGGATCGCACGCTCGGTCACCGCCCTGTACGACGCGCGGGTGCGCGACCACGCGGGCGAGCTCGCCTACCGCTCGCCCGACGGGCAGGGCGGGTGGGTCGACCACTCCTGGCGCGACGTCGACGCGCGGGTCCGGCCGCTCGCCGCGGCGTTCGTCGAGCACGGCATCGCCCGCGGCGACCGGATCGCCCTCATGGCGGGCACGAGCTACGACTGGATCGTCGTCGACCAGGCGATCCAGCAGGCCGGCGCCGCGACCACCTCGATCTACCCCATCGCCACGCCCGACGTGCTCGAGTGGATCCTCTCGGACTCCGGGTCGCGGATCGTCGTCGTCGACGACGTGGAGCTGCTCGAGCAGGTGCGCGCGGTCCGCGCGAAGACGCCGGCGCTCGAGCTCGTCGTCGTGATCGACGCGAGCGGTGCCACGCTGGGCGACGGCGAGCGCTCGCTCGCCGACCTCACGGAATCCGGCCGTGCCTACGACGCCGCCCACCCCACCGCCGTCGACGGCGCCCACGCGGAGCTCGGCCCGGACGACCTCGCGACCCTCATCTACACGTCGGGAACCACCGGCCTCCCGAAGGGCGTGCGGCTCACGCACTACAACTGGACCGGAGAGGCCGCGGGGATCGACGCGCTCGGCATCCTCTCCGACCAGCACACGCAGATGCTGTGGCTCCCGCTCGCGCACGTGTTCGCGAAGACGTTCGTGGTGGCGCAGCTCCAGATCGGCTACCCGACGGCCGTCGACGGCTCGATCCCGAACCTCGTCGGGAACCTCGCGACCGCACGACCGGTGTTCATGGCCGCGGCGCCGCGCATCTTCGAGAAGGTCCACGCCGGCATCACCGCGCAGGTCGAGGCCAAGGGCGGGATCACGCTCGCGCTGTTCCGCTGGGCCGTGCGGGCCGGTGAGCAGAAGGTCCGGGCGCAGCAGTCCGGCGAGACGGCGTCGCTGTGGGTGCGCGCGCAGGCCGCGCTCAGCTCGGCGCTCGTGTTCTCGAAGGTCCGCAAGCGGTTCGGCGGGCAGCTCCAGTACTTCATCTCCGGCTCGGCGCCCCTGTCGCGAGAGATCCTCGAGTTCTTCGAGGCGACCGGCATGCCGATCCTCGAGGGCTACGGGCTGACCGAGACGTCCGCGGCGATCACCGTGAACCTGCCCGGCGAGTCCCGGTTCGGGACCGTCGGCCCCGTGCTCCCGGGCCACGAGATCAAGCTCGCGTCCGACGGCGAGATCCTCGCCCGCGGCCCCGCCGTCACCCCGGGGTACTTCAACAACGCGGACGCGACCGCCGAGGCGATCGAGGACGGCTGGTTCCACACGGGCGACATCGGCGAGATCGTCGAGGACCGCTACCTCAAGATCGTCGACCGCAAGAAGGACCTCTTCAAGACGTCGAACGGCAAGTACGTCGCGCCCGGGCTCGTCGAGGTGTCGCTGTCGTCGAACAGCACGATCATCGGGCAGGCCGTCGTCGTCGGGGCCGGACGGTCGTACTGCGTCGCGCTCGTCAGCATCGACTCCGAGGAGCTCGTCGGCTGGGCGAAGACCAAGGGGCTCAGCGGCTCGTACGAGGAGCTCATCGCGTCGCCGCAGGTCGAGGCCGAGGTGCAGGCCGCCGTCGACCGGACGAACGCCGGGTTCGCGCGCTGGGAGCAGATCAAGAAGTTCGCGATCCTCCCCAGCGAGATCACCGTCGAGTCCAACGAGCTCACGCCGTCGCTCAAGCTGCGCCGCAAGCCCGTGATCGAGAAGAACGCCGACCTGATCGGGTCGCTCTACTCCTGACCGGTCGGAGTCAGCGGCCGCCACCCACAGGGGCACCCGAGCCGCCGTCGTGCACAACGAGGCTCGGCCGCCGCCCGCGCGTCGGAGGCCTGCGGCACGCTGGGGCCATGACGACGACACCAGCAGCCGTGGACGACAACCAGCCCACGGCACCCAGCCCGGCCGGCACCCGGTGCTTCGGCGACGGTGACCCCCTCTACGAGCGCTACCACGACACCGAGTGGGGCGTCCCCGTGCACGGCGAGCACGAGCTGCTCGAACGGCTCGCGCTCGAGGGGTTCCAGTCCGGGCTCTCGTGGCTGACGGTGCTGCGCAAGCGCGAGGCGTTCCGGTCCGCGTTCGCAGGCTTCGACGCTCAGGTGGTGGCCGCGTACGGACCGGACGACGTCGAGCGGCTGCTGCAGGACGCGTCCATCATCCGGAACCGGCAGAAGATCGAGGCCACGCTCACCAACGCGCGCGCCCTCGTCGCACTGCACGACGCGGGCGGCTCGCTCGACGAGCTCGTGTGGTCGTTCGCGCCCGCGCCTCGCACCGAACCGCCTTCGAGCTGGACCGAGGTTCCCGCCAAGACGCCCGAGTCGCTGGCGCTGTCGAAGGCCCTCAAGAAGGCCGGGTTCGTGTTCGTCGGGCCGATCACGGCGTACGCGACCATGCAGGCGTGCGGCCTGGTCGACGACCATCTCGCGACCTGCCCCGTCGTGCTCGCTCGCGGTTCCGGCGGCCCGGAGACCGTCGGCGCCACGGCCTGACGCAGACCGGACAGGCCGCACCGCTCACCCTCGCTGCGAAAGACGGGTGAAGTGTAGACCATGGATTTGTACGCGCCGCTTCCGTACCGGTAGCGTGCCGTGGACCGTCCCCTCGTGCGCGCGCACCGCCGCGCGCGCACCGGCACCCATCGAAGGAGCACTTCCTTGAGCACGCGTCCCCTCGGCCCTGCCCACCAGGGCCGCGCCCTCATCGGCCGGACGGCCGCAGCCCTCGCCCTCGCGGGCGCGGGCGTCCTCGCCGCGACCGGAGGCGCGAACGCCGCCGAGACCTGCACCACGACCGGGATCGGCAACGGTGACCCCACCGGCACCGACAACACGGTCAACGTGTACGCGGCCGGCGACTTCACGGTCCACGGCGCGGCGGAGGCGGAGGGTGTGGTCGTGGTCGGCAGGGACTTCGCCGTCGACGGGCTCTACGGCGTCGGGGTCGCCGGCGGCGGGTCCCTCGTCGCCCCCTCCAAGGGCTCGGTCATGCTCCGGGTCGGCGAGGACGTCACGGGCACGTCGAACCTCCACGTGGGCCACGGTCTGGACGGTCAGATGAAGGTGGGCGGGACGATCGACGGCAAGCCCGCCGAGGGAACCGCACACGCCTCCCTCGGCAAGACGGCCGCGCTCGGCGCGTACGCCGACCTCACGACGACGCTCCGGTCCACGTCCGGCGAGCTCGCCGCGGAGGCCGCCAACGGCACCGTCACCGACGAGGCCCCCTACGTCGTGTTCCGCGGCGACGGCCACTCGTCGACGCAGGTCTTCGCCGTCGACGGCGGCAAGCTGGGGAGCGCGTCGCAGTCCGTCAGCGTCGAGTTCGCCGACATCCCGGACGACGCGACGATCGTCGTCAACGTCACGGGCAAGGTCCACGCGAACGTCACCGACATGCGCCGCGAGGGCGCCACGGCCGCCTTCGACCAGAACGGTGACAACGCGGGCCTCGGCTCGTACGCATCGCGCACCGTGTGGAACATCGTCGGCGACACCTCCCCGGACATCGCCGGGTCGGCACAGTGGGTCGGCTCGGTCCTGGTCCCGACTGGGGGCGGTACGACCACGATCGACGTTCCCGGCCTGAACGGTCGCACCTGGGTCGCAGGCGATCTCGCACACACCTACGCGGGCGGCGAGTTCCACAACTATCCGTTCACGGGTTCGGACGACCTGACGTGCACGCCGGGCACCCCGACGGACGAGACCACCTCGTCCCCCACCACGACACCCACCCCCGAGAGCACGACCCCGGCCAGCACCCCGGCCCCGAGCGACGACTCGACCGAGACGCCGAGCGACGACACCACGGACACGCCGAGCGACGACCAGTCCACCGCGCCGAGCACCGACGAGGACACCCCGTCGACCGCTCCCGCCGACGTGGCGTCGCCCTCGCCGACAGACACGACGGTCGTCCTCGCAGCCGGCGGCACGGCCGCGCCGACGGCGACCGCCACCGCGCAGGGTGAGGGCGTGCTCGCCCAGACCGGCGCGAACATCGTGCCCTTCGCGATCGCGGCCGCGGTGCTGGTCGCAGCCGGCGCGACGCTGCTGGTGCTGCGACGCCGTCGGGCCGTCTGACCGCACCACTCACCGAGCTGCGCGCACCGTCCCCTCCTTCGGGGCGCGCACGCGGGTCCTCCGGGACACGCAACGCGGGCCCGGTCGCCTTCCACGGGGCGACCGGGCCCGATCTCGTTCCCGACGCCGACGGCCTCGACCTCAGCCCTCGGAGCGGGCGACGGCGACGCCGCCCAGCCGGATCTCGACGCCCTCGACGTCCTGCTTCGCTAGGGACGTCGAGGCGTGCAGACCCGTCGCTCCCGTCCCGGTCGCGGCCCACGTCCCGACGGTCGTCGCTCGGCCGGAGCGGTCGAGCACCACCAGCGCGTAGGTCGCACCGCCGGTCCCGGCCGCCACGTACGGGCCACCAGACGTCGGCGTCGCCCCCTCCGGGTAGTGGCACGACCAGGACAGCCGCGTCCCCCACGCCACGGGGTCGAGGGTGAGCTGTGCCGTGACGCCGGAGCCACCGACCGGGGCGAGCGACCACGTGGTCGCGGCGGCGCTCACGGAACCGCCGCCGTCGGTCGACACCGCCGACGAGACGGCCCACCCGGCGCCGCCGCCCACCACGAGCAGCCCCGCGGCCACCGCCGCCGCGGTCCAACGCCGCCGCACCTGCCCCCGACGGAGCCGGGTGGCCACGGCGCCCAGATCGACCACATCCGCCGAGGTCTCGTCCGAGGCGCCTCGCGGCACCTCGTCCGCGGGCAGGAGCGCGAGCAGCGGCGGCATCCCGGCGAGGTCGGCCACGGCCTCCCGGCAGCGGTCGCACACGGCGACGTGCCGCTCGAAGGCTCGGCGGTCCTCCGCGTCGAGCGCCCCCAGCACGTACGCGGCGTCCCACTCGGCGACGCGCTCGTGCTCGGCAGCGACGTCGTCGGGCGTGCGGGCGTCCGTCATGACGTCACCCCTCTCTCCTGGAGCGCGAGCCGCAGGGCGCGCAGGCCGTAGTGCAGCCGGGACTTGACCGTCCCGGCGGGGATGTCGAGCTCGGTGGCGAGCTCGGCCACGCTCTGCCCGCCGTAGTACGCCCCGACGACGACGGCCCGGTGCTCGGGCGAGAGCGTCGCGAGCGCGTCCCCGACGAGCCAGGCGTCGAGCACGGACTGGGTGTCGTCCCGTGCGGTCGGGGCACGGTCGAGCCGATCGAGGACGCCGGGCTCGCCGACGACGGCCTCGCGCCGGTGCCGCGCGCTCCGGCGGTCGTCCACGACGAGGTGACGGGCCACGGTGAAGAGCCAGGCGCGCACCCGGTCGTCGCCGCGCGCGAGCACGTCGGGGTGCCGCCACGCGCGCACGAGGGTCTCTTGGACGACGTCCTGAGCGAGGCCCTCGTCCCCCGTGAGACGGAGCGCGAACCGGTACAACGCGCCCGCGTGTGCGTCGTGGAGGGCACGGAGCCGCGTGTCGGGGGCAGCGCTCACCAGGACCTCGCGAGGTGCAGGTCCAGCTCGATCGCCCCGTGGTCGTCCACCGTCACGAACGGCAGCCGGGGGGCGTCGACGCCGTAGTCCGCCCAGGTCACGGGCAGGCTCGCGACGACCTCCGCGCCCGCAATGCCCGTGGACGCGCGCCCTGCGAAGGTCACGTCCCGCGTCACGCCGTGCACCGTCAGCCGGCCGGACAGGCTCACCGCGCCCGACGACGCCGGCACGGCCCGCGCGAGGACGAAGGTCGCCGTCGGGAACCTCGACGTCTCGAGCGCGGTCGAACGGAAGTAGGAGTCCCGCGGGGGCTCGTCGGTCAGGACCGACGCGACCTGCACCGTCACGGTCGCGGCGGTGACACGTCCACCCGAGACCGTGACCGCGCCCGCGATCTCGTCGGTGCGCCCCGTGACGGTCGCGTCGTGGCCCTGGAGCACCTCGTGGACGCGGTAGCCCGCGAACGACCCCGCACCGACGGTCCAGCGGCCGTCGGCGAGCGGTCCCGCCGCACCGACCGATGCACTCCCCGTTCCCAGGGTCGGCACCGGGTCGGCGTGCCGGTTCACCAACCCGGCGTACACCGCCGGCCCCACGAAGGCCGCGACCACCAGCACGACTGCGAGCCCGACGCACCACACCACGAGCGTGCGCCGTCGGTGTCGACGCCGATCCGAGGTCCCGGGTGACATGGTCGTCCCATCTGTCCAGTCTCGCGCCGGCCCGGGCGAGCCGACACCTCCACGACGAGACAGAGCTCCGGGTGGTTCAGCGGGTGCGGATCACTTGACGGTGCCGAGGAGCGCCCGACGCAGCGCAGTGCCGTCCTGCCCCCGGACGACGGGGACACGGTCCGTCGACGACGGGGTCTCCGCCCCCTCCCCGGCCGGCCGGCCCGACGCGTCGGTCCCGTGCGGGCCGTGGACCGTGCCGTGCCACCACGCGTCCGTGCCGCGGGGCGGCGGGAGCGGGACGGGGAGGCCGTGGGACAGCACCTGCTGCGCGGGCGTGAGCTGGCGGATCGCCACAGCCGCCACGTGGTCGGGGCGCTCACGAGCGACGCGTTCGTAGATCACGGGGTCGTGCTGGCCGTCGTCGCCGACGAGGAGCCAGCGGATCCCCGGCAGCTCGTCGAACAGCCGCTCGAGCTGACCGTGCTTGTGCGCCGCGCCGCTGCGGAACCAGCCGGTGTTCGTCGGGCCCCAGTCGGTGAGCAGCAGCGGGCCCTGCGGGAATCCGTGCACGTCCAGGAACCGGCGCAGCGTGCCCGCCGTGTTCCAAGCACCCGTCGACAGGTAGACGAACGGAGCGTCCGGGTAGCGGGCGTGGAGCCCCGCGTAGAGGTCGGCCATCCCCGGGACCTCGCGGCGGGCCCGCGGGTGCAGGACGAACGTGTTCCAGAACGCGATGAGCGGCCGGGGCAGACGGGTGTCGACGACGGTGTCGTCGATGTCGCTCACCACCCCGAACGTCTCGTCCGCGCCGACGACGAGCAGCGGGCACGACGCGACGCGCCCGTCCTCGGTGGTCACGGACGCCGCGTGCCAGCCTGCGTCGAGCGGCGCGGGCAGCTCGAGGCGGGCGTCGATGTAGCCGGCGCGGTCCGCGACCAGGACGGCGTGCGCCCCCCCGACGGAGACCCGCAGCACCTCGCCCGGTGCGGGGACGGACAGGTAGCTGCGCCAGCCGCGGCGGTCGTGCGCGGGGGTCGGATGGGGGTCGCGGGGCGCGAGGACGGCACGCGCGAGGACCCGGACCCAGTCACCGCAGCCGTAGCCCGTGTACGCCTCGACGTGCGGGGCCCAGCCCTTGCGGCGACAGAGCCGGCCCCCGAGCGCGTCGAAGAAGCGGTCCTCGAGGCGTGCCGCGATGTGCGGGCGCGTCGACGTGGGCGCGTTGACGGGTTCGGGCTGGGGCACGAGCGGCTCCTCGGGGACGTCCTCGGGGTGTCCGTCTCACCTTCGCACACGGCGCACCGCCGACCTGTCAGGCGCACGCCGCTCGCCGGCACCGCGAGCGCCTGACAACCCGCCGGCCCGGCGGGTCAGGAGCCGAGCGGGCGCGCGTCCTCGGCGTGCTGCCGCGTCAGCTCGACGTACGCGTCGGCGTTGTCGCGGACGTGCTGGAGCTCGTCGTCCCCGAGCGGTCGGACGACGCGCGCCGGCAGTCCGACGACGAGCGAGCCGGGCGGGATCTGCGCCCCCTCCGGCACGAGCGCGTTCGCGCCGATCAGGCTGCCCGCTCCCACGTGCGCGCCGTTCAGGACCGTGGCCCCCATGCCGACGAGCACGTCGTCGTCGACGGTGCAGCCGTGCAGGACGGCGTTGTGCCCCACGGACACCCCGGAACCGACGGTCACAGGGAACCCCGGGTCGGTGTGCACGACGACGCCGTCCTGCAGGTTCGACCGGTCGCCGATCGTGATGGGCTGCATGTCACCGCGGAGCACGGCACCGTAGAAGACGCCCACGTGCTCGCCGAGCGTCACGGAGCCGACGACGGTCGCGCCGTCGGCCACCCAGGCGGTGCCGGCGACGTCGGGGACGCGGTCGCCCAGGCGGAGGATCATCAGGCCGCCAGCTCCTGTCCGCTCATGGCGTGGATGCTCGTCATCACGCTGTCCGTGAGCTCGCGGCGCGCCTGCGCGGGACGCTGGGCGGCGGTGATCTGGTGCGACGGGTCGATGGGTCGTCCGAAGTGGATCTCGACCCGGTGCCCGCGCGGGAGGCGCAGCATCTTCTGGTCGGCGGGCTGGACCTTGTCGGTGTTCACGAGGGCCACCGGGACGATCGGCGCGTGGCCGGTCAGGGCCAGCCAGGCGACGCCGGTGTGTCCCTTGTGGAGCTTGCCGTCCCGTGACCGCGTGCCCTCGGGGTAGATGCCGAAGACGTCCCCGCGCTCCAGGACGACGAGCGCGTCCTCGAGCGAGCGGATCCCCGCCCGGGGGTCGTCGCGCTGGACGGGGATGTTGCCCATCGTCGTGAAGAACCACCGCGACAGGCGGCCCTTGATCCCGCGCCCGGTGAAGTACTCGGCCTTGGCCATGAAGGTGACCTGCCGCGGGGCGACGAGCGGGATGAGGATCGAGTCGATGAACGACAGGTGGTTGCTCGCGAGGATCACGGGTCCCGTGCGGGGGATGTTGTTCCGCCCGGTCACCTTGGGCCGCAGGCACACGAAGGCGACCAGCGACAGCACCAGCCGCAGTACCCGATAGGTCATCGCAACATTGTGCACGCCCGCGCGAGGAACGGCTCCGGTGGCGTACAGGTGACCGGCAGAGTTCTGTACGACTTCGCCGAGGCGTCGGCAGGACGACGGCGTGGCGAGATTCTTGCGGTCCGTGACGTGCCCGCCCCTCGTCCCGGGCCGCCGGACGGCGCACGCTGGGGGCATGACGACCACGCCTGCACCGTCCGGCACGCCCGTCCGCGCGACCCTCGCAGGAGGCCCGACAGTCCTCCTCGAGTACGCGGGCCTCCGCGTCCTGCTCGACCCAACGTTCGACGAGCCGCGCAGCTATGAGGGCGCCGTCGTCCTCACGAAGACCGCGCCGCCCGCGCTCCCCGCCGACGCCGTCCTGCCCCTCGACCTCGTCCTCGTCTCGCACGACCAGCACGCCGACAACCTCGACGTCGCGGGCCGCGCGCTCGTCGAGCGCGTCCTCGCCGACGGCGTCCCCGTCCTCTCGACGCCGGCGGCGGGCGCGCGCATCCCCGGCGTGACCGGGCTCGACGCGTGGGCGTCGGTCGAGCTCGACGGCGAGCGTCCGGTCACGGTGACGGCCGTGCCCGCCCTGCACGGCCCGGAGGGCGCGGACGCCCCGACGCTCAGCGGACCGGTCACGGGCTTCGTGCTCGAGGCGGCGGACACGCCGACGGTCTACGTGTCGGGCGACAACGCCTCGCTCGACCTGGTCGGGGAGGTCGCCGCCCGGTTCCCCGAGATCGCGGTCGCGATCCTCAACACGGGCGCCGCCGACGTCGGCCGGTTCCCCGGGCACACCGTGACCCTGCGCGGGACGGACGCGGCCGAGGCCGCGGGCCTGCTGGGGGACGCGCTCGTCGTGCCGGTGCACGCGGACTCGTGGGCGCACTTCACCGAGTCCGTCGACGCGGTCCGCACTGCGTTCGCTGATGCAGGCCTCACCGAGCGGCTGGTGGTGCTCGAGCCGGGCACCCGCACGGAGGTCGCGCCTGAAGCCTCCTGAGCCGCCGTCACCGAGAGGATCGCACCATTCCCTCCGAGCAGCCCTCTGTGGCAGCATGCTGCTATGGCAGCAACCAAGGAGCACGAGCGGCGGTTGACGCTACGCCTGTCGGAGCACGAGCTCGACGAGCTGCACCGCGCCGCCGACGCGAACGGGACGAGTCTCCAGATGTACGTGCTAGGGCTCGTGCACAAGGACCTCCGGCGTCGCGAGGACCAGCAGCCCACGCTCAACTCGTGGGAAGCCATTCGCAGCCTGCAACAGCGCATGGCGAACGGGACTGCGAGCAAGGCCGAGCGAGAGGCTTTCTACGCTGGCTTCGACGGGTACGAGCTCACCGACGAGGATCGTGAGTGGCTCGACGCGGATCTCGGTGGGGTCGGCAGCGATCCGGAGCACGACGAGGACTTCCGGTGAGCCTCACGCCCGGTGCGGTGGTCTACGTCGACCTCGACCCGCACCGCGGCAACGAACAGGGCAAGACTCGTCCTTGCGTCGTCGTCTCTCGACAGTTCGGCGGGGTCCAGATCGTCGTGCCGATGACGTCGAACGACCGCATGCTCCCGTCCCGCGTGCCTGTGGTGTGGAACGGACGCGAATCGTACGCGCAGTGCGAACAGGTCCGGGCGATCAGCGTGGAACGCTACGCCGGCGTGGCCCGTGACGAGGTCGCCCCCGCGGACCTCGCGCGAATTCGCGACGCACTGGCGTCGGTGCTCGAGCTCGGTTGGCTGCCCACCGAAGCGCCTCGAGCGTCGCGCCCGAGGTCGGCCCAGCAGGGCCACGGTCGCTCCAGGCGCGGCGGCTAGGTCGGACCCGCGCGGCCCGTGAGGCGCAGACGTCAGCGCGCGCCGAGCGCCGCCCTCGCCCGCGCGACGGCGTAGGCAACCCGCGACGACTGGTCATCCGGGGCCTCGTCGGGCAGCGCGTCGACGGGGAACCAGCGCACGTCCTCGCTCTCGTCGCTCACGACGACGCGGTCCGCCGTGGACGCGACCGCCACGTATCCGACGTCCCAGTGGGCGCGACACGCCCCGAACGCCGAGGCGAGCTCGTGCCGGTTGAGGTCAGCGGGCTCGGTCGTGAGGAGATGGACGCCGGTGAGCCCCGACTCTTCGTGGGCCTCGCGCAGCGCGGCGTCGGGCACGGTCGGGTCGCCCGGTTCGACGTGCCCGCCGAGCTGGACCCAGAACCGGCCCTTGCGGTGGTAGCAGAGCAGCACGTGCGTCAGGTCCTCGGAGAGGACGAAGGCGCTGGCCGTCAGGTGCTCGGGTCCCCCGTCGCGCCGGGCGGCCGCCTCACCCTGCCGGGCGACGAACGCGCGGTAGGCGGCGCGGAGGGCGGACTGGTCGTCGTCGGGCGCATCCCAGGTGCGCAGGGACTGTGACAGGGCGGCCGCAGGGAAGGCGTCGACAGCACTCACCGCACGACCCTAACCGGGACTGCTCCCGCCGCTTGACCTTGACGCGACGTCAACTTCTAGGCTCGATCACATGAGCACGGAACGGTCGATCCAGGAGGTCGCGCGACTCGCCAGCACGACGAGCCGCACGCTGCGCCACTACCACGACGTCGGACTCCTCCACCCGAGCCGGATCGGCTCGAACGGGTACCGCTAGCACCCACGCCGCGTGGCTGCGCGCCGAGCAGGCGCGGATCGCGCGCCAGATCGAGGCGGTCGAGCGCACGGTCCGCACCATCGAGGACGGAGAGCAACCCATGGCCGAGAAGATGTTCGAGGGCTTCGACCACACGCAGCACCGCGAGGAGGTCGAGCAGCGCTGGGGAAAGGACGCGTACGCGCGCAGCGACGCCTGGTGGCGCGGGATGTCCGACGACGAACGCGCAGCCTGGCAGCGGCGCAGCGCCGACCGCGTCGCGGCCTGGCGTGAGGCGGCCGAGCGCGGCGTCGACCCGACGTCCCCGGAGGCGCAGGAGCTCGCCCGTGAGCACGTCGCGTGGCTCGCCTCGGTCCCCGGCACGCCGCGGACGCCGGACGGCCGGGACGCTCCCGACGCGTACGTCGTCGGGCTGGCGGAGATGTACGTCGCGGACCCGCGGTTCGCGGCGACCTACGGCGACGACGCGGGTGCGCGGTTCGTCAGGGACGCCCTGGTCGCATTCGTCGACGGACGCGCGTAGCCGTGTCTCACTTCCCGGACGAGCCCTGGTCCGCTGGGTGACCCCCGCGTAGCATCGACGTCACCATCCAGAGCGGTCGAGAGTCCTGGCTCGTCGACACCGCAGCAACCCCCCAACGGAAGCCTCCCGAGGGACGAGGGTGCTAACGCCAGGTCCGATGGAGAGACCGTGTTCGTAGAGGCAACTGTTTTCGGGGTGCTCGCATGAGCGTCTCCTTGGCGACCGGCCGCCCGACGGTGAGCTTCGAGCTCATGCCGCCGCGCAACCCGTCGGCCGCGCCGAAGTTCTGGGGCGTGGCCGAGCGGCTCGTCGCCGCGCGTCCCGACTTCATCTCGGTGACCTACGGCGCCGCGGGGAACGACCGGCACACGGCACGCGAGGTCGTCGCGCGCCTGCTGCGCGAGACGCCCGTCCTCCCGATCGCGCACCTGACGTGCGTGGGCGCGGCCCGGCACGACGTCGCCGAGATCATCGACGACTTCCTGTCCGACGGCGTCCGCTCGTTCCTCGCACTGCGCGGCGACCCGCCCGTGAACTACCCGGACTGGCAGCCCGACCCGGACGGCCTGACGTCGTCGGACGCCCTGGTGGCGCTGCTCCGCGAGGTGGAGGCCGAGCGCTGCGCCGCCCACCCCGGCAACGCGTTGCGCTCCGCCGCTCGGCCGCTGACGATCGCCGTCGCGACCTTCCCGGGCGGCAACCCGGCAGCGGGGACCACGCCCGGGCAGGAGGTCCAGCGCCTGCTCGAGAAGCAGCAGGCGGGCGCCGACTTCGCGATCACCCAGCTCTTCTACGAGGCCGAGACCTACGTGACGTTCGTCGACGCCGCCCGCGCGGCGGGCGTCACGATCCCGATCCTTGCCGGCCTCCTGCCCATGACCGAGCCCAGGCGCCTGCACCGCGTCGAGGAGCTCACGGGCGTCCCCGTGCCGCGGCACGTCCTGCCCGCGCTCGAGGCCGCCGACGACGACGCCTCCCGCCACGCCATCGGGATCGCGCACTCCGTCGAGGTCGCCCGGGCGGTCCTCGACGCCGGCGCGCCCGGCATCCACATCTACACGTTCAACAAGCACGAAGCTGCACTGGACCTGCTCGAGGGCGTCCACCTCGGCGGCGGCGCGACCGACGCGCCGGACCTGGCCAGAGGGCCGCGGGTCAGCGCATCCACCGAGAGAAACGGATGACTGACATGACTGACCTTCCCACCGCACCGCCGCTGCCCGGCGGCACGATCCTCGGCTACCCCCGGATCGGCCCGAACCGCGAGCTCAAGAGGGCCGTCGAGTCCTTCTGGGCCGGCCGCATCGACGCCGGCGAGCTCGAGTCGCAGGCCGCCGCGCTGCGCTCCCGCACGCGCGCCCGGCTCGCGGAGCTCGGCCTCGCCCGCGAGGGCGCCGCGATCCCCGAGACGTTCTCGTTCTACGACCAGGTGCTCGACGCCGCGGTGACCGTCGGCGCGCTGCCCCGCCGGTTCGACGGGCTCACCGGGCTCGAGGCGTACTTCGCTGCCGCCCGCGGCACCTCGGGCGACGCCGGCGAGCGCGCGCCGCTCGAGATGACCAAGTGGTTCGACACGAACTACCACTACCTGGTCCCCGAGATCGGCCCGGACACGACGTTCGCGCTCGACGCGTCGCGGCTCGTCGCCCAGCTGACCGAGGCCGCGGCGGAGGGCTACGAGACCCGGCCGGTCGTCGTCGGGCCCGTGACCTTCCTCCTCCTCGCCAAGCCCGCCGACGACGCACCCGCCGGGTTCTCCCCGCTGTCCCGCCTGGGCGACCTGCTCCCCGTGTACGCGGGGCTGCTGCGCGAGCTGCGCGAGGCCGGCGCGACCTGGGTCCAGCTCGACGAGTCGGGTCTCGTCGCGGACCACCTGACCGACACCAGCGACGTCAAGCCCGAGGCCGTCCGCGCCGCCGTGACCGAGGCGTACCGCGCACTCGCGACCGAGCTCGGCGCCACCGAGCGGCCGGCGATCCTGCTCCAAGCGTCCTACGGCAGCCTGGGTGCCGCCCTCCCCGTCGTCGCGGCGACGGACGTCGAGGCGGTCGCCCTCGACCTCGTCCGCGGCGCCCTGCCCACCGGACCCGTCGCGGGGCTCGAGTCGAAGACGCTCGTCGCGGGCGTCGTCGACGGCCGGAACATCTGGCGGGCCGACCTCGCCGCGAAGCTCGACCTGCTCGACCGGGCGCAGTCGCTCGGGGCGGCCGCCGTCGTCGTCGGGACCTCGACGTCGCTCCAGCACGTCCCGCACGACGTGACGACCGAGCACTGGGACGACGCGACGCTCGACGCGAACCTGCACGCGTGGCTCGCGTTCGCCGACCAGAAGGTCGCCGAGGTCGCGGTGCTCGCGACGGCGCTGACCGACGGTCGTGACGCCGTAGCGGACGAGGTCCGGGCGTCGTCGGACGCGGTCGCCACCCGCCGCGACGCCGCCGGCGTGCGCGTGGACGCCGTCCGGGCCCGCACCGCCGCCCTGTCCCGGCACGACTTCGAGCGCGGCGAGCACGACGCACGCGTGGCCGAGCAGGCCACCCGTCTGGCGCTCCCGCCCCTCCCGACGACGACGATCGGGTCGTTCCCCCAGACCGTCGACATCCGCAAGGCGCGCGCCGCGCACGCGAAGGGCGACCTCGCGACGGAGGCATACGAGCAGGCCATGCGCGACGAGATCGCGCGCGTCGTGGCGCTCCAGGAGGAGCTGGGGCTCGACGTCCTCGTGCACGGCGAGGCCGAGCGCAACGACATGGTCCAGTACTTCGCGGAGCTGCTCGACGGCTTCGCCGTGACGTCGAACGGCTGGGTCCAGTCGTACGGGTCGCGGTGCACCCGCCCGTCGATCCTGTGGGGCGACGTGTCGCGGCCCGAGCCCATGACGGTCCGCTGGACGACGTACGCGCAGTCGCTCACCGAGAAGCCGCTCAAGGGCATGCTCACGGGCCCGGTGACGATCATGGCCTGGTCGTTCGTCCGCGACGACGTGCCGCTCGCCGAGACCGCGAACCAGCTCGGCCTGGCCCTGCGCGACGAGATCGCCGACCTCGAGGCCGCGGGCATCGCCGTCGTGCAGGTGGACGAGCCCGCGCTGCGCGAGCTGCTCCCGCTGCGCAAGGCCGACCAGGAGACGTACCTCAACTGGTCGGTCGGGTCGTTCCGGCTCGCTACGGCCGGGGTGCGCGCGGACACGCAGATCCACACCCACCTGTGCTATTCGGAGTTCGGCGAGGTCATCGGCGCGATCGACCACCTCGACGCCGACGTCACGTCGATCGAGGCGGCGCGTTCGCGGATGGAGATCCTGCCCGAGCTGCGTGACGAGGGCTTCGGTCGCGGCGTCGGCCCGGGGGTCTACGACATCCACAGCCCGCGCGTCCCGTCGACCGAGGAGGTCGTCGAGCTGCTCGAGCTCGCGGTCAAGACCGTCGACCCGACGCTCCTGTGGGTCAACCCCGACTGCGGGCTCAAGACGCGCGGCTACGCCGAGGTGAACCCGTCGCTCGAGCACCTGGTCGCCGCGGCACGCGAGGTCCGCGCGACGCTCTGACGCCCACGACGGCGAAGGGCCGGGCACGCACGCAGCGTGCCCGGCCCTTCGTGTCGCGTCAGCGCTTGTTGAACGTCATCCCGATGAAGAACGGGGAGCACGCCACGAGCAGTCCCAGGCTGAAGACCCATGCGTTGCCGTTTCCGTCGTCGCCCCAGGAGGCGCCGGCTCCCATGAGGAACATCCCGACGACGAAGAGCACGAACAGCGGGGCGAAGCGCAGCCACGCGCCCGGGCGACGCTCGGTGCGGGTGACGGTGAACGGCTCGCGCGACGGAGCGGGGGGCTGCTGGGCGGTCATGGCTCCAAAATACCGCCCCCACGCCGTCCCGGTCGCCCGGCGTCCACATGTCACCGCCACCTGGGACCGTGGGCGCATGAGCCCGCCCGCCGCGCCCGAGCCGTTCTTCGTCGCCGACCGCGCCGCGTGGCGTGCGTGGCTCGTCGCCAACGAGAACACGCACGACGGCGTCTGGCTGGTCATGGCGAAGAAGGGCACCACCGTGCCGACGACGCTCACGTACGCGGAGGCCCTCGAGGAGGCCTTGTGCAGCGGGTGGATCGACGGACAGCGCCGGAGTCGCGACGACACCACGTTCCTCCAGCGCTTCACCCCGCGTCGTGCGCGGTCGATCTGGTCGAAGCGCAACGTCGAGACGATCGCCCGCCTCGAGGCCGAGGGCCGGCTCCGGGACCGCGGGCGGGCCGAGGTCGCGCGCGCTCAGGAGGACGGCCGGTGGGACCGCGCCTACGCCGGTCCGGCCACGGCGGAGGTCCCTGCCGAGCTCGCGGAGACGCTCGCCCAGGAGCCCGCGGCGCAGGCGGCGTTCGCGGCGCTCACCGGGTCGGACCGTTTCAGCGCGCTGTTCCCGATCCTCACGGCGGCCACCGACGCGACCCGGGCGCGCCGGATCGACGCGCTCGTCGCCCGGCTCCGAGAATGCACGGGATGAGCCGGACCCAGCGCCCTAGGCTGGCCCCGTGAGCGCCACGTTCCCGTACCGCGAGGTCGACGTCTTCACGCACGAGCCGCTGCTCGGCAACCCGGTCGCAGTGGTGCACGACGCCGTCGGCCTGGACGACGACCGGATGGCGGCGTTCGCGCGCTGGACGAACCTGTCGGAGACCACGTTCCTCCTGCCCCCGACGCCCGAGGGCGCGGCGGCGGGCGCGGACTACCGGCTGCGGATCTTCACGCCGGGCGGCGAGCTGCCGTTCGCGGGCCACCCGACGCTCGGCTCGTGCCACGCCTGGCTGGAGGCGGGCGGGGTCCCGCAGCGGGACGGCGTCGTCGTGCAGGAGTGCGGGGTCGGTCTGGTGACGTTGCGGCGCACCGGCGACGAGCTCGCCTTCGCGGCCCCCGACCTCATCGCCGACGAGCCGCTCGAGCCCGCCACCCTCGACGCGTTCGTGACAGCCCTCGGTATCCCGGCGGACGCCGTCGTCGACCACCGCCTCCTCGACAACGGCCCCGGCTGGCGGGTGCTGCTGCTCGACTCGGCCGAGCGTGTCCTCTCCCTCGCCCCGGACTGGTCGGGGGTGGACGTGGCACGCCACCGTGCCATCGGCGTCGTCGGGCCGACGGGCGCGGACGCCCCGGACGAGCCCGCGTTCGAGGTCCGCGGCTTCGTGCCCGGGATCTCGGTGCCCGAGGACCCGGTGACGGGGAGCCTCAACGCCGTGATCGGCCAGTGGCTCACGTCGACCGGTCGCGCACCCGACCGCTACGTCGCGCGGCAGGGCACGGCGCTCGGCCGCGACGGCCGCGTGCACGTGTCCCGCGACGTCGACGGCGCGGTGTGGATCGGCGGCGGGACCGTGACCTGCGTGAACGGGATCGTCACCCTCTAGCGGCCACACTCCTCGACGATCCGCGCGAGCGTCTCGGAGCCCCCGGGCGCGGGCACGACGCGCAGCGGATTCGAGGTGGTGCGGCCGTCTGGCTCCACGACGTCGTGGTCGAGCACCCCGAACGCGTTGGCCGGCGCGAAGCGCAGCTCGACGCGGCCCATGGGCGAGTCGGCGAACCAGCGCCCGCCCTCCTGGACGACGCCCGCCGCGAGCCCCGCGGCCCAGGCGGGCAGGTTCACGGGGTCCGCCGCGTAGGCGTAGACCTCCTCCGCCGGGCGCGCCACGAGCACGCCGACGTACCGCGACTCGTGGTCGGCGGCCGCGGCGTGCGGCTCCGCCGTCACTCCAGGTAGCCCTCGACGACGCTGCCCGGGCGCACCTGGGCGTCGTCCGGGTTGCGGCCCGCGTCGCGGAGGGCGTCGCGCTGCCGCAGGAGGTCCCAGCACTGGTCGAGCTGGGTCTCGACGGCGCGGAGGCGAGCGTGCTCGTCGGACTCGCTGACCTCGCGGTCCGCGAGCTGCGCGCGCAGCGTCTTCTCCTCCTCGACGAGCGAGCTGATGGTGCGGTGGATGTCGCGGTCGTCGGCCATGGCCCCACGCTAGTTCTCCCGCGCGTCCGCGGCGCGGGGGCTGACCCGAACCTCTTGCCAACCTCTCTTTGCAGAACTATCTTTGCAACATGTCCTCTGCACTCGGCGGCCCGTTCTACCGGCTCTGGAGCGCGTCGCTCGCCTCCAACCTCGCCGACGGCCTGCTGGCGGCCGCGGCACCTCTCCTGGCGCTGCGCCTCACCGACGACCCGTTCGCCGTCTCGGCGATCACCGCCGCGAGCTTCCTGCCGTGGCTGCTGTTCGCCATCGCGTCCGGCGGACTCGTCGACCGCCACGACCGCCGCCGCGTCATGGGCACCGCGAACACCGTCCGGTTCCTCGTCGCCGCGAGCGTCGGGACGCTCGTCGCGACCCACCACCTCCCCCTGTGGGCGCTCGTCGCCGCCGTCTTCGCCCTCGGCAGCATGGAGACCGCCTTCGACGGCGGCGCCCAGGCCCTCGTCCCCGCCGTCGCCCCGCCGTCGCACCGGGACGCCGCGAACAGCCGGTTCCAGGCCGGCGAGATGGTCATGCAGGGCTTCGTCGCGGTGCCCATCGGCGCCGCACTCTTCGCCCTCTCCGAGCCGCTGCCGTTCGCGCTGTCCGCGCTCACGTTCGCGGGCTCCGCGGCGCTCGCGCTCACGCTCCCCTCGGCCGCCGCCCGCGCTCGCGCCGCGGACCGCCCGACGACGGCCCCCACCTCCGCGCCCGACGCCCCGACACCGGTCCCCCGGCAGGGGTTCGTCCACGAGCTCGTCGAAGGCGCACGGTTCCTCTGGCACCACGCCACCCTGCGACCCCTGTGGATCTTCTCGACGCTCAGCGCGACCGCACTCACCTTCGGCCAGGGGGCACTGATCGTCTACGTCGTCGACGGGCTGGGCATCCCCCAGGGCGCGGTCGGGGCGTTCACCGCGCTCGCCGCGGTCGGCGGGCTCGTCGGTGCGGCGATCGTCGGGCCCGTGCGCCGGCGCTTCGGCCGGGCCACCTCGATGGTCGGGAGCGAGCTGTTCACCGGCCCGGCCCTGATCCTCCTCGGCCTCGTCCCTGCCGGCCTCGGTGGCCGGGTCGTCGGATGCGTCGCCTTCGCGCTCGCGGCGATGTTCGTCATGATCTGGAACACCAACGCCATGACGGTCCGGCAGTCTCTCATCCCGGCCGAGCTGCTCGGCCGCGTGAACGGCACGTGGAGGACCGTGGGATGGGGGCTCACGCCGGTCGCCACCCTTCTCGGAGGACTCGTCGCGCGAGCCGGGCTGCGTCTGCCCCTCCTGATCGGCGGCGCCCTCTCGGTCGCCGTCGTGCTCGTGATGGGTGCCCGCGTGCACCGCGCGCTCACGGCAGCGGAGAGCACCGTGTCCGGGGACGCCGGCTCCGAGGGCACCCCGGCCGAGCCCGTCGGCCCGGCGGCCGAGGCGGTGGCGGTCAGTACGCTCGACGTATGAGCACCTCGCCCGACGTCGACGCCGCCGGTACGGACGCACGCACCCCGGCCGACCCGGGGTCCGACATCCGCGACCATACCCGCGACCTGGACCTGGCCACCCTCAAGGCGCTCTCGCACCCGCTCCGCGTCAGGCTCTGGGACCTCCTCGTGTCGTCCGGCCCGGCCACGTCGACCACGCTCGCCCGCCGGACCGGCGAGTCCACCGGCTCCACGAGCTACCACCTGCGGCAGCTCGCCTCGCACGGCCTCGTCGAGGAGGTGCCCGAGCGCGGGACCGGGCGCGAGCGGTGGTGGCAGGCGGCACCGGGAGCGCTCCGGGTGCGCGGCAGCGGCGCGGAGTACGACACGCCGTCGGGCGGGGAGGTCATCAGGGCCTTCGGGTCGCAGTGGGCGAGCCTGCGAGCCGACAGCCTCCAGCGCTTCCACGAGCGGGTGATCGACCGCGTCGAGCCCGAGGACTGGGTCGACGCCTCCGTGGACGCGACCTCGTTCGCGTACCTGACGCTCGAGGAGCTCGACGCCCTGTCCTCCGAGCTCGGGACCGTCCTCGAGAAGTACGCCGGAGCCGCAAGGAGCCGCGACAGCCGCCCCAGCGACGAGCACCGCCGCGTCGAGGTCCAGGTCCTGGCGTTCCCGACCATCGACCCGGCCGTCGAGGGCTTCGCCGCCGATGCCTGACGTGCGCACGCTCGGCCCGCGCGACGACGCGGTGGCCGCCGTCGGGCACGTGCCCGCGCGCATCGCGGTCGCGGGGGTCTCGGGGTCCGGCAAGACGACCCTCGCCCAGCGGATCGCCGACCGCCTCGGCCTTCCCCACACCGAGATCGACGGCCTCTTCCACGGGCCTGGTTGGACTCCGCGCGAGTCCTTCGTGGACGACGTACGCGCCTTCCTCGCACAGCCCGCCTGGGTCACGGAGTGGCAGTACCGGGAGGTCCGGCCGCTGATCCTCGAGCGCGCCGAGCTGCTCGTGTGGCTCGACCTGCCGACGCCCGTCGTCATGCGGCAGGTGGTCCGGCGCACCGTCCGGCGACGTCGGCGCCGGACCGTCCTCTGGAACGGCAACCAGGAGCCGCCGCTCCGGACCTTCTTCACCGACGACGAGCACATCGTCCGGTGGGCGTGGTCGAGCCGGAACAGCCTCCGCGGGCTCGACGAACGCCTCGCCGGCGAAGCGCCGCACCTCGTCGTCGTCCGCCTGCGCAGCCGTGCCCAGGTCGAGGACTGGTTCCAGCGCCTGCCGCGCACCATCTAGTTGCCCTTGCGCAATAAGGCGCCTATAGTTGCACGACGCAAGCATCCCCAGGGCCGGGCGACGTGCCCGGGCGACCTCCGGCGCACCGACGCCGCGGCCGATCCTCGACCGCTTCGCGACCCCCGTGGGCGCGACCGCGGGTCCCGCCCCGGAGGAGCCTCCCCATGGCCCAGGCACCCACATCGCCACGCCACACGCCCGACGCCGACCAGCCGATGAGCCACAAGCAGATCCTGGAGGTCCTCAGCGGGCTCCTCCTCGGCCTGTTCGTCGCGATCCTGTCGTCGACCGTCGTGTCCAACGCGCTGCCGACGATCATCTCCGACCTGCACGCGAGCGAGACCGCCTACACCTGGGTGATCACCGCGACGCTCCTGGCGATGACCGTCTCGACCCCCGTCTGGGGCAAGCTCTCCGACCTGGTCAGCAAGAAGCTGCTCGTCCAGCTCGGGCTCGTGATCTACGTGCTGGGCTCCTGCCTGGCGGGGCTGTCCCACAACGCGGGGACCCTGATCACCGCCCGTGCCATCCAGGGCATCGGTGCGGGCGGCATGACCGCCCTCGTGCAGACGATCATCGCGACGATGATCCCGCCCCGTGAACGCGGCCGGTACTCGGGCTACATGGGCGGCGTCTTCGCCCTCGGCACCATCGCCGGGCCCCTCATCGGCGGTGCGATCGTCGACACCTCCTGGCTCGGCTGGCGCTGGTGCTTCTACGTCGGGGTTCCCTTCGCCGTCGCCGCCCTCGTCGTCCTGCAGCGCACGCTCCACCTCCCGACCACCAAGCGCGCCGTCAAGATCGACTGGACGGGTGCCACCCTCGTCACCGCGGCGGTGTCCCTGCTCCTGATCTGGATCTCGTTCGCCGGCGACAAGTACGACTGGCTGTCCTGGCAGACGGCCGTCATGGTCGGCGGCGCCGTCGTCCTGGCTATCGCGTTCGTGGTCGCCGAGCGACGGACCGCCGAGCCCATCGTGCCGCTCCACCTCTTCGCGAACCGCAGCATCGCGCTCGCCGTCGTCGCGTCGCTGCTCGTCGGCGTCGCCATGTACTCGGGCACGACGTTCCTCAGCCAGTTCTTCCAGCTCGCACGTGGCGACTCGCCCACCACGGCCGGCCTGCTGACTCTCCCCATGATCGTCGGGCTCGCTGCCATCTCGCTGCTGTCCGGGCAGTTCATCACGCGCACCGGCCGGTGGAAGGGCGTCCTCGTCCTCGGCGTCTCGCTCACGGTCGTCGGGCTCGTCCTCATGGGCACCGCACGCGCCGGGACCAGCTACGCCCTGCTCGCGCTGTACATGTTCCTCATCGGCGCCGGGCTGGGCATGAGCATGCAGAACCTCGTGCTGTCCGTCCAGAACCAGGTCGCGCGCAGCGAGCTCGGGTCGGCGAGCGCGCTCGTCGCGTTCATGCGCACGCTCGGCGGCGCCGTCGGCGTGTCCGCGCTCGGCGCGCTGCTCGCCACCAGGGTCGTGGACTACGTCACCGAGGGGCTCACCAAGGCGGGCGTCCCCGCCGGGTCCCTGTCCTCGGGCACGGTGCCGAAGGTGTCGACGCTCCCCGAGCCGGTGCGCGGGATCGTGGAGAGCGCCTACGGCCACGCGGTCGCCGACGTCTTCCTCTGGGCCGCGCCGTTCGTCTTCCTGGCGCTCGTCGCGATCCTCTTCGTCAAGGAGGTCCCGCTCCGCACCACCCACGACACCGCCGCGGTGTCGCCCGTCGACGAGCTGGCGGCCGACGCGGGCGTGGTCCTGCTGGAGGAGGAGCTGGGCGGCGGCGCGGGCCACTCCGACGAGCAGCCGGCCGCGCAGTCCGCGCCCGTGCGCGGTTGACGGTGCCGGTGGGGGCCGCCGCTGCGGGTATCGACGCCGTCGAGCGGGAGCTCGCGATGCTCGTCCGCCGCACCCGGTCGGCCTCGCGGCGGCTGGCGGAGGAGCTCCACCGCGACGTCGACCCCACCGCGTACAGCCTGCTCGTCCGCCTCTCCGAGGCCGGAGAGAGCCGCCCGAGCGACCTCGCGGAGCACTTCGGTGTGGGGAAGCCGACCGTCGGGCGCCAGCTGGCGTGCCTCGAAGAGCGGGCGCTCGTCGCGCGGCGACCCGACCCCGACGACGGGCGCGCCCACATCATGGCCCTCACCGCTCAACGGGAGAGCTGGGTCGCGAGACAGCGTGAACGCCGTCAGGCGGCGCTCTGCGAGAGCTTCGCCGCGTGGTCGGACGACGAGCTCGCCGACCTCGCGCGCACGCTCGCGCGACTGAACGACGCCCTCCGCTGAGACCCCGCAGACAGCGAGGCGGCTATCCGAACCGCGTGATCATCGCCTCGACGATCGGGACGTCTCCGTCCAGCCACGGGACGTCGAGCCACGCTCCGCGCGGAAGCCAGCGCAGCTCGTCGTGGACCTCGATCGGGGCCGGCTCGCCCGTCACCACGCGCGCGAGCCAGAGCCGCATCACATGCCGGGGTGTGATGGGCCAGGCGCCGTCGTCGGGCGCCGTGAACTCCGGTCCGAGCTCGACCGCCACCCCGAGCTCCTCGGCGAGCTCCCGGTGCAACGCTGCGACCGGGTCCTCGCCGTCGTCGACCTTCCCGCCAGGGAACTCCCACCGGCCCGCGAGCTCCGCCGGCCACGTCCGACGACCCGCGAGCAGCACGCCCGGGGCGGCGACGTCGTCGACGATCGCTGCGGCCACGACCAGGCGGCGGGATTCCATGACGGAAGTGTCCCACCCGGAACGGTCCGCCTCGGGACCTGCGGCCCGTCGTGCACCCGCGACGTTGCGGGCGCCCGACGGCCGGGCGGAGTCGGTCAGCGCAGGCCGGCGCGGCGGGCGTACTCGAGCGCCTCGGCCCGGGTCGAGACCCCGAGCTTGCGGTACAGCGAACGCACCTGCGACTTGACGGTGTTGCGCGTCACGAAGAGCTGGGTCGCGATCTGCTCGAGCGTCACGTCCTCCGAGAGGTGAGACAGCACGACGCGCTCGCGGCGCGTCAGCGTGCTCGCGAGGTCGGCGTCGGGTCGAGTCATCTCCATGATGCTCATCTGATCCTCCAGGTGTTTCTCCGGTCCTCGGGGGGCTTCCGGGACCGAACGGTGTTGGTACATGGAGAGACGGAGGACACGCGGGTTCATGACGCGAGTTCGCGAGTTTTCTTTTCGAGCGGTCTGTCGCGGTGCTCACCGGTCCTGCGTGGAGGTCCGCAGCGCCAGTCTCGGCTGCAGGACGCCGGCCCGCAACCGCGCGAGGTCACGGTTCGGTGGCGGCCTGTCGCACCCTGCGCGGCCACCGTCGCCGTGCGAGGAGTGCGGCCTCGTGCCTGTAATCGAGGCATGTCGACCAGGAGCACACCGCAGAACCGTGGAACCGCCGTCGTGACGGGGGCGAGCGGCGGCATCGGACGGGCCACCGCCGTCGAGCTCGCCGCGCGGGGAGGCACCGTGGCACTGCTCGCGCGAGGCCGGGTCGGACTGGAAGCCGCCGCCCGGGACGTCGAAGCGGCGGGCGGCACACCGCTCGTGATCGAGGTCGACGTGTCCGACGCCGACGCGGTCGAGGCGGCCGCGCAGCGCGTGGAGGACGAGGCCGGGCCCATCGAGACGTGGGTCAACGTCGCGTTCACCTCGGTGTTCGCCCCGGCGCACGACATCGCCCCCGACGAGTTCCGGCGCGTCACCGAGGTGAGCTACCTCGGCTACGTGTACGGGACCCTGGCCGCGCTCAAGCGGATGCGCCCGCGTAACCGCGGCGTCGTCGTGCAGGTGGGGTCCGCGCTCGCCTACCGCGGCATCCCGCTACAGAGCGCGTACTGCGGTTCGAAGCACGCGATCCAGGGCTTCACCGAGTCCGTGCGCTGCGAGCTCCTGCACGAGAAGTCCGGGGTGCGGATCACGATGGTCCAGATGCCCGCGGTGAACACGCCCCAGTTCTCGTGGGTCCTGTCCCGGCTGCCCCGGCAGGCGCAGCCCGTCCCCCCGATCTACCAGCCGGAGGTCGCCGCCCGCGGCGTCGTCTGGGCGGTCGACCACCCCCAGCGCCGCGAGTGGTGGATCGGCGCGAGCACGGCCGGCACCATCGGCCTCAACGCCGTCGTCCCCGGCGTCCTCGACCGGTACCTCGCCCGGACGGGCTTCGACTCCCAGCAGACGGCGGACCCCCGCCCGCCCGACCAGCCCGCCAACCTGTGGTCGCCCGCCGACGGCCCGGACGGGCGCGACTTCGGAGCGCACGGCATCTTCGACGCGCGCGCCCACAGCCACAGCCTGCAGGCGTGGGCGACCCGGCACCGGCGTGCGCTGCTCGTCGGCGCGGGTGCGGTCGGCGCTGCGGTCGCCGCCGCGGGCGCGTCGGCACGACGGTGAACGCGGCCGCCGCGCCCACGCCCCCTCGCGCGTGGGACGACTACGGACCGCACGCCCAGCGCGACTACGCCTTCCTCGGCGACGGGTACCGAGGCGCTCTCGTGGGGCCACGCGGCGACATCGCATGGCTCTGCGCGCCGTCGTGGGAGGACGACGCCGTCCTCGCAGCACTGGTGGGCGGCGAGGGGGTCTACGCCGTGACGCCGCTCGTCCCCTACGTCGCGGGCGGCTCCTACGAGCCCGGGACGCTCGTCTGGCGCGGGCGGTGGACGAGCCCCACGACCGTCGTGGAGGGCCAGGACGTCCTCGTGGAGCCCGCGGACCGTCACGTCGCGCGGCTCCTGAGGACCGTCGAGGCCGGCGACGAGGACGTCCCGGTGCGGGTCGTGCTCGACCTGCGCGCCGAGTTCGGGCACGTCCGCGCCCGCGAGGTCCGGCGCGCCGAGCCCTCCGTCGAGGGTCGGGGCGACAGCGCCTGGGGCCCGGTCTGGACGGGCCGCGTCGGCGCGCTCTGGTTCCGCTGGTGGGGCGCGGGAGACGCGGTCCGCCCGCGCGGCGGGGCGTGGCAGGGGGCGCTCGTCGTCGAGACGGTGATCCCGGCCGGTGGGCGGCGCGACCTCCTGCTCGAGGTGTCGGACCGCCCCTTCCGCGACGTCGAACCGTGGGGCGACCACGAACCACCTCCGCCCCGCGAGCTGTGGGAGACGACGATGCGCTGGTGGACCGACGCCGTCCCGCCGCTCGACGGCACCGTCAGCCCGCGCGACGCACGGCAGTCGTACGCCGTCCTGCGCGGCCTCACCCGTCCCGGCGGGGGGATGGTGGCGGCCGCGACGCTGGGTCTGCCCGAGCGCGCGGAGGGCGGACGCAACTACGACTACCGGTACGTGTGGCTGCGCGACCAGGCGTACGCGGGGCACGCCGCGGCCGTCGACGAACCCCACCAGCTGCTCGACGACTCCGTCGCGTTCGCCGTCGCCCGGATCCTCGAGCACGGCCCCCGGATCTCGCCCGCCTACACGGTCGACGGCGCGCCCCTGCCCGGCGAGCGGCGCCTCCAGCTCGTCGGCTACCCCGGCGGCGCCGACGTCGTCGGGAACCACGTGGTGGACCAGTTCCAGCTCGACACGGTCGGCGAGCTGCTCCAGCTCCTCGCCCGCGCCGCGGCGCTCGACCGCCTCGACGACGACGGGCGACGCGCGCTCGACCTGCTGTGCGACGTCGCGCAGGACCGCTGGGACGAGCCCGAGGCGGGAATCTGGGAGCTCGACGACGACTGGTGGACCCAGTCGCGCCTGGCGGTCGTCGCGGGCATCCGCGCCGCGGCCGCGGTGAGCGACCGGCGTCGGGCGGGCGAGCTCGCGACGCTCGCGGACACCGTGCTCGCCCGGACCTCCGCCCGCTGCCTGCGCGACGACGGCGCCTGGGCCCGGCGCCCCGGCGACCCCGGCACGGACGCGAGCCTCGTCCTGCCGCCCGTGCGCGGTGCGCTGCCCGCCGAGGACCCCCGGACCCAGGCGACGCTCCGTGCGGTCACGCACGAGCTCGCCCAGGACGGCTTCGTCTACCGCTTCGCGGCGGACGGACGTCCGCTCGGCGAGGCCGAGGGCGCGTTCCTGCTCTGCGGGTTCACGACGTCCCTCGCCCACTGGTACGCCGGCGACCGGACCGAGGCGTTCCGCTGGTTCGAGCGGACCGCGGCGTCGTGCGGGACGGCGGGGCTCTTCGCGGAGGAGTTCGACGTCGCGCAGCGCCAGCTCCGCGGCAACCTGCCGCAGGGGTTCGTGCACGCGACGCTGCTGGAGGCGGCACAACGGCTCGCGGCACCCAGCGGCGCGGGCCACCCGTAGGCTCGAGCCCGTGCAGTGCCCCCACTTCGACGCCGGCGAGTGCCGGTCGTGCAGCCTGATGGGGCAGCCGTACCCGACGCAGGTCGC
This sequence comes from Luteimicrobium xylanilyticum, assembly GCF_009429125.1. Classification (GTDB taxonomy): domain Bacteria; phylum Actinomycetota; class Actinomycetes; order Actinomycetales; family Cellulomonadaceae; genus Luteimicrobium; species Luteimicrobium xylanilyticum. The sequence goes on from NZ_CP045529.1 coordinate 4,121,382, forward strand.
GGACAAGGTGGCGCGGTGCCAGGAGCTGCTGGACGCCGTCGGCGGCGCTGAAGCCGTGTGGCTCGATCCGTTCACCGGACCGGAGTCGGGCTTTCGCAACAAGGCGAAGATGGTCGTCACCGGGACCGTCGACGCGCCCGTCCTGGGGATCCTCGACCACCGCGACCACGCCGGTGCGACGGGGGTCGACCTGACCGACTGCGGGCTCTACCCCGCGAGCCTGCAGGCAGCGTTCGGGCCGCTCGCCGCGTTCGCGACCCGAGCCGGGCTCGTCCCGTACGACGTCCCCACGCAGCGCGGTGAGCTCAAGTACCTCATCGTGACCCAGGCGCCGTCGGGAGAGGTCATGGTCCGGTGGGTGCTGCGCTCGCAGGAGCCGGTCGCCCGGATCCGCAAGCACCTCGGGTGGTTGCGCGAGGCGCTGCCCGGGCTCGCCGTCGCGTCCGTGAACGTCCAGCCGGAGCACAAGGCGATCCTCGAGGGCGACCTCGAGATCGTGCTGACCGAGCGGGAGACGCTCGAGATGCGCGTCGGCGGGCTCGACCTCCACCTGCGGCCGCAGAGCTTCTTCCAGACGAACACCCTCGTCGCGCAGGCCCTCTACGACCAGGTCGCCGCCTGGGTCGACGACGCCGCGCCCGCGCGCCTGTGGGACCTGTACTGCGGCGTCGGCGGCTTCGCGCTGCACTGCGCGGCGCCCGGGCGCGAGGTCGTGGGCGTCGAGACCAGCCGGGAGGCCGTGGCGAGCGCAGCGCTCACGGCCCGCGACGCCGGGCTGGAGGGCATGCGGTTCGTCGCCGAGGACGCGACCGTCTTCGCGCTCGCGTCCGCGCCCGACGACGTCCCCGGGCTCGTCGTGGTCAACCCGCCCCGGCGCGGGATCGGGCCCGAGCTCGCGGGCTGGCTCGAGAGGTCAGGGGTACGGGACGTCGTCTACTCGAGCTGCAACGCCGTGACGCTCGCGAAGGACCTGGCAGCGATGCCGTCGCTGCGCCCCACGCACGTGCGGCTGCTCGACATGTTCCCGCAGACGCACCACTACGAGGTCGTCACCCGGCTGACCCGCCGCTGAGGTCGCCCCTGGGGCGCCAGGAGCCGTCCGGCTCGAGCACCCAGACCGGAACGTCCAGCGGGTCGTCCCGCTCGACGACCGCCTCCGCGACGACGCCCTCGGGTGCCGCGTACGTGGGCGGCGGCAACGGCTTCCGTCCGAGGTAGAGCTCCTGGACCTCGCCGAGCCCCTGCACCCCCGGCCCGACGACGCGGCGCACCGGGGCCGGGTGCTTGCGGGCCGCCTCGCGCACGATCCGCCAGATCACCGCGACGAGGAAGACCCCGTAGAGGAAGAACGACGCGACGGCGCCCCACACGCTGCCGTCCATGTCCCGGGTCCAGAAGAGCAGGACGAGCCATACGACGACGGTGGCTGACACGACCAGCCAGGTGAGCGTCGTCGTGCGTCGTCGCCCGCCGTCGGTCGTCATGGTTCCGCCCTCCCCTGAGCCGTTTCACTCCATCGTGGCACGCTGCAGCACACGATGCGGGCCGCCGAACATGCTGTCGTGACGACAGTTCCGCGATATACTGTCGTCACGACAGCAACTGAGGAGGTGGACACCGGTGACACCGACCGAGGCACCACACGCGCTCGAGCCCGGGCCGGATCTGTCCTACCGCTCCGAGCCCCTCGCCGTCCTCCTCGACGTGTTCGCCCGCTGGTCGTCCGGCGGGTTCATCGAAGCCCTCACCCGCAGCACGGGCCACGACCTCGACCCCACCAGCGTGGTCGCCCTCACGCAGGTCGCGCGCGCCGGAGCGATGCGCCCGTCCGCGCTCGCCGACCACCTGTTCGTCGGCGCCTCGAACGTCAGCAAGATCAGTGGCCGGCTCTCCGCGCTCGGCCTCCTCGAGAAGGTCCCCGACCCCGACGACGCCCGCGCGACCCTCCTGCGCCTCACCGACGACGGCCGCGCCCTCATGGCCGCCCTCACCCGCGCCGGCGACGACATGATGGGCGCCCTCCTCGCCGGCTGGACGGCCGACGACCGCGCGACGTTCACCACGCTGCTCCGCCGCTTCGAGACGGCCGTCGTCGAGCACGCCGACCGCATCGACACCCCGAGACCCCACGGATCCTGAAGGAGGACCCCATGTCTGCAACCACCCGCACCTACGTCGTCACCGGCGCCGCGTCCGGCATCGGCAAGGCGACCGCCGAGCTGCTGCGCTCGCAGGGCCAGACCGTGATCGGCGTCGACCTCCACGACACCGACATCACGGTCGACCTCACCACCGACGAGGGCCGGACCACCATGATCGACCGCGTCACCGAGCTCTCGGGCGGCGTCGTCGACGGCGTCCTCGCCGTCGCGGGGCTCAGCGCGCCGATCGTCGCGACCGCAGCCGTCAACTACTACGGCGCGCTCGCGACGCTCGAGGGCCTGCGGCCCCTGCTGACGAAGTCGGACGCCCCGCGCGCCGTCGCCGTCGCGTCGATGGCCTCGCTCCAGCCCGCCGACGACGCTCTGCTCGACGCGTTCGAGCACGGCACCGAGGAGCAGGCGCTCGCCCGCGCGACCGAGCTCGCCGGCGCCGGCCCCGAGGTCGGCTACATCATCTACTCGACGAGCAAGCGTGCTCTCGCGAAGTGGATCCGTCGCAACGCCCCGAGCCCGGAATGGGCGGGGGCCGGTATCCCGCTCAACGCGATCGCTCCGGGAGTGGTCCTGACCCCGATGACCGCCGACCTCGTCGCCACCGAGGAGGGCCGCAAGCAGCTCACCGAGCAGGTGCCGATGCCGCTCGGCGGGCCCTTCGGACCCGAGGTCGCGGCTGACCTGCTGGTCTGGCTCAGCGGAGTCGAGAACTCGAGGCTGTGCGGTCAGGTGATCTTCATCGACGGCGGGTCCGACGCCGTCATTCGCGGCGACTCGACCTGGTGATCGTCAGCTCCCGCTGACGTCCCGGCCCAGCAGCCACAGCGCCTCGCGCTGCAGGAGCCGGCGCCGGACGGGCTCACGGTAGGCGCGCGCGTCGTGACCGAGCGCGTCGTAGACCGTGAGCCCGCCGTGCGCGTCGTGCGTCCAGACGACGGGGTGCTCGACGTCCTCGTGCCGCTGGGTCACCAGGACCCGCGCCGCGGGCGCGACGACGAGGTAGGAGTAGCGCTCGTCGTCGGCGGTGAAGCGCGCGTCCGGGCCGGCGAGGCCGCGCGTCACCGGGTGTCCGGCGTCGACGACGTCGAACCGGCCCGGGCCGCGCTCCGGGTGCATCGAACGCCCGGGGACCCAGCTCCCGCCGAGCGTCCCGTGCCAGACGTCCGCCCACGCCGGGCGGTCCTGGAAGGCGTTCGCCGCCTGGTGCAGGGCGAGCAGCCGCCCGCCCGACGACGCCCACGCGCCCAGCGCGGCGAACGCGCCGTCCCAGGCACCGTCGTCCCCGTCGATCTCGGCGTCAGGGGCCGGGCGCGCCGAGCACGCGTTCACCACCAGGAGGTCGAACGCGTCGAGGTCGTTGAAGGCGGCCGCGAACGTGCCCCGGACCTCCGCGTCGACCCCGACCTCGCCGAGCGCCGTCGCGACCTCGTGGGACGTGGCGGCGGTGTCGTGCCACGGGTCCTCGTACCGGCCGCGGCCGGCGAGCACGAGCGCCCGCCGGCCCGGCGCGCGCACGCTCAGGCCCCGACCTGGGCCTTGTACTCGTCGGCCGTCAGGACGGGCCCGACCTCGCTGACGTCGACCTTGAGCAGCCAGCCCTCGCCGAACGGGTCGGAGTTCACGAGCGACGGGTCGTCGACCGCGGCGTCGTTGACGGCCACGACCGTTCCCGTCACGGGCGAGTACAGCTCCGAGACCGACTTGGTGGACTCGATCTCGCCGATCACGGTGCCGGCGGTGACGTCGTCACCGACCGCGGGCAGCTCGAGGTAGACGATGTCGCCCAGCGCCTCGGCGGCGGTCGACGTGATCCCGACGACCGCCGGGTCGGAGCCGTCGAGCCACTCGTGCTCGACGGTGTACTGGAGCTGCGCGGGGAAAGTCGCGTCGGCCATGGGTGGTCCTTCCGGTGGTCGGCTCAGCAGGTCTGAGATCGAGGGGTCGTGGGTGGCGGAACGCCGGTCAGGCCTTGTCAGGACGACGGTAGAACGGCAGCTCGACGACCTCCACCGGCTCCTCCCGCCCGCGGACGTCGACGGCGAGCTCGGAACCGACCGCCGAGACCTCCGGGGTCACGTACGCCATCGCGATCGCGTGGCCGAGCGACGGCGACGGCGCCCCGCTCGTCACCTTCCCCACGACGATCTGCGGGACGTGACCGCGCACGACGACGTGGTCTCCCTCGCGAGCCGCGCGGCGGCCCGCGGCACTCAGGCCCACGAGCACGCGGGCCGGCTCGGAGGCGCGACGCGACGCCAGGGCCGCACGTCCCACGAAGTCGAGGACGGCGCCGTCGTCGGTGGTCTTGTCGAGGCGCACCACGCGGCCGAGGCCGGCGTCGTAGGGCGTGGTCGTGAGGTCGAGCTCGTGCCCGTACAGCGGCATCCCGGCCTCGAGCCGGAGCGAGTCGCGCGCCGACAGCCCGGCGGGCACGAGGCCGTCCTCCGCGCCCGTGCCCAGCAGGGAGCGCCACAGCGCGACCGCGTGGTCGGCCGGGACGAACAGCTCGAAGCCGTCCTCGCCGGTGTATCCGGTGCGGGCCACGAGCGCCTCGACCCCCGCGACGGTCGCCGGGACGCTCGCGTAGTACTTGAGAGCGCGGACCGTGTCGGCGTCGCCCGCGGCGAGACCCGTGACGATCTGCTCCGCGAGCGGCCCCTGCACCGCGATCAGCGCGGTCGCCTCGGACTCGTCCGTGACCTCGACGTCGAACGGCGCCGCGCGGTCGACCAGCTCACGCGCCACGACGGGCGCGTTGGAGGCGTTCGCGACGACCATGAAGTCGTCGTCCGCGAGCCGGTAGACGACGAGGTCGTCGATCACCTCGCCGAACTCGTTCGTGATCATGGAGTAGCGCGCCCGTCCCGGCTGGACCTGCGACAGCCAGCCGACGAGCGCGGCGTCGAGCGCCTTGCCCGCCTCGGGGCCGCGCAGGCGGATCTCGCCCATGTGGGACAGGTCGAACAGGCCCGCCGCCGACCGCACGGCGCGGTGCTCGGCGAGGTCGCTCGCGTATCGCAGCGGCATCAGCCAGCCGCCGAACTCGGTCAGCGCGGCGCCGAGCGCGACGTGCTCGTCGTGCAGCGGCGTGTGCCGCGGCTCGGTCGCCGTGGCGTCGTCGGGGGTCTCTACGGAGGTCGTCATCGCTCTCCCTCTCTCGTCGTCTCGAGGCTAGTCGTTGGGCTCCCGCGAAGTAGTACGGCGGCCGTACTACTTCGCGGTCAGTCGGCGAAGGACTCGACGGGCGGGCAGGCGCACACGAGGTTCCGGTCGCCGTACGCGCCGTCGACCCGACGGACCGGCGGCCAGTACTTGGTGGCGGCGCGGGCGGTGGCGCGACCATCCTGCCCGACGACGGCGGCGGCCTCCTCGCGCGAGTAGGCCTTGTCCCAGTCGCCCGAGAGCAGGGCGCCGGCCGTGTGGGGGGCGCCCCTCAGGGGCGACTCCTCGACGACCCACCGCCCCTGCTCGACGGCATCGATCTCGCCCCGGATCGCGACCATCGCGTCGACGAACCGGTCGAGCTCCGCGAGGTCCTCCGACTCGGTCGGCTCGACCATGAGCGTGCCCGGCACGGGGAACGCGAGGGTCGGGGCATGGAAGCCGTAGTCCATGAGCCGCTTCGCGACGTCCTCGGCGGTCACGCCGGTGCGCTTGGTGATGTCGCGCAGGTCGAGGATGCACTCGTGCGCGACGAGGCCGCCGGGGCCCGCGTACAGGACGGGGAAGTGCTCGCGCAGCCGCGCGGCGAGGTAGTTCGCGCTCAGCACCGCGCCCTCGGTCGCCGCCGTGAGCCCGTCCGGGCCCATGAGTGCGACGTACGCGTACGAGATCGGCAGGATGCCGGCCGACCCGTACGGAGCAGCGGACACGGGCACCCCGGCGGACGCTGCGCCGTCGAGCGGGTTGCCGGGGAGGAACGGGACCAGGTGGTCGGCCACCGCGACCGGGCCCACGCCCGGGCCGCCGCCGCCGTGCGGGATGCAGAACGTCTTGTGCAGGTTCAGGTGCGAGACGTCGCCGCCGAACCGGCCCGGGCGGGCCAGCCCGACGAGCGCGTTGAGGTTCGCCCCGTCGATGTACACCTGACCACCGGCGTCATGTACCAGGGCGCAGACGTCGCGGACGTGGGCCTCGTAGACGCCGTGCGTCGACGGGTACGTGATCATGATCCCGGCCACCTGCGGGCCGTGCTGGTCGAGCTTCGCGCGCAGGTCGTCGAGCTCGATCGAACCGTCCTCCGCCGTCGCCACGACCACCACGCGCAGGCCCGCGAGCGCCGCCGACGCCGCGTTGGTCCCGTGCGCCGACGCCGGGATCAGGACGACGTCACGGCCCTCGTCGCCCCGCGACCGGTGGTACCCGCGGATCGCGAGCAGCCCCGCGAACTCGCCCTGCGACCCCGCGTTCGGCTGCACCGAGACGCCGGCGTACCCGGTGATCTCGGCGAGCCACCCCTCGAGCGTCTCCACGAGCTCGCGGTAGCCGGTCGCCTGGTCGGCCGGGACGAACGGGTGCACGTCCGCGAGCTCGGGCCAGGAGATCGGCTCCATCTCGACGGTCGCGTTGAGCTTCATGGTGCACGAGCCCAGCGGGATCATCGTGCGGTCGAGCGCGAGGTCCTTGTCGGACAGCGCGCGCAGGTACCGGAGCATCGACGTCTCCGAGCGGTGCGCGGAGAACACCGGGTGCGTGAGGTACTCGGTGCTGCGGAGCGCCCAGGCCGGGAGCGCGCCGTCGGCGGCGGCGTCCGCCGGCGTCGACCCGGTCAGCACGCCGAGGAGCGTGGCGATCGTCTCCGGGGTCGTGGTCTCGTCGCAGGACGCCTGCACGTGGTCGGCATCGGGCGCGTAGAGGTTGATCCCCGCGTCGCAGGCCGCGGCGACCAGGGCCGCGGCGCGGCCCGGGACGTGCAGGCGGACCGTGTCGAAGAACGTGTCGTGGACGACCGTCAGGCCCGCCGCGCGCGCGCCCGCGGCCAGGGCGACGGCGCGGTCGTGGACCCGCTCGGCGATCGCTCGCAGGCCGCGCGGCCCGTGGTAGACGGCGTACATCGACGCGACGATCGCGAGCAGCGCCTGCGCGGTGCAGATGTTCGACGTCGCCCGCTCGCGGCGGATGTGCTGCTCGCGCGTCTGGAGCGCGAGGCGGTAGGCGGGGGCGCCGTCGGCGTCGAGGGACACACCGACGAGGCGGCCGGGCAGCGAGCGCTCGAGACCCGAGCGGACCGCCATGAAGGCGGCGTGCGGGCCGCCGTAGAACAGGGGGACGCCGAAGCGCTGCGCCGAGCCGACCGACACGTCGGCGCCGAGCTCGCCCGGCGAGACGAGCACCGTGAGCGCGAGCAGGTCGGCCGCCACGGTCACGAGCGCGCCGCGCTCCTTGGCCGCCGCGACGAGCGGCCGCAGGTCGCGGACCACGCCCGACGTGCCGGACTGCTGCAGCACGACCCCGACGAGGTCGCCCTCGACGTCGGGCAGCCCGTCGGTCAGGTCGGCGACGACGACGTGGAGCCCTGCGGCGTCGGACCGCCCCTGCGTGACGGCGAGGGTCTGGGGGAACAGCTCGGCATCGAGCACGACGGTCCCGCCGGCCGCGCCGCGCGCGCCCTTCGACCCGGTCTTGTGGGCGCGGAACATGAGCGCGACGGCCTCGGCGACCGCGGTCGCCTCGTCGAGCAGGCTCGCGTTCGCGATCGCGAGGCCCGTGAGGTCCTCGACGACCGTCTGGAAGTTGAGCAGCGCCTCGAGCCGACCTTGCGAGATCTCCGCCTGGTACGGCGTGTACGACGTGTACCAGCCGGGCGACTCGAGGACGTTCCGGCGGATGACGGCGGGCGTCGTCGTGCCGTAGTAGCCGAGCCCGATCATCTGGGTCTTGACGACGTTCTTCGCGGCGATCCGGCGCAGGTCGGCCGTGACCTCGGTCTCGGTGCGTGCCGCGGGCAGGTCGAGCGGCGCGTGCTCGCGGATCGAGGCGGGGATCGCCGCGTCGACGAGGGCGTCGAGCGACGGCTGCCCGAGCACGGCGAGCATCCGGACGACGTCGCCGGGCGTGCCGTCCGCGGCCGCCTCGACGCCTGTACGGACGTCGCGCGGGCCGATGTGGCGGGTCGCGAAGTGGTCGCGGTCGAAGGCCGCGGGGATCTGCTGCTCGTTCACGGGGTGCTCCGGGCGGGCGTGGTCCGACGACGGCCGGACCGGTGGGCTGGGCCCTCCCCGCTCTGTCACCGGACGCGCAGCGTCCACCTGAGAGTTTTGCCGGTCCGCCGTTCGCGGGATGGTCCCGCCCGGGGCGCGCCGACTTGCACCGTCGGTGGGTGCGCGCACGCGCGCACCGCTTTCCAGAGTTGCCTCGCCGTGTCGGTACGGGGGCCTGAGAGATTCCGGGGAGGACTTGCTCCTTCGGCGTCCGGCGCTCTCCACCGAAGCGGACGACGCGCGAACTCTCCCGACACGGTTCGAGTGGCGTGAAGCTGAAGTTGTGCGCTCATCGTACCCAGCGGGGCCGCCGGTGCCGTGCACTCGCCACCGAGCACCCGCCGCGTGACAATCGGAGAGCGGGGCCGGACCGGCCCCCGGGCTCGAGGAGGACGCCATGACCAGCACCCCCAGCGACGACTACGACACCGCGGGCCTCGTCTCGGGCAGAGACGGGTTCACCGCCGAGGACGACGGCGCCACCCCCGGTCCGGGGCCGCGCGGCGAGGACCTGCACGAGACCGCGGAGGAGCTCGACGAGCGCGAGGAGAACATCCGCGAGCAGGAGAGCCGGACCCCCGGTCCCGGACCCGACGGGGCCGACCTGGGCGAGCCGGAGGAAGAGGTCGGCGAGGTCCGCAAGGCGTACGTCGCGAGGCATGCCGCCGACCACGGCAGGACGCCCGGGCCCGGGCCCGAGGAGGACTGAACCCGTCGGCCTGCCCGGACGGGGTCGCGCTCAGCGGGCCAGGGTCCGCTGCCAGGCGACGACCCGGTCGACCGCCTCCGCGACGACCGCGGGTGCCGCGGCGAAGCTGAGCCGCACCCACGAGCCGCCGTGGACGCCGTCGAAGTCGGTGCCGGGCGTGAGCGCGACGCCGGTGTCGGCGAGCAGCCGTTCGCAGTACGCCACCGAGTCGACGGGCCGGCCGTCGCCCGGCCCGGTCGACAGGAACCGCGACACGTCGCCGTAGAGGTAGAACGCGCCGTCGGCGGGAGCGACGGGGTCCCAGCCGAGCTCGGCGACGCGCTCGAGCAGGAGCGCCCGCGAGGTGGCGTAGGTGGCGACGTTGGCCGCGGCAGCGTCGTACGCCTCCTCGGTGAACGCGGCGATCGCGGCGTGCTGTGCGAGCGCGGGCGGGCAGAGCGCGACGTTGCTCGCGAGAGCGTCGACGGCGCCGACGAGGTCGTCCGGCAGGACGAGCCAGCCGAGCCGCCAGCCCGTCATGGCCCAGTACTTCGAGAACGAGTTGACGACGATCGCGCCGTCGTCGAGGTACCGAGCGGCGGTGGCCCCGACGCCCGACCGACCAGGACCGCCGTAGGTGATGCCGTGGTAGATCTCGTCGGAGACGAGACGCACGCCGTGCGCCGCGCACCAGCGTGACAGCGCCTCGAGCTCGGCGGTCTCGATCATGGTGCCGGTCGGGTTCGCGGGGCTCGCGACGACCAACCCGGCGACCGGGCTCTCGGCGTGGAGGGCGGCGAGCTGCTCGACGGTCGGCTGGTAGCGCGTGGCCGGCCCGCAGTCGAGCTCGACGACGTCGCAGCCCAGGGCCGTGAGGATGTTGCGGTAGGCCGGGTAGCCGGGCCGGGCGAGGACCACGCGGTCGCCGACGTCGAACGCCGCGACGAACGCGAGCAGGAACCCGCCGGAGCTGCCGGTGGTCACGGCCACCCGGCCCGGCGAGACGTCGACGTCGTACCAGCGGCGGTAGTGGCCGGCGATCCCCTCGCGCAGGGCCGGCGCACCGAGCGCCTCGGTGTAACCGAGGTCGCCCGAGCGGAGGATCTCGATCGCGCGCTCGCGCACGGGCTCCGCCGCGCCCGACGACGGCTCACCGGCACACAGGTTGAGGACGGACTCCCCCGCCGCGCGTCGGGCGTTGGCTGCCGCCAGCACCTCCATGACGGCGAAGGCCGGGACGTGCGAGCGCGCGGAGACCTTCACGTGGCGGTCAGACGGACGCGAGGTTCTCGGTGCGCGCGGACGGCTCACCGCTCGCGGGAGCTCCGTACCGGAGCCCGTCGAGGACGAGCGAGAGGACGCGCTTGGTCCGCTCGGGGTCCTGCGACGCGGCCGCAGCCATGCACATGCCGGACACGCCGCGGAGGATGTCGAGCGGCTCGGCGTCGGTGCGGGCCATGCCCGCCTTCTGGGCGGCGCCGAGGAGCAGCGAGGCGGCACCCTCGAGCCGCTGGTGCACGTCTGCGAAGACGGCCTCGGACTCGGGGCCCATGGCCTCCCGGAGCGCGGACGCCATGCCCTTCTTGCGTCCGACGTAGGCGACGAACCCGTCGACCCAGGTGGAGAGCGCGTCGAACGGGTCGAGCTGCTCGAGCAGGCGCGGCGCGGCCTCGCAGACCTCGTCGACGCTGTGTCGGTAGACCTGCTCGACGAGACAGGCACGCGTGGGGAAGTGGCGGTACAGGGTCCCGACCCCGACCCCCGCACGCCGCGCGATCTCCTCGAGCGAGCCCGAGGTGCCGTGCTCGCCGAAGACCTCGGTGGCGGCCTCGAGCAGCTTCTCGCGGTTGCGGGCGGCGTCGGCTCGCAGGGGGCGGCACGGCTGGTCCTGGCCGGCCGTCTGCTCGCCCGTCGCTTGCGTTCCCACGGTGACCTCCTTCGCGCGAACCGCACCGTCGCGGCCTCGTACGCCGTGACGATACCCGCCCGCTCCCGTGGGTGGGGAGACAGGCCGATCCGCACTCATGTCGATTGACCTCTTGCACAACCGGAGGAACCCTCCGTATAGTCCTAAGGGTCTACCGGAGGCTCCTTCCACTTTCCATCCTACTTCGTGGAGGCCAGACGTGTCCTCACCCTCGACCACCCTCGCCCCGCAGGCTCCCGCAGCCGCGGGCCGCGGCCACTCCTCACCCCTGGTGCTGGCCGCGATCCTCACCACCCAGCTCATGATCGTGCTCGACGCGACGATCGTGAACGTCGCGCTCCCCGACATCCAGAAGGCCCTCGGCTTCTCGTCGACCAGCCTGTCGTGGGTCCTCAACGCCTACACCCTCGCGTTCGGCGGGCTCCTGCTCCTCGGCGCTCGCGCCGGCGACATCCTCGGCCGACGCCGGACCCTGCTCCTCGGCATCGGCCTGTTCACGCTCGCGTCCCTCGCGGGCGGGTTCGCGCAGGGCCCCGGCGAGCTGCTGACCGCCCGCGCCATCCAGGGGGTCGGCGCGGCCTTCGCCGCCCCGTCCGGGCTCGCCCTGCTCATGGCGCGCTTCCCCGAGGGCCGCGAGCGCGCCCGCGCCCTCGGCTACTACGCCGCCGTCTCGATCGGCGGGTCCGCGGTCGGCCTCATCGCCGGCGGCCTGCTCACCGAGTGGGTCTCGTGGCGGTGGGTCCTGTTCGTCAACGTGCCCATCGGCGTCGGCCTGATCTTCCTCGCCCGGGCTGTGCTCCCCGAGACCCCGCGTCAGCGCGGGAAGTTCGACCTGCTCGGCGCCGCGACGTCCACGCTCGGCATGAGCGCGCTCGTCTACGCCTTCATCCGCGCCGCGAGCGACGGCTGGAGCGACCCCGAGACGGTCCTCGCATTCGTCCTGGGCGGTCTGCTGCTGCTGTCGTTCGTCCTGGTGGAGCTCCGCGCCCCGGCTCCCATCACGCCGCTGCGGCTGTTCGCCGACCGGACCCGTGTCGCGTCCTACATCGGTCGCATCCTGCTCGTCGGCGGCATGTTCGGGATGTTCTTCTACCTGACGCTCTTCCTGCAGGACGTCCTCGGCTACACGCCCATCGTCACCGGGCTGGCGTTCCTGCCGCTCACCGTGATGCTGTTCGCCTTCTCCCGGGTCAGTGCGGCGCTCGTCGTCCGCACCGGGGCCAAGCCGCTGCTGCTGATCGGCCTGAGCCTGTCGACGGTGGCGCTGCTGGTGCTCTCGCGGCTCGACGCCGACTCGTCGTACGTCGCGATCCTCGTCCCGCTCCTGCTCTTCGGCATGGGCAACGGGCTCGCCTTCGTGCCCCTGACGGCGATCGCGCTGCAGGGCGTCGACCCGAAGGACGCCGGCGCGGCGTCCGGTCTCGTCAACGTCATGCAGCAGGTCGGGGGCTCGCTCGGCCTCGCCGTGCTCGTCACCGTCGCGACGACGGCCACGCAGCACGCCGCACCCGAGGGCTCGACGGCGCAGGCCGTCGCGCAGCACGCGTTCGTCGTGGGCGCCGACCGGGCGTTCCTGACCTCCGCGATCCTGCTCGCGGCGACCGTGCTGCTGCTCGGTCTCGCGGTGCGGTCCCGCGCCCCGCAGCCCGCGCCCGCCCCGGCCGTCGAGGCCGAGGACGCGGACGGTCCGCGGATCGTCGCTCCCGAGGACGCCGCGGCGCTCTTCGAGGAGGAGATGGCCGAGGCGGTCGGCCGTCCCGTGGAGGCCTGACGACGTCGGCCACCCGACACGACAGGCACCACACGAACGGGCCGCGCGACCGGAGAGATCCGGCCGCGCGGCCCGTTCGTCACCCCGCCCGACGGCGCAGCTCGCCCTCGACGAACGCCACCACCCCGTCGGCACCGGCCTCGACCTGGGCCAGGCACGACTCGAAGTCCTCACGGTCGCCGTACCAGGGGTCGTCGATGTCGAGGCGGTAGCCGTCCGGCCCGTCCGGGTCCACGTGCGGCGCCGCCGGGTCGAACGTCCGGTACAGCCGGACGTGCCCGTCGTCGACACCACCTCGGGTCCCCTCGAGGCGGTGCAGCGAGCGCGCGTGGAGCACGGTCATCGGGAGCACGAGGTCGCGCGCGGCCAGGTCGGACGTGCGGACCTGCCGCGCCCGGTGCGGCCCCGCCGGTCCCGCGAGCGCCGCCAGGTCGTACCCGTGCGCCTCGAGGACCGCGACAGCGCGTCGGTCCATCCGTCGGCCCTGCTCCTCGTCGCTGATGCCCGTCGAGTCGACCTGGACCCGGTCGCCGAGCCCGGCGGCGTCGAACCGTTCGCGCAGCACGACCTCCGCCATCGGCGAGCGGCAGATGTTCCCGGTGCAGACGGTCATGACGCGATACGGGTCGTGGGCAGCCATGCGCCCATCCTGCCAAGCGTCCGTCCCCCAGCGCCGAACACGGGTTCTGCGTCCCTCGCTGCGCACTGACGGACGGAGGCCGCGTGCTCGAGGGGCCAAGATCCCGTGCTCGCGACAGAGTCGTGCCGTCGGACCAGCGGGGCGCCCGCCGATCACGCCCTGAGCGGCCTGGCACGTCACCGACAGCCTGACCCGGCGTGACGGTCAGGGCCGTAGAGTCGGTCCGCGTGAAGCTGCTGCTCCTGGAGGACGACGCCGAGCTCGCACCCGCCCTCGTCGCGGCGCTGCGCGACCAGGGCTTCGTCGTCGACCACGTCACGACGATCGCCGACGCCGACGTCCTGGTGTCCACGTCGCACCACGACGTCCTGGTCCTCGACCGGTCGGTGCCGGACGGCGACGCGCTCGACCTCGTCGACGGCCTGCGTCGCCGGGACGTCGCGACGCCGGTCCTCCTGCTGACCGCCCGCGGCCAGGTGGCCGACCGGGTGGCGGGGTTCGAGCACGGCGCCGACGACTACGTGGTCAAGCCGTTCGCGCTGCCTGAGCTGGTCGCTCGGATCCGTGCCCTGGCCCGTCGCCAGGGCACCGAGCGGGCCCGCGTCCTCACGAGCGGGCGGCTCGAGCTCGACGTCGTCCGGCACCGGTTGACACTCGACGGGATCCTCCTCAGCCCGACGCCCAAGGAGTTCTCGGTCCTCGAGGTGCTCCTCGAGCACGCGGGCGAGGTCGTGACCCGCACCGAGCTCGTCGAACGGTGCTGGGACGAGCTGACGGAGCCGTCGTCGAACGTCGTGGACGTGCTGGTCGGCCAGCTCCGGCGCCGGCTCGGCGACCCGGACCTCATCGAGACCGCGCGGGGGGTCGGGTACCGGCTGGCCGACGCCCCGGCCGCTCCCCCGGAGCGAGCCGGGCGATGACGGACGCGACGGACGACCCGGCGCTCGGTTCGGCGCGCCGCCGGATCAGCCGGATCCGCTGGACGACGACCGTCGTCTTCGCCGCGACCACCGCCGTGTGCCTCGGGGTGCTCGTGGCGATCGCGCTCCGCGTCGATACGTCCGCGCAGACGAAGGCGTTCGACGAGGGCCTGCGCCAGCAGGCGGGCTCGCTCTCGGAGCTCGTGAGCATCTCCGACGACGGCACCCTCGACCTCGGCCGCCTCAACGCGACCCAGGTCGGCCGGACCACGTCGGTGCTGGGAGTCGTGACGCCGTCGTCCATCGAGTACGCGGAGCCCGACCAGGACGCCCTGCCCACGGACGACGAGCTCCGGCGCGTGCTCGCCACGCAGCAGAAGGACGCGGGCGTCACGGCGTTCGTCGCGTCCCAGCAGCGCGGGCCGACGCTGCACTGGGCGGCGGCTCCGGTCTTCGACGCAGCGAAGATCACGTCGTCGACGCCGGTCGGCGCAGTGCTGCTCGTCGGGGGTGCCGTCCCAGGCGCGGCGGAGCACGCCGCGCTGCGCAACCGGCTGCTGCTGGGGAGCGTGCTCCTGGTGGTCGCGGCGAGCCTGCTGGGCCACGTCGTCTCCGGCCGTGCGATGCGGCCCGCCGTCCGGGGGCTGGCCTCGCAGGAGCGGTTCCTCGTCGACGCCGCGCACGAGCTCCGGACCCCGCTCAGCGTGCTCCAGCTCGAGGTCGACCGCGCCTCCCTGCACCCGGACGACCTCGCGACGCAGCGGGCCGCCGTCGACGGAGCGGGACGCCAGGTCCGGCGGCTCACCGCGCTCACGGACGCTCTCCTGCTGCGGGCTCGTGCCGCCGTCGGGACGGCCGACCTGTCGCGCGAACGGCTCCGGCTCGACCAGCTCGTCGAGCGGGTCGTCACCGAGCTCGACGAGACGACGTCCCGGCGCTCGGACGACGCACCCGACGGCGCCCACGTCGCCCTCCGGCCGGACCCACCCCCGGCGGTGGTCGTGCGGGCGAACCCGGACGTGCTCGCGCTCGGCGTGCGCAACCTCGTGGAGAACGCGCTGCGCCACGGGCTCCCGCCGGTCGTGGTCGAGGTGCGGGCCGACGCGGTCGTCGTGACGGACGCCGGGCCCGGCATCCCCGCGGCCGACCGCGCCCGGATGGTCGAGGCGGGCACGACCGGCGACTCGCGCGCCGGCACCGGGTCGGGGCTGTCGATCGCGTCGTGGGCGGCCCGCGTCAACGGGGGCGGCCTCGAGCTCGACGACGCGCCGTCGGGCGGGCTCCGCGCCACCTTGCGCCTACCGCCCGCCTGAGCCGAACGTGAGGGCCGTCCTCATGCTCCCCTCATGCTCCGGGCGACAGACTCGAGGCATGACACGTCGACACCTGCACGCGCCCCACGTGGCGCGGACGACGACGGCCGCGGTCGCGCTCGTCGTCGTCGGACTGCTGAGCGCAGGCACGCTCGCCGCCTGCGACGACGGAACCCAGGACGCGGCCTCGCCCGCGACCGGAGGCTCCACCGAGACCACGCCGTCCCCGACGTCCACCGCGGACGACACCACCGGCACGGGCTCGACGCCCACCTCGGGCTCCACCGAAGACGGCGCCGGGACGGGCTCGACGTCAGGCACCACGAAGGGCAGCGGCTCCGGCTCCACACCGACGTCCAGCTCGCTGCGCGTCGCCCGCTGCACCGCGGGCCACCTGACGGGGACGCTCACCGAGGGTGAGGGCGGCGGCGCGGGCAGCACGTTCCCGTACCTCGTCCTGAAGAACACGGGCAGCTCGCCGTGCCAGCTCCAGGGCTGGCCGGGGGTGTCGTTCGTCGGGGACGACAACGGCACGCAGCTCGGCGCGGCCGCGACCTTCGACCGGTCGAGCCCGCACGCCACCGTGACCCTGCTCCCGAACGGCCACGCGCACGCACCGCTGAAGATCGCGCAGGCGGCCAACTACGACAAGAGCACCTGCAAGCCGCAGAAGGCGGACGGCCTGCGCGTCTACGTGCCGGGCGAGACGCACTCGATCTTCGTCAAGGCATCGGGCCTCACCGCCTGCACGAACAAGAAGGTCCAGCTGCTGCAGACGCAGGCGATCCAGCCGGGCGCGGACTGACGGCTCCCCCGTCGGCGAAATTGCTTGGCACGACGGCGCACGCCGCGTAGCGTCGTCGGCACATGGGAAAGGAGGTGATCCGACCAGTGAAGACTCTTCGGACGCATGAGGTGATCGCGCGCTAGCTCGCGCGGCACGTCTCCGGACGAGCTGGCGAAACCAACGCCATCACCGGGCCCGTGGGTGTCGCGGAATCGTCCACCGCGACAGGCGGTCCTCCCTTTCCATGGGGGACCAGACCGCCAGCCCACGGGTTTTTTCATGCCCGACGACGGCGGCGACCGCGCCGCGCGGGCGGCTCGCCTACGCGAGGCCCACGAGGTCTCCGAGCAGCCCCACCTGGTAGTCGAAGAAGCCTGCCCGGTCGGTGAGCGTGTCGGGGCCCCACTGGTCGAAGACGTCGAACGAGACGAGGCCGAACATGCCGGACCAGAGCTGGAACCCCGCGGCCAGCGCACCGACGGGGAGCTCGAGCCCGAACTCGGCGCGGATCCGCTCCATGTCCGCGCGGACGCCGTCGGGCACCTCGCGCCACGGTGGGCGGAGCCCGCCCGCCTCCGACGCCGCGACCACGATCCCGACGAGCGCGAGGACGACCCGGGTCCCGGGCTGCGTGGTGTGGTCGGCCGGTGCCGCGTACCCGGGGACGGGGGTCCCGTAGAGGAGCGCGTAGCTCGAGGGCACGCGCAGGGCCCACGCCCGGACGGCGCGGGCCGCCGCGAGGAGCCGGTCGCGCGGGTCCTCGGTGGCGGCCGCGAGCGCCGCGTCGACCTCGTCGCCGAGCTCGTCGTAGGCGTCGACGATGAGGAGGGTCAGCAGCTCGTCGCGGCTGCTGACATACCGGTAGACGGCGGACGACACGACACCGAGCTCCCGCGCGACGGCGCGCAGGGAGAGGTCCGCGGGGCCGACGGTGGCGAGCTGGGCGCGTCCGATCCGCACGATCTCGCGCATCGTGTGCTCGCGGGCGAGCTGTCGGGGCGTGGGTGCCATGCCCCGATCCTGCCTCACGAGGTCGTGGGACACAAAAGTGAGCACTGCTCTTGCTTTCCGCGCGGCGAGGGTGCATGCTCGTGTCGTCAGCAACCGAGAGCACTGCTCACAGATAGGACGTGACCATGAGCATCGTCATCGCAGGAGCCGGCCCGATCGGCACCGCCGTCGCCCGCCAGCACGTCGACCAGGGGACGCCCGTCCGCGTCCTCACCCGGTCCGGGTCGGGCCTCGACCACCCGCTCGTCGAGCGCCGCAAGGTCGACGTGACCGACGCCGACGCCCTCGCCGAGGCCGTCCGTGACGCCGAGATCATCTACTTCTGCATCCACGCCTCCGCGTACGACGCGAAGGTCTGGGCCCGCGAGCTCCCCGCCGCCGAGCGGACCGTCCTCGCCGCCGCGGAGGCCGCGGGCGCCGTCGTCGTGTTTCCGGAGAGCCTGTACGCGTTCGACGCGTCCGGCACGATCACCGAGGCGACCCGGCACGACGCCGTCGGCGGCAAGCCGGGCGTCCGGGCGCAGCTCCTCGCGGCGCGCGCCGCGTCCCCCGTCCCGACGGCGAGCGTCGTCGCGTCCGACTACTTCGGGCCGGGTGCCGGGGCGAATGCCCACGCGGGCGACCGCATGCTCGGCCCGGCGACGTCGGGCGGCACGGCCCGTCCCGTCGGCAGCGCCGACCTCCCCCACTCCTGGACCTACCTGCCGGACCTGGCCGCCGCGATGATCCGCGCCGGGGAGCGCGCCCGCGCCGACCACCGGACCACCGGTGCCGCCGACGGCGCGACCGACGGCATCTGGTTCGCACCGGTGACCGCGACCTGCAGCCAGCGCGAGATGGTGACCGCGTACGCCCGGGCGGCCGGACGAGCCGACGCGCGCGTCCGCCCGATGCCGACCTGGGTCCTGCGGGCCGCCGGGCTCCTCGACCGCGGCACGCGCGGCATCGTCGAGATGCTCCGTCTGTTCACGCGCCCGCTCGTCATGGACGCGTCGGCGAGCGACGCGGCGCTCGGGCTCAAGCCCACCCCGTTCGACGACGCCGTCCAGGCGACCGTCGACGCCTACCGCGCCGGGGCTCGTTGACCGCAGGGGCCGGACCACTCGACGGTGGGACGGGTGCACCAGCATGACTCGCCCAAACTGGCGACACAGACTCGAATGAGAGGCAGGATCTAGCTGCGTCTGTTCGTCCGCACGCGGTGACGGGGATCGTGACGTCGGCGCCGTCGGGGACGTGTATGCCGCGCGCGTGTCACCACCCGAAGCATGCGTGGTCTGCGACGTCCGGTCCCCCACCGCGTCATACGGGACTGCTGCACGAACAGGTGACACCCAACGTGTGGTGCCGTGAGGCGCTGCTGGAAGGATGTGTCCTGTGCCCGCACCCCATCCCAAGGAGTTCCGCGACGATGTCGTGGCCGTCGCCCGGCGCGGCGAGGCCCCCATCAAGCAGATCGCGAAGGACTTCGGCATCTCCGAGTCGTGTCTGCGCAACTGGATGCACGCTGCCGATGTCGAGGACGGCGCCAGGCCCGGCGTGACGGCCTCGGAGTCCGCCGAGCTGCGCGAGGCCCGCCGCCGGGTTCGTCTGCTCGAGCAGGAGAACGAGGTGTTGCGCCGGGCGGCGGCGTACTTCGCCCAGGCGCACCTGCCGGGAAAATGAGCTACCCGCTGGTCCGTGAGCTCGCCGCCGACGGGATCCTCGTGACGGTGACCTGCCGGGTGCTCGACCTCGCACGCCAGCCCTACTACCGGTGGCTCGCGCAGCCCGTCACGGCTCGTGACCTGGAGCAGGCCCGCCTCGCGAACGCCTTGTTCGACGCCCACCGTGACGACCCGGAGTACGGGTACCGACTCCTGGGAGATGAAGCCCGCGACACCGGCCAGGTCGCGTGCGACCGCACCGTGTGGGCCCGGTGCGCGGACAACCGCTGGTGGTCGGCGTTCGGCAAGAAGAAGGGCAAGGGCAGCAAGCGTCCGGGCCCGCCCGCGCACGACGACCTCGTGCGCCGGGACTTCACCGCCGACGCGCCGAACACCTTGTGGCTCACGGATATCACCGAGCACCCCACCGCGGAGGGCAAGGTCTACCTGTGCGCGATCAAGGACGTGTACTCGAACCGGATCGTGGGCTACTCCATCGACTCGCGGATGAAGTCGTCCCTGGCCGTGAAGGCGCTCGAGAACGCGGTCGCCAGGCGCGCCGTCGGCGGCAGCGAGGTGGCCGGTTGCATCGTCCACAGCGACAGAGGCAGCCAGTTCCGAAGCCGGAAATTCCTGGCCGCGCTGCGCGCCCACGACCTGGTCGGGTCCATGGGCCAGGTCGCCTCCGCCGGCGACAACGCCGCGATGGAGTCGTTCTTTGCCCTGCTGCAGAAGAACATGCTGGACCGGCGCCGCTGGACCACGAGACACGAGCTGCGGATCGCGATCATCACCTGGATCGAACGGACCTACCACCGGCGACGCCGCCAGCAGCGCCTGGGACGTTTGACCCCGATCGAGTTCGAAGCCATCATCACCACTCAGGTCGCACTCGCCGCCTGAGATCACCTGTCACCTGTTCGTGCAGCAGTCCCTATCGCTATACAGTGACCACCGATAGGATGGTCCGCTGCTTGGTGTCAACAAGACCAAAATACACCTCCCCCCCGACATCGACCGTGAATATCAACACCTCGCCCGATATCGCGCGCAGTTGGTCGACAAATCCCTCAAGGTCACGCACCGACGCGGCACCTTTTTCGGACGCCCGACTCAATCGGACCTCATATGTTGGAAGCAAATCGCGCGCCACTGCACTATGCAGAGCGATCGGTGCGCCACCACGCGATGCCAGAGCAATCCTAAGTCGCACTCTCGCGTCTTTTGGTTCGTTCCCATCCGGTAAGGCGGCGAGCACCTCAGGCGTGACAAATATCGTATTCACGGAAGCACCACCTGAGCTCCTTGCACGGGGCCCTTAATGAGAATTTCTCGTTCCATCCAAACATCCGGAGACCACTCAAATTTCCATGGCGCGCCCGCAGGAGGCGAACCCTTCGGTAGACGCAGGATCACACCGTCTTCTCCTGCGAATCGTCTCGCGACATTGTAGTCGCTGGTCCACGAAGTGAACGGGCTGTCCGCAGTGTTGCCGAGATTGTGTTCCTCTGCACTCGCAAGCCCATCAGGGTTGCGAGGGAAGGAGTCGCCCTTAAGCGCGTCTTCGTACCCGGGGTGGCCCTTTCCGACGCCCCTAAAGATGCCCGATCCCAGATCGTCGATGCCAGCCGCCTCACCCGCCTCCGCCGTTCCGGTCTCTGCCGCTGCGGCTACGCCCACGTCGGCGGTGGCTTCTTCGGTGACACCAGCCGTGAAGACGCCGCCCGCGCAGACTTCGATGAAGGCGGCGCAGAGGATCCACCCGCCCGACAATAGGACGGCGCCGCCCGCGATCCAATCGCCGTACCCGGTCGTGTCGACCTGCCCGCATAGGTTGGCGCATGCGGGGTATCCACTTGAGGTCGGGGCCGGAGCCACCGAGTGCGCCGGGGTGCGGCGCGCGCTCGGCTTCCTCGCACTCGTGGTCGGCGCACTCGCCTTACCCGACGAATGCGAAGTCACCGTAACGATCACCCACGGGGCCACAGTGTGGGCCTTGTGATACGAGTTCGATGCGGAGGACGACTGTGCCGGGGCGGTACCCGGACCAACCGCCCCACCATGCTTGGCGCTGCCCCACTGGGCGTCGGTCATCCCGTCCGGGTGCGGGTTGGTGATGATCAACCCTGATGGGTCGGAGAACGTGACCGGGTTGTTGCCCGCATACGCGTACGCGTTCCACTGCTGCGGGTTCGCGGTGTCTAGCACCGGGTCCACCGACACGAACCGCCCCGTGACCGTGTCGAGATACCTCGCGCCCACCTGCGTGAGCCCCGAAGCGTCCAACACCTTGTCCAACATCTGGTGGTCACCCGGCCAGGTCGGCTTCGCACCACGCGCGTTCCCGAACGGGTCGGCATACCTACGCGAGACCACGTTCGTCGAGTTCGCGATCGACACCAACGCCGTCCCGTGCGGGTCCACCACCAGGGTCGACACACCCGCCAGACCCGTGCCCGTACGCACCGCGACCGTCTGCCCCGCAAACGAGTAGTACCGCTTCGCGCTGAGCGTCTGCGTCGAAGTGTTCAGGCTCAGCTCTTCACCACCGGGCAGATACGCCGTCACGCTCGTGCCCTGCCGGCGGACCAACCGGTCCCCGTCCGCGGAGTACACCGAACCGTCCTGGTCCGTGGTCCCGGCCTTGACGTCCGACAACTCACCCCGCGCATCCCACGACAACGTCTGCGCCGTGCTGCCGGCCATGGCGCGTGAGGTCAAGTTGCCCGCCGCGTCATAGGCGAACGACGACGACGTCGTGGCCCCCGACGCCGCGGTCGTCGTGATCCCCGTGACCCCGTGCGGACGAGCAGACCCCGCCACCGGGTACGTGTACGTCGCGACCGTGTCACCCCCCGAAGCGTGCGTGGTCTGCGAGGTCCGGTTCCCGACCGCGTCATACCCCCACGACGACCAATACGGCGCAGCCCCACCCAAAGTCAGCGACGACGGCGCGCCGGTGCACGAGTTCGACGACGGCGTCCACGCCTGCGTCAACCTGCGCAACCCGTCATACGTGAAGCACTGCGTATCCGCCTTGCCCGTCATGGAAAGCCCGCAGCCACGCGCGGGCAGCTTCCCGATCTCGAGCTGCGCCGCCGCGCCTGGGCCCGTTGCGAGGACCGGATCCGGATCGCGAAGGACACCGGACTGGCGGACCCGCCCCTGCACGGGTTCGACCAGAACCGGATCTGGTGCGCCATCGTGATGCTCGCACTCGACCTGAGCGTGTGGATGCAGCCCCTCGCCCTGACCGGCGACGACGCGCGCCGGTGGGAACCAAGACGACTACGCCTGCGCCTGTTCACCGTCCCAGCGGTCATCGCCTGAAGCGCACGCCAGCACCTGCTCCACCTCACAGCTCACGCACCCTGGGCCACCCCTCTCGCCCGTCCCGACGACCCCGAGCACCACCCCGGACCCGTGGAACCCGCGCACCGACCGACGTCGGCTACCTCGTCACACCCACCCGCAAGAATCACCGCTCAAGAACGGCAACGACGCCGTCCCGACCACGCTCACCCGCTCGGTGAAAGATCGAGGCTAACCGCCAATGGCTCGAATTTCCCGGCGATTTAACTCAATCATATATCGGAAGAACGTCTGGAAGTTGTCAAACTGTTCGATTGGACCACCCGCATACCAAACAACACCCAAGCACTGGCGCCCGTCACGAGTTCCAGTAACTATCACATCGCCGTTCAATACGGAACGTCCGATAAACAGCAGCCCATCAAAGTCCATCCCGAGCTCGTTTCCAAAATCAGATTCATCAAGGGAGGCTTCGAAAGCGCAGCGCGCCTGTACGCCATCGTCAGAGAGTTCGGAAGTGCCGAACAAGTCAAAGTCTTGAAAGAATCCTGGCCACCCATCCGCGAATGTTAGAAATGATCTAAACTGTGGATTGAGTCGCACTCGAAGTCGTTCCTCGGCCGCCGAAATTTCCCGCTCTCCCGCTGCGACTCTCGGAAAATGAACACGCCATGGCGACCTATCGCCGAGGGCAAGCAGCCCCTGCTGAACAGTTACGAGCTCGACTATCTCGGCCCGCCAGTCGCGGGACACACATTCAGACATCGCACTATTCTCCCACACCAAACAAGAACTCTGTTGGACGAAACCCAAGGGGGTATCGAAGCGACTGTCCACCAAGGCTACTATTGACCCTCGGCGTGAGGTCCATCCACTCGGGTGGCGTTGCGCGACCGGTCCAGGTCGTATCGGGCACGTGCCCGGCGTGACCGTTGTACGGATTACCCTCGCTTGCCGCCCGCTGCCGTTCCGCCGCTACGGCACGGTTGACGTCTGCGCGCAGTGGCCCTCGAGTACTGACGCGACCTGTGGGCGAGAGGTCGCCATTACACAGAGCACGGTTACACCCTTCAACATAGGGCCGCACCTGTGCGATCTCCTCGTCGGTTGCGCCCCCGTATCGCATCGACGGTCGCATCGCGCATCATAAGGAGATCGGCAGCGGCACCAAGGGAGCGTGCCGCCTTACGACGCACTTCAGGTTGGAAGGATTGTCGTACAGTCTCACTAAAGCCATTTGCGAGCTTCAGAAAGTAGCCATTCAACCGCCTCGAACGGTACGTTGGGCAGGAATAGGGTTACGGTACGGCGCCCCGTCTCGTCGTCGTCGAAGACCTCCGCCACGCGGGTTCCATCGTCGGCCGACAACTCCATTCCCATCCCGTCGCGCGAGCCGACAGAACTAGCCAAAATCAGCCGATACCCGTACATTACTGGACCGGCTCCAAGAATCCCATAAAGTCACCCTCGTTACTCATTCGAACACCTCTTCCGGTCGAATCCCAGATATTCGTCACCCTGTCAAGAACCTGGCGCCGTCCTGCTCTATGCATAACATCCCGGCTTCTCGAAAAGATGGCTCGTCCTTCCCCGCCGATCCTCGTAGGAGTAGTGACTCAGATCGTTCCCATGCCCGATCACCCCTTGACGACTCCAACCTTCCTCGAGAGCCATCTACTGGGTCCGCCACCATCATCGATAGGCGGCTCGCAGAGGGCTAGTTGTGATGTCCAGGGACGTTGGTCAGCCGGCTGATCGGTGGCTGGTTGCCGATCGCGGAGTGGAGCCTGTGGTGATTGTAGAAGTGGAGCCAGGCCGGGAGCACGGCGTTGCGTTGCTGGGTTGAGTCGTAGAGGCGGGCGTAGGCCCATCCGTCGGCCAGGGTCCGGTGGAAGCGTTCGATCTTCCCGTTGGTCTGGGGCCGGTAGGGGCGGGTCCGCTTGTGGGTGATGTCGAGGGCGGCGCCGGCCTCGCGCCAGGTGTGGGAGCGGTAGGCCGATCCGTTGTCGGAAAGCACGCGTTCCACTTTCACGCCGCGGGCGGCGAACCAGGCCACCGCGCGCTTGAGCACGCCGATGGCGGTGGCCGCGGTCTCGTCGGTACAGATCTCGGCGTAGGCGACCCGGGAGTGGTCGTCGATCACGGTGTGCAGGTAGGCGGTGCCGATCTTCGGGTTGCCCTTGTCGGTGTAGCCCGTCCGGGTGCGGGCGGTGACGTGCGTGTTCCTCTTGCCCTGTTGTCTTCCCAGGTAGCGCCACCCGCCGCCGTCGGGGATGTTCGCGAACTTCGTGACGTCGACGTGGATCAGTGATCCGGGGTGGTCGTGCTCGTAACGACGTAGCGGTTCGCCGGTGACCCGGTCAATCCGGGCCAGCCGGTTGATCCGGCACCGCACCAGGACCGCGTGCACGGTCGAGGCCGGGATGCCGAGGCGACCGGCGATCTGGACCGGTCCCAATCGGTGGCGCCAGCGCAGCCGCACGATCGCCTTGACCATGTGCTGCGGGGTGCGGGTCGGGCTGCGCCGTGGCCGCGAGCTGCGATCCGTCATCCCCGCGGGCCCCTCGGTCCGGTACCGGTCGGCCCACTTCTTGGCCGTGCGCGCCGAGACCATGAACATCTTCGCCGCGGACGAGTAAGTCCAGCCCATCTCCACGACCAGGCGCGCGAGCCGCAGCCGTGTCTTCGGGGTGAGCAGGGCGTTAGCGTGGGACACGAAGGCCTCCGGTGGGTGGAAGTGGTTCCTCGACAGCTCCACTTCACAACCGGAGGCCTTCGTCATCCGGTAACCCGGCCCCGTGTCGCCATCACGGAATCGGAACAACGTCCCTGGACATCACAACTAGTCCACCAAGAAAATCCGGCACCTGTTCACCGACCCGATAAAGGAGGAGCTTCCCTCCAGCAGCACCCCACGACACTACACGTCGGGCGCCACCTATCCGTGCAACAGTCCAGGGCTCGTCACGAGCCCCGCAGCACGAAGGCATCTAAAAAGTCTCCACCCGCCTTGGCGACGAATCCGCGCAGCTCGACAAGGTTCTGCGAGGCGCCCGCCAGGCGTCCAAGTATCTCTGATACCTGCCGGTCCGCGCTCTCGATAATGACGGCGGCGCGGTCCGGGCTTCTGGAGGCGGAATACTCAGCGGCTTCTTGAACTTGTCGCACCGCCCAAATAACAGTTCTATCAGCGGGTAGCGCGGAGGCCTCTATAGCATAGACAAGAGCAGCCAGTGCATTTTCAGCGTAAGGCAAAAAGGGATCCCACGGACCATCCTCGTCAGGAACACGCGACTCAACTTCCGAAGCCGATATCATCACCGGACCGCCACCGTCAAGCGCACTCCAAACCTCGTCGAGCACCGGCTTCGCAAACCCGACGAGGGTGGATGAAGAACTTTCATCGAAGACTTGAAGCAGCGGGATCAGCCACTCCGCACATGCCGCCGCAAGGGCGGCCTTACGCGATGGTGTCAACCGTGCAATTGCTGGCTCGATGCTCTGCTCGATTCCGCTCATCAGTTCCCTCCGTACCACCACGCGGTTCGCGGGCTGAGGATGGTCGCCCCATGATCCTCAAGGAAGGCTTGGCATGTGGGGCAGAAGGGTCGAGAAGCCGCGATCCCCTGCGGGGCTAGCCCTTGCCCAAGGGCTTCATTTACAGCGGTCACCTCAGCATGGTCACCGGGAGACTTTGCAATTACATCGCCCGCCTTCGCCAGAGCCTTTTGGGCGCCCGAGAGGTCACGCCCCCCACCGGCCAGGACATCTGCGCCCTCATCAGTACTCAAGACGGCAGACGTTCGTCGGCTTTGCGCGATCCTGTCAAGCGCGCCGCTCAGCTCGTCGGCGCGTGATGCGAGTCTACTCGTCACCTCAACGGCATCGGGCGCCTCCTTGACCGCGCCAACCACCAGGGCACTGACGCACACCTCGGACGCAGCTAGACAGGCAACCCAGCCGCCAGCGACGAAGATGACGCCGATAGCGATCATCCCGCCATACGGGCTGGACTGTCCGCACACGTTGGCGCATGCGGGGTATCCGCTCGACGTCGGTGCCGGGGCTGTGGTGTGGGTCGGGCTGTGGTGCCCGTTCGACTTCTTCCCGCCCCCGGACGTGATGGGCGAACCGCCAGTCGCGTACGAGGAGATCGTGACGTGGACCGGTGCCCGGACCGTGTGGGCCTTGTAGTGGGAGTTCGATGCAGAGGAGGGCTGTGCTGGTGCGGTCCCTGGGCCCGCGGGGCGACCGTGGGACGCGTTGTCCCACTGCTTGTCGGTCATCCCGTCCGGGTGCGGGTTGGTGATGATCAACCCTGATGGGTCGGAGAACGTGACCGGGTTGTTGCCCGCATACGCATACGCGTTCCACTGCTGCGGATTCGCCGTGTCCAGCACCGGGTCCACCGACACGAACCGCCCCGTGACCGTGTCGAGATACCTCGCGCCCACCTGCGTGAGCCCCGAAGCGTCCAACACCTTGTCCAACATCGCGTGGTCACCAGGCCACGCCGGCTTAGCACCCCGCACGTTCCCGAACGGGTCGGTATACCTGCGCGAGACCACGTTCGTGCCGTTCGCGATACTGACCAGCGCCGTCCCCTGCGGATCCGACACCAGGGTCGACACACCCGCCAGACCCGTCCCCGTGCGCACCGCGACCGTCTGCCCAGCAAAGCTGTAGTACCGCTTCGCGGACAGGGTCTGTGTCGAGGTGTTCAACGTCAGCTCTTCACCACCAGGCAGATACGCCGTCACGCTCGTGCCCTGCCGGCGGACCAACCGGTTCCCGTCCGCGTCATACACCGACGCGTCCTGACTGGTCGCCCCGGCCTTCACGTCCGACAACTCACCGCGCGTATCCCACGTCAACGTCTGCGCCGTACTACCCGCCATCGCACGCGAGGACATGTTCCCCGCCGCGTCATACCCGAACGACGACGACGTGGTCGTCCCCGACGGCCCCGTCGTGTTGATACCCGTCACCCCATGCGGACGAGCCGACCCCGCCACCGGGTACGTGTACGCCGCGACCGTGTCACCACCCGAGGCATGCGTCGTCTGCGACGTCCGGTTCCCCACCGCGTCATAGCCCCACGACGACCAATACGGGGCAGCCCCACCCAAACCCAACACCGACGCAGCACCCGCACACGAGTTCGACGACGGCGTCCACGCCTGCACCAACCGACGCAACCCGTCATACGTGAAGCACTGCGTGTCCGCCTTGGAGCCCGCGACAGTCGGCTTGTCCGCCACCGATGTCACGTTCCCCGCGTCGTCGTACCCGTAGGTGATGTGCAGGACCTCCCCTGTCGCGTTCTCCAACCACAACGCCTGCGAGGTCATCCGGCGTGAGGCCTGGTCGTAGGTGTACGTGAGCTGGTCCACGTACGAGTTCGACAGGTCCATCGACAGCATCTCGCCGTAGCTGGAGTACGTGTCCTCGGCCACGTACGCACCCCAGCCGTAGGGGCCACCCATCCACTCCGGGCGGTTCAGCTTGTCGTAGTAGGTCGTCACCTTCTCCGCACCCAGGCCGCCGCCTGCGGGCAACGAGACCGACTGCAACTGCTCGTCCAGTGCGTACGCGTACGTCGTCGTGTACGTCCCGGCAAGCTTGCCCTCCGACGCTGGCAGAGTGACCGACTGTCCGAGCGGCTGGTACGCGTTGTCATAGCCCGTCACCGCCGTGGTGTACGCGTTCGACCCCACATAGCTCGTCGAGCTCGTCAGCTGACCCTTGGCGAGGGTGTCGTAGGTCCACTTCGCCAGCACCGCCCCAGTGGCCGAGGTGTCGCGCTCCTCGGTCTTGCGACCGAGCGCGTCATAGCCGTACCAGAGGGTCTTGCCGCGGGCGTCCTTGGTCGAGGTGACCTGGCCTGCGTTGTCGTACGTCGTGGTCGTGGTGCCCTTGTCCGGGTCCTTAGCGCTGATCTGCCGGCCCCGCACGTCATAGGTGTAGCTCCACGTGTTGCCCGCGGGGTCCTTCATCGAGACCAGCCGGCCACCGTGATCGTAGGAGTACGTGGTCGTCTGCGAGGCACCGGTCGTCGACCCTGCCGTGTACTCGATCTCCTTCGTGGTGCTGCCCCGGGCGTCGGTCACTGTCGTGGTCGGCGTGCCCCCGGACGGCGGGGTGACCGTCGTGCGGTCACCGCCGTAGGAAGTGGTCGTCTTCCACCGGTCGACCTCGTCGTCCTGGAACACGTCCGCGGTCTGCCGCCCCGCGCCGTCGTAGGTGTACAGGTCGCGGGACGGGATCGAGTCGGGTGTGGTCACCACGGTGGCCGACGGCGACCCGGTCGTCGGCCACGCGTTGTTCGCCTTGGTCAGCAGGCCGCGCGAGTCGTAGAACTTGTCCGTCACGAGCCTGCCGCCCGTGTCCCGGTTCGCACCCGGTGCCTGGGTCTGCCGCTCGCGCAGCAGGCCGTCCGAGATCGTGACCGAGCTCAGGTACGTCGCCCCGTCCTGGTTCAGCGTGCTCGTGGTCACCGCGTTGTCGCCGGCGCCCACCTTGTAGGCGTACTTGACCGACGCGGACGCCGTCGTCGCGCGCCCCGGCTTCCACACCGCGGTGATCCGGCCGAGGCCGTCATAGGTGGCCGTGGTGACCTTCCCCGCCGGATCCGTCGACTTCGTCGGCACACCACGCAGCGGATCCAGGACCGTTGTCGTGGTCTGGGCTGTCAGGGCTCCGGTCCCGTCCGGGTCGGGCGAGGTCACCGTGGTCTGAGTCACCGGCCCACCCGTGGCGGGCGTGTACGCGGTGGTCGTCTTGCGGCCGAGCGCGTCGGTCGTCGAGGTCGGTCGCCCGTCCGCGTCGTAGGTCGTCGTCGAGGTGGTCACGTACGAACCGGTCGATCCGGAGTAGGACGACGCCTCCTGCGTCGAGGTGACCAAGCCCTTGGTCGGGGTCGCCCCGTACGCGCCGCCGTCGTAGACGGTCCGGGTGTCAGAGATCACGTCGCCGGGGTAGGTCGCCGTGTCCACGTTCGCACACCGGACCCCCAGCGTGTAGGACCGCTTGATCGTCGTGACGATGTTCGCGGACGTGTTGCGGGCGTACTCGTTGGTCGTGCACCGGTCGTCCGAGGTCGTGGACACGTCACCGATGTCATCCACCGTCAGTGGCGTGCCGTACGTCGAGTCGTACGTGGTGACGGTCTTGGTGACCCGCTCACCGCCCGACAGGGCCGGCGCGGTCGTGTGCGTCTCGGTGGTGCCGACTCCGAGCAGGTACGACTTGGTGCCGTCGGGCGCAGTCGAGGTCGCCGCCGACCGCCACGGGGTGTTGAAGGTGTCCGAGACGACGGCCGACCCGTTGTACGTGATCTGCTCGCGCAGGAACCCGTTGTACCGGTCCGCATCGTCGATGCCATCGACCTGTGCCGACCTGCTGGTGCCGTCGGCCTGGTGGTCGCCGTCCATCCCGCGGAAGTAGCGGTAACGGACCTTCTCGCGGTTCGCAATGCCAGTCGACCCGGTGACCACGTCGACCGTGCCGTAGCCCCGGAACTCCGACCAGGTCCGTTGCGCCACGGGGACCAGCTCGTTGTCGTCGTAGTGCCACGCGGGCGACCCGACGTAGTCGTAGTCGGTCTCCACCGGGAGGGACGTCGCGTCACCGCCGTACTGGATGAGTGCGGTCACGACGTACTTGTGGAAGTACTCCACCCGCGGCCCGCCCGACCCCTCCGGGTCCCACACGACCGGGTAGCACATCCGCGTGTTCGAGTCCTGCCCTTCCGCCGAGGTCGACGGATGATCACTCGTGGTGCAGTCGGGTGCCGAATAGTTGACGGTCACTGTCCCGCCGGCCTCGGTCGTGACACCGCTGACGCGATACCGGTACATCTGCGGGCCGTAGTCACCGGTGTCGTCGACGCGGTTCGGCATCTGCGTCCCCGAGAACGTCACGGCAGGTAGGGCAACCGATCCGTTGGACTTGCCCGTGTGCACGATCTTCGCGAGCCACAGGACGGCGTTGGACCCGTCGCCCGGGTCCGGGAACGACTGGGTCAGGGCCCAGGAGTCCACATCCTTGTACGCGCCGCCCGAGTACACCTGCGTCGTCACGGTCGTCAGCCGCTTACGCGTGAAGAACGACGGGGAGGTCTGCGTCGCGCAGGTGGTGGACGACGAGCAGATCAGATCGAACGGAACGTCCGGCCACGACGCGGCAGTGCTCGACGTCAGGGACGAACAGTCAGTGGCAAGGCACCGCTCGGCGACCGTGAACGCCACGTGCTGCGGGGCGGGTGCTGCCGTCTCGGAGCCCTTGCGCTGGCCGTAGTCGATGCCCGTCAGGTAGCCGCCGCGAACGTAGGACGAGACCGCCTCGTTCAGGTTGCGACCGTAGTAGTTGGTCTCCTTGGCGTACTTGTACGTCATCGTGTTACCGGCCGTGTCCACGACGTAGTCGAGGTTCCACCGCCACGCCTGCTGGCACCACGAGTCCGCGAAGGCGGTCGCGTGGCACGGCTCGCCCGCGTTGTTTCCGTACACCGGAACAGTCCAAGCAGAGTTCAGTGCCGCACTGTCAGTGGGCCGCTGGTCTTCCCCGAAGAAGTACTGCGTGCCGTCGGTGGTGATGACCTCCCAGTACTCGTGGTCGTCGTCCCCGTTGGCCGCGCCCGTCAGGTGCTTGACGAGCGTCCCGTCGTCATCCTTGGGATGCCATACGTCGCTCGTCCCGTCCTGAACGAGCTCGACGGCCTTGCCGCCGAACACGAGCGTCGCGTTGTCCGTCTTCCAGCACAGGTCACCGGTCTTGTGTCCCGCGTTGTTCGCCCCCGAGCTCGTCGAGTCGTCCGCGCACGAGGCGTACTTGCGTTCCACGTAGCCGGCATCCATGTCCCAGCCGTCACCGATCCAGGACGTCTGGTTGTTCGTCGTCGCGACCTTGCCGTCGACGGACCCCGAGTCGTAGGAGATCGCCAAGTCGGGCGACGGCCCACCTTGGGTCGCCGGAACCGACAAGGGGTAGGACCAGGTGAAGTCACCGGTCTGATTGCTGACCTGCCACGCCGCCGAAGCCGACAAGGGCGTGGCCGACCAGTCGCCTGACGAACCCGACGCGGTGGCCGCCAGGGCCATCACACCCATCGACGCCGTCGCGACCGTCGCGGTCACGGTCTGGCTCGCCGTGTCGTTGGTCGAACCCGACACCGGGGTCTGGGTACGGCATGCCGCCTTGTCCGGTGTCGTCAATGCACAGTCAGGCAACCTGACCAGCCGGAGCCGAGAGGACCAGTCACCGCCGTAGGCACCCGCAAAGTCCGAGTAGTCGACCGAGACGTCGACCTTGCCCGCCACGCCCACATCCGTGGGCTCCAGGTCGAACACCACGCCCTCTACCCCGGCGTGGGTCGCCGCGTCGTGGTCCGCGACAGTGACGCCGACCTCGGCGCCGTCCCCGTCCACACGGGGAGCGAGGCCGTACCCAGAGACGGTGATCGGAAGGCCACCGGGTGTGCCGCTCCACGCCGCTGTGTGCTGCCGACCGACGCGTGCCGTGGCATGGCTCCGATCCGGCCAGCGCACGCTCGCCCGCTGGGCCGGTGCCAAGGGCGCAACAGTTCGGTCCACCACAGGTGCAGCGTCGGACCGGAGCGGCGCGACGTCGGGCACCGGCTTCTCGAGCTCGTGCCCGTGCTCGCGGCGCTGAGCATCGGTCCACGTCGTCCGGTCAGATTCGTCGTGTGCACTCGCCGCCGGTACGACGCAGACCGTCGCGACGAGCGCCGCGGCCACCGCACCGGCCACCACGCCGCTCCTCCGGTGAGTCGCCGAGGCAGCCACGGCACGCTTCGCCCTCCGGAGCAGCTGTCCCTTCATCCTCATGCGCCGGCCCCCAGGCAGGTGTCGTGGATCTGCGTCGTCGACTCGATCCCCTTATAGACGTGGATCGCCCCGATAGCGCCGGGCCAGGCATCGGTCGCTGCGTCGTTGTACCGCCCGCGGCCGACCTGGAAGTTACCGAACGCCATCCATGGCGTCGTGAAGCTCGCTGTGTGGGCGACCGGATTGTCAGGTGTTCCTGGTGTGCAGACGTACAACGTGGCGGTCTTTGCCGTGGCGTCGTAGACACCAGTCAGCTGCGTCCACTGTCCCGTCACCACTTCGTCCGGGGCCGTCACGAAGGTCGTCGTCGGACGCGCAACGTCCGCGCTGTTCATGAAGAAGCTCCAGCACCCGTTGACCGGCGCACCCGCACACTCGGCACCCGACCGGTGAGCAAGCTGGAACGCGCTCGCATGCGCACCGTCGACGCTGACAGCAGTCGCGTTCCGGGTGGCCGCGTCGATCTGCACCATGACCGACACGGAGAAGCTCTGATCCGTCGCGAGCGGCTCGGAACTGGTCTGACCATATTGAGCGGCAGTGCCATTGAAATGAACCGCCGACGAGTCGGCGAATCCGTCGCCGTCGAGGTCACCGATCGGGCCGTCCACCCAGGTAGCAGCCGTCAAATTCAACCTGCGCGTCACATCACCCGGATGCTGGGCATCCACGACCGTCGAGCCGGTGCCCTCCGTCATGCGCCACTCCGACTCGACGCCGGTCACCCGCACGTAGAAGACGAACTCTGTGTGCTTGTCGCTCGCCCAGCCCGCACGGTCGATCGACTCCACGTACAGGGTGTGCTTGCCCGGCTTGGTCGGAGTGAACGTCACGTTCGCGCCAGGGCTCGCGGCCTTCGTCATGGCATCGTCGTCGAAGTTGTACTTGTAGGACACGATGTCGTTCGCCCCACCGTTGGTGAACGTGAACGTCCCGGGTGTCCCCACCGCCCCGCTCGGCGTCGTCGAGTTGTGGTACGGACCCGAGACCACCGTTACGCCAGGCGCGACGGAAGGGGGTGACGTCTCGATGTAGAACTCGCACTTTGCCGAGTGGGGTCCGGACTTACCCGCGCTGTCCGTCGCATACGCGTCGAAGTAGTAGGCCACACCGTCCTTAAGCTTGCCCGCCGTCACAGAAACCGGGATCGGCGTGCGAGCGGGGTGTGCCGAGGTCATGTCGTACGACCACACCTTCGTGGCGCCATCGACCGTGAAGATCTCGTAGTGGCCCTTCAGTTGGTCCTGGGTCGCACTGTCGTTGTCGTCAGGGTCATTCAGCTGCGCACTGAGTGTGAGCGCGCCTGTAGTTGTGCGAAGGACGGGCCGGGCCGAGTCGGTCGTAGTGCATGCACCCGCTGGGTCGGTAAACTTGAGATCCGTCGGCGCATATGGTGCCCGCTCGATCGTGATCGAGATGCTCGCGTCCTTGCGATACCGCTTCCAGCCTTCTTGCATGCTGGCCTCTGTGTGCGCCTTCAGCCCGATCGCGAACGACTTCTTGTTCGTGTCCGCAGCCCACTTCGCTGCCTTCGTGATGTCCCACGACACGAACCTCGTTGGCGAGTCCGGGCACGCGGACTTGTGCGCCACCGTGATCTGCTGCTGCGCGACATAGTCCCCGGTGCCCCACAAGCTGGCGTTGGAGTTCCACGTCGTCCCGGTTGAGATGTTCTTCGACACGTACGCCGTCACACCCCGCGGAGTGCAGTCCCACGAATGAGTACCGAAGGCCTTGAACGTCGCCTTCGTAACGTCCGCCCCTGCCAGGTCGCCGAGCCAGTCCAGATCGTCGAACTCCCAGATCACCCGTTGCTTGCGCGTCTTGTTGCACGCCGTCGTGACCGCGTAGTCGCACAGGCCCATCCCCTGGTCCGGGTCGAACTTGTAGTACGTGTAGTCAGGCGCAGCCGAGTCGATCATCACCCACTCCGCCGGTGTCTTGGACTTGACCTTGGGGTCGATGAACACCGGCCACGTCGTGCCGGAAGCCGTCAGCATCGCGCCGTCCGGCGCGACCGTGACGTCCTGGTCCGTGACCGTGGTCTGCATCTGCACGACATGGTCACCCTCGACCGGAGCGACCGTACGGTTTGCTGCCACGTCGTCGCCCAACACGTCCGCGGCCGACGGGGCCTCGACCCTTGGCGAAGCACTCTCCTCGTCGTCGCTCAGGCTGAACGGCGCGGCCAGAACCGTCTGAGCGTCCGCCTGAGCGATCACGCCGTCCGCCGACGAATCCCACATCTGCGGCTGCGGCGCCGTGAACACCGCCTCACCAGCAGAATCGCGCGCCTCGAACCCCCCGCCCGCACTCACCACATCCAAGTCACCGCTCGTCGCGAGCGGGAACTCCAGCTCCGCCAGCGCGGGATTCGCAGCAGCCTGCGGCGAATCGACCCGCAGCACCTCACCGAACCCCGCCGTGTCGTCGTCCACGGTGACGATCAGATCGACCCCCGGAAGCACGTCGTCGTAGGTCAGCTGCGAACCCGAGATCTCCGGTGCCGGCAGGTCGAACGGGACGTCCATGCTCAGCTCATGGCCACCGGTCGCGATCTTCGCGAGCGGCTGACCTGCAGTGCCGTCCGAGAACGTCATCGGCGCGATCGGCGAGGCGACCTCGATGCCGCCGGTCCCACCGACGAGCGAACGATCGATCGGCTTCCAGGCCCCCGACACCTTGGTCCGCACCGGCTCCGAACCCATGTCGTACGTCGTCGTGCCGTCAGGGTTCACATGCACCGTCTGGTACGCCGTGTCGGCACTCATCAGCTCCACCGGCGACGAGCACGACGCCGCCTGCGCGACCGCGTCGGCGGCCTGCTCCGCCTGCCCGGTGCACGGGATCGAGGAAGACTCGTCTGCAGCCGCGGAGCCAACTGAGAGGGGCAGCAAGCCGATCACAAGCAGAGTTGCGACGCCGCCTCGCAGGCCGCGGCCCGAGCCGACTATTGTTCCGACGCCTGCTTTGACAGAACCAGAAATGGGCGCGCTCGACCGTCGCAACGACATGGCTCGTCCTCTATCTTCCAGGACTACTGTTTTATGAAACAGCAGTCGCAACCTTGCACGTCCCCCTCGGACGAGCCATGCATCTGTCCCCATGACACTCACAGGCAACTGATGGCGAGCGACAACCTATCGACCTTCTTGCGTTACGGCAATACCCAAATGCCGGCGGTTCCAGAGGGTCGGACAGCACCGCGATGGGCACCGCTCAGTGGTCGCCGCGACGAGTCCACACGCCGCGATACCCTCGGGGCGTGTCCAGCACCGCCAGCACCCCCGCCTCGTCGGCGACGTCCGACACGTTCGCCGAGTCGCTCCGCCGCACCGAGGCGATCCGTTCGGACCTCGACGCGCACCCCGAGCGCTACCGCGTCCTGACGGGCGACCGCCCGACCGGCGCCCTGCACCTCGGCCACTACTTCGGGACGCTCGCGTCGCGCGTCGTCCTGCAGGACCAGGGCGTCGAGACGTGGGTGCTCGTCGCGGACTACCAGGTCATCACGGACCGCGAGACGACGGGGAACATCCAGGACAACGTCCGCGGCCTCGTGCTGGACTACGTCGCGGCCGGGATCGACCCGGAGCGCTCGACGATCTTCACGCACTCCGCCGTGCCCGCGCTGAACCAGCTCCTGCTGCCGTTCCTGTCGCTCGTCACGGAGGCGGAGCTCCTCCGCAACCCGACCGTGAAGGCCGAGCTGGCGGCGTCGGAGCGGGCGCTGTCCGGGCTGCTGCTGACCTACCCGGTGCACCAGGCCGCCGACATCCTGTTCTGCAAGGGCAACCTGGTCCCGGTCGGCAAGGACCAGCTCCCCCACATCGAGCAGACCCGCGTCGTCGCACGGCGGTTCAACGAGCGCTACGCCAAGAAGAACCCGGTCTTCCCGGAGCCCCAGGCGCTGCTGTCCACCTCCCCGGAGATTCCCGGGCTCGACGGCCGCAAGATGTCGAAGTCGTACGGCAACACGATCGCGCTCGGCATGACCGCGGACGAGACCGCGAAGGTCATCCGCAAGGCCCCGACCGACTCGGACCGCCACATCTCCTTCGACCCGGCGAACCGGCCCGGCGTGTCGGCGCTGCTCACCTCGGCGGCGCTCGCCACCGGCGGGGACCCGGTCCAGATCGCCGAGGAGATCGGCGACGGCGGTGGCGGCGCGCTCAAGGCGTTCGTCACCGAGGCGATCAACGAGCGGTTCGCGGCCCACCGTGCCCGACGCGCGGAGCTCGCCGCCGACCCCGGCTACGTCCACGAGGTGCTGCGCCGCGGGAACGAGCGCGCCAACGAGGTCGCCGAGAAGACGCTCGACGAGGTCCGCGCCGCTATGGGGATGGTGTACTGAGCCGACCGCGGAGCCACGCGTCGACCGAGGCCAGGGCCGCCTGCGCCATCGGGGTCGCGCGCCCCGTGAACGCGTGGGGCGACGCCGGGTAGACACGCAGGTCGACGTCGACGCCCGCGGCGACGAGCCGCGCAGCCATCGCCAGGTTGTCCTCGAGGAGGATGTCGTCCGCGCCGATCACCATCAGGACCGGCGGCAGGCTCGCCAGGTCCGCGAAGACGGGTGAGAGGTCCGGGGCGGTCCGGTCCGGGGCAGCACCGGCGTAGGCGTCGAGGAAGTACTCGTCGGCGATGAGACGCCCCGCGGGCGTCTGCGCCGAGAGGTCGTAGGTCCCGCACTGGAGGACCGCGCCGCGGAACGCGTGGACGCCGCGATCACGCAGCCGGACCAGGGTCGCGGCCGCCAGCGTCGATCCCGCGGAGCACCCGCCCATGACGAGCCGCGTCGTCCCGAACCGCGCTGCTGCGTTCGCGGCGAGCCACAGCGCAGCCGTCTCGCAGTCGTCGGGAGCGGCCGGCCACGGGTGCTCCGGGGCGAGCCGATAGTCGACGCTCACCACGGCGACTCCGAGCGCGTCGACGAGCCGGCGGTTCGTCACGTCGCTCCCCGCGGCCGAACCCAGGTAGAAGCCTCCCGTGTGGATCTCCAGGACCACGCCGGTCGCCGGCCGACCTGCCGGGACATGGATCCGGACGGGCACGGTCCGGCCGCCGGCGCTCACCACCTCCAGCGCCGGGGGCGGTTCGCAGCCGGCGGGTGCGGGCACCGCCGCACGGACGGCGAGCAGCTGGTCCCGGCTCGCGGGCCCGCGGCCTGGAGGTCGGCGCGCGTAGAACGCACGCGAGCCCTCGACGAGCGGGAGGAGCGACGGGTCGATCAGGGAGGACAGCTCCAGCCGCATGGCCGAGACCCTAGCCGCCGCTGCCGACGGCCGTCTCCGACACCCGGGAGGAACGCAGCTCGCGGACCCGGGTGGCGAGCGCCCCGACCACGACCACGCACGCGAGGCCGCCGCTCACCATCGCGGCCGTGGGCGAGGTCAGCCCCGCGACGACGCCGCCACGCATGTTCCCGAGGTCCGGCCCGCCCGCGCCGACGGCGAGCTCCGCGGCCGCGACCCGGCCACGGTAGGCGTCGGGCGTGACGGTCTGGACGAGCGTGCCGCGCGACACCACGGACACGGTGTCCGACGCGCCCGCCAACGCGAGGAACAGCAGGGTCGCCCAGCCGGACTGCACGGCCCCGGCCACCGCGAGGAACACGCCCCAGCAGATCGCCCCGACGAGCATGGTCGCGCCGGGACGACCGCGGCGCGTGAACGTCCCGGACACGACGTTGGCGGCGATCCCGCCGCCTGCGAGGGCCGCCGCGAACAGTCCGAAGGTCTGGGGTGCGCCGTCGAACCTCTCGTCGTTGAGCGCCGGGAACAGGCTGACGGGCATCGCGAGGACGGTCGCGGCGAGGTCCACGACGAACGCCGCCCGGACGAGCGGGTGGCGGGCCACGTAGCGGAGCCCGTCGACG
The DNA here is from genome assembly GCF_009429125.1 of Luteimicrobium xylanilyticum. Lineage (GTDB taxonomy): Bacteria > Actinomycetota > Actinomycetes > Actinomycetales > Cellulomonadaceae > Luteimicrobium > Luteimicrobium xylanilyticum. The sequence goes on from NZ_CP045529.1 coordinate 4,159,479, forward strand.
GCGTCGTGCACACCGGTCGCCCAGGTGCCGCGGGTGGGGGCGTCGGTCCGCTCGGCGCGCAGCACGGGCAGGCGCCACACGGCGTAGAGGGACCCGAGGAAGCTCACGGTGTCCACGAGGTAGCAGCCGGCGACGCCCCACGTGCCCGCGACGAGCCCGGCGAGTGCGGGCCCGAGCAGCACCGCGAGCTGGAACGACATGCCCATGAGCGCGAAGCCGCCAGCGACGTGACGTGGTTCGAGCAGGGCGGCCGTGAACGTGCGCCGGGCGGGGCCGCCGACGGAGCCGGCGGTGGTCTGGAGGAAGACCAGCACCAGGAGGGCACCGGGCGCGATCCCGCCCGCGAGCGCCTGGGCGACGAGGGCGGCGGAGACGACGAGCTGCGCGGCGGTCGCCGCGAGGACGATCCGCCGCCGGTCGTGGCGGTCCGCGAACGATCCGGCGAGGAGACCCACGACGACGAGCGGCACGACGTGCGCGATCCCGACCGCGCCGGTCCAGACCGTGCTGCCCGTGTCGTGCCAGAGCTGCAGCATGACGGCGGTGGCGGTCATCTGGGTGCCGAGCTGGCTGCCGGTCGAGCCGAGCCAGAGGCGCCGGAAGGGCGCGTCCTTGAGCGGTCGGACGTCGACGAGCGCGCTGAGCGCGCTCACGACGATGGCCCGGCGGTTCCGGCGTCGTCGGGGCGGGCGAGCGTCATCCGGGCCGCGACCCGGTCGCGGAAGGACCGGCGGGCGAGGGCGGCGTGGAGGTCGTCGACGACGCGCGTCAGCGGGTAGGGGAGCTCCGCCTCGAGCTCGCGCACGGCAGCCTCCGTGGCGTTCCACTCGTCGGCGAGGTAAGCGACGAGCGACCGCCCGCGGTCGGTGAGCTCGACGAGGCGGGTGCGCGCGTCGGGGCCGCTGGCGCTGCGGACGAGGTCGGCGTCGCGCATCGCGGAGACCGTCTGGCTCATCGCGGAGTGCGTCACGTCGCAGCGCTCGGCGAGGGCGCGGATGGCGAGGGGACCGTCCTGGTCGAGCCAGACGAGCGGCAGCGAGTAACGCGGCTTGACGCCCTCGATCCCGGCGCCGGTGTAGAGCGAGGCGATCTGGTCGTCGAGGTCGCGCAGCAGGAGGGTGAGCGGGCGCCAGACGACGGGGTCGAGGCGCTCGGGCATGGCGCGATCGGGTGTCGGGGCAGAGGTCGACGAGTCAGTCACGCGTCGATCATAACAGCGCTTATATAAGCGCTGTCACAAATCTCGGAGATGGCCGACGTCGAACAGCGACACCACGTCCCACTCCCCGTCCGGCCGCTCGACCAGGCGCGTCACCGAGCAGTGACCGACGTCCGGCGCGACGACCGCGGCGCTCGGCACCAGCGCGGCGACGAGCGCCGACACCGTGGCCCCGTGCCCGACGAGCACCGCCCGCTCCCAGTCGCCGCGAGCCCGCCAGTCGTCGGCGAGCGCACCGACCCGTCGCGCCACCGATCCTTCCCCCTCGGGGAACTCCGGATACGTCGCCCGCTCGGTGAGCTCCGCCGGCATCTCGTACAGCGCCTCGAACCGCGCCCGGTAGTCGACGAGGTCGATCCCGACGAACGTGTCCAGCGGCTCGTAGAAGAAGTGCTCGCACATCCGGACGTCGAGCACGGCGGGCACCACCACCTCAGCGAGCGCCGCCGCCCCCGTCTGCGCGGCCCGGAGGAACGGGCTCGAGACGGCTACGTCGGGCGCGAACGCGGACACGACCGGCGCGAGCAGGGCTGCCTGCGCCTCGCCGCGCGGGGTGAGCGGCGGGTTCGACGGGTCCGCGACCTCGCGTGCGCCGTCGGGCTCGACGGTGTTGTACGCCTCGCCGTGCCGGACGACCAGCACCTCCCGCACGACGGCGACCACGCTCATCGCTGCTGCCCGCCGCGCGGCTTCATCGAGAGGAGCGCCGCGAGCCCCGTCGGCGGCGACACGATCTCCACCGGCTGCTCGCCCAGACGCGACGTCACGAGCGCGACCTCGCGCGCGGTGAGCGCCGCCGTGACGAGCCCTTCGTGCACGCCCCCGACGAGCGCGCCGTCGGCCCCGACGAGCATGACGTGCGTGTACCCGGCGACGCGTTGGACGTCCGCGCGCGCCCGGCGGACCTGGGCGTCCGACGACGGCGCGTCCACGCCGCGGCCGGGTTCCGCGACCTGGACGCGGACCCGCCGGGCCCAGCGCCGTCGTCGTCGGGCACGCAGCGACTCGAGGGCGTTCACGACGACGGCCGGGACGCTCGCGCCGTCCACCCGCACCTCGACGTCGGCGTCGGCGACGTGCGCGCCGAGGGCCGACGCGACGACGGCGAAGCGCGCCGCCGCCACCGCCGGGTCGGTCGTGCGTCCCCCGACCTCGAACCAGGTGCGGGGCTCCTCGCTCACGGCAGGGTCCAGTCGATCGGGTCCGCGCCCTGCTGGGCGAGGAGCTCGTTGACCCGGGAGAACGGCTTCGAGCCGAAGAACCCGCGGTACGCGGACAGCGGCGACGGGTGCGTCGTGGCGACGACCGGGATGTCGCCCAGGCGCGGTCGCAGCGACTGCGCGTCGCGCCCCCAGAGGATCGCGACGAGCGGACCGCCGCGGGCGGCGAGCGCGTCGATCGCGCGGTCGGTGACCTCCTCCCAGCCCTGGCCGCGGTGCGACCCCGGCGTGCCCGGCGAGACCGTCAGGACCCTGTTGAGCAGCATCACGCCCTGCTCGCACCACGGCGTGAGGTCACCGGTCGACGGCTCGGGCGCGCCGACGTCGTCGTGCAGCTCCGTGAAGATGTTCCGCAGGCTTCCCGGCAGCGGGCGCACGTGGGGCTGGACGGAGAACGAGAGCCCCATCGGGTGGCCGGGCGTCGGGTACGGGTCCTGCCCGACGATCAGCACGCGCACCCCGTCGAACGGGTACGTGAACGCGCGGAGCACGCTGGACCCGGCGGGCTGGTAGCCGCGTCCCGCAGCGTTCTCGGTGCGCAGGAACTCGCCCATCCGGTGCACGACCGGCTCGACGGGTGCCAGCTCGCGCGCCCAGCCCGGGTCCAGGAGCTCCGCGAGGGGTGCGGGAGTCGTCGTCGTCACGCGGCCAGCCTAGAGTCACGGCCGGGCGGACCTGCCATCATGGGCTCTCCCACGCTGCCGAGCTCTCGCGGAGCGGCCGCTGGGCCCGGAGTTTCCGCGCCAAGCAACACCTCCACCCGCAGGGCCACCCTCACCCCCGCTCCGAGGTCCGGCAAACCGCCCGAAGACCGACGCACGACCGCCGATCGTGGCACTGCGGTGTTGCGTAGCGTGCGAACTTCAGGACGTCAGCCGCCCAGGGCCTCGGTGAACGCCTCCGGGAGCAGCACGTTCCCGGGCGCTCCGGCAAACAGCGGCGCGACCCGCACGGCATCCCATCCGGCGATCCCGGTCCCCACCGGGGTGAGGAGGAACGTCAGCTCCGGGTGCTCGCGCGCGAACGCGAGGAAGTCCTCGGCGTCGGCCACGAGCGCGTCCCACCCCGACATGGTGTCGATCCCGTACGACCGCCCCTGCAGACCGTGGCCCTGGCCCCAGACCGCGCCGAACCGCTCGTAGGCGGTCCGTGCGGCCCCGCCGCCGTGCGCCCCGGAGGCGTTGGACCCGAACACGAACACCTCACCGTCGGCGAGGTCGGTGATCACGCGGGGGCTGGTGCGGCGTCGGGCGACCATCCCCCCACGGTAGGCGTGGCCGCGCCGGGGTGCCGGGCGGCCAGCACGGCCTGGTGGCTCAGCCAGCCGACGACCACGCCGTCCGCACCGCGCACCGGGACGGCACCGTCGGCGGCCTCCAGGGCGTCGAGGGCGGTGTCGAGGGTGTCGGTGGACGTGACGGTCGGCGACGCCTCGGCGACGTCGCGGACCTGGGCGGTCTCGTGCCGGCCGTCGGCGAGCGTGTCGGCGAGCGCCCGGGCGGTGAGGACGCCGCGGTAGTCGCCGTCGTCGTCGACCACGAGGACCCGTCCGAGCGCGGACCGGGCGACCACCGACGAGACGTCCGCCAGCCGGTCGGACTCGCGCACGGTCGGGCCGAGCGGACGGACGACCTGGTCGACGGTGCGGTCGACGAGGCCGGCTGCGCGCTCGGGCTCGTCGAGGTCGACGCCCCGACGGCGCAGCTTGAGCGTGTAGATGGTGTCGTGGGACAGGAGCTTGCTGACCCCGGTCGCGAGCACGATCGCGGCCATGAGCGGGAGGATGATCGAGTACTCGCCGGTGAGCTCGAACATGATGACGACGGCGGTGATGGGTGCGCGGGCCGCCCCGGCGAACACGGCGCCCATCCCGATCAGCCCGTAGGCGCCCGCGGGTCCGGCGAGGCCCGGGGCGAGCTGGTGCGCGACCTGCCCGTACGCGGACCCGAGCATCGCGCCGATGAACAGGCTGGGCGCGAAGACGCCTCCCGAGCCCCCGATCCCGATGGTGAGGCTCGTGGCCAGCATCTTCCCGAGCATGAGGACGACGAGGAACCCGACCGCGTAGGCGCCCGCGATCCCGTTCCCGAGCACCGGATAGCCGACCCCGTACATCTCGGGGAGCACGAGGAGCAGTCCGCCCAGCAGCAGACCACCGAGGGCGGGCCGCGCCCACTCGGGCAGACGCACGAACCGCCAGCCGGCGTCGCAGAGGTCCTCGACCGCGTACAGCACCCGGGTGAACAGGACACCGGCGCCGCCGGCCAGCAGACCGAGCAGGATGAACAGCCCGTACTGCCCGAGGTGCTCGACGTGGAACGACGGGAGCTGCAGGAACGGTGCGTCGCCGAGCGCGGCGCGCCCGATGACGCTGGCGGTCACGGACGAGACGACGACCATGCCGAAGGACTCGGCGGTGAAGTCGCGCAGGATGAGCTCCATCGCGAAGAACACGCCGGCGAGAGGCGCGTTGAACGTCGCCGCGATGCCCCCGGCGGCGCCGCAGGCGACGAGGACGCGCATCCGCGGCTCCGCGACGCGGGTGAGGCGTCCGAGCGTGGACCCGAGGGCGGACCCGATCTGCACGATCGGACCCTCACGGCCGACCGAGCCGCCGCCGCCGATGCACAGGGCCGAGGCGAGCGCCTTGACCCCCGCCACCTGAGGAGCGATCCGCCCGCCCCGCCGCGCGACGGCGTACATCACCTCGGGCACGCCGTGGCCGCGGGCCTCGCGGGCGAAGAAGTGGACGAGCGGGCCGTAGAGCAGCCCGGCGACCACGGGCGCCAGCAGGACGAACCAGCGCCCGAGCCCCGGCAGGTGTGGGTTGGCGGCGTGCCCCTGCGCCGAGTAGTCGTCGAAGCCCGTGAACAGCCTCGTGAAGGTCTGGATCAGCCAGCGGAAGACGATGGCGCCGCCGCCGGCCCCCGCCCCGACGAGCAGAGCGAGGGTGAGGAGCCCCGTGGCGGAGCTGCGGAGCCAGAACCAGATCGATGAGAGACGCACGGTACTGCATTATGCAACGATTGCTCTGTGCATGACTCATCGGACCAGCAACAGCCCACGGACGACCTGGTCACAGCCCTCCTCACGGCGTCCCGCGTTCTCGTCGGCGTCTCCGCGCGGTCGCTGTCCGACGTCGAGGGCGCCGTCTCGTTGACGCAGTTCCGCATGCTCGTGGTGCTGGAGCGCAGCCCCGGCACCAACCTGGCGGGACTCGCGAAGTCGCTGGGGGTCAACGCGTCCACGGCGTTGCGCATGGTCGACCGGCTCGTCACGGCCGGCTGCGTCGAGCGCCACGACAACCCCGGCAACCGGCGCGAGGTGGTGCTCACCCTCAGCGCTCACGGGCGCGGCATCGTCGCCGACGTGACGGACCGTCGACGCGCCGAGATCGCCAAGATCGTCTCGGCCATGTCGACCCGCGAGCGGGCGGGCCTCGTCGCCGCGCTGCAGGCCTTCGCCGACGCCGCCGACGAACCCGACCCGGCGACGTCGGGCGGTCTCGCCGCCCTCGGCTGGTGACGGACAATGGCCAGGTGCCTGTGCTCTCCCACCTGGTCGGCAGCGTCTCGCAGCCCGACGCCGAGTCCGTGTTCCGTGTCGTCGCCGACACCCTGGGGAACGGTGTCGCCCGCATCCCCGACGGTGAGGTCGGTGAACGCTTCTACTGGATCCAGTTCCAGAAGTCGCGCTTCGACGCGACGCCCGGCCTGGTGCGGGTCGGCGAGCCCGGTCCGCTGCTGCGCGGGCTGTTCGACAACCGGCCCATCGCCGTCGGGCCGGGCGTGGACGCCGCGTCGCTCGAGCTCCCCCCGCTCGGCTACGCGGACGCGGCGCTCGAGTCGTACAGGACGTTCTCCCGCCTGCGCGACGACGGCGTGATCCCCGCGGGCGTCCGGTTCCAGGTCTCTCTGCCCACCCCGGCCGGGGTGGTCGGCAGCTTCTTCGCCGACGACGCCAAGGCCGCCGTGGAGCCCGTCTACGAGCGTGCGGTGCTCGCCGAGCTCGACCGCATCCTCGACGGGATCCCGCACGACGACCTCGCGATCCAGTGGGACACCGCGCTCGAGTTCGGCCTGCTGGAACGGGCCGAGATCCGCGGGCACCGCATGCGCGCCTGGTGGTCCGACGAGCCGTCCGAGGTGCTCGCCGGAGTCGTCGAGCGGGCCGCGCGCTACGCCGCCGCCGTGCCCGACGACGTCTCCCTGGGCTGGCACCTCTGCTACGGCGACGTCGAGGAGCACCACTTCGTCCAGCCGAAGGACGCGGGCACGCTCGCCGACGTCGTGACTGGCATCGCACGGTCCGTGACCCGCCCGGTCGACTGGATCCACCTGCCCGTCCCGATCGAGCGCGACGACGAGGCGTACTTCGCTCCCCTGGCCGACGCCGAGTGGCCGAGCGGCGCGACCGTGTTCCTCGGCCTCGTGCATCACGAGGACGGCGTCGCGGGCGCCCTGCGACGGGCCACCGCCGCCCGGACGGCCGTCCCGGAGTTCGGCATCGCGACCGAGTGCGGGTTCGGGCGTGGCCCGGCCGAGCGCACCGTCCCGCTGCTGCGGCTCCACGCCGAGGTCGCGGACGCCTTGTCCTGACCTCGGCCGGACCGTCAGCCCGGGACGAGCCGGGCGAGCTGTCGGACGCCGCGCACGAACATGGCGTCGTCGTCGAACCGGCCCGCGAGCGCCGCGGTGCGCGGGTACACGTCGGCCGGGACGACCGGTTCGGGCCGCAGGGTCGTGCCGACCGGATCGGCCTGCTCCTGCGTGACGAACCCGGTCACGTAGCTGAGGAGGACGTCCGCGACGACGATGGCGTCGTCGTCGGGCAGGCCGGTGTCGGCGAGCGTGGCGAGCAGGCGCTCCATGAGCCCGAGCGCCCCGGGCCCGAGGGTGCCGGGGCTGCTGGACAGGAGCCGCGCGCTCCCCTGGTGGCGCAGGAGGCTGACACGGAGCGCGGCGAGCTGCGCGACGACGCGGTCGCGCGCGGTCGCGTCGTCGGGCAGGCCGGCGAGCGCGGCCGTGCCGGCGTCGAGGCCTTCCTGGGCGACGCGGTCCGCCATGAGCGTGACGAGCATCCCCTTGTTGCGCACGTGGTAGTAGAGGCTGGCCGCCTGCACCCCGAGCCGGGCCGCGACGAGTCTCATCGACAGCCGTTCGTACCCGACCTCGGCGAACACCGCCATGCCGGCCTCGACGATCCGGTCCACGTTCATCGCCACGGTGCGAGCCTATCGAACGGCGTTCGGTCGGCACTCTCTTGATCCGTGCGAAGTGCGCGAGTAGCCTCATCAACACAGGTTCTAACGGCGTTAGAATCGGAGGAGGGTCTGATGGCCGAGATCGCCTCCGCGGTCGTCACCGCGGTGCTCATGCTGCTCATGCTCCGGGCTGCCGCGACGCTCGTCGACCCGCGGTCGGCAGTGGCCGCCCGGACGGTGCCGTGGGCCGCCGTCGTCCTGGTCGGGCTCGCGGTCACGGGTCTCGTCGTCCAGGCGGCGTGGTCGGGGGCGATGGCCACGCTCGACGACGACCCCGCGCGCACCGGCTGGTGGCGCCCGTTCACCGCGGTCTTCCTCCAGAACGGTGGTGCGGCCGGCACCACGTGGAACCTCGTGACGCTCGCGCTCGTCGCCGCGGCGGCCGGCCTGTGGTGGGGCGACGTCCTCGCCGTCGTGCTCTTCGCAGCGGGCGCCCTGCTGCCCGGGCTCGTGGACGGTGTCGTCGGGACGCTGCTCCGGGCCCTGCCCGGATCGTCGGGGGCTGACGCCGTCACCACGTCGGCGGCGGACCCGCGGAACTTCGCGGGGAGCTCGGGCGCGACCTACTTCCTGGCGGCGACGCTCGCGGCGGCGGTCGTCCTGCACCGCGCGGCGCCCGTTCGTGAACGCCTCGTCGCAGGGTTCGTACCGGTGCTCGGAGCCGTCGCCTTCGTCGCCGTCGACGACGCCCACGGGCTCGTGACCGCCGAGGGCTTCGTCGTCGGGCTGGCCGTCACCGCCATCGTCGCGGTGTGGCCGCCCACCCGCCGCGCCGCCGCGAACCGCGGGCGCGCGCCCCGAAGGACGCGCGCCCGGCGGCGGCAGGGAGGTGGGGCGGGTCTCACCGCGGGACGCTGGTGACGGTCGGGGGCGCGAGCGCCGCGCGGTCCTCGGTCCGTTCCGGGCGACGGGCACCGACGAGCAGCAGCGCCCAGGCCATGCAGGCGAACGACGCGGTGTGCAGGACGGCGCGGACGACGTTCCAGGCGACCCACGGCGTCTCGAAGTCGTCCCGGACCGTGGCCAGGTGCTTAATGTGCCCGGTGGACCCAGCCTGCGCGAGCTGGTCGTTCAGGGGGACGTTCGCCCCGCTGGTCACCAGGAACGCGACCAGGTAGCAGGTCAGCGCCGCGACGAGCCAGGCGAGGGCGGGCCTACCCGGCTCGCGCCAGACGAGGACGACCGCCGCGCCGAGCAACGGGATCGCGCCCATGAACAGGAGCATGAAGACCGGGTTCATGATGGCCTCGTTGATGCGCTGCATGGCCTCGACGACGGTGCGGTCGGACGACCTCGCCAGCCCCGGCATGACCGAGTACGCGAAGGCGGCGAAGAGCCCGGCCATGAGCCCGGTGCACAGCGTCGCCGCCAGCAGGGTGGCGTTCCGCAGGCGCATCACGCGGCGTCCTCGCTGGTCCAGACGCCGGTCGCGGCGGTGTCGTGGGCGTAGTCGGCGAAGTCCCGCGCCGGGCGGCCGAGGACACGCTGGACCCCGTCGGACACCTGGGCGTTGCGACCGTCCAGCACCGTGGTGAACAGGTACGTCAGCAGGTCGGTGACGTCGGCGGGAACACCCTCGGCCGTGAGCGCCGCGGCGTAGTCGTCGGCGGGCACGGACGTGTAGCCGATCTCCCGGCCCGACGCGTCCGCGATGGCCGCGACCGCGTCGGCGAACGTCAGGAGACGGGGACCCGTGAGCTCGTAGACGGTGCCGGTGTGGCCGTCCTCGGTGAGCACGGCGGCAGCGACCGCGGCGATGTCGTCGGCGTCGACGAACGGCTCGAGCACGTCACCCGCAGGCAGCACGACGTCGCCGGCCAGCACGGGCTCGAGCAGGTAGTTCTCGCTGAAGTTCTGGGCGAACCAGCTCGCACGCAGGACGGTCCAGTCGGCGCCGGACGACGCGACGGACTGCTCGGTGGCCACGGCGCTCTCCTCCCCGCGACCCGAGAGCAGCACGAGGCGGCGCGCACCCGACGCCACCGCGAGCTCGGCGAACGCACCCACCACCTCCGGCGCGCCCGGGACGGCGAGGTCCGGGTAGTACGACACGTAGACGGCGCGCACCCCGTCCAGAGCGCCTGCCCAGGTCGACCGGTCCTCCCAGTCGAACGGCACACCACCCGCGCGCGAGCCGATCCGCACCCGGACGCCGCGGCGGGTGAGCTGCTGCACGACCCGTCGCCCGGTCTTGCCGGTACCGCCGAGGACGAGCGTCAGTTCTTCGTTGTCGGTCATGAGGACGACCCCTTCGCCTTCGTGAAGGCCCTGGTCGGGCGCTTCGGATGTCACCACCCTCTGATCCCGTGGGGTCGGCAACAACGAGCAGTCGTGCAAGGATCGTCAACCCAGAGGTTCACGCGGAGCCGGTGATCGAGGAGGTCGTCGTTGGAGCGGCGTGAGATCGAGATCTTCCTGACCGTCGCCGAAGAGCTGCACTTCGGCCGCAGCGCAGAGCGGCTCCACGTCTCCGTGGCGATGGTCAGCAAGTCCGTAAAGAAGCTCGAGCGCGCTGTCGGGGCGCCGCTGTTCGACCGCACGAGCCGCCGCGTGGCGCTCACACCGATCGGCGAGCGCCTCCACGCGGACGTCGAACCGGCCTACCGGCAGATCCTCGAGGGGTTCGCGCGCGCCGTCGCCGCCGGACGCGGCGTCGACGGGGTGCTGCGCGTCGGCTTCCTCGGTACCGCCGTCGGCCAGTTCGTCCTGCAGGTCGCGCACGCCTTCCACACGCGGTACCCCGCCTGCGAGGTCGAGATCGTCGAGAGCCGGTACACCGACGGCATCGGGTTGCTCCACGACGACGCCGCCGACGTCCTCTTGCTCGCGGCGCCGGCGTCCGACCCCGGACTCGTCCAGAGCCCGGTCCTCTTCACCGAGGCCCCGGTCCTGGCCGTGTCGGCACGGCACCCGTTCGCGCGCCGCGCCTCGGTGACGGTCGACGACCTCGCCCGCGACAAGGTCCTCCGCCCGCGCGGGGTCCCGGACGAGCTCGACGCGCTCTCCGTCCCCCCGCAGACGCCGGGCGGCCGGGTCGTCGAGCGCGGACCGGAGTTCGCGACCGTCCAGGAGATGCTCGCCCTCGTCGGCGCCGGCCGCGGCGTCTTCCCCGTCCCCACGCACGCGAGCCGGTACGACGCCCGGCCCGACGTCGCGTACGTCCCGATCACCGACGGTCCCCGGTTCGAGTGGCGCCTGATCTGGCGACGCGCCGCGGAGACCCAGCGGATCCTGGCCTTCTGCCGCACCGCGACGGATCTCGCCGCGACCACCGACAGCCCGCTGCTGGCGGGCTGACACCGGACGCCCGGGTCGCGGACCCGGCGGAGACGACGAGACCCCCGGTCGGACATCCGACCGGGGGTCTCGTTGGTCAAGTCCCCGGTAGTGGTGTAGCGGTGCGTGACCTCTCGTGGGGTTAGGCGGTGAGTTCGAGGACGGGGTCGGTGTTCACCTCGGTTCCTGTCGCGGTGGCGGTTGTGAGGCGGCAGCGGGCGAGGAGGTCGAGTCCGAGGTAGCGGCGTCCTTCGGCCCATTCGTCGGTCTGTTCGGCCAGGACGGCTCCGATGAGGCGGACGATGGCGTCGCGGTTCGGGAAGATGCCCACGGCGTCAGTGCGTCGGCGGATCTCCTTGTTGAGGCGTTCGGCGGGGTTGTTGGACCAGATCTGGGTCCACACGTCTTTCGGGAAGCCGGTGAAGGCGAGGATGTCTGCGCGGGCGGCGTCGAGGTGCTCGGCGACCTTGGGGAGCTTGCCTGCGACGTAGTCCAGGAGCCGGTCGAATTGGGCGTTCACGGATGCGGCGTCGGGCTGGTCGTAGACGGAGTGCAGCATCGCCTTCACCGCCGGCCACAGTGCTTTGGGGGTGATGGCCATCAGGTTCGCGGCGTAGTGGGTGCGGCACCGCTGCCAGGTGGCGCCGGGCAGGTTCGCCGCGATCGCTTCGACGAGCCCTGCATGGGCGTCGGAGGTCACGAGCTTGACGCCCGCGAGGCCGCGGGCGACGAGGTCGGCGAAGAACTCGTTCCACGCCGAGCGGGTCTCCGCGGTCGCGACCCGCATGCCCAACACCTCGCGGTGCCCGTCCCCGTTCACCCCTGTGGCCACGAGCACGACGGCGTTGATCACGCGTCCTGCTTCGCGGACCTTCATCGTGAGCGCGTCCGCGGCCACGAACGTGAACGGCCCCGCTTCGTCCAGGGGCCGGTGCCGGAACGCGGCGACCTGGGCGTCCAGGTCGCTCGCCATCCGCGAGACCTGCGACTTCGACAGGGCGTTGATGCCGAGGGTCTTCACGAGCTTGTCCATCCGTCTGGTGGAGACCCCGGCGAGGTAGCAGTCCGCGACCACCGTGATCAGCGCCGTCTCCGCGCGCTTGCGCCGTTCGAGGAGCCAGTCGGGGAAGTACGTGCCGGACCGGAGCTTGGGGATCGCGACGTCCAGGGTCCCGACCCGGGTGTCCAGGTCCCGGTGCCGGTACCCGTTGCGCTGAGCGGTGCGCTCGGACGACGGGCGGCCCCACTCCGCGCCCACCACGTTGTCCGCGTCCGCGGACAACAGGGCGTTGATGATCGACTGCAGCAAGCTGCGCATCAGGTCCGGGGACGCCTCGGCCAGGGCCTCGCCAAGCAGGCCGGCAGGGTCGATGATGTGTGGTGCGGTCATCGTGATGCTCCGTTCGAGAGTGCTCTGGAAGGTTCACTCGAAGGATCACGCGGTGGCCGCTTCACGTCTCGCCGAACCACGTCCGGCGACGACCCTGGCGACCGCGCTACACCACTATGCGGGACTCAACTTGGGGGGTGGGTCGTTCGCACTACGGTCTGAACCTCACGCTCCCAGGGCCTGGGATGGTAGGCGCCCCGACGCGGTTCATAGCTCGTATCAGCAGGATCAGCGCAGACAAACCGGGGACTGCTGCACCAACAGGTGACAGGTGATCTCAGGCGGCGAGTGCGACCTGAGTGGTGATGATGGTCTCGAACTCGATCGGGGTCAAGCGTCCCAGGCGCTGCTGGCGGCGACGCCGGTGGTAGGTCCGTTCGATCCAGGTGATGATCGCGATCCGCGGCTCGTGTCTCGTGGTCCAGCGGCGCCGGTCCAGGACGTTCTTCTGCAGTAGCGCGAAGAACGATTCCATGGCGGCGTTGTCGCCGGCGGAGGCGACCTGGCCTATGGACCCGACCAGGTCGTGGGTGCGCAGCGCGGCCAGGAATTTCCGGCTTCGGAATTGGCTGCCCCTGTCGGAGTGGACGATGCAGCCGGTCACGTCGGTGCCGTCCACGGCCCGCCGGGCGACGGCGTTCTCGAGCGCCTGAACCGCGAGGGACGACTTCATCCGCGAGTCGATGGAGTACCCCACGATCCGGTTCGAGTACACGTCCTTGATCGCGCACAGGTAGACCTTGCCCTCGGCTGTGGGGTGCTCGGTGATATCCGTCAGCCACAGCTCGTTCGGGGTCTCGGCGGTGAAGTCGCGGTTCACGAGGTCGTCGTGCGAGGGCGGTCAGGGCCGCTTGCCGCCCTTGCCCTTCTTCTTGCCGAACACGCACCACCACGAGTTCTCCGCGCACCGGGCCCACATGGTTCGGTCGCACGCGTCGTGCCCGGCCTCCCGGGCCTCGTCCGCCAGCAGCCGGTACCCGTACTCCGGGTCGTCGGTGTGGGCGTCGAACAGGGCGTTGGCGAGGTAGGCCTGCTCGATCTCCCGGGCGGTCACGGGCGAGGTGAGCCACCGGTAGTAGGGCTGGCGAGCGAGGTCGAGCACCCGGCACGTCACCGCGACGGGGATCCCGTCGCCGGCGAGCTCACGGACGAGCGGGTAGCTCATTTTCCCGGCAGGTGCGCCTGGGCGAAGTACGCCGCAGCCCGGCGCAAGACCTCGTTCTCCTGCTCGAGCAGGCGCACTCGGCGACGTGCTTCACGCAGCTCGGCCGACTCGGACGCGGTCACGCCGGGCTTGTTGCCGTCCTCGACGTCAGCGGCGTGCATCCAGTTGCGCAGGCAGGACTCGCCAGATCCCGAAGTCCTTCGCGATCTGCTTGACCGGGGCCTCGCCGCGACGGGCGACGGCCACGACATCGTCGCGGAACTCCTTGGGGTGGGGTGCGGGCATGATGAACATCCTTCCAGCAGCGCCTCACGGCACCACACGTCGGGTGTCACCTGTTGGTGCAGCAGTCCCCCGTTCTAGTTCTACGCGGTCAGACCTGCGTGCCTCACGCCAGGTCAGCACGCTCAGCGATGAGTCGCTCGCGGACGAGATGCATCACCGACTCCGGGACTGGCCGGTTGGATTCCTCGAGGTAGCGCCGCGCCATCGCGATGCGCTCCTGAGTCGTCAGACCGTCGTCACCGACGTGGCCGCGCCGCGCAAGGCGGCGAGCTTCGGGAACAACGGTCGTGGGCACGTGGTAACGCTACGGGAGCGGAGGAGATCACACCAGACGCCACGCTTCTACCCGAGCATCCGGCCAAACCGCTCGGCTCAGATCACAACGCTGATCAACAGCGGCCACAAGTCTGACTGCCAGGCCGTCGTGTCGCCGTCGGGATGGTTCCGTGGTCAACCTAGCGCGCACGGATCGCTGCGAGAGGTGGCTCACGCACAGCCTTCACCGCGGGTAGGAGAGAGCCCAGTGTGTTCGCGACGAGACTTGCCAGGACTCCGAGAGCGAGCAGGCCCCCTGGGATGCTGAGCGCAGTCTCGCTGACAAGCGCCCAAACCGCAGCCGCGGCAACGCCTGCGAGGGTTCCCGTGAGTCCTCCGATCGTGCCGGTGATGGCGGCCTCGAGGACAATAGTTCCGGAGACGAACACGCGACTGGCGCCGATGGCCCGGTAGAGGCCCAGGAGTCGACGTTCGGCCATGACCCGGAAGAAGGTGCCGACGGTGACGGCGAGCGCACCGACGACGAGCAGGGCTGCCGAGACGAGCAGGACGAGCGTGCTGACCGACCCTGTGACGCTGTCGCGCAGGTTTGCGGGCTCGGGCGGATATGCGACCAAGACGGAGCTCTCGTTGCCTGGTGCGATCTGGGTGGCGAGCCTGTCTCCCACGTAGTTGGCCCATCCGGGATGCACCTGGACCACCAGCTCGCCGGAGGTGGACAAGTCCGGCTCTGTTGCTGGTCGTACGAGAAGTGCCGCCTGGAGGAGGTCCGGAAGGACCGGGGAGGACGTCACCGTGCCGTCGAGAATGACGGGCGTGCCGCCGACGAAGACATGGCTGAATCGGGGCAGACCGGCCCGAGCTAGGTCGCTTGCTCCTCCTAGGTACAGTCCCGCGGTGAGCTGCGACGTCGTGTTGTCCAGCGTGAGTCCCAGGGCCGCGGGGTTCTCGTAGACGGTCCACAAGCGCGTCGATGTCGGGGTGCGGGGGTCGGCCGCGAGGCTGACGTCGCGGGAGGTCACCCAGGCAACGGCGACGACGCCGCGGATGTGCTCGATCGCGGTCATCTGAGGGCGGGTCAGGATGGGGTCTGCGAGGCCCCGGATGGGGGTGGTCACCTGGAGCCGTGTGGCTGCCAGAGAGTCGAAGTCGCCGGTGATCCGGTCCTGGCTCGAGCTCGCCTGGGTGACGCCGAAGGCGAGCAGTCCCGCCGCGAGGAACGCCGCCGCCGCGAATGCCGCGCTCCGTCCCCATGCCCGGGTGATGTTGGTGGCGACGTGGGTGAGGGCGTCGCGCATCAGGTCACCGCGGATTCGAACGCGGGGCGTAGACCTCCCCCGGTCACCTGCAAGGCGCGCGCGCAGCGTTGGGCGAGGTCGAGGTCGTGGGTGACGACGACCACGGCTGCTGCTGTGGCGTACTCGCTGAGGAGGGCGAAGACGCGCTCGGTGTTGGCCGGGTCGAGGTTGCCGGTCGGTTCGTCGCACAGCAGGACCGGTGGGCGGTGAGCGATCGCACGGGCCACCGCGACGCGTTGGCGTTCACCACCGGACAGGTCCCCCGCATAGGTGTTCGCGCGGTGGCTCATATCGGTCTTACTGAGAGCCTCGTCGGCCAGGAGGCCCCGTTCGTGCGCACCGATTCCGGCGAAGGCGAGGCCGAGTGCGACGTTCTCTCGGGCTGTCCGTCGGGGGTCGACGAGGGCATCCTGGAAGACGAACCCGAAGTGCCGGGCCCGAAGACGGGTGACCGCCCTGTCGTCGAGTGTGGAGACGACGGCACCGCCGACCAGGACGGTTCCCGCGTCGGGTTCGTCAAGTAGGCCGACGATGTTGAGCAGTGTTGTCTTGCCGGATCCGCTCGCCCCGATGAGTGCGAGCGAGCCGGGCCCGTCGATCGTCAAATCGACGTCTTCGAGCGGCCGCACTTTTCCGCCGTCGAAGGTGCGTGTCACCGCGCGGAGCTCGACGGGCGCGACGTGGACAACGCTCATCGCACTACCACATCGTCACCCGGATGCAAGGCCCCGCCGGTCGGGGTTACCTCGCAGCGGTCGGCGTCGCACAGGCCCTGCGTGACCTGGACGCTGTGGTGCTTGGCCCCCTCGACCACGTCGACCGTGGTGGTCCCGTCGGCTTGTGGTTGCAGGGCCACGCGGGGAGCTGCCAGCACCGGCTTGGACGTGGAGGCGGTGACGACCAGCGCCCCGGCGATCTTGTCGGGCAGCGGCTTGTCTGCCTGGCTGGAAAGGAGCGTCTGTGACGATGTCGAGCTGACCTTGGTCAGGGTGCCCGTCCAGTCGGTCTCACCGTCGTCGCCCTGTAGGCGCAGCTCCTGGCCCGCGTGGACGGTTTCGGCCGCTGCACCGCCATCGCCCACGGCGAGGACATCGCTGCGCCGCGTGATCGCGATCGCATGATCTCCATCGACTCTGACCCCGACCGACAGGCCGGGAGCCTGCAGACGAGACCCCGTCCGGTCGACGGGAGCGATGCTGGCGACGCGGAGCGGGGGTTTGCGAAGCCGGGAGTCGGCCCGTCCGAGTGCGTCAAACGTCGACTGGGACAGCGCTGCTGTCGTGCTGCCGTCGAACAACCCGGCCTTCTTGAGGCCGTCCTGGACCGCTCGAGCGTCCGCGCCAGTGGCGCCGACATCGAGGTCGCGCCACAGAGCGAACGGCATCTCGAGCGCGAGGACAGGTTCGTCGTTGACGTCCGCGATGACCTGCCCACCCTTGACGGCCGCACCGTCCTTGACCGGCATGGCCGTGACGATTCCGGAATCGGCCACAACGTCGGTCCGCGATGCTGGGGTCAGACTGCCCGTCAGCACCTGGGTCTGTTCGATCGTCGTCTGGGTGACAGGTGCCGTGACGGGAACGCGGTCATCCTCGCTTGTCGGCCGGTCCGCGACGCTGCTCGGGACTCCGACCGTGAGCGCGAGCACGATGACGATCACGCAACCGAGCACGAGGCCACATCCACCCGCCACTACCGTGAGCAGGCGGCGGCTCACGATCGCTTCGCCAGCAGTTTGAGCGCGTGGTCGTTCATCTCGCGGTAGGCACTGACGACACCTTGCTTGGAGTTGAGCGCCTTGTCCGCCGCATCGACAAACGACTCGTCGGCGGCCGTACCGAGGCCGCTCGACGTCTTGCAGTCCTTGTCGGCGACAGCCAACGCGGCCTCCTTAGCCTGTACCTGCTGCACCGTCATCTTCCCGTCTACGGCCCCGGTCAGCCAGTCCGACAGGGACTGCCCAAGCTCGCTCGGGTCCTTGGCCGTGTACGACTTCTTCTTCATGCACGAGGACCAGGCCCCGACGGCGGAGCGGACCTTCTTCGACGAGACGGCCTCGGCAAGAACGTCCGCCACCTTGGGCATCTCGTGGCGGGCGCGCTCATAGTCCACGGCCGGCACGCCATACATCTGCTGTGTCGCCTGACCAAAGCAGCCGCCGACCGGTACCTGGACCTCGCCGCCATCTCCGATGGAGAAGGTCAGCCAGTCCTTCGGATCGTCTGTGCTCCCGTACACAACGGTGTCGTAGTCGTCGGGGTAGCCGGTGTGAGTCGACCCGTCCTTGCTCTCTCCCGCCATGGCCGCCCTCAGGCTAGCGAGCACCGTAGGGTCGCTCAACGAGCGAGCGACGCCGAAGTCCCGCGGTGCGGTCAGCCACAAGGTCGCCACGTCGGGGACGTAGCTTGCCGGGTCCGGCTGGGTCAGGTCGGGCGGGGGTACCTTCAGGCCTGTTGCTTCGACGCAGTCATGAATGAGCTGGGTCTGAAGATTGCCCATCTGAAAGCCGAACGACGATTGCTCGTCGTAGGGGTAGTCCAGGTCGTGGATGCGCTGCGTCACCTGTTGCGCCAGCGCGCCAGAGAGATAGTCGTCCGAAGGTGTGGGGCCGGAGCCGCACGCTGCGACCGCTGCCACCAGGGCACCGGTCAGGCATACGGCCCCGGCCCGACGAAGAGAGGTCACAGGCATCCGCTGTCGGGCGCCTTCCAGTTGTGGCTGTTACCCCGGTTCGCCTTCGAAGACGGGATCGAACTCACCTTCACGCCCTTGCGGACGCAGTACATGACCTCGATGTTCGCGTTGTAGTTGTACGTGAAGATTGCCTGGCCGGATGTGCCGTCGTTCCAGACGGACGAGTCCTTGTTGGCGATCCCGGAGGGCCAGCTGAGCTGGTTCATGGCCGACCCGTAGTAGGTACCTGAGTACCCGGTGTCGACCCACCAACAGGTGTAGGTCGAGGCACAGTCGCTCGTCGACGCCTGCGCTCCGGCAGCGGTAGCAACCGCCGCCCCGCTCGCAGCCAGGCCCGCGACGAGCACCGCCGCTAGACGCCTTCTGACACGCATTGATCTCCCCTTCCAGTCACTGGAACTGTGTCCTGCGGCGTCGTCGCCGCCGGACGGAAAAAAGTATGACGCTCAACTTAGTTCGTCAACAGCAGGCGCGAGCTCCCCACTCTCGACGTCGGATCTCCTCGGTCGCGTCGGATGGGTCGCGTCGGGCCGAGGCGGCGGCGCCCTCGCAACACGAGCCTGAGCAGGCGACCGCTGCCTTGGCGGCCGCGGTCGACGTGGCCCACCTACCTCGCGCGGCCGGAGGGCTGCACCCCGAAGAGCTCGGCCACCAAGGCGCGAAGATGCGGCCTCTGGTCAGGAGCGGTGATGGCGTCGATCATGACGTGCCACATCCGCTGTAAAGACGGATAGAGGTCGTCACGGTCGGTGAGCACCTTTGAAATCATGTGCACGCCGGTGAAGAATGGGACCAGGATGTCTGCAATCTCCTGCAGGGTCAACGACGAATCGAGTTCATTCATGTCTTGAGCCTGTTGCAGGGCCGGCACTAGGCCGTCCATCCACCCGCGGTAGAAGCCGCGTGTTGCAGGCCACCGTGAACCCTGTTCGATAGAGAGCCGGATCCCCGCTTGAACGACGACGTCACGCAACATCAAACTTGCAATAGCCTCTGATGTGCGCACCAGTACCTCTATTCCCGCGCAACCGTCGCCAACGCTCGCCATCACGTCGAACGTACGCTGGTACTGCTCCTCAATAACAGAGAGCGCGAGAGCCTCCTTGGTTGGAAAATAGAAGTAAACCGACCCCATGGTCGCGCCAGCGGCAGTGGCGATCTGCTTGAGAGAGGTCTGGCCGTATCCGAGCTCTTCAAACATCGTCGCCGCGCCGATCAGGATCGACTCGCGCCTGGCGTACCCTCGATCCTGCTGGGGTTCCCGCCCCTCCATGCGTCCGCCTCCCATCCAGAGCTGAGCACTTCGACTGGTGCCAACTCTAGATGAAGCGATACGAGCGTGAGCCAGGACGGCCGCCCGTGCGAACCTGGTTGGCGGCCAGGAGGACCTACGCCTGACCCTCTGTCGAATGTCGCCGCGGTTGGGCCTCGGCATCGCTAACAAGGTTTCCCAGCTTGTTGCCTATGGTGAAAGGTCCAGGATCGTGTAGCGGCCACATTCGATGCGGGCTAGTTGCCCGGCGGGCCATGACTGGCGCGCCAGGTCGAGATTAGGGCTATGCGCGTCTTGGATGACGAATCCAATGTGGCCGAGGTAGTCGTTTCGGTTGACGAGCCACACGTATGACTGGAGTTGGCTGTCGACGTGAAGCGCCCCAAGTTCTCTGCCGCTTCTATGCGGGTTGGAACTGCTCGGTGAGAGCAGCGTAGTGGGCGGACTCGTACTCGGTGGGGGTCAGCATCCCGAGCGTGCTGTGCAGGCGGCGGTTGTTGTACCACTCGACCCACGCGGCGGTCGCGAACTCGACCTCGCTGATCGTCTTGTAGGGGCCGGCCGAGAAGATCGTGGTGCGGATGCACTCGGCCTTGTACAGGCCGTTGATGGACTCCATCAGCGCGCCTGCGTACGCGTCGCCGACGGACCCGATCGAGGGCCGGATGCCTTCGAGGGCGAGGTGCTCGGTCAGGCGCACGGACGTGTACTGCGACCCGGCGTCGGAGTGGTGGATCAGTCCGGCCGGGGCGGGGTGGCCTTCGCGGTCCCGTTGCCACAGCGCGATCCGCAGCGGGGTCATGACCAGGTCGACGTGCTTGGTGGTGGACGCGTGCCAGGACACGATCTTCTGGGAGTAGCAGTCGACGATGAACGCGACATACGTCCATCCGGCCCAGGTGCGCACGTAGGTGAAGTCCGTGACCCAGGTGTGGTTCGGGGACGGGGCGGTGAAGTCCCGATCCAGCAGGTCACCGGCACGCTTGCCGTCCTTGGCCGGGACCGTGGTCCGCAGACCCTTGTCGCGGCGCACCCCCGCGAGGCCGAGCGCGGTCATCGCGCGGTCGACCGCCCCGAACGACGCGTGGGGCAGGTGGTGCCGGCGCACGTAGGCGACCATCTTCCACCGCCCGTACAGACCCTCCGGGGTCATCTTCCGCGACCCGTCACGCTCGTTGGTCCTCCACGCGATGTCGCGGACCGTGTCCATCACGACCGCGTCCGTGACCGTGCGCGTGGCTACTGCGCGGCCGGTCTGGGTCCAGGCCCGGTAGGTGCGTGCCGCGACCTTGACGCCCTGGTCTCCCAGCACGGTCAGGATCGGCTCGACGGCATACCCCTGGGCGCGCATCTGGTCGACGAAGCCCACGATCAGTGGTTTCGGGGGTCGAGCTCCCCCGCGAAGAAAATCGAGGCCGCCTTCAAGATCTCGTTCGCCTCTCGCAGCCGCTTGTTCTCGGCCTTGAGCTTGCGGATCTCGGCCAGCTCCTCGCTGGTGACCCCGGGCCGGGTCCCGTCGTCTACGCCAGCCTGGGCGACCCACCGGCGCACCGACTCCCGAGACACCCCGAGCTGCTTGGCGACCGCGATCGTGGCCGCGGTCAGGTTCTGGTACTCCGAGGCGTGGTCGCCCACCAGACGCACCGCGCGCGCCCTCAGCTCCGGATCGATCTTCTTCGGCATGTGCTCATCCTCCTGGACTCAAACAGGAGCGGCATCAAACCCGGGGCGCTTCAACCGCGGCTTCTTCCGCATGCTCGGTCGCACCGCCACCGCCCTGCTCCTCGCCCTGACCCTCGCTGGCAACAACGCCCACCACCTGCACCACTGGTACGTCTCCCGCGGCAAACCCGAACCCTGGGCCGTCGAGCTCGACGAACCCACCTACGACAGGCCGGTCCGCCGCTACACCAGAACCCGCGGGCAACGTAGCCACGCACCACCCCGCAGCTCCAGCACCCCGGCGACAACCCAGTAACAGCACCACCCGACGACAACGACGTCGCCGCGCCCCCGCACGCATCCAACTCGGTCGCAACCGAGCCGACGGGCTTCACAGCGCCCCGCGCACAGCCACCCGGACGAGCCCGCCGGCGCCCCAACACGCCAAGAGGCGCCCGTACACGACGAAACCCCCGGCCGGATCAACCGGCCGAGGGTTTCGGAAACGGGACTGCCTCCGACTCGGAAACATCCCCACTGTGCGCGAGGGGGGACTTGAACCCCCACGCCCTTGCGGGCACTGGCACCTGAAGCCAGCGCGTCTGCCATTTCGCCACTCGCGCGCGCCGAAGAAGACTAGCACGCAGCGCGGGTGGCCTCCGAACCCGCTGGTCGGGTCCTTGTGAGGGGCGGATCTCCACACCGCCCCCGCATTCGGTCCGCAGGTCTCCCGCACCCCGCGTCGGGACCCGCGCGCCTGGCTGGCTACGATCTAAGGGCGTGCGACCATGCCCACCCGTGCAGAGTCGTGCGTGACCGACCGCGTGGACCCGCGACACCGCCCTGATCCGTGGGCAGCCGGCGTCGCACCGCACGACCGAGGGAGGAGGCGCCGTGGGCGTACTGGACCGCTTCGAGCAGAACGTGGAGCGCGCTTTCAACAACGCGTTCGCCAAGCTCGGTCGGGGCGAGGTCAAGCCGGTCGACCTGGCGAGCGCGCTGCGCCGCGAGGTCGACGATCGCGTGGCCGTCGTGGGCCGCGACCGCGCCGTCGCACCCAACGAGTTCACGATCCGTCTCGCGTCCGACGACTTCGCGCGCATCGAGGACTGGGGAGCCGAGGCCCTCGCGGACGAGCTCGCGGCGACGGTCACCGACCACGCGGCCGAGCAGCACTACGCGTTCGTCGGACCGGTGTCGGTGACGTTCGACGAGGACGACAGCCTCCACCCGGGCCAGTACCAGGTCCACTCGGCGAGCGTCCGCGGCGCGGTGCCGAGCGCTCCGAACGGCAACGGCCAGCAGGCGCACGGCCAGCCGTCGTACCACCAGGGCCCCGTGCCGAGCGCGCCGACGCCCAGCCTGCGTCACCCCCTCATCGACATCGACGGCCAGCGCTACCTGCTGACCGGCCCGGTCACGGTCATCGGCCGCGGCTCGGAGGCGGACATCGTGGTCGACGACCCCGGCGTCTCGCGCCGCCACCTGGAGATCCGGGTCACGCCCGACGGCGTCGTCGCGACCGACCTCGGCTCCACCAACGGCCTGTTCGTCGAGGGCCACCAGGTTCCCGCGGCGACGCTGCTCGACGGGAACAGCCTCACGATCGGCCGGACCCGCATCATGTTCTGGACGGGCGCCGCGGACGAGGCCGGGTGATCGGGACTCGATGAGCGAGCTCACCTTCACCCTGCTGCGCCTCGGCTACCTGGTCCTGCTGTGGCTCCTCGTGCTCTTCTCGATCCGCGTGCTGCGCCGTGACCTCGCCGACCCCCGCCCGCCGCACACCCGCGCCGACGAGCTCCACGCCGCACCTCACGTCCCGAGCGTGCTGTCGGCACCGAGCGCGGAGGGCGCCGTCGTCGTCGGAGCGCACCACGCGCCGTCGAGCCCCGCACCCACCCCGGCCGCGGGCGTGACCCGCACCCCCGCCCTGGCGCAGAGCGCGTCGATGCGCCTCGTCGTGACGGAGGGCGCGCTGCGCGGCACGACGCTCCCCCTGTCGGCGTCAGCGGTGCTCATCGGGCGCGCGCCGTCCTGCACGCTCGTGCTCGACGACGACTACTCGTCGTCACGCCACGCCCGGATCTTCCCGCAGAACGGGGGCTGGTTCGTGGAGGACCTCGGCTCGACCAACGGCACGTTCCTCGAGGGCCACCGCCTCGAGGCTCCCGAGCCGGTGCGGCCCGGCGAGGAGATCCGGATCGGCCAGACGACCATGGTCCTGCAGGGGTAGCCGCGGATGAACCTCGCGCTGCGCTTCGCGGCACGGTCCGACGTCGGGCTCGTGCGCGCCGACAACCAGGACTCCGGCTATGCGGGCCCGGACCTCCTGGCCGTCGCCGACGGCATGGGCGGCCACGCGGGCGGCGACATCGCCTCGACGCTGGCGATCCGCTCCCTCGTCCCGCTCGACGGCCACCAGCACGTGCCCGACGGTGCCCTGACCGAGCTCGAGCAGGCCATCGAGGCAGCCAAGCAGGCGATCGTCGACCGGTCCGAGGCGGAACCACAGCTCGCGGGCATGGGCACGACGGTCACGGCGATCCTGCGCGCCGGCAACCAGCTCGTGATGGCCCACCTCGGCGACTCGCGCGCCTACCTGCTGCGCGACGACGAGCTCACCCAGGTCACGACGGACCACACGTTCGTCCAGCACCTCGTCGACACGGGGCGCATCGCGCCCGAGGACGCCGAGCACCACCCGCAGCGCAACGTCGTCATGCGGGTCCTGGGCGACTTCGAGGTCGACCTGACACCCGACCTGTCGGTCCGGGAGGCCCGCCCTGGCGACCGGTGGCTGCTGTGCTCGGACGGACTGTCCGGGTTCGTCACGCCCGACATGATCGCGCAGATCCTCATCTCGGTCGTCGACCCGGGCGAGTGCGCCGACACCCTCATCCAGCTCGCGCTGCGCGCGGGGTCCACGGACAACGTGACGGCGATCGTCGCGGACGTCGTCGACCTCGACGCCGACACCGAGCACCCGGTCGAGGGCGCGGTACCGCACCCCGCGGACGCTCTCGCCGACGAGCCCCTCCCGACGAGCCCCGAGGTCGTGGGCAGCGCCTCGCGCGACGACCTCGTGCCCGGGACCGCGGCGCTCGGGACGGAGGACGGGACCGAGACCGAGGGCGCGCCGGGCGTGAACGACGACCCGGAGGCCGACGAGG
The DNA here is from genome assembly GCF_009429125.1 of Luteimicrobium xylanilyticum. GTDB lineage: Bacteria > Actinomycetota > Actinomycetes > Actinomycetales > Cellulomonadaceae > Luteimicrobium > Luteimicrobium xylanilyticum. The sequence continues at coordinate 4,183,673 of NZ_CP045529.1, forward strand.
CCGCGGCCGCGCTGGCCGCGGAGCCGGGCAAGGGCAAGGCCCGACGGCGCGCGCTCGGCGCCACGATCACGCTCGTCCTGGTCCTCGCGATCCTCGGCGGCGGGTATGCGGCGTACGGGTGGACGCAGAACCAGTACTTCGTGGGCGAGTCCGAGGGCAAGGTCGCCGTCTTCCAGGGCGTGCCGCAGAACATCGGCCCGCTGCACCTCTCGTCGCCGGTCGAGCTCACGGACACGGCGGTCGACTCGCTCCCGTCCTACGTCCAGGACCGCCTGTCCGACACGATCCCCGCGACGTCCCTGTCCGACGCGCGGACCCGCGCCGCCCAGGTCGCGACAGACGGGACGACGCCGGAGCCGACGACGACCCCGACCCCGACGCTCACGCCCGCGACACCTGCCACGACGGCGCCCCCCTCGACTCCGACCACGACGACACCGCCCACCAAGCCGACGATCAAGACCACGCACGGCCCGGCGACGAAGGGCGAGGGCAAGTGATGGCCGCCGTCGCGCACGCGCCTGTCCGGGGCGCCGAGCTCCCGGGCGCCGACGACGAGGCCACGCTCCCCCGGCCGGGCCGGCGGGCCGAGCTGGGCCTCCTGGTCGTCGCGCTCGCGATCGGCATCGGCGCGTACGCGCTGGTCAGCATCAAGGTCGTGGACCGGCTGCCCGGCGACTTCTATGCGCAGGCCCTCGGGTTCGTCGCGGTCGCCCTGGTCGCGCACCTCATCCTGCGCTGGAAGGCGCCGTACGCCGACCAGGTCATCCTCCCCGCGACGCTCGCGCTCAACGGGATCGGCCTCGCCATGATCTACCGGCTCGACCTGGCGTCGCAGTCGAGCGCGAAGCCGCACGACCTCGCGGGACGCCAGCTCGAGTGGACCGCGATCGCCGTGATCGCCGCGCTGGCGGTCGTGTGGTTCCTCAAGGACCACCGTCTGCTGCGCCGCTACACGTACATCGCGATGCTCGTGGGTCTGGGGCTCGTGATCCTCCCGCTGATCCCGCACGTCGGGCGGACCATCAACGGCGCCCACATCTGGGTGGCGCTCGGCCCGCTGTCGCTGCAGCCCGCGGAGCTCGCGAAGATCGCGTTCGCGATCTTCTTCGCGGGCTACCTCGTGACGCACCGTGACACGCTCGCGCTCGCCGGCCCGAGGGTGATGGGGCTCCAGCTCCCCCGGCTCCAGGATCTCGGCCCGATCCTCGTGGTCTGGGCGGCTTCGATCCTCGTCCTCGTCGCCGAGACGGACCTCGGCACGTCGCTGCTGTTCTTCGGCCTGTTCGTCGCGATGCTCTACATCGCGACGCAGCGCTTCTCCTGGGTGCTCATCGGTCTCGTGCTCATGGGCGCAGGTGCGGTCTTCGCGGCCAGCGCGTTCGCGCACGTCCAGGTCCGCTTCGACATCTGGCTGCACGCGTTCGACACCGACGTCTACAACGCCGCACCCGGCTCGGGCCAGCTCGTGCGCGGACTGTTCGGACTCGCCAACGGCGGGCTGTTCGGCACCGGGTGGGGCGCCGGCTATCCCTACCTGGTGCCCTACGCGTTCTCCGACTTCATCTACACGTCGCTCGGCGAGGAGCTCGGCCTGACGGGGATGCTCGCGATCCTCATGGTCTACCTGATCCTCGTGCAGCGCGGCCTGCGCACCGCCCTCGGCGTGCGGGACGGGTTCGGCAAGCTGCTCGCGGCCGGCCTCGCGTTCACGATGGCGTGGCAGCTCTTCGTCGTCGTCGGCGGGGTCACGCGGGTCATCCCGCTGACCGGCCTGACGATGCCCTTCGTCGCGCAGGGCGGCTCGTCGCTGCTCGCGAACTGGCTGGTCATCGGCCTGCTGCTGCGGATCTCCGACAGCGCTCGGCGGCCCTCCCTGGCTCCCGAACGCGGCCAGGTCGCCCCCGGCGGCATCCTGCCCGACGACGACCCCACCGGTCCCGGCGCGCTCGAGCCCGTCGTGCCGACCACCCCGGAGGCCGGCACGCAGGTCACCGAGGTCGTCAGGCCGTCCCCTCCCCCGCCGCCCCCGCCGGGTGACGACGCGAACGGGGAGGTGGCCCGCGGATGAACGTCCCGATCCGCCGTCTCGCGACGGTCGTCCTCGCCATGGTGCTCGTCCTCATGGGTGCGACGACGTACCACCAGTTCTTCCAGGCCGACAAGCTCAACAACGACGGCCGCAACGTGCGCACGCTGTACCGGGCGTACGGCGTCTTCCGTGGCCCGATCGTCGTGGACGGGAAGTCCGTCGCGCTGTCGACACCCGTGGACGACCCGTTCAAGTTCCAGCGCAAGTACACGGACGGCTCGCTGTACGCGGCCGTCACGGGCTACTACTCGTTGGTCTTCGCCCCGACCATGATCGAGGCCTCGGAGAACTCGGCGCTCAACGGGACCGCGGACGAGCTGTGGATGCAGCGGCTCCGTCAGCTCGTGACGGGCGAGCAGCAGCAGGGCGCCTCCGTCGAGCTCACGCTCGACGCGAAGGCGCAGGAGGCCGCGGCGAAGGCCCTCGGAGACCAGAAGGGCGCCGTCGTCGCCATCGAGCCGAAGACCGGCAAGATCCTCGCGCTGTACTCGTCGCCGTCGTACGACCCGAACCAGCTCGCCGGGCACGACACCGCGAAGGTCAACAAGAACTGGCAGAAGCTGCTCAACGACGACGGGTCACCCCTGACCAACCGGGCGATCGCAGGCGACACGTACCCGCCCGGGTCGACGTTCAAGCTGGTCACGTCCGCCGCCGCGCTGGAGTCGGGCGACTACACGCCCGACACCGTCATCGCCGCGCCGCACCGGCTGAAGTACCCCGGCTCCTCGAAGGAGCTCAAGAACTTCGCCGACGAGGTCTGCTCGTCGAGCGGCAAGATGACGCTCGACGCCGCCCTCGAGATGTCGTGCAACACCGCCTTCGCCGGTCTCGGGGTGAAGGTCGGGAACGACGCGATGGTCGAGCAGGCGAAGAAGTTCGGTTTCGACACCCCGCTCTCCATCCCGATGACGGTGACCCAGAGCCACTTCCCTCCGACGACCGACGACGCCGAGCTGATGCGCCAGTCGATCGGGCAGGGCGACGACCGCGTCACGCCGTTGCAGATCGCCATGGTGTCGGCGGCGATCGCCAACGGCGGCAAGCAGATGGCGCCGTACCTCGTGGACACGGTCCGGGACTCGTCGCTGCGGGTCGTGTCGAAGACGTCGCCGTCCACGCTCCGCACCTCGGTGTCCGAGCACACCGCGGACGAGCTCAAGAGCATGATGGAGGACGTCGTGCGGTCCGGGACCGGCGTCGCCGCCCAGATCCCGGGCGTGACGGTCGCCGGGAAGACCGGCACCGCGGAGAACACGCCGGGCCAGCCCCCGCACGCGTGGTTCACCGGTTTCGCGCCCGCCGACGACCCCAAGGTCGCGGTCGCGGTGATCGTCGAGCACGGCGGTCAGCAGGGCGCCGAGGGCACGGGCGGCGCGACCGCCGCCCCGATCGCGAAGGCCGTCATGGAAGCGGTGCTGAACGGATGAAGCCGACGCAGGGCCTCTCGCTGGGCAACCGCTACCGCCTCGTGCGGCGCATCGCCGTGGGCGGCATGGGCGAGGTGTGGGTCGCGACGGACACCGCGCTCGGTCGCGAGGTCGCGGTGAAGGTGCTGCGCGAGGAGTTCGCCGGCAACGTCGACTTCCTCCAGCGCCTGCGGACCGAGGCGCGGAACAACGCGCGCCTGTCCCACCCCGGCATCGCCCAGATGTACGACTACGGCGAGCAGGCCGGCTCGGGGTACCTCGTCATGGAGCTCGTCATCGGCGAGCCGATGTCCGACCTGCTCGAGCGCGAGCCCGTCCTGCAGGCCCACCGCCTGGTCCCCATCCTCACCAAGGCCGCGCGCGGTCTCGCGGCTGCGCACGAGGCCGGCGTCGTGCACCGCGACGTGAAGCCGGGCAACATCCTGCTCGCGCGCGCGGGAGGCGTGAAGCTCACCGACTTCGGCGTCTCGCTCGCGTCCAACCAGGTCCCGATGACGGCGACCGGCATGGTCATGGGCACCGCCCAGTACCTGTCGCCCGAGCAGGCCATCGGGAAGCCCGCGACCCCGGCGTCGGACCTGTACGCGCTCGGGATCGTCGCCTACGAGTCGTTGGTGGGGCGGCGGCCGTTCACGGGGCCGACGCCGGTCGACATCGCGGTCGCGCACGTCAACCAGCCCGTGCCCGCGCTCCCGGCGACCGTCGACAAGGAGCTCGGCGCGCTCGTCCTGTCGATGCTCGCCAAGGACCCGATGCGGCGCCCCTCCAGCGCTGCCGAGCTGGCCGACACCCTCGAGGAGATCGGCCTGCGCCTCGCCCGGTCGCGGCGCAGCGCAGGTCCTCGCGCCACCTCGACGATCACCGCACCCCCGGAGCAACGTGCCTGGCCGCCGCGCTCCGCCGCGGCGAAACCGGAAGCCCGCACCCAGCCGGCGGAGGACGACGCCCCGCGCGCGTACCCGTCGCGGCGTGTCGTGCAGTCCCGGGCCGCCGAACGGTCGTCGGCCCGGCCGGCGGGGCGCCACCGCGAGCACGTCGCGGAACGTCCGTCCTCCCGGCGCCCGACGGCGCACGCGACCACTCCGGCCCGCTCCCCCCGGTCCGCGGCACCCGACCTGTTCGGTGGCGAGGCCGAGGCGGTCGCGCCGACCGAGGTCCCCGCGACCCGCGCCGCCGCACGTGCTGCCCAGGGAGTCGGCCTGGCAGGGCGCTCAGGCGGGACTGCGGGGCCGCGCAGCCTTCCGGGCATCTTCGGGATGCGGCTCGGGGGCTTCCCCTGGCCCGCCGTGGCGCTCGTCGTGCTCGTGCTGGTCGTCCTGGTGGCGGCCATCCTCGGAGGTGCCAAAGGGCACGACCGCTCCGAGGGCTTGGACCTGCATCCCCACGGGGATGGGATGATCTTCCTGTCCATGGCGTCCCCGCACGCCCTGGGCTACCCGTCGAACGAGAAGGACACGTAGGTGGTGGAGAACCCGCAGCGGATCCTCGCCGGCCGTTACCAGGTCGGCGAGCTGATCGGTCGTGGCGGCATGGCCGAGGTGCACATCGGGCACGATGCGCGGCTCGGTCGCACCGTCGCGATCAAGATCCTCCGCGCCGACCTCGCACGCGACCCGTCGTTCCTGGCCCGCTTCCGCCGGGAGGCACAGGCCGCGGCCTCGCTCAACCACCCGGCCGTCGTCGCCGTCTACGACACGGGCGAAGACGTGCAGACCGACGCCGCGTCCGGGCAGACGACGCACACGCCGTTCATCGTCATGGAGTACGTCGAGGGCCACACGGTCCGTGACATCCTGCGCGACGGCCATGCCGTGCCGATCGACGAGGCCATCGAGATCACGTCGGGCGTCCTGTCGGCGCTCGAGTACTCGCACCACGCGGGCATCGTCCACCGCGACATCAAGCCCGCGAACGTCATGATCACGCCCACGGGCGCGGTCAAGGTGATGGACTTCGGCATCGCGCGCGCGATGGCGGACTCCGCCGCCACGATGACGCAGACGCAGGCCGTCGTCGGTACCGCGCAGTACCTGTCCCCCGAGCAGGCTCTCGGCCAGACCGTCGACGCGCGCAGCGACCTCTACTCGACCGGCTGCCTGCTGTTCGAGCTGCTCACGGGTCGCCCGCCGTTCCAGGGCGACTCCCCCGTGGCCGTCGCGTACCAGCACGTCGGCGAGGTCCCCCCGAAGCCCTCCGACGTCGCACCCGACGTCCCCGAGGTCCTCGACCGCATCACGCTCAAGGCCCTCACCAAGGATCGCAACCAGCGCTACGGCTCGGCCGCGGAGTTCCGCAGCGACCTCGACGCCGCGATGCGCGGCGGTGCCGTGTCCGCGCCGGGGATCGGCGCGCTCGGGGCCGGGATGGCCGCAGGCGCGGCGGCCGGTGCGGCGTTCGCCGACACCAACCCGACCGTCGCGTTCGACGGCGCCACCCAGGTCCTCGCGCCGACGCCCGCGGGATGGGCGACGCCCGCCCCGGCGTCGGTGCCGCCGCCCACGCAGACGTCCGTCTTCCCCGACGAGGCCGGCCCCGGCGACGAGGAACCCAAGAAGAAGTCCAACAAGGGCCTCATCTGGACGCTCGTGACCATCGGTGTGATCGCGCTGGCCGCGATCGTCACGATGCTGCTCATCAACGCGAACAAGACGCCCCCGGTCGAGAAGGTCACCGTGCCCAGCGTCATCGGCATGTCCAAGGCCGATGCGGAGAACAAGCTCGAGGCCGCTCATCTGAAGATGGACCCCCTCGTCGACAACGACTCGGACAAGCCTGCGGACGAAGCCACGAAGCAGGACCCGAAGAAGGACGCCTCGGTCGACGAGAACAGCACCGTCAAGGTCTGGTTCTCGGCCGGCCCCAAGACCGGCGAGGTCCCGAACGTCAAGGGCAAGTCGCAGAGCGACGCACGACAGGCTCTCGAAGACGCTGGCTTCGACGTCGCCGACGAAGTTCGTTCCGAGAACAGCAAGGACGTCGCGCTGGACGCGGTGACACGTACAGATCCCAAGGCTGGTTCTGTACGCGACAAGGGCACCGAGATCGTCCTCTACGTGTCCAACGGTCTCGTGACGCTCGACGACCTGGTCGGAAAGACCAAGGACGAGGCTCTCGCCCTGCTCGACAAGGCCGGACTGCAGTCGGACACGGAGGAGCAGGAGACCGACGACGAGTCGAAGGTCGGCACAGTCCTGTCTCAGGCCCCTGCAGCCGGCTCGGTGAAGCAGGGCACGAGGATCAAGCTCGTGATCGGCAAGGAGCAGGACGACAGCATCGAGATCCCCAGCGACATCATCGGGATGAGCCAGGAGGACGCGGAGAACCGCCTCGGTGGGCTGAGCCTCAACGTGGACCCGAACGGGCCGACCATGCAGGCCAATGACGCCCCGGCCGGCACGGTGATCAACTCCGACCCGGCGCCCGGGACGAAGGTCAAGGAGAACGCCGCGGTCACGCTCATCGTCTCGTCCGGTCCGGCGACGCCGGGCGACGGCCAGACCACCCCGGGCGACGGCCAGGGCACCGGTGACGGGACGGGTGACGGCGGCGGCCAGAACCAGGGCCTCGGCCGTGGCGACGACTACTCCGACGAGATCAGGGACTTCCTCGGCCTCTGACCTACCACCGGTTCGTCCGGCGACCACGAACGGCCCGGCACCTCCGTCGCGGAGGTGCCGGGCCGTCGTCGTCGGGAGGGAGAGGCGCCTCAGCGGCGCACGAGCGGCGCGAGCCCCTCCGACCGCGCGACGGCGTCGTCGGAGCCGCAGACCTCGAGCCAGTTCGCGAGGAGCCGATGGCCGCCCTGGGTGAGCACGGACTCGGGGTGGAACTGGACGCCGTGCAGCGGGAGAGTGCGGTGCTGGAGGCCCATCACGACCCCGCTCGCGGTCTGTGCCGTGATCTCGAGCTCGTCGGGGACGGTGTCCCGCAGGACGGCGAGCGAGTGGTACCGGGTCGCCGTGAAGGGGTCGGGCAGGCCCGCCAGCACGCCGTGCCCCTCGTGCTCCACCAGGCTCGTCTTGCCGTGCATGAGCTCGGGGGCGTGCGTGACCGTGGCGCCGAACGCCTCCCCCAGCGCCTGATGGCCCAGGCACACGCCGAGCAGCGGGGTGCCGGACGCCGCGCAGTCGCGGATGACGTCGAGCGAGTCACCCGCGCCCTTGGGTTCTCCGGGGCCGGGCGAGATCAGCACGCCGTCGAAGCCGCCGCGCTCCTCGAGCGGGGGCACGGCGTCGTTCCGCACGACCACGGTCTCGGCGCCGAGCTGGTCCAGGTACCCGACGATCGTGTAGACGAACGAGTCGTAGTTGTCGACGACGAGGATGCGGGGGCTGCTCATGGGGTGGCTCCGGGGGTGGTGTCCACGACGGTCTGCTCGTCGAACGGCATGTAGGGCTCGATCGCCGGGAACACCCAGCGGAAGAGCACGACGACCGCGAGGGCGGCGAGGGCCGCGAGCAGGAGCACACGCAGCCACGCAGGGCCGGGCAGCAGCCGCCACAGGGCTCCGTACATGTTGGTCCTCGGTTCGTCCGACGGGTGGGTTCCCAGTATCCCCCACCGCCCGCGACCGACCGGAAGCCGTCCACCGCGAGGTATACCGGCCGCCGTACTACCTCGCGAAGTATTCGGGCCGCCGTACTACTTCGAGGCGTCGGAGAACGGGTCCGTGCCCTTCGGGACGGTCGCGTACTCGAGGGACGACGGCGGCGCGGCGGGCAGCGCGAGGTGGTCGTCGTCCTTGACGCTCCAGCCGAGGTCGACCGCCTGCACGTACTGCTTGTAGATCGCGATCTCGGGCGAGCGGTCGAGAGCGGCGCGCAACGCGTCCGGGTCGCCGATCGCGCTGACCTTGAAGGGCGGTGAGTAGAGCCGGCCGCCGAGCGAGAGGACGTTGCCGACGCAGCGGAACGCGGTGGTCGCGGTGACCCGCTGGTCCTGCAGCATCATGGCCTCCGCTCCCCCGGCCCAGAGCGCGTTGATGACGGCCTGCACGTCCTGCTGGTGGACGACGAGGTCGTCGGGCGTGATCTCCGCGGGGTAGTTCCCCGTCGTGGGCGCGTCGGTGAGCGAGACCACGACGCCGGGGCCGTCGACGGGCACGAGTCCCGCCTCGACGCCGCTGTTCTCCATGGTGTCGGCGTCGCCGGTGGGGACGGCTCCCGGCTCGGCTGCGGTGAGCCGGTCCACCTGGGACTGGAGGCCCTGGACCTTAGCGGCAAGCGCGTCGGCCCGGTCCGACTCGGACTCGACGAGCTGCGGGAGGTCCTCCGGATGACGCCGTTCGGTGCCGCGCGCGAGCTGCGCCGACGCCGTGAAGAGCACCCCCGCGAGCGCGAGGACGAGCGCGACGGACAGCGCCGCCCGCAGGCGTCGCGGCGCGAGGCGAGCGCGCACGGCGGCGACGACGCCGCTGTGTGCGTCGACGGCGGGGTCGTGGCTCTCGCGGTGCCGCGTGCCCTCGGGAGCGGTCATGGCGCCCATTGTCGCAGGAGCGGCTCGGTGCTCCTTGCACGGCCCGCTACGCTGGGCGCACCACGGGTGTCGACGACGATGCCGACGACGCCCGCCCGTGAGAACCGATCGTCGGCCACCGGCCGCCAGAGCAAGGAACACACCTCGTGCCCGAGTCCAAGCGCCGCAAGAAGAAGTCCGCCAGCAGTGGCTCGACCGCCGCTGTGTCCGTCCCGTCGGCCCGGCACCAGACCGGCAACCCGGCCTGGTTCGTCCCGGTGGTCCTGGCGCTGATGCTGGTGGGGCTCGCGTGGGTCGTCGTGTTCTACCTGACGAGCGGGAAGGCCGACCTGCCGATCCCCCCGATCGGCCGCTGGAACCTGCTGATCGGCTTCGGCCTCATGATCACCGGCTTCGGGATGCTCACACGCTGGAAGTGATCCTCCGGCTGGGGGCATCGGCGACGATGTCCCCAGAGGTGGATGACGGTGTGGATAACTACACCGATGTAACTCCACATCTGTGAGTAACCCTGGGGAGAGACGCCCAGCCTGTGGATAACTCGGTCACACCGCGCCGTACTTGACCGCCGCGAGGACGACCAGCACGACGAGCAGCAGCGCCGAGGCACCCCAGCCGACGAGCGCGCGCCGCTCCCGAGGCGCGTACGCGAAGGCCGCACCCAGGGCGAAACCCGCGACCATGCCACCGAGGTGGGCCTGCCACGCGATGTTCGCTATGAAGAACCCGAGCGCGAAGTTCACGACGATCAGGCCGACCATCTGGGTGGCCTGCAACCCGCGTTGACGCAGCACCGGGATGGCCGCGCCGAAGAGGCCGAAGACGGCGCCCGACGCTCCGATCGCCGCGGTGTACCAGGCGCGGTCGTGCGGGCCTCCGGCGAGCAGGAGCACACCCACCGAGCCGGCGACGGCCGTCAGCAGGAAGAGCGTGAGGAACCGCGCGCGGCCGAGCAACGGCTCGAGGAACTGGCCCATCACCCACAGCGCGTACATGTTGAACAGGATGTGCAGCGGGTTCGTGCTGTGGAGGAACGCCGTCGTCAGGAAGCGCCACGGCTCGTCGTGCGCGATGAACGGCGCGAACGCCCACCGCTGGGTCCAGGACCCGTTCGTGACGAGCTGGAGGATCCAGCTCACGGCGCAGATGCCGATCAGGGTGAACGTCACGACGGGGCGACCGGAGCGGACCCGCGCGCCGTAAGCGGTCCGCTGCGCCGGCACGGCCTTCTGACCCTGGCGCACGCAGTCGACGCACTGGATCCCGACCGCCGCGGGCCGCTGGCACTCAGGACACGCAGGACGCCCGCAGCGCTGGCACCGCACGTACGACACCCGGTCCGGGTGCCGCGGGCACACAGGTACCTCGGCAGGTGCAGAACCGCCCGGCCCGTAGGGGCCGGGCGGCGTCGGCGCGGACAGTCTCAGTCCTCGATCGTGACCGACTGGATGACGACGTCGTCGACCGGACGGTCCCCCGGGCGCACCGGCGTCTTGCCGATCGCGTCGACGACGGCGCGGCTCTCGTCGTCCGCGACCCGGCCGAAGATCGTGTGCTTGCCGGTGAGCCACGGCGTGGCGACCGTCGTGATGAAGAACTGCGACCCGTTGGTGCCCTCGACCTCGCCCGAGACCGGGTTGCGGCGCTTGCCGGCGTTCGCCATGGCGAGCAGGTACGGCTGGTCGAACTGCAGCTCGGGGTGGATCTCGTCGTTGAACGTGTAGCCCGGGCCACCGGTTCCGGTGCCGAGCGGGTCGCCGCCCTGGATCATGAAGTCGTCGATGACGCGGTGGAAGACCACGCCGTCGTACAGCGGGTCGTTGCGCTCGGCCCCCGTGCGGGGGTCGGTCCACGTCTTGCTGCCGGTGGCGAGCCCGGTGAAGTTCGCCACCGTCTTGGGTGCGTGGTTCTCGAGGAGCTCGAGCCGGATGTCCCCGGCGTTCGTGTGCAGGGTTGCGAACATGCGGCCATTCTCGCATGCGAGCCTGGACGACTCGGTGGCAGAGTGGGAGGTCAGAGACCGTCACCAGAACACGTCAGGAGTGGGAGCACCCATGGCAAAGCGCACCGCGGTGGATACCGAGCACCTCAAGGACCAGGCGGCGCAGATCGCCGGCCAGGCCCAGGACGCGGCCTTCGCCGCGAAGGACGCCGCCGTCGCGGCCATGGACTGGACCACCCCGCGGGTCGAGGCGTTCCTCGAGTGGCTCAAGCCGCGCGTCGAGGACGCGTACCACCAGAGCCTGCAGGCAGCGGCCCCGCAGGTCGAGAAGGCCGCCGTGATGGCCGCACCCGTGATCGACACGGCGCACGACCGCCTGATCGACGAGTTCCTCCCCCGCATCGTCGCCCGCATCAACGCTCTCGCCGCTCAGGCCGGTGAGGGCGCCGGCAAGGCCACCTCGGTCGGGCTGACCGTCAGTGCTGACGCGATCAACAAGGCACCCGAGAAGGTCGCGGACGTCGCCAAGGCAGCGGCCGAGTCCGTCGGTGCCGAGACCGTCGGTGGTGCTGACGCGGTGCGCAAGGCCGTGGACTCGGCATCCTCCAAGGCGTCGAAGGCCGCCGACAAGGCCGCACAGAAGGCAGCGGACGCCGGCGGCAAGTCCCACAAGAAGTGGTGGTTCTTCGGTCTCCTGGCCGCAGGTGCGGCAGCCTTTGCCGCCTGGCGCCGGTCCCGCCCCCAGGTCGACCCGTGGGCCGAGCCCGGCCCGACGCCGTCGCACAGCTTCGGCGCGTTCGTCGACAACACCAAGTCGGCCGCGGGAGACGCCGCGGAGGCCGTCGGCGAGGCGGCCGGCGCGACGGTGGCTCGCGGTCGTGAGGCGCGTGACAAGGTCGCCGACGCCGCCGGAGACCTCAGCGAGAAGGTCAGCGACGCGACGGAGGACCTGACGGACAAGGTCTCCGAGGCCACGGACAAGGCTGTCAGCGCCACCAAGAAGGCAGCCTCGAAGGCGACGACCAGGACCCGTAGGGCCCAGGACACGGCAGCCGACAAGGCCGACAAGGCCTCGGACACCGTCGAGTCGGCTGCCGACAAGGCCGCCGAGACCATCACGGGCGTGGACTCGGAGAAGAAGGACTCCTGACCGCTCCTTCGGTCGTCACGCCACGGAGCACCACGTCCAGCAAGACGTCCAGGTCGCCGCGCGCGTCCGACACGTCCCTGGCCGGTGCCGCGGCCAGTCCGCCGGGCCGTCCGCGAGGTCACCCGCGTGGCCTCGGGGAAAGCGAGAAGGGCCGCCGACGAAAGTCGGCGGCCCTTCTCGGGTGGTGGAGCCAAGGGGACTCGAACCCCTAACCCCCTGCTTGCAAAGCAGGTGCGCTACCAATTGCGCCATGGCCCCGAACGCGGAACCGCGGTCACTCGAAAGTGTCGGTGACCTCGGCCCAGAGATCGCGTGCGCCGCCGTCGTCCGACACCTTGCGCCAGACGAGGATGCCGACGCCCGCGGCGATCAGGAGCAGCAGGAGCTTCTTCATACGTCCCCCTTCGATGGGTTCCGGTGGTGGGCCTAAGAGGACTTGAACCTCTGACCTCTTCGTTATCAGCGAAGCGCTCTAACCGTCTGAGCTATAGGCCCGTGCGCGCTACGTCGCGACCGTGATGAACGGCCGTCGGCGGGTTGCGGCGCACCGAGACTACCCCAGGTGCGCCGCGTCCCCCAAACCGATCAGTCGTCCGTGAGAGTGACGTGCACCCCACCGACGAGGGCGGCGGCAATGTTGTACAGGAACGCGCCGAGCGTCGAGAGCGCCGTGATGAGGACGATGTTCGCGACCGCGATCAGCGTCGCCATCGACATGGTCCGTGAGAACGCCACGTACTGGAGCACGTTGACCTGCGTCTCGTCGCCCACGACCGACTCGACGAGGTCGTTGACGTTCGCGAACAGGTGCATCCCGTTGAGGATCGTCCAGACGACCGCGGCCGCCACGACCGTGATGATGCCGATCGCGATGGACAGCAGGAACGCCATCTTCATGACCGACCACGGGTTCACCCGCGAGACCACGAGACGGACGCGACGCGCGGACCCCGCGTGCGACGCCGTCGTCTGGAGCGGCGCCTGTGCCTGTGGCTGGGGCTGGGCCTGCGGCTGAGCAGGGGCGCCCTGGTAGGCCGCCGCCGTGCCGGCGTAGGCGTACGCCTGCTGCTGGGGCGCGGCCGACGGCTGCACGGCCGACTGGCGGACGGGCTGCTGCGCGGGCGCCTGCTTGGCTGAAGCCGACGGGGCGTCGACCACCGGGGTCGCGCCCGTCTCGAGGCCACCCTCGCCGGTCACCACCGACGTCACCTTCTTGGCGGCCTTCCGCATCGCGGCGATCGTCGAGGTCACCGACCCGGTCCCGCCGTCGCTCGGCGAGGCCGTGGCGCCCGACGGCGCGGTGCCCTGGTAGCGCTCGTGCGTCCGGTCGTCCGTCGCGACGGACGATGGCGGGGGAGGCGGGACGGCGATCGGGCCCTGCACCGACGGCAGGTCGGGACGCGGTGCGGGCGACTGCGGTGTGATCGCCGGGGGAGCGGTCTGCTTCTCGTCGGTCATCCGGCTCATCCTCGTTCGCTCGTGTCGTTGCCGGCTGACCCTGCGTCACCGGCGTCGCCCGTGGGGGCGTCGGCGCCGTCGTCGGGTGCGGCCTGGTCGTTCGCTTCCACGGTATCCCGATCGTCACCGAGGTTGCGCTCGACGTTCCGGGCGACCCCGATGATGCGATCGCCCTTGTCAGGCTTGGCGAAAGTGACGCCCTGGGTGGAACGACCGGTCGGGTTCACCTCGTCGACGGCTGAGCGCACGATCTTTCCACGCTCCATGATCACGAGTACCTCGTCGTCGCCGTCGACCACGAGAGCCCCCACAAGGTCTCCACGTGATGCGGGCAGGTTCGCCACCTTGATGCCGAGTCCGCCGCGGCCCTGCACCCGGTAGTTCTCCGAGGTGAGCGCCGTCCGCTTCGCGAGGCCGCCCTCGGTCACCGTGAAGAGGTAGGCGTCCTCACGCACGACGTCCGCGGCGAGGAGCTCGTCGTCGTCACGGAACTTCATGCCCGTCACGCCCGACGTCGCACGGCCCATGGGGCGCAGCGCGTCGTCGGTCGCCGTGAACCGCACGGACTGCCCCTTGCGCGACACGAGGATGAGGTCGTTGCCGGCGTCCACGAGGAGCGCCGAGACGAGCTCGTCTGCGCGTCCCTCGTCGTCCTCGCGCAGGTTGATCGCGATCAGGCCGCCCGAGCGTGGCGAGTTGTAGTCCTGCAGGCGCGTCTTCTTCACGAGCCCGCGGCGCGTCGCCAGCACGAGGTACTCGGCCGCGTCGTAGTCGGGGAGCGCGAGCACCTGCGCGATCCGCTCGTCGGGCTGGAACGCCAGGAGGTTCGCGACGTGCTGCCCCTTCGCGTCCCGGCCGCCCTCGGGCAGCTCGTACGCCTTGGCGCGGTAGACCCGCCCCAGGTTCGTGAAGAAGAGCAGCCAGTGGTGCGTCGTCGTGACGAAGAAGTGGTCGACGATGTCGTCCTCGCGCAGCTGCGCCCCACGCACGCCCTTGCCGCCCCGCCGCTGCTGGCGGTAGTTGTCGCTGCGCGTGCGCTTGGCGTAGCCGCCACGCGTGATGGTGACGACGACCTCCTCCTCGGCGATGAGGTCCTCGATCGAGACGTCCCCGCCGTAGGGGAGGATCGTCGTCCGGCGCTCGTCGCCGTACTTCGCGACGATCTCGTCGAGCTCCTCCTGGACGATCTCACGCTGCCGCGGTTCCGACGCCAGGATCGCCTGGTAGCCCTTGATCTTCTGCTCGAGCTCGTCGTGCTGCTCGATGATCTGCTGGCGCTGCAGCGCGGCGAGACGACGCAGCTGCATGTCGAGGATCGCGCGCGCCTGGATCTCGTCGACGTCGAGCAGCTCCATCAGGCCGTCGCGCGCGACGTCGGCGTCGGGGGAGCGGCGGATGAGGGCGATGACCTCGTCGAGCTGGTCGAGCGCCTTGAGGTAGCCGCGGTAGATGTGGATCTGCTTCTCGGCCTCGCGCAGCTCGTACTGCGTACGCCGGACCACGACCTCGATCTGGTGCCCGACCCAGTGCCGGACGAAAGCGTCGAGCGACAGCGTGCGCGGCACACCGTCGACGAGCGCCAGCATGTTCGCGCCGAACGTGTCCTGGAGCTGCGTGTGCTTGTACAGGTTGTTGAGGACGACCTTGGCGACGGCGTCGCGCTTGAGCACGATGACGAGGCGCTGGCCCGTGCGACCCGAGGTCTCGTCCTTGATGTCGGCGATGCCCTGGATGCGGTTCTCGCGGACGAGCTGGGCGATCTTCTCGGCCAGGTTGTCGGGGTTGACCTGGTAGGGGAGCTCGCTGACCACGAGGCACGTGCGGCCCTGGATCTCCTCGACCTCGACGACCGCACGCATCGTGATCGAGCCACGGCCCGTGCGGTACGCGTCCTCGATGCCGTGCCGCCCGAGGATCGTCGCGTGCGTGGGAAAGTCCGGTCCCTTGATGCGCTCCATGAGCGCCTCGAGGAGCTCCTCCTTGGTCGCGTCCGGGTGCGCGAGGCACCAGCGCACGCCCTCGGCGACCTCGCGGAGGTTGTGCGGCGGGATGTTCGTCGCCATGCCGACGGCGATGCCCGCCGAGCCGTTGACCAGCAGGTTCGGGAAGCGCGAGGGGAGGACCGACGGCTCCTGCGTCTTGCCGTCGTAGTTGTCCTGGAAGTCGACGGTGTCCTTGTCGATGTCCCGGACCATCTCCATGGCGATCGGCGCCATCCGGCACTCGGTGTACCGGGGAGCCGCCGCGGGGTCGTTGCCGGGCGACCCGAAGTTGCCCTGGCCGGCGACGAGCGGGTACCGGAGCGACCAGTCCTGGACGAGACGGACGAGGGCGTCGTAGATCGCCGTGTCGCCGTGCGGGTGGTACTTGCCCATGACGTCGCCGACGACGCGCGAGCACTTGTTGAACCCGCGGTCCGGGCGATAGCCGCCGTCGTACATCGCGTAGAGCACGCGACGGTGGACCGGCTTCAGGCCGTCACGAACGTCAGGCAGGGCACGCGTCACGATGACGCTCATCGCGTAGTCGAGGTACGACCGCTGCATCTCGACGTTGAGGTCGACGGCCTCGATGCGTCCGTGCAGGACGGCGGTGCCGTCACCGGTCGGCTGCTGCGGCTGGTCGTTCTCAGGGGTGTCGGTCACGGATTTCCTCTGTTCTCCTCGTGGGTCCTGGGCGCCTGCAGTGCGTCCTGTACATCAGCGGTCGGTCGTGCCGACTCCGTGTACAGAACGACGCAGGTCAGATGTCCAGGAACCTCACGTCCTTCGCGTTGCGCTGGATGAAGCTGCGCCGCGACTCCACGTCCTCGCCCATGAGGACCGAGAACACCTCGTCTGCGGCCGCCGCGTCGTCGAGCGTGACCTGGAGCAGCGTGCGGTGCTCGGGGTCCATCGTCGTCGTCCACAGCTCCGTGTAGTCCATCTCGCCGAGACCCTTGTAGCGCTGGATCCCGTTGTCCTTCGGAAGGCGCTTGTTGTGGGCCAGGCCGTCGGCGACCACCGCGTCCCGCTCCCGGTCGCTGTACACGTAGTCGTGCTCGGCGTTCGACCACTTGATCCGGTACAGCGGCGGCTGCGCGAGGAACACGTGCCCGTTCTCGATGAGCGGCCGCATGTACCGGAACAGGAGCGTCAGCAGGAGCGTGCAGATGTGCTTGCCGTCGACGTCGGCGTCGGCCATGAGCACGATCTTGTGATATCGCAGCTTGGCGATGTCGAAGTCCTCACCGATGCCGGTCCCGAACGCCGTGATCAGCGCCTGGACCTCCTGGTTCGACAAGGCCTTGTCGAGACGCGCACGCTCGACGTTGAGGATCTTGCCGCGGATCGGCAGGATCGCCTGGTTGTGCGGGTTGCGTCCACGCACCGCAGAGCCGCCGGCCGAGTCGCCCTCGACGATGAAGACCTCGCAGTCCTCCGGACGGTTCGACTGGCAGTCCTTGAGCTTGCCCGGCATGCCGCCGGACTCCAGCAGCCCCTTGCGGCGCGTGGCTTCGCGCGCCTTACGGGCCGCAACGCGCGCAGCGGAGGCTTGGATCGCCTTACGGATGATGTCGCGGGCCTCGTTCGGGTGCGAGTCGAGCCAGTCGCCGAGCTGCTCGTTCACGACGCGCTGCACGAACGTCTTCGCCTCGGTGTTGCCGAGCTTGGTCTTGGTCTGGCCCTCGAACTGCGGCTCACCGAGCTTGATCGACAGGACGGCCGTCAGACCCTCGCGGATGTCGTCGCCCGTGAGGTTGTCGTCCTTCTCCTTGAGGATGCCCTTGTCCTTCGCGTACCGGTTGATCAACGAGGTCAGCGCGGCCCGGAAGCCTTCCTCGTGGGTACCACCCTCGGTGGTCGTGATGGTGTTCGCGTAGGTGAAGACCGACTCGGAGTACGCCGTCGTCCACTGCATCGCGATCTCGACCGAGATGCGCTTGTCGGTGTCCTCCGCCTCGAAGTCGATGATCTCCGGGTTGACGATCTCCACGCGCTTCGCGGCGTTGAGGTGCCGGACGTAGTCCGTCAGACCGCCGTCGTACCGGTAGCTCACCGTCATCGCGCCGCTCGGCGTGGTGGTCACGGTGTCCACCGGCACCTCCGCCGGCGTCTCGCCGTCGTCGGACGGCGACGAGGTACCCACGACCTCGTCCGCGAGGACGTCGCGGTACTGGGTGCGCTCGTCCGTGAGCGAGATGCGCAAGCCCCTGTTGAGGAACGCCATCTGCTGGAAGCGGGCCCGCAGCGTCTCGAAGTCGTAGTCGGTGGTCTCGAAGATCTCCGGGTCCGCCCAGAACGTCTGCGTGGTGCCGGTCTCGTCGCTCGCCTCGCCCCGCTCGAGACCGGTGACGGGCGTCCCGCCGTTCGCGAACTCCTGGCGCCAGACGGAGCCCTGACGCCGCACCTCGGTGAGGACGCGCGTGGAGAGTGCGTTGACGACCGAGACTCCCACGCCGTGCAGACCACCGGAGACGGCGTACCCCGAGCCGCCGAACTTGCCGCCCGCGTGCAGGATCGTCATGACGACCTCGACCGTGGGCTTGCCCTGCGTGGGGTGCATGTCGACCGGGATGCCGCGGCCGTTGTCCGCGACCCGGACGCCGCCGTCGGGCAGGATCGTCACGTCGATGTGGTCCGCGTAGCCGGCCAGGGCCTCGTCGACCGAGTTGTCGACGACCTCGTACACCAGGTGGTGGAGCCCCCGCTCACCGGTCGAGCCGATGTACATGCCCGGCCGCTTGCGGACGGCCTCGAGACCTTCCAGCACGGTGATGGCGCTGGCGTCGTACGTGCCGCCCGGCGAACCACCTGTCGTCTCGGAACCTGGGTTACCGGTCGTTTCCGTCACGTGCGACAACTCTCCCGTCATGACTCGCGCGTGGCCGTCACCACCTGTTGTGCTCGTGACACTCGGGCCGGCCGTTCACCAGCCAAGATGCCGGCTGCGGAGGTGGTGACCCACGCGCGTCTGTACACCCGACAGTCTACCTGGGAATCGCTGGAAACGCCCGGAACCAGGCCCTTATCCACAGCGATCTCCACAACCTCCGCGCGGGGCTCACCCCCAGGTGTCGCGCGCCCCGCGGCCCTGCACGGACCGGCGTCCGCGGCGGAAGCTCGGGCCCCCCGGACCGAGCACCCGCACCTGCTCCACGACCCCCTCGCCGACCTCCCGCGCGAGCGCCTCGAGCAGCCGCGGCACCAGGAGCTCGACCTGGGTCGCCCAGGCCGTCGAGTCGGCCCGGACGACCAGCACCTTGTCGTCGAAGGACTCCGGCACGCAGTGCGCGGCGACGGCGTCGCCCACGACCTCGGGCCAGCGCCCGACGACGCCGCCCACGGACACCCCCTCGACCCACCCGCGTGCCTTGAGCAGGTTCGTGAGCACGTCGGCCACGAGCTGGGGGTCACGGCCGCCCGGGTTGTGCACCCGCTGCGGCCCGTCGGTGGTCAGCGGACGACGCACGACACCAGGCCGCAGGCCCTTCGCGCGAGCCGCCTCCTTCGCGCGGGCGAGCGCCTCACGAGCGACCTCGTGCGGGGGAGTGAGGTCCTCCGCGACCTCGTGGACCGGGAGCGCCGGGTCGCGCACGGGCAGGTCGTCCCCGACGCCGTCCGGGTCGTCGTCACGCGGCACGCGTCACCTCCCCGGCATGCACGTCGAACCGGGCGCCGACGAGCTGCTCCGGTACGTCGCTCGCGACGGCCGCCGTGATCAGCACCTGGCGCGCGTCCGCGACCAGGTCCGCCAGCCGCGCGCGACGACGGGCGTCGAGCTCGGCGAAGACGTCGTCCAGGACCAGCACGGGCTCGCTGTCCTCCGCCCACCCCGCACCGAGCGGATCCGCCCACGGGGCGTCGTCGCCGTCGCCCGGCCCCACGGGCAGCGTGGACGGTCCGACCGTGAGGAGCCGGTAGGACGCGAGCCGCAGCGCGAGCGCGAACGACCAGGACTCGCCGTGGCTCGCGTACCCCTTCGCCGGAAGCTCACCGAGCCGGAGCTCGACGTCGTCCCGATGGGGACCGACGAGGCACACGCCGCGCTCGAGCTCCTTGGGACGTAGCTCGGCCATCGCCGCGAGCAACGCGGCCTCCGCGTCGTCCGGGCTCGGGATCGCGGCGTCGTCGGGCAGCGGTACCGAGGGGCGATAGGTCGTCGTGGCAGCGCCCTGACCTGCGCTGACGGCCTCGTTGGCGGCATGGACGTACGGGGCGAGGGCGGCGACCAACCGCGCGCGGAGCGCGACGATCTGACCACCCAGAGCGGCGAGCTTGGCGTCCCAGACGTCGAGGGTCGAGAGCTCCGACGACGCGCGGGCGTCGTCCTCGTCGTCGGGCGGCGGGGGAGCGGTCCTCCCACGGGAACGACCACGGCCGAACCGTGCAGCGCCGGCCGACTTCAGCAGGGCCGAACGCTGCCGGACGGTGCGCTCGTAGTCCTGCAGCACGCCCGCCATCCGCGGGACCAGGAGGACCGTGAGGTCGTCGAGGAACCGGCGGCGGCCGTCCGGGTCGCCTTTGACGAGCGCGAGGTCCTCCGGGGCGAAGACGACCGTGCGCACCAGACCCAGGACGTCACGCGGACGCGGCACCGGTGCACGGTTGACCCGGGCCCGGTTCGCCTTGCCGGGCACGAGCTCGAGGTCGACCGTGCTCGCCCGGTCGCCCCGCACGACTCGAGCGCGCACGACGGCGCGGCTCGCGCCCGCCCGGATCAGCGCCGCGTCCGTGGGAGCCCGGTGGCTGCGCAGCGTCGCGAGATACCCGACGGCCTCGACGAGGTTCGTCTTGCCCTGACCGTTGGGGCCGACGAAGGCGTTGATCCCCGGTTCGAGCTCGAGGTCGACCGACGGGTACGACCGGAAGTCCGTCAGGGAGAGGTGAGAGACGTACATGGCGTGCTGCGTCGTCGTCGGGACCAGGGAACGGGCGTCACGGCCGCGGCTCGGGCGCGCCTCGTGAGCGCGCTGGTCACGAGCCCGCGGGCTTGACCGCGTGCCCGCCGAACTGCTGGCGCAGTGCTGCCACCGCCTTGAGGGCGGGAGAGTCCGGCTGGCGCGACGCGAACCGCGCGAACAGTGCCGCCGTGATCACCGGCAGCGGGACCGCGTTCTCGATGGCCTCGTCGACCGTCCAACGCCCTTCGCCGGAGTCGTCCACCCAGTCGTCGATCGCGGCGAGTGCCGGGTCTTCGTCGAGAGCCTTGACCAGAAGGTCCAGCAACCACGATCGGATGACCGTGCCACGGCTCCACGCCCGGAGGGTCCCCGGCACGTTCTTCACGATGTCCTTGGCCTCGAGCAGCTCGTAACCCTCGGCATACGCCTGCATGACCCCGTACTCGATGCCGTTGTGGACCATCTTCGCGTAGTGGCCGGCGCCCACCTCGCCTGCGTGCACGAAGCTCTCGTCACGCGGCCCCTCAGGCCGGAGCGCGTCGAACACCGGCAGCAGCGCCTCGACCTGGGCCGCGTCGCCGCCCGCCATGAGCGCATAGCCGTTCTCCAGACCCCACACGCCGCCCGAGACGCCCACGTCGACGTAGCCGATCCCGCGCTTCGCGAGCGCGGCCGCGTGGAGCTGGTCGTCCGTGTAGCGCGAGTTGCCGCCGTCGACGACGACGTCGCCAGGGGAGAGCAGCTCCGCGAGCTCGTCGACGACGCCCTGCGTGATCGCGCCTGCCGGGACCATGACCCAGACGGCACGACCGGTCTCGGGGAGCGCGGCGACGAGGTCCTCGAGGGAGGCGACGTCCGAGACGTCGGGGTTGCGGTCGTAGCCGGTAACGGTCAGGCCCGCTCGACGCAGCCGCTCACGCATGCCGGCGCCCATCCGGCCGAGGCCGACGAGACCGAGGTGTCGGACGGGTTCCATGGTCGCTCCGTTCCTGCTCGGCCGCGTCGGTCCGGGCGTGGTGATGATGGGGCCTGGGGGTGTGCTGCTCCTCGTCGGCGCCTCGTGCTCAGCTCGCGAAGCGGATCGGGACGAGGAGGTAGCGGTAGTCGGAGCGCGCGACGCCGTCGAGCGAGTCCTGCCCGGTGAACTCGACCGGCTTGTTCGGGTGCGTGAAGCCGAAACGCACGAAGTCCGCGCCGAGAGCACCCAGGCCGTCGAGGAGGAACTGGGGGTTGAAGGCGACCGAGATCTCCTCGCCCTCGAGCTTCGCCTCGAGCGCTTCGGATGCCTGGGCGTCGTCGCCCTGACCTGCGTCGAGGACGACCTGACCGTCCGTGAAGGACAGGCGGATCGCCGTGTTGCGCTCGGCGACGAGGGCCACGCGCTTGGCGGCGTCGATGAGCGGCTGGGTCGCGACGACCGCCTGGATCGGCGTCTCGTCGGGGAAGAGCCGGCGCACCGGCGGGTAGTCGCCGTCGACCAGCAGGGACGTCGTCCGGCGGCCGCCGGCCTCGAAGCCGATGAGGTCGACGCCCTGCCCGGTCGAGAGCGCGACGTCGACGTCGCCCGACGCACCGAGAGACTTGGCGACGTCGGACAGAGTGCGCGCGCGCACGAGAGCGACCGTCGAGATGTCCGGCCACGCCGGCTTCCAGGTGAGCTCCTTGAGCGCGAGACGGTAGCGGTCGGTGGCGAGGAGCGTGACCTTCTCGCCCTCGATCTCCACGCGGACGCCCGTGAGGAGGGGGAGCGTGTCGTCGCGACTCGCCGCGACGCTGACCTGGGCGACGGCGTGGGTCAGGTCGTCGCCCGACACAGAACCGGAGGTCTCCGGCATCGAGGGGAGCGCGGGGTAGTCCTCGACCGGCATGGTGAGGAGCGTGAACCGGCTCGCGCCGCAGGTCATGGTGATCTTGGAGCCCTCGAGGACCACGTCGACCGGCTTGTTCGGGAGGGCGCGGGAGATCTCGGCGAGCAGTCGGCCGGACACGAGCGCGCGGCCTGGCTCGGAGACGTCCGCGGGCACCTGGGCGCGCGCTGACACCTCGTAGTCGAAGCTGGCGAGGTCGAGGACGCCGCTCGCGTCGGCGTCGAGGAGGACACCGGCGAGCACGGGTGCCGGCGGCCGCGTGGGCAGCGTGCGCGCGGTCCACGTGACGGCTTCGGCGAGGACGTCACGCTCGACCCGGAACTTCATGCCACTCCTCTTCGGTGCCTGCTCAGGACCCACGCCGCGTGATGCTCTCCGCGGCGTCACAGGTCCACGATTCCTGGAAGCACCCTACGCGACGGCGCCCACGCCGTCAGCCGAGTCGCACCGCGTGGAGCCGGTCATCCTCACCGCACCGCTCTGACGGCGCGTGGCGGCCCCGGGGAGAGAACTTTCGTCGTCGTCATAGCCCTTGTGCAGTCTGTGGATGAGCCGTCTTGCTGCAGGTCAGAGCTTGTCCACTGGTGTGGACATCGTGGGGGATCGGATGTCGACAACTCGCGTGGCATGTGGATGGACGATCGGTGCCCACACGACGTCCACCGCCGCTCGATCACGGTCCACAGGCGTCCGGCGCGTCGTCCACACTCATCCACAGGGTTGTGCACAAGTGTGAACAACGCCGAAGCGGTCAAAATGCGCGTCAGCCGCGATGCTGCTGCTTGATCCGGCTCGTGAGCTCCGTGACCTGGTTGTAGATCGACCGTCGTTCCGCCATCTGCTCGCTGATCTTGCGGTTCGCGTGCATGACCGTCGTGTGGTCGCGGCCGCCGAACTGCTGGCCGATCTTCGGCAGGGACAGGTCGGTCAGCTCGCGGCACAGGTACATCGCGATCTGGCGCGCCGTGACCAGGACGCGTGACCGTGAGCTGCCGCACAGGTCGTCGATCGTCAGGCCGAAGTACGCGGCCGTCTGCGCGATGACGCTCGCCGCGGTGATCTCGCCGGCGTCGTCGTCGGTGATGAGGTCCTTGAGGACGATCTCCGCGAGCGACTGGTCGACCGGCTGGCGGTTCAGGTTGGCGAACGCCGTCACGCGGATCAGGGCACCCTCGAGCTCGCGGATGTTCGTCGAGATCCGGCTCGCGATGTACTCGAGGACGTCGTCCGGGGCGTCGAGACGTTCCTGCAGTGCCTTCTTGCGGAGGATCGCGATCCGGGTCTCGAGGTCGGGCGGCTGGACGTCCGTGATGAGGCCCCACTCGAAGCGCGAGCGCAGGCGGTCCTCGAACCCGTTGAGCTGCTTCGGCGGCAGGTCGGACGTGATCACGACCTGCTTGTTCGCGTTGTGCAGGGCGTTGAACGTGTGGAAGAACTCCTCCATCGTCTGCTCCTTGCCCTGCAGGAACTGGATGTCGTCGATGAGGAGGACGTCGACGTCGCGGTAGCGGCGCTGGAACGCGCCCGCCTTGCCCTCGCCGATGGAGTTGATGAAGTCGTTCGTGAACTCCTCCGAGTTCACGTACCGGACCCGGACGTTGGGGTAGAGGCTCTGGGCGTAGTGGCCGATGGCGTGGAGCAGGTGGGTCTTGCCGAGGCCGGAGTCGCCGTAGATGAACAGCGGGTTGTAGGCCTTCGCCGGAGCCTCGGCGACGGCGACGGCCGCGGCGTGGGCGAACCTGTTCGAGGCACCGATGACGAAGGTCTCGAACAGGTACTTCGGGTTCAGCCGGCTGTTCTCACCGAGCGGAGCCGTCGGCTCGGCGTGACGCGGCGCATGCTGCGCTGCTCGAGCGGAGCCCGGCGCGGCCGGCATCGCCTCCGGCAGACCGACCGTGGCTCCGAATCCGACCGGGTTCGACAACCCGTGGTCGGGCTCGTCCGTCGGCATGCGCTGGGCCGCGGGGGACGTCGCCGTGGTCGGTGCCGGCCGGGCGTAGACAGGAGCCGCGGGGTCGGTGTCGTCGTCGGCGATCTGCAGGTCGGGGTCCACGGAGATGGCGAGCTTGGGCTCGTACCCGAGGACGCCGGCGAGCGCACCGACGAGGTCCGCACGCAGGTTCGTCTCGATGAAGGACCGGATCGGCTCGTCCGACACCTTCAGGAAGACGGTGTCGTCGATGTGCGCGAGCGGAGCCACCAGTCGGACGTAGCCGCGCTGCCGAGGTGTGACGTCGGGATCGTTCTCGAGCTGGATACGCGCCGCGGACCAGACCTCGGCGATGGTGGCTGGCTCGTTCGGCAC